>NZ_JBSFHO010000001.1:11316-605532 GCF_053597075.1 Streptomyces sp. NPDC001514
AGCCGTGCGTCGGGAATCTGTTCGGCGAGCCGGGCCAGGTGCTCCTGGTTGACGTGGCTGCTCGCGCCGCCGGCGATGACGAGGGTCGGCAACCGAAGTAAGAGAGAAACCATGAGCATGACCGACCGCGCACCGCAGGCCCTCGATGTCCTCGACGACGCCGGACGAAAGGTGCTGTTCACCGAGGCCCGCACCGCGAACACCTTCGCCGAGGTGGCCGTTGCCGACGACGAACTCGCCACGATCTGGGAACTCGCCCGCTGGTCGCCGAGCGCCGCCAACGGTCAGCCACTGCGCGTGCTCTTCGTGCGCACCCACGAGGGCAAGGAGCGACTGGTCCGGCATCTCGACGAGGGCAACAGGGCCAAGACGCTCAGTGCGCCGGCCGTGGCGATCCTGGCGTACGACGTCGACTTCCACGAGCAGATGCCGACCGTCTTCCCGGCTCGCGGCGACATGCTGCGAGCGGCGTTCGCCGACCAGATCGAGACGCGCGAGACCCTTGCCGCCTACAACTCGGCACTGCAGACCGGGGTCTTCCTGCTCGCCGTGCGCGCAGCGGGGCTGGCGGCCGGTCCCATGGCGGGCTTCGACCGGGCCGGCGTGGACGAGGAGTTCTTCGCCGGTACCAGCTGGCGCTCGCATCTGGTGGTCAACATCGGTCACCCCGGTGCCGACCCGTGGTTCCCGCGGCTTCCCCGCGTGCCCGTCGAGGACGCCGTCGCCTGGGCCTGACGGCACTGCCGCCGCCTGGTTGCGCGGGATCGGGATCCGAAGTCCGAGCACCCGAGCGCGGTCGGCGTAGATCGGCGTAGAGGTGAGAGGTGTTATGCCGTGGGCGCCGGTGCTCTCCTGAGTACCGGCGCCCTACTCCAGCGTCGTCTTCGTGCTGGCTCTCCTGCTCTCTTGCCCAGGCTGTGGTGCTCCGGGGCCACGATCGCCACCAGCGTGAACCACCCGATGACGTGAAGCGCGGTGATGAAGGCGGCCATCCCGGCGGCGCGGGCCCACTCAGCGCGGCTCATCGAGCCGGATATGCGTCGCCATCGGGAACGGAGGCTGCCGGTGGCCGTGGGCGCGGCTGACAGGTGCGGTCTTCCCTCACCATTGACAGAACGTGATCAGAGGTGCGCGGCTCTCGCTGCGCAGCAGCCGTTCATCGTGTCGATCTCGTCGCTCGAGTTTGGGGGCGGTGCGCCAAGGCGCGGAAATGTGGCGTCAGTTGACGCACACGCTCCTGCCAGGGGGTGTCGACGCGAGTTCCGGGCGTCGAACGGCACCGGCAAAGTCGCAGAGGTCACGACGAGTGCAGGCAGGAGGGTGCCGTTGAGCCCCTCCTGCCTGCCGCCCCGGGCGCGGTCAGCAGTCGCTGATCCATGAATCAGCGGCCGCCTCCCTGCCGCCAACGGGTATCACCGGCGACGTGCACGGTCCGAGTCCACCCGTGCCAACGGCGCCTGTCTCACCGGTTGTCGCGGCCCCGGTCCTGGTCGTACCGGTTGGAGTCGTGGTCGTACCGGTTCGAGTCGCGGTTGTGGTCGTACCGGTTCGAGTCGCGGTCGTGGTCGTTCCGGTCCGAGTCGCGGTCGGACCGGTCCCAGTCGTAGCGGTAGGACCTGTCGTGCTTCCAGCCGCAGTCCTCGTCATCCCAGTAGTAGAAGTGACCACGACGGTCGTACCGGACCGAGTCCGTGTTGCAGTCGCTGTGGTGCCGGGTGCGGTGTCCGTCCCAGCGGTAGTCCGCCTCGGAGTTGTGCCGGTAGGCCACACGCTCCCCGCGGTAGTCGTCGGCCTCGACACTGACGGTCGGGCGCTGCACGTGCGCAGACTCAGGAACCGCGGCCGAGGCGGTGCCCCCGGCGCCGAGCACGGCTCCACCCGCGACCGCGGCGGAGGCGGCAGCGAGAGACATGCGCTTCGTGAGCTTCCTCATGGTTATCTCCTTCGTGTTGGCGTCGTCCGCAAACCCGGCGATTGCTTATGCAGGTGGTGCGGTGCGCCATCTATGTCGAAGCCGCATCGGCGAGATTCACCCCTTGTGAGGGCACAGCCGGCGGCCACCAGCCAAAACAGAGGCCGCCGATTCGGCGGCACTCCTTCTGCGTTCCATACGTCGTATGGAAGTACAGTGATATCAGAGTATGTCCAGAAATGTCCAACTTCGGGTTCGCGACACTGAGGTGCAGCTCACCGGATCTGGCCGCGGCCTTGGCGTGCCGGCCTGCTGAGCAGCCAAGACGTGGCTTGCGGCGGACCGACGGCCGTGCGGCCGTCGGGTGCCCAGGTTCCCGACCTGGCCGCCGAAGAGGGCGCATGGTGCCCGCCCAACGCGCAGCACGCCGTACCTGATCTCTCCGCCCGTTCTTGTCCCTTTCTCTTTCCGCCGTACCCCCGTCCGCTGTCTGGAGGGCTGTCCCCATGCCCCAGAACGCCACCGCCGCCGCTCGCGGCACTGAGACCGCACCGGAGAAGGTTCCTGTCGACCCGTCACACCAGCGCCGCTGGTGGATTCTGATGGTCATTTCCCTCGCCCAACTGATGGGCGTCCTCGACGGCACCATCGTGAACATCGCCCTGCCGTCCGCCCAGCGCGACCTGGGCTTCTCGGACGCCGACCGGCAGTGGGTGGTCACCGCCTACGCGCTGGCCTTCGGCAGCCTGCTGCTGCTCGGCGGCCGGGTCGCAGACCTGGTCGGGCGGAAGGTGACCTTCCTGGTGGGTCTGACCGGCTTCGCGGCCGCTTCCATACTGGGAGGCGCGGCGAACGGTTTCGGCATGCTCGTCACCGCGCGTGCGATCCAGGGCCTGTTCGCCGCCCTGCTGGCTCCGTCCGCGCTGTCGCTCCTGATGACCACCTTCACCGATCCGCGCGAGCGGGCGAAGGCCTTCACCGTCGCAGGCTCGGTCGCCGGTGCGGGTGGAGCCATCGGCCTGATCCTCGGCGGGGTGCTGACCGAGTACCTGGACTGGCGCTGGACCATGTACGTCAACGTGGTCTTCGCGGTGGTGGCGTTCGTCGGTGGCGCAGCCCTGCTGCACCGCACCCCGCGAGACACGTCCTCGAAGCTCGACGTCCCCGGCACCCTGCTGGTCTCCGCCGGCCTGTTCTGCCTGGTCTACGGTTTCTCGAACGCCGAGACGCACGGCTGGGGTTCGGTGGCGACCTGGGGCATGCTGGCGGCCGGCGCCGTACTGGTGGCCCTTTTCGTCTGGCGGCAGAGCAGGGCGGCATATCCGCTGCTGCCCCTGCGGGTCCTGCTGGACCGTAACCGCGGCGCCTCCTTCGCCGCCCTCTTCGTCAGCGGCGCGGGCATGTTCGGCGTGTTCCTGTTCTTGACCTACTACCTGCAGCAGAGCCTCGGTTACAGCGCACTGAAGACCGGCTTCGCCTTCTTGCCCATGATCGTGGCATCGTCGTCCGCCTCCGCCGTGGCCGCCAACGTCCTGGTGCCGCGCATGGGCCCCAAGCCGGTGGTACCGCTGGGCATGGCCATTGCGGCCGCCGGCCTGGTCTGGATGACCGCGCTGGACCTGAACAGCGGATACGTGACGCAGGTAGTGCCACAGCTGGTGCTCGTCGGCATCGGGCTGGGCGCGGTCATCGCGCCCGCGATGAGCCTGGCCACCTCCGGCGTGGCCGCGTCCGCCGCCGGAGCCGCGTCCGCCGCCGTCAACACCGTCCAGCAGGTTGGCGGGTCCATCGGCGTCGCCCTGCTCAGCACGATGGCCTCCGAAGCCGTCACCGACCACCTCTCCGGCCGCAACCCCAAGGACCCCGGCGTCCTGGCCGAGGCCGGCCTCGAGGGCTACTCCACCGCCTACTGGTGGTCGGCGGCCATCTTCGTCATCGGCCTGGGCGTGACCGCCCTGCTCTACCGCCGTGGAGTGCCCCAGCAGGACGAGAACGCCGCGCCCGTCGTTCACATGTGATCAACGAACGGGTCTGTCTGAGAGGGGCGCAGGCCGTGCTGCAGTCACCTGCTGCGACAGCTGCGGTGCACGAGGGATCAAGGGATCAAAGGGGGAAGTGTCCCGGCACCTTCGACGGGGCAGCCCCCGGGAGAGTCGTGCAGACTCTCTGCGGCTTGCCCCTTCTCCCCCTCTGAGACAGAATGTCCCATAGTGAGTTGCAAGTCGTATTGTCTCGCAGAAAGGAACGGAGGGGTGGAAGACAGAATTGATCCGCGTCTGTTGCGCAGCCGTGATGCCATGGTCTCGGCGGCCACCGCGTTGCTCACGGAAGGCGGGCTGGCGGCCGTGACGCATCAAGCGGTTGCCACCCGTGCCGGCGTCGGCAGAGCCACCGTCTATCGGCACTGGCCCAACCTTATCGACCTCCGCCTGGCCGCGCTGGAAGCCGGCATGCCGCCTCTGCCTCCGATGCCTGAGGAGCTTCGGGCCGTTTCGGGCAACGATCCGCGAGCGGAGCTCGTTCACCGTCTGGGCGTGCTGGACGAGCGGTGGGACGATGAGCAGTCCGGTGCCGTTCTTGCTGAGATCCTCGGCGGCTCACGGCATGACGAAGGCATGCGCCGCCTCCGGGAGTCGCTGCTGAACCAGATCGCCGATGACCTGCGTCCCGCTGTTGCCGCGGCCGTGGAGCGCGGCCTGCTCCGGTCCGACGTCACCCCCGAGACCTTTGCCATGGCTACCGTGGGTCCTTTGTTCTTCGAGCGCTTTCTCGCCGGAAACCGCCTGGGGCGTGACACCGTGGAGGCCGTCGTGGATGCCGCTCTGCGGGGCTGGTCCTAGCGTCGTTGAGTCCCGGCGTGGCTGGCTGTCCTCCGTTGGGCCGGGGCTGATCAAGGTGGCAGTCCTTCGCACCCATGCAGAGCTGCGAGGGTTCTGTCACCTTTGGGTTTCCCGACCGCTTCAGCAGCAGTCGGCCGAGCCTGTCGGCGCGAACCGATCGGCTCGCAGTCCGGTGCGGGTGCCCTCGATCCGATCACTGCACACCTTTGAAACCGAACCGGTGTGACGCAGGTCGCTCTGAGACAAGTTGACCCATAGTCTCTCTGTGAGTCAATCTGTCTCACATACGGGGCGCGAAAAGGGAGATTTCTCGACTATCCGCAGATATTGCCAATATCACCGCGTTCGCGTACAAGGACCCGCTGGTCGGAGTGAACGACGACGGCGGGTTCACCGTCCCGCGCAGGCCGATCCGCCGCCGCTTCAAGGGGCTGCCGCCGTTCGTCGTCAACCGGGGTGGCGAGTACTGCTTCATGCCCGGACTGTCGGCGCTGCGCTGGATCTCCGACCTCGACACCTGACATCTCTCACGATCAACATGCCAAGGAGCGTTTCTCATGGCTGACCACTTCTCCGGGCCGCGTGCCATCGCCGACCCTGTGTCCGACATCGCCGACGTGTATGCCTTCCCCAGCCCGGAGCGGCCGGGGAACCTGGTGCTCGTCCTCAACACGTTCCCGGCCTCGGCCCCTACGGCCCTGTTCTCCGATGCGATCACATACCGTTTCCGCGTCCGGCCGGTCACGCCCGGGAGCGAGGGCGCCGCTGCGGCGTTCACCGTCGGCGAGGACGAGTACAGCTTCGACTTCACCTTCGACGCCCCCCCTGCAGCTCGACGGCCCGGACACCACGGTGCAGATGGGCACGTGCCGGGCGCCCGGCGGCCGCCAGGTCGCCTTCCAGGTCGGCAACGAGGTGCCCACCGAGGCCGAGGGACTGAAGATCTTCGCCGGGTCGCGGCTCGACCCGTTCTTCATCGACTTCGTGGGAGTGATGGTCACCGAGGCAACGGAGAAGCTGGGCTTCAGGTCTGATGCCGGCAACGTTCTGGAGGGCCTGAACGCGCTGAGCATCGTGCTCGAAGTCGACGCCGCGGTGCTCGGTCCGGCCGCCGGCTCGCTGGTGGCGGTCGTCGGCGAGACCGTGACTTCCGGTGGACGCCCGGTGCGGCTGGAGCGCGTGGGCCGGCCGGAGATCAAAAACGTGGTCATGTCGCCCAAGAAGTTCGACACCGTCAACAGCGATCTGGAGATCCGCGACCTCTTCAACGAGGAGGACGCCTTCAGCGTGCGGCCCGACTATGCGGGCGCCTACCGCGCACGGCTCAACGCCAACCTGGCCTTCTACGACGGCCTGGACGGCAAGACCGCTTGGCCGCTGGACGAGCAGCGTGCTCACCCGCTGACCGAACTGCTGCTGGCGGACTTCCTCGTCGTCGACCTGTCCAAGCCCTTCTCCGAGGACGGCTGTTTCGAGATCGAGACCGCCCTGCTCGCCGGCCGTCCGCACACGACCTGCGGTGGCCGGTCGCCCAACGACGACATCGTGGACACCCTCTTCACGCTGATGGTGGGTGGCGTCGACGGCGAGCGCATCAGCGACGGCGTCGACCAGCCGACTCGGCCGGCCACCCGCAGGTTCCCCTACCTGAACGCTCCCAACCCGACCCCGCCGGACCTGGCGGCCCGTCTGGCCGCGCAGCTCCCTCCCCGCGAGGAAGCGGCATGACCGGGGCGTCTACCCAGGAGTGGGAGCCGGTCACGACGAGCGGCACCATCGCCGTAACGAATCTGAACGGGCAGATCGACGGCTTGGCCGTGCGGCTCAGCCGTTTTACCGGGGAGACGCCGGGGGCTCCGTTGGCGGTGGTGCAAGGGGCGGCCCTGGTCGACCTCCTCAACCTCCGAGGCCACATCCTGGGCCGCGTCGCCGACTACGAGCGGGCCGCGGAACTCGCCGAACAGCTCGTGCACGTCGCACCCGAGGACGGCACGGCCCTGCTCGCCCGCGCCAGGACGCGGGCGACCCTGCACCGCTTCGCCGAGGCCGTTGCCGACCTCGGCGCGGCGGGCCGGAGCGGCGCGGAGGAGGCCACACTGGACGCGGAACGAGCCGTCGTCCTGCAGGCCCTCGGCTGCTACACGGATGCCATGGCCCTGATCCGCACAGCGGCGCAGCGGCAGAGCGATTTCACGACGCTCGGCGCGCTCGCCGTACTCCAGGCCGAGCGCGGGGAGGTCACCGAAGCGGAGCGGCTGTTCGGCAAGGCGCGGCGCCACTATCAGGGGACCTCGCCGTTTCCGCTCGCGCAGCTGGACTTCCGGCGCGGTGTGATGTGGCACCGCGAGGGAGATCTCGATGCGGCCCGTGCGTGCTACGAGGCCGCCCGGCGCCGGGTGCCCGACTACGCGCCGGTACTGGGCCACCTGGCCGAGGTCGAGCTGCTGCGCGGAGACCCTCAGGCCGCCGTCGCTCTCCTGCGTCCCCTCACGCAGAGCAGCGACGACCCCGAGCATGCAGCCCACCTCGCGGCCGCGTTGCACGCGGGCGGCAGCTTCCAGGAGGCGGACCAGTGGCGCGAGCGCGCGGCAGCGCGTTACGACGAACTGGTGCTGCGTCACCCGGAGGCTTACGCCGACCACGCGGCCGACTTCTGGCTCACCGTGGGGGCCGATGCCGAGCGGGGGCTCCAACTGGCGCTGCAGAACCTCGCATTCCGCCAGACAGCCCGAGCCCATGCCCTGTTCCAGCGCGCTGTCCTCGCGCAGAACCGGGTTGCACAGGCTGCCCCATAGCCGCCGAGCGGCGATGCCGGCGATATGGGGCACGGACGGGGTCGGCCGGACGGATCGGCATGCCGTTCGGCCGACCCCGCACCAGCCCGCCAGGGGCAGACGTGGCCCGGCCTCGTATCGGCTGACGCCCCCCATCGCTCGGCCCCTCTCAGCGCCCCTCACCCCTCTGTGGTCCCACGGACCGCTGCAGCACTCCGAATCAGCAACCACCACCCGAGAAGGCCCTCGTTCGATCACGTCTACGAGCTGATCCGGTTGGCCGGCAGCGGCCGTCTCGACCTGGCCCCGTCCATCACCGACCACATCGCCCTGGCCGACGCCCCCGAGGCGATCCACCGCCTGGAGAACAAGATCGGCGATCCGATCCGCCTCATCCTCGTTCCTTGACGAGTCGACCGAGCGCGATGGGCCGCCCCGGCGACCGGCGTCGGCCCATCGCGCAACCAACACCCGCAACCACCGACCCGGAGAAGCAGACGACATGCGCGACTCACGCAACGCCACCGCACCCAGCGACAGCAGCAATCCGACAGGCCTCGACACCTACGAGGCCAACACGGCCCTCGGCCTCCCCGAGGACGCCCGCGACTACACCGCCGCCGCGCAGATACTCGCCGCCCTCGGCATCTTTGAGCTGGACCTGCTGTCCAACAACCCGGACAAGGCGGCCCAGCTGCGCACCCTGGGCCTTACCGTGACCCAGCACGTTCCCACGGGCGTCTTCACCACGGCCCACAACGTCCACTACCTCCGTACCAAGGTGGTCCGCACCCAGCACACACTGCCGCTGACGGAACTGACGGCGGGCTGACGGCCGATGCCTATCGGCTTATGGCCCAGCCCTGTCGTCAACGCGATGCCGCGCGTGACCAGGCAGATGGGCCGCGTCGCCGAGCAGGAAGACGCGTCCGCGGCGGCAGCGGTCGCGATGCGAACCCGGAAGCTGTACTCGGTAAGTCGTGGGCTCTCGCTGTCTGTGAGCAGAGGTTCCGTACGGTGCATGGAACCTCGGGATATCGCCGCGTCGGCATGGCCGGGTCGCTCAAGGGGCCCTCGTCACCGAACCCTGTTAGCGAACCCACCCTGAGGCTGGCACACTGAATTTGTGCTTCCGCTGATGGCCGCTGCTGATCAGAACGCGTTCTCATCGCTTTCTGCCGCCAGCGTTGTGTCGGTCAGTGCACTGGTCTTCACCGTCGCCTCATTCTGGTGGCTCAACGCCAGACAGGGGCGCCTGGAGACATGGGAGCCTCATTCCTTTGCGGCGATTGTCCGCGGCTCCATGGTTCGCCTGCGGCTTCCGCTCGTCCTTCACAACACCGGTGCCAAGCCGATAGTCGTGCAGGATCTCAGGGTGACCTTCCCCGATGAGCCTGCCTCTCATCTGCCACTCCTGTGGACGGCTTCACGATCTCGTCTCCAACCCGGGCCGGACGAGGAACAACCGGAGTTGCCGACTGGATTCGTTGTGGCCGGCAGAGAAGCGCAACAACTCTTCATCGAGTTCGAGGCACCGTTTTCCGGGTTGGTTCCGGATGCCCGTTGGGCGCGGGACTACAAGGTTCGAATCCAAGTGAGGGTTGGCCACCGCAAGGGGTGGCGCTCGCTTTTGACGTTCACCTTGAGGACCACCAACATCGTTCATCCCGACCGGTACACCGTCTGCAACAACGCCCTTCTCGAGCTGACGAAGGAAGACGAGAAAAAGGCAGACGCTGCGCTCCTGGAGTTGTTGGAGGGGCAGGAGAAGGGCGCTTCCGCCGAGGGTGAGACCAAGCGGCGAGACTCTTCGAACGACGAGGGCGACACCGGCACGAATCTCTAGAGCGGGAAGAAGGTCCCGGGCTTCGCCGTGGCAAATGTGTCGGCGCCCCGCCCGCTGTCGTCGGAGCCGGTGCCGGTCACTGGCCGGGAAGGGAGATGCTCCTGCGGCCAGTGGCGGTGGACCGTGTTCCCTGCCGTCACCGGAGCATTCGGCGGCCGCGGCGTGGGTGACCGCCCCAGGCCCGCGCCCAGGATCTCTGCCGCTGCCGCCCGCCGCGACGGGGGTCGACCTGGCTCAGCCGACACCTGCTTCCTTTGCCTTTGTGCGGCGCGCGGGATGCCGACGACGTCACTCGACATCTATGAGACAGCTTGACTCACAGAACATCTTCGATACATAATGTCTCACAGGCGGAGGTTCCCCGCCGCGTACTGGACCTATGAGCAGTTGAGGAGTGGCAATGGACAGGACCGAGAACATCGTCGTCTTCCGCTTCACCGAGCAGGCCTCCGCCTACCAGGCGCTCAGTGAGCTGAAGCAGCTCGGCGGCCCGACCGTGGAGGTCACGGGCGCGATGCTCGTCGAGCGCCGACTGGACGGGACAGTGCGGATTCCCGAGGGCGTCGACGCCAGGGCGGGAGAGGGCACGCTGGTCGGCGGGCTCGTCGGTTCGGTCGTGGGCCTGCTGGGTGGACCGCTTGGCGTGGTGCTGGGCTGGGGCACCGGCGCCCTGGTGGGCGGCGGCGCCGACTGGCGGCGGGCGACGGAGAGCTCCGGCCTGGTGGCCCTGGTGGCCGACGAGGTCAGCGCGGGCAGCACGCTGCTGGTTGCTGAGGTCGCCGAGCGCGACACGGCGGCGATCGACCTGTTCGCCATGCGATTCGATGCGGTGCTTGAACGCAGGCCGGCCGAGCGGGTGCGAGCCGAGGTCAAGGCGATCCGCGAGGCGGAGGAGCAGGCGGAACGCGAGACCGCCAAGGCGCGCCGGGAGCAGAAGAAGGCCCAGCTGGAAGCCACCATGGAGGCGCGCGGGAAGGCGCTCAAGCAGCGGTTCCAACGCCCCGCCGCCTGACTCGCTCACACATCATCACAGGCAGGGCCCAGGTCGCGGACCTGGGCCCTGTTGCTGTTCGGGTGATTGCCGCGTTGCGCCACCAGTCGGTGCCTGGCCGGCGTCCCCGTACAGCGACAGCGGACGATGTCGGTGAGTGGGGGATCTACGGCGCGCCACCGCCGCACCGGGGGACCAAGTCCTGGGTCGTGCTGCCGCGCTGAGCTGAGAGGCGAGTGTTCGCGAATGCACTGCGCTGAGCTCTGTTTGGGTCCGGCGTTGGGTCCTTGGGCCCATGCTTGCGTTCGCACATACGAACTACCTTGGCTCGTATGTCACTTCAGCGCCGTCACCTCACTGGTCGTCCCGCGCGCCGCCTCCGATTCCCGCGTACGCAAGCCCGGCTCCTAGGGCTTCGCCGGTCGGGCCAGTCGGGTCAGACGGCCCTGGAGTATCTCGGGCTCCTCCTCGTGGTCGTCGCGATCGTCGGTGCGCTCGTGGGTACCGGGATCGGTGCGGAGCTGACGCAGAAGATCGCGGCTCAGGTGTCGTGCATCGGCGGGGGCGGCGACTGCGGTGGTTCCGGCGGGGACGGTCAGGCCCAGGCCGACGGGCCCAAGGGGACGGGTGGCGACGACGGAGCGCAGCCGGCGTCGACGGAAAAGACGCAGGCCGAGAAGGACTACGAGAAGGCCGTCAAGGAACTCGAGGCCGCCGAGGGCGAGTACGCGAACGAGAAGAAGCGGGCCGTCGAGGCGGCCAAGAAGCTCGCCGAGATTCTCGCGGAGGAGCTCGGCATCACCGATGCCGTGAAGTGCTTCACCGAGGGCGATCCCAGCTCGTGCAGTGAGACGGCGATCAACGTCGTCACCTCACTGATCGGCGGTCTTCCGGCGAAGATCCTCAAGAAGTACGGCTGGCCCACTGAGTGGAAGAAGGGCAAGAAGGTCGTCGAGAACATCGTCAAGCACGGCGGCGACGTGATTGGCGGTGCGAAGGGGATGTGGAAGGCCAAGAAGAAGGTCGACAAGCTCAAGGGCAAGGTCGAGGACCTCAAGAAGAAGCTCCCCAAGCGCGAGAAGAAGCCGGACGGCAAGGACGGCAAGGACGGCAAGGACGGCAAGGGCAAGGACGACGACAAACCTGACAACAAGCGCAAGAAGTGCCTCGTCCAGGCTGGTGCGCAGCCTCAGGGACAGCGCGGCAAGGTTGTTGGTGCTGTCGCCGGCTCGTCGTCGGGAACTGTCACGACCACCGCGGCCTCGCTGCGGGTTGCCTCACTGCCGGTCAGGGCGCCGGGGGGTGGCAACTGCGGTGAGGAGGTCGACCTCGACTCCACACCGATGGCCAACATCGCCATGGCGGCGCGGATCCAGGGCAAGGTCCCGCTCGGGCGCAACGTGGCCGTCATCAAGATCGAGATCGGTGGCAAGGAGCAGTACCTGGTTGCCGCGAGCGAAGGCAAGACGGCTCCCGGGGTGAAGAGCCGCCATTCCGAGGAAGTCCTGGACGACTATCTCAAGGCCAACAACATTCCCCGGACCGCCGTCAAAGCGCTCTACAGCGAACGAGCTCCCTGTACGAACCTCAATCACGACTGCGCGGCCCTCGTTTGGAGGGACTGGCCCAACGTGAAGGGCAATGTGTCCTGGAGTCTGACTCCTCGGCCGGGAATGTCCCCGGCATTGAACGCCGCGAGGGACAAGGAAGCTCTTGAAGGCGCCCGTAAGAAGCACAAGAAGGCGCCGGGCATGCCGACGTACAAGGTCGTCAAGTAGCGTGCCGAGGGCCCGAATGCGGTGTTCACCGGAGGATGCGAGGGTATGGACAAGCAGGCACAGCGGGACTTGGAGGAATTGCTCGCGCGCGACATGGGCGGGGTGGCGGTCGCGCCGCCTCCGGTGACATGTCCGACGGACGTCGCGCACCGGTGGAACCTCCCCACGGCTGACATCGAGTCCCTCATGAGCTGGGGGCTTCCCCTGCTCAGCGTCTACGGGGAACCATCGCACCTGCCGTCGGCGGACTTTCAGAGTGAACTCGAGCCGGTGGTGAATCTCTCGGCCGCACCAGGGGCCGCCGGTGCGGGCGACCTCGGCCGTTCGAGGATTTCGGGACCCATGGGCTACCGGCTCGCGACGAGTTCGAGACGCCTTTACGCGGCGTCGGAGCGTGAAGGCGCGGTGTTCGCCATCGCGACACAGACCAGTTCTCCTGTCGCCCTTGTGAATACATCGGTGACCGCATTCGTGGAGTGCGCCTGGCGGTGGTGGCGGGCCCTGGACATCGTCGGTCCGCTGGAGGACGAGGACGACGAGACCTACTGGTGGTGTCTGGAGCGGTTCGCCGCGTGGGCGGTGGACGTCGATCCTGGGGCCAAGACCAGATCTACGGTCGAGTTGAGCTGGTGGGAGAGCGTCGCGCTCAGCTGAGGCACACATCCCGGATCGCTCCTTGAAGGGACCCGGTTGCGGGTGCGGTCAAGGCCGCGCAGGTGCTGCGGCCCGGCGGCCGGCTGGCAGCGTTCTGGAACGTGTTCCAGCTTCCGCCCGACGTGGCGGAAGCCTTCGCCGCGGTCTGCCGGCGGGTGATGCCCGACTCGCCGTTCGACCTCCGCGCGATGACGGAGCAAGCCCTGGACGGGTACCAGGCGCTGTTCACCAAGACTGGCGACGGGATGCGGGAGATGGGCGGGTTCAGCGACCCGGAGCAGTGGCGATTCGACTGGGAGTGGTCCTACACCCGGGACGCGTGGCTGGACCAGATGGCCACCCTCGGCATCCTCACCCAGCTCCCGTCGGACAAGCTGGGGGAGGTGCTGGAGGGTGTCGGGGCCGCTGTCGACGCGATGGGCGGCAGCTTCACGATGCGTTACACGACGGTGGCGGTCACCACGGCGCGAACCGGCGCCGCCTGACCCGAACCCCCGCCCACCCGCCGATGACGGGCTACTCCTCCAGTTCGATGATCGGCCGGTCGCTGACGACGGCCACCATGACCAGGGGGGCGTCGCCGTCGCTGTGACCGACGGAGACCCCGACCCACCGGTCGGCGCCATCCTCTCCGCCCACCGGTACGGGCCCCCACACCGTCAGATCGCCATAGTTGTCGTTGTCACACAGAGCCTGGAACAGCGGCGGCATGGGCTCGTCCGCCTGCTCCCGGAAGAGCGGCACATGCATGGCGACCTTCCGGTGGGCGCCCCATCGGCGGTCCAATTCGCCGACCAGGTCCGCCAGATGCCCCTCGGCCGCCTCCACCGCCTCATTCCATTCGGGCTCGTACAGCCCCGTGAGACTCCCGCTCTCCCAGAGCGGGGTGATCACGAAACCCTCACCCCGGGTCACGGTCCACTCCCCGGTGACCGGCTCTCCCTCGCCGAGCGTGGGCCCGGCCGCCGGTACGCGGACGGTCAGCAGCGACTCGACGTCGGCCACGGCCCTGTCGACGTCGAACGTTTCCCCGGCCCGGACGCTCACAGCGCGGCTCGGTCCATCGGGCGGGGCAACGGCTGCAGCGCCCCGGAGTCCCGCAGCCGCAGGTAAGCCTCGACCACGGCTTCGGCGTCGCCTTGCTGTGCGATCTCGAGGAGGACGCCTCCGTCGCCGAGCTCCTTGCGGGTGGCCTTCATGTCGTCGGGCAGCAGAGCCGCGCGCCCCGGGGACAGGTAGCCGACCCAGCCGACGGAAGGCTCGCCGGGGCCGAAGCCACCGTCGTCCTCCAGGGCATCGAGTACGTCGTCGTCGCTCACGTCTCCGAAATCGGGCTCCCACACCTGGGCGACGAGGGCGAGGAGTTCCGCGTCGGGGATCTCCGCGTCGTCCGGTGAGCTGATGCCGATCACGATCGACTGGAGGAGGAACTCCGGGGCACCGCCCGCCAGGCCGCTGATCTCGATCTCCCAGCCCGGCTCGCCTGCGGTGACGAGCCGTAGTCCGGTGCCGGTGACGTCGGACCAGCCGTCGGCCGTCTGCGCCGTGCGCAGGGCGGCGAGGAGGGATGCCTCGTCCGCCCGGAGCTCGGTGGCGGGACCGGAGGCGTGGATGTGCCGCCACATCCAGGCCTCGCCCGGCCTGGAGCCCGGCCCGGAGCCGGGCCCGGCCGCCGGGAGGAGCGATGCGAGCCGATTCAGCGTCAGTTCCCAGCGTCCGGCCAGTGCTTCGACCGACTCCTCCCGGGGTCCCCAAAAGCCTCGCACCACGCGTCGCATGTCCTGCCTCCGTCGCCTCTCGCCTCTCGTCCCTCGGGCCTCGGGCCTCGGGCCCGGCCAAAGGGGTCACCCCGCCCAGGCTAGTCAAACGCCTCAGGTTTCCTGGTGCTGTCCGACGGCTTCTGTTTGGTGTGGACGACCTTGATCGGCAGGCCCTCTTCCCGGAACGCCTTGCGGGCGGCCTTGGCCACGTCCGGGTCCGAGAAGTGCCATTCGACGGCACGGCCGCCGGACGCCTCGACCTGCGCCCGCGCCTCGGTGACGAACTCCTCCTTGCCCGACTTGGTCAGCGAACCCTTGTCGGTCTTGGAAAGGTAGCTCCCGTAGCCGTTCTTGGCCTCCAGGAACGTCTGCCTGCCGGAGTCCCAGCCGTCGTACTCCACATCCGGCTTGCCCTCCTTGGGGTGCGGGACGACGTACTCCTTGCCGCGCTTCGTGCCGGTGACCTGCTCCTGGTAGCGGAGCCAGGACTCGTTCTTCCAGTTCGGCTTCGGGTTGCGGTCACGGCTCGCCCAGTAGCCGTCGGCGTTGTCGGCCGAACCAAGGGGTGGGTCCTTCAGGTCCTTGGCCCAGTCCGGCGGGTTGTAGTTACGCGGGTCGGAGGTGTCGTTCCGCTTGGGATCGGGCCACGGCTTCTTCGTCACGACACGGGTGGGCTCCTCGGCGCGCTTCCTGGCCAGGTAGGCGGCCCGTTCCTGCTCGCGGGCCTCCTTCGCCTTGGCCTGGGCCTCCGTGTCGCAACCGTCATCGGCGAGGACCACCCGGTCCGGAGGTCCCGCGGCGAGCACGCCGGTCCCGGACCCGGCGACGCCCGTGAACCCGGGGCGCGGGCGGGGCCCGAAGGCGATGGAGCAGCCGGACTTACGGGCCTTCTCCTCGGCCTCGTCCGCCGCCTCGTCGGCCTCCCTCGCCGCCTTTCGGGCGCCCTCGACATCTCCGGCTTCGGCGGCCTTACGGGCCCGGCGCGCCGCGTTGCCCGCATCTGCGGCGGCCTCGGCCACCTCGCCGGCGACCTTGCCCAGTCTGCCGAGTTTGCCGACCTTGCCGACGACCTTCGCGACGTCGTAGCCCGGGATGAACATGGAGCCGACGTTCCAGACGACGTCGGTGACGGCGCGGGTCTTCTCGCCGTTGTTCCAGCGGTCGCGCACCTCGTCGCCGACGAAGACGTCGTCGCCGACCTTCACCACGGTGTTGAGCGAGGCGCCGCCCCAGTCGCCGAGAGCACCGAGGTAGTCGCCGTTGTCCCACTTCTCGCCGGCGTCCTTGGAGTCCTGCATCCACTGGTCGCCGAGCTGGCTGCCGTAGTCGGCCATGCCGGACCAGGTCTCGGCCTTGAACAGGTCGACGATGCCTGTGACGTCACCCCAGACGCCGTCGACGGCGATGCCCTTGACGACCTGGGTTCCGCGGTCCCAGGCGCAGCCGAAGAAGCCCCAGCCGCCGCAGTCCTCCTCTTCGGTCTTGTCGCCCTCGTCGCCGTCCTCCGACTCCTCGTCCGTGTCGGAGGCGGGGACGTCGTACGAGGCCTCGGGTTCCTCGTGGGTCTCGGGGTAGGTGTCACTCGCGCCGGCGGTTCCCCCGGTCGTATCGCCCCCAGGGCCGCCGGTGGAGCCGCCAGATCCGGTGGAGCCGCCAGATCCGCCAGATCCGCCAGATCCGGTGGACCCGGTGGACCCGGTGGACCCGGTGGACCCGGTGGACCCGGTGGAGCCGCCAGATCCGGTGGACCCGGTCGATCCGCCGCCTGTGCCGCTGGTCGATCCACCGTCCGCGCCGCCCGTGGAGCCGCCCGTTGAGCCGGCGGACCCTGCTCCCCCCGAGTCACCGGGTCCGTCCGTACCCTGGCCCCCGGAGTCACCGCCGCTGTCTCCGTCGTCGCTGTCTCCGTCGCCGGCCTCGACGGTCGTGCCGTCGCCGTCCTCACCGCAGTCCGAGCCTCCGCCGATCCGGCACACCTGGGCGCTGATCTTGGACGTCAGCTCCTGGCCGATCCCGGTCGCCACCAGCCCACCGATGATCGCGGCGACCACCAGGACCAGGCCGAGGTACTCCAGGGCCGTCTGGCCCCGGTCGCGGCGCCAGGTGATCATGTGCGAGAGCGAGAACTCGGGCTTGTCCTCCCGCTCCCGCTCCGGCAGCTCGAACCACTCACGGCTCTCGGTCTGCAGGAGGAACAGCAGGATCAGCGCCGGGAGGAAGAGCTGGCTGAAACCATGCCCCGACCCGTCACCGATGTTGGCCAGACCGCCGAGGATCAGCCACCCCTGTACGGCGACGAGGCCGATCCATACGCCCCTGCCGCCGGTCCAGACACGTCGCCCGAGCAGCCAGCCCACCACTCCGGGCGCGGCGCCGTACAACGCGAGACCCATGAGCAGACCGCCCATGGCGTCAGCGGCGAGCGCCGAGCCGAACAGGCCGAGACCACCCAGCACCGTTGCCCCGAACAGGACATGGAGCAGCACACGTACCACGCGGAGCTCGCGTGGGAGTTCCCGCCGCCCCGCGCCGGACGTCGGAACGGCGCCTCCATAAGCAGATATGCCGCCGAACGCAGACATGTGTGACCCCAACCCACGCTGGCTATAAGGGAAGTGAAGATCAGTCAGGGTATGGCCAGAAGTCGTGCGACGTCGTGGGCCCCAGGGCCCAACCCCGGACCCAAGCAGAGAGCCGGGCGTTGCGGGGCCGTGAATTTGAGACCCGCCTTGGGCCCAGGAGCCCACGACGTGTGGCTGCTGCGGGGTCTAGCGTCGTGTGTATGTCACCAGCGGGGGTTGTGCGACGTGTTCGTCGGCGGGTTCGTGTGATGGTGCCTCGGACGGAGGCTCGGTTGCTGGGGCTCCGACGTCATCGTGACCGTGGTCAGGGTGCGTTGGAGTACCTGGGTCTGGCTCTGGTCGTGGTGGCGATCGTCGGTGCGTTGGTGGCGACGGGGATCGGTGCGGAGCTGACGCAGAAGATCGCGGCGCAGGTGGAGTGCATCGGCGGCGGTGAGTGCGGTGGCGGCGCCGGGACCCAGGCCGGCGGTACCGGTGGCTCACAGGGCGATCCCGCATCCGACGACGGCGACAGCGACACCCCCAAGTCGCAGGAGCAGCTGGACTACGAGAAGGCGCTGAAGGAGCTCCAGGACGCGCAGGCCGCGGAGAAGTCGGACTCCGAGAAGGCGAAGGAAGCCGCCAAGGAGCTCGGGAAGATCCTGGCCGAGGAGCTGGGGATCACCGATGCGCTGAAGTGCATCACCGAGGGCGACATGGGGGCGTGCACGCAGACGCTCATCAATGTCCTGCTGAGTCTGATCGGTGGTGCGGTCGGGAAGCTGGCGGCGAAGTACGGGGCGCCGTGGAAGTGGAAGAAGGCGTATGAGCTCATCAAGAAGCTCAAGAAGCACGGCGGGGACCTGTACGACGGCCTGAAGGGGCTGCTGAAGAACCGCAAGCGGGTCAAGGACGCGGAGAAGGCGCTCGAGGACGCGAAGAAGAAGTACGACCCGGAGAAACAGAAGAAGCCGGACGAGAAGAAGCCCGACGACCGCCCGACCTGCCCCGCAACCAGGCACAGTTTCCCGCCCGGAACCCGTGTCCTCGTCGCCGGCGGCCTGAGCGTCCCCATCGAGGCGCTGCGCATCGGAGACCAGGTCGCCGCCACCGATCCGGCCACAGGATTCACTGCCCTGCACACCGTGAGCCGCGTCATCACCACCCATGACGACAAGGACTTCACCCGGCTGACGACGCCTGCCGGCACCGTCACCGCCACGGACACGCACCCCTTCTGGCTCGTCGACGAGCGCCGCTGGGTGGATGCGGGGGAGGTCTCGACCGGAGACCTGCTGCGCATGCCGTCCGGCGGCACGCTCGCCGTCACCGCGGTCGACCGCTACACCCGGCGGCAGACCACCCACGACCTGACCGTCGCCGGCCTTCACTCGTACTATGTGCTCGCGGGGGTCAGCCCCGTCCTGGTGCACAACAACGACTGGTGCACGGACGAGATGCGCCTCGATGACGCCGACGACATCGCCGACGGGCACGCGGGCAGCAAGCACGCGGGGGACTTCCCCGGTATGTCGGTCTCCGATCTCCGCAAACTCACCAAGGACGTGATCCAGAATCCCTCGCGGACCAAGGACCTGGGCAGCGGCCGGAAGGCGTTCCTCGGCAAGGACGGCACGACCATCGTGATCCACGATCCCATGCATCCTGACGGCGGGACGGTCTTCCGGCGGGATCCGGCCTCGCTCGAAGAGTATTGGGAAGGACTGAACTGATGGCGGGACGAGACGTGCCGGCGAGTGAACTGCTCGCCGAGGACGAGATCGCACTGATCCGGCGGGCGCTCCTGGAATGGGGAGGGCCGGCCCGGTGCAGCGATCAGCTCGCCATCGGCATGGGATTCGCGTCCATGCAGGATCTGCTCGACCAGTGCCGCAGGCTGCGGGCCGCACTTGCCGACGATGTCGCGCTTGCTCCGGTGGACTGGGCGCGTGCGCTCCTGGCTACGGAGATCGTCTTCGTCAGCGATCTCGCGGGCACCGGCTTCGAGTGGAGGACGACCACGGGGCTTGACGACGAACGGACCATCAGGACGCTGCGATCGATCCAGCGGAAGCTGGCCAGGACCGTCAGGCCCTATTACGGGCAGACCCCGACGGAATGACGGGGAGTGGTGTGGCGCCCGACTCTGCTCCGCCCGACGTCGCGCCGTCCGTGACACTCCGAGGCCTCCGAGCCTCCGAGCCTCCGAGCCTCCGAGGCGTCCGAGGCGTCCGAGGCTCAGAGGCCGCCGGTCACACCCACCCCCACACCGCCACGAACCCGTACAGCAGCCCCAGCGCGAGCACCCCAAGCCCCACCGCGAACGCGGCCGGCACCATGAGCGGGCCCCAGGCCCCGGGCCCGGCCACCGTCGCCCGCTTGTCCGGGGCCGCCGGGTCGTACGAGACGCGGATCGGGGCGCCGACTTCGAAGCCGAAAGGACCGGGCGCCGAGTCGGTGAACTCGATGTCGCGGCCGTCACGGGTGCGGAAGGCGAAGACGTACTCCGTGGCGTAGCGGTGCTCCATGCCCGGGCCGCGGTCGACCATGCGGCGCTCGGCGCAGCGCCCCTCCGCGCGCTCGCCGCGCCGCACGAGCCACAGCACGCGGCGCAGCCGAAGGGCGGAGCGGATCGCGAAACCCCCGAAGAGGAGGCCGAGGAGCAGCAGGAGCGTGGCTCCACCACCGGGAAGGATCTGCATCGCTGCCTGCCTTACGTCACGGCGTCACGGCCTGGGTTACTTGACGGTGATCGACTCCACGAACGTATCGAGTTCGTCCTCGCTCAGGGCGTCCTTCACCGCATTGATCCGTACGAGGAAGGGCACGCCCTTCGAATCGACCCCGGCCACCATGACACCCGTCATACGGGTGCCCTTCTCCGGGGTCCGCTCCTCGCCGCTCGACGTGAACTCGTAGTTGATACGGCGTGCCTGCCGCGCGCTCTCCTCACCGTTCAGCCGCACGTCGCTGGTGTCCTTCCGGGTGGCCCCGATGCCGATGACCGCGCCCGCCGCGGTGGCGGCCTCCGCCGCGTCGTCCACGCCCGTGGCGAAGTTCAGCTGGACGGACACCATGCCGGTGCGCAGCCCGCCCTCCTCCTTGAGTGCGACCGCGGCGTTGTGCTTGCTGCGCTCGGCGGCAGGCTGCTCCTTGTAGCCCTTCCCCGAGGGGTAGCCGACGGACAGGCTCTTGGTGTCGAGCGTGCCCCAGCCGTCGGGGAGGGCAGCGGCGTCCGTGCCGCCACCGCCACCGCAGCCGGTCAGCAGGACAAGGGAGAGGGCGGCGGCCGTCGCTCCGCTCAGCGCTCGGAAGTTCTTCATCGTCCTTACGTCCTTACTTCGCGCAGTAGCTGTACGGCAGGTAGGAGCGCTTGTCGCCCTGCGGGGCGCCGAGGAACTGGGCGTCCGTCAGTGTCTCCTTCTTGTGCTCGTCCGAGATGGAGAACCCGAGGCTCATGCCGAGCGAGACCTCGAAGCCGAACTCCTGGGCATCCGTCTCTCCGTTGTAGTTCATCGTGCTCGACAGACCGTCCTGGAACATCATCTGCTCGAAGGGGTCGTTCCCCTCGGGCTTCTGCTGAAGCGACTCATCGCCGAACATGTACTCGAACGGGGCGGTGTTGTTCCCGGAGCCGTCGAGCCACTTCTCGGCGATCGCCCGCTTGTCCTCGGTCCCCTGGTCGCTCTCCTTGCCGAAGACGATCGAGTTCGTCTGGACCTCGATGCCGGTCGGCCCGGAGGAGTCGTTGACGCTGCCCTTGCCGCCCCGCTTGTCCTCCTTCTTCTTTCCGTTGTCGTGACCGACTTCGGTCTTGTCCGACGTCTGCGTGCCCTCGAACGTCTTCGTCATGTCGATACGGACCAGCTTGCCGGTCTTCTGATCGCGTGTGACCGTGATGGCGCCGGTGTACGAGTCCTTCGCGCCGGCCGTGCCGCCGAGCGGCCCCGCCTCGCCGCTGACCTTGCCCTCGATCTCCAGCTTGGCGGTGTACGTGTACGACTCGTTGCCGTTGACGTCGTCCTTGGTGATCGTGACGTCGGGCGAGAACTTGGCCTTGCCGCCCAGTTTGGCGCCCAGCTTGGTGTCGTCGCCCGCCTTGATGCCGAGCCCGCCGTCCGCCTGGGCGTAGGCGCCGATCGTCGAGTACGAGATCTTCTTGTCGCCGATCTGCTTCTCGATGGCTTCCTTCTTCTCGGCCCACTCCTTGGCCGCGTACCAGTTGCCACCGCCGTATGCGCCGCTGTGCTTCATCGAGGTCTCCCACATCTTCATTTCCTCGATGTCGTCACGCATCTTCTTGGCGTCCTCCTCGCTCTTGAACACCCAGGTGTCGCCGTTCGTCACCTTGATGCCGGCGCCGAGGTCCACATCGGCCTTGCCGAGCTTGCCGAGCTTCACGCCGGGGGTGGAGCCGTTGACACCCGCGGACGCCGCGTCGGTGAAGGTGAGATAGACCAGCTTGTCGTTGCCGTCGACCTTCCCGTCCCCGTTCACGTCGGTGTTCGCCTGGGCGACCTTCTGCTGGAAGCCGTACTCCTCGCCCCACTCGAACCAGCCGATCTTCACCTTGCCGCCCGCCGTGTCGGAGACGCTGGAGACCTGGCACAGCTTCGGCTCGTAGTCCGCGTCGGTCTTGGGCCTGGCGGTGCCGTCGGGGCCGGTGACGCAGTTCCCGCCGCCGGAGCCCATGAGGGAGGCGACGGCGCACTGGATCCGGGCACCCACGCGGCCGCCGATGCCGGCCGCGGAGACCGCGAGGATCAGGGCGACGACCACGACGATCACGCCGAGGTATTCGAGCGCGGTCGCGCCGCTGTCCCGCCAGGTGTACGGATACGCCGCCGGGGTGCGGTTGTCCGCACCGCGCCCTTCCAGCAGACGGTCGAACGCGAGGCCTGTGGCGGCGCCGGTGGCGAGGGACACGACGGGCATGAAGAGGCCCTCCGCCGAGAGGAAGTCCCAGGACACGGTGTAGCCGTAGACGAGGCCGGCGAAGGGCACGGTGAGGGTGGCGAGGAGGCGGGTGACGAGGGAGTCGCGCTTCGGTCCGGGAAGAACGCGGGCGGCGACAAGCACGGTCAGCGTGGTGGTGAGGATGCCGGGGACATGCAGCAGGGCGAGCCGCCAGCCGAAGGTCTCCAGCCGTTCGGAGGTGGCGAGGGGCTCCAGGAGGGCCTTGGCGAAGAGCAGTCCGCAGGCGAAGTACACGATGATGGCTGCTGCCCAGCTGCGTATCAGCGCGAAGAACTGACCTGAGCCACCGGGGCCGTGCCGCCCGGGTGGCACGTACCCGCCGCGTCCGTATCCGCTGCCGCTGCCGCTGCCGCTTCCGCTGCCCCACGCCCCGCCACCGCTCACGGCCGTACCTCTCTCGTCTCCGAAGCCCGTACTGCAATCCGTGCATGCCTGCGCGGCGCGAGCGTACGAGCGCCGGGCTCCGGTGACGTGGGCCCCCGGCCCCAATCTCAGGCCCAAGTGCGCGGGCCCCACCAACTGCCGTGGCCCGTCCACGAATCCGGGGCCGGCAGTGGGCCCTGGGGCCCATGACGGGTGATGCGTCGGCCGGTTAGTTTCGCGAGCATGTCTGTTCTGGGGGATGTGCGCAGCGTGGGCCGGCGGCTTATCAGCCGTGTCCCGCGCACGGAGGCTCGGTTGCTGGGGCTCCGGCGTCATCGTGACCGTGGTCAGGGTGCGTTGGAGTACCTGGGTCTGGCTCTGGTCGTGGTGGCGATCGTCGGTGCGTTGGTGGCGACGGGCATCGGTGCGGAGCTGACGCAGAAGATCGCGGCGCAGGTGGAGTGCATCGGCGGCGGTGAGTGCGGTGGCGGCGCCGGGACCCAGGCCGGCGGTACCGGTGGCTCACAGGGCGATCCCGCATCCGACGACGGCGACAGCGACACCCCCAAGTCGCAGGAGCAACTGGACTACGAGAAGGCGCTGAAGGAGCTCCAGGACGCGCAGGCCGCGGAGAAGTCGGACTCCGAGAAGGCGAAGGAAGCCGCCAAGGAGCTCGGGAAGATCCTGGCCGAGGAGCTGGGGATCACCGATGCGCTGAAGTGCATCACCGAGGGCGACATGGGGGCGTGCACGCAGACGCTCATCAATGTCCTTCTGAGTCTGATCGGTGGTGCGGTCGGGAAGCTGGCGGCGAAGTACGGGGCGCCGTGGAAGTGGAAGAAGGCGTATGAGCTCATCAAGAAGCTCAAGAAGCACGGCGGGGACCTGTACGACGGCCTGAAGGGGCTGCTGAAGAACCGCAAGCGGGTCAAGGACGCGGAGAAGGCGCTCGAGGACGCGAAGAAGAAGTACGACCCGGAGAAACAGAAGAAGCCGGACAAGAAACCGACCACCTGCCCCGTCAGGCACAGCTTCCTGCCCGGCACGCCCGTGCTGCTCGCGGACGGGCGGCGGGCCGCCATCGAGACCGTGCGCACCGGGATGCGTGTCAAGGCGACCGACCCGAGCACCGGCGAGACCGGGACGCGGCTGGTCACCACGGTCTTCACCACGTACGACGACAAGGACTTCACGCGGCTGACCGTACGGACCGCGTCCGGCACCGCGGTCATCACGGCCACCGACACGCACCCGTTCTGGCTCACGGACCAGGGGCGCTGGGTGGACGCCGGCGAAGTGCGGCCCGGGGCACGACTGCGCACCGAGTCCGGCAGCGGCCTGACCGTCCTCACCGCTCGCCACTATGTGCAGCGGCGGACGACGCACGATCTCGCTGTCGAGGGCCTGCACACCTACTACGTGGGTGTCGGTCCGGCCGTCGCTCTCGTGCACAACAACGACTGCGACATGTCCCCGGAAGAGGTCGACGCCGCCCGGAAGCCGGATGTCGGAGAAGGCGACGCCAAGAAGTTCAAGGACCACTTCCTGCGGCACAAGAAGCTCGTCGAGGACGCCCTGGGCACGAAGTACAAGAAGCTCAAGGAGGACGGACCGCGCTTCCGCGAGGACATCGCCAAGGCCATCAAGGACGGCACGTTCGAACTCGTCGGCAAGGGCACGTTGAAGAAGGGCGAGCCGGAGGGCCTGATCTATCGTGGCAAGGGGGTGACGATCGTCCTGAGGGAGAACGGCGACTTCTGGACGGCTCTCAAGAGCGGTGAGGGCCTCGACACATCGATCGAGATCACCAAGAAGGTGCCGAAGAAGAAGGGCTAGCCGGGATGAGCGTGGGACATGCGGTGGCTGCGGTACTCCGGGAGCACCGTGTCCGTGACGTCCTCGTCCCGGGCTGGATCGACCGGGACGACAAGATCCCCGAGTTCCGCCCGCAGCCTCTGGTGGTGTGGCTGCGGCTGGATGACGGGCTGCTGAGGTTCGCCTCGGTCGGGGGCCACGGCGGCCTGGCCTCGGAGCGGGTCGCGGCCGTCCGCTGGGACGACGTCGAGCTGCTCGTGGAGGCGGAGGACGAGGTCGTCGTCGCCTCGTACGGGGAGCAGCTCTTCGGGGACGGCAGGGACGAGCTGCGCTGCACCGCGCTGCGCGCGTATGTGACCGCCGAGGGCGCCACCACCTGTCTTGCGCTGGACTTCGAGGGCTCTTACACGCTCTTCCTGGATCCGACGTGGACCTTCGGCATCAGGACCGGCAACGAGGCGGACGAGCAGCGGTGGGTGGACAGCTACGGAGGCGGCGCCGCTGCCGAGGTCGTGGATCTGGCCTGACCCGGACTGCCTGACCTGAAGCGACGCTCAGGTACGGGACCTGTTCATGCTCTACGACTTCCTGACCGTGCACCGGCCGGCGCCGGACACCATGGCGGCGCCACGGTGCTGTTTCCGGCGGTGGACGTGGGTGCGCCCTCGGCGTACTGGGGCGGCACGCCGGAGGGGAGGGTGACCCGGGCACGCGTCTGCGCAGAGCTCGTCAACCGGTCGCGTGAGTCGCTGATGTTCTGGGAGAAGCTCGTGCGACGGCTGGAGGCCGACCGGGCGCCGACGGCAGCAGGAGGCCACGATGCAACCCGCCGACCGTCCGTGACCAGGCGCTCGCACGCCTGGAACGGTCGGCGGACTCCATCAGCCGATCTTGAGTCGCCGCTCCGTCCGCGCCCCCGTTAGCGTGAATCTGTCTCACTTGACAGGGCGTGAGATCGCACGAGGGAGCGGGCCCGTGTCCATCGCACGTTCACGGACCCGCTCCCGTTGGGGAGGACCCACCATGGAACCGAAGTCGAAGGAAATCGCGGCGACCACCACCGTCACCGCCATCGAGACCACCGCCGACCGCACCGGCGACAGCGAACTCGCCTACCTCGCCCCGGCCGCGGCCGCCGCGCTGCGCCTGCTGGCCGAAAGCCTCAAGCGCCGCGGCGCAGACCAGGACGCCGTCATCCTGGCGCTCAAAGACGCGAAGGTCCACGAGGCCTTCGCCGACGTCCTGGACGCGGCCTCCACGGTCATCATGGAGGACCCGTACGAGTTCGACGGCCGCCTCCACGCCGACAACCTCAGCGCCGTCGCGGGCGAAGTCCGCGATGTCTTCCGCCGGCTGTAGCTGCAGGGAAGACTCTCTGGTGGCGCCCCGTCCTACCCCCGACCGCCTGGCCGCGCTCCGCCCGGCCGACGCGCCCCCTATGGGCAGCATCCGCTCGCTCATCAGCTGGGGCGCGCCGCATTCCTTGCGGACCATGCGGGCCGACTCGCACGCCCCGGGCTCCGGTGAGCGGTGCCCGGGGCGTGTGCTGCTGGTGTCAGTCGGCACCGGCGGTCCCGGCCAGGTGTTCCTCGTTATCCGAACTGGCCGGGCTGGTAGTCGCCGGCGGGCTGCTGGACGATGACGTTCACGCGGTTGAAGGCGTTGATGAGGGCGATGAGAGACACCAGGGCGGCGAGCTGGTCCTCGTCGTAGTGCTTGGCGGCATTCGCCCAGGCCTCGTCGGTGACACCACCGGCCGCGTCGGCGATGCGGGTGCCCTGCTCCGTCAGCTCCAGGGCAGCGCGCTCGGCATCGGTGAACACCTTGGCCTCTCGCCAGGCCGCGACCAGGTTGAGGCGCGTCGAGGTCTCTCCGGCGTGCGCGGCGTCCTTGGTGTGCATGTCGGTGCAGAAACCGCAGCCATTGATCTGACTGGCGCGGAGCTTCACCAGTTCCTGCGTCGCGGCCGGCAGCGTCGAGTCCGAGACCACCTTGCCCGCCGAGACGAAGTGCTTCAGGGACTTGGTTGCGACCGGGTTGCCGAAGAGGTTCAAGCGAGCATCCATAGTGCACTCCTTGCCGTTGTTGTGGTTACACCTCCCTGACGGAACAGCTCGGCACGATGTGACAGGAACGAAAGTGACGTGCGTCTCCCTTGTCGCACCGCGGCGGGAGCCATCCAGGACGAAGTTGAGGACATGAGCGGGCAGTTCATCCCGTCGCTGGGTGTCCCGCTCGCGGCCCTCCTGGCCGGCACAGCGGTCCCGAGGGCGCTGCGGCATCTCGGCAGGCGTCGCCATCGATGAATCCGCACCCATCCGGGGACGTACGCACAGCGGTGGAGGGTGCGATGCCGAAGAGCCGCACCAGGTGTACTGGGTCGGCGGTGTGGTGCTCGCCCTGGCGTGCCTGCCTGACGACCTGGTCGACGGCCGCGTCGCCACGTCCGGAGAGGTCGCGGGTGAGGGCCAGGACGGCGTCGAGCAGGGCGAGGGAGTCGTCACTCGCTGCGCTGGCGTGGGCTGCCTGGATGAGCTGGTCCATCGTGGGCTCTGGTGGGTGGCTATCCCTTGTTGTCACTTTGCGGGGTGGCGATGATGCGGCAGATGTCCGCCTCCGTGCAGGTGCTCGGGTCGGTGGCGGCGGCGCGCTGGGCCAGGCCGCGCAGGGCGGTGCGGGTCTTGCGCAGCTCGGCCATGCGGCGTTCGATGTCCGCGAGGTGCTGCTCGATCAGCTCGGTGACATGGGTGCACGGTGCCTCGCCGGAATCGCGCAGGGTCAGGATGGAGCGGATCTCGGCGAGGGTGAGCCCGGCCGACCGGGCGTCGCGGACGAAGGCGAGCCGGTGCGCGGCCTGCGGCGGATAGTCGCGGTAGCCGCCGGGTGTGCGCGGCGGCTCGGGCAGCAGCCCGGCGTCCTCGTAGAAGCGGATGGTTTTGGCCGTCAGTCCGCTCGCGGCGGCCAGTTCTCCGGTGCGCATACCGCCGAGGCTACGCCTTGACCTTCCAGCGCACTGGAAGGTCTACCGTCGGTCGCACAGGTCCTGAGCTGGGAGGACGATGCCATGCGTATCACCGTGCTGACCGTGCCCGACTGCCCCAACGCCCCGGTGATCGAGGAACGGATCGCCCGTGCGGCCGCCGGCCGCGGCGCGGCGGTGGAACGCATCGAGATCGCTGACCAGGAGCAGGCTGCCCGGCTCGGGATGACCGGCTCGCCCACCGTACTGATCGACGGCGCGGACCCATTCGCCGTGCCGGGCGCACCCGCCTCCTTGTCCTGCCGCCTGTACCGGGGCCGGGACGGTCGGGTCGAGGGCGCGCCGAGCGTCGCCGATCTGCGGAGCGCACTGGATGCGGCCGACACCACCGGGGACTGCGAGTGCCCGCCGATGGATGCGGCCGGCCGCGGCGGCCGGGGCCGCCTCGCACCCGTGGCAGGAGGGCTGCGCGCCGTACAACAAGCCGTGCTCCGCCACTTCGCGGCCACCGGAGGAGCACCCTCGGCCGGCGCGCTGGAAGCCGCAGCCGCTGTGCACGGCCGTGGCACCGCCGAGGTTCTGGCCGACCTGGCGGCCGAAGACTTCCTGACCCTCGACGGCCACGGCCGCATCCAAGCCGCGTACCCGTTCTCCGCCGTCCCCACCGGCCATCGGGTACGGCTCGCCGGCGGCATCGAGGTGTACTCGATGTGCGCGGTGGACGCGCTGGGCATCCCGGACATGCTCGGCACCGACGCCGTGATCAGCTCCGCCGACCCGGTCACCGGAGAGACCGTCACCGTCATCTCCAGCGGGGGGCACATGACCTGGCAGCCGTCCTCTGCCGTGGTCTACATCGGCCAACGCTCGTGCACCGGCCCCGCCGCCGACATCACCTGTGGCGCCCTGAACTTCTTCACCAGCCGCCGCACCGCCCGCACCTGGGCCGAACAGCACCCCGACTACACCGGAATGCCCGTCGACCAGGCCCGCGCCGAGGCCCTGGGACGGTCCATCTTCGGCTTTTTGCTGACTGCACCGGAGACGACCGGGGCATCAGCAAACATCGCCACGCGGACCGTGACGCAAAAGCACGGACGGGCATGAGGACGATGACCGGTATGCGCATCCGCATCGACGCCGTCGACCTACCCGGGCTCACCTGCCCGCCCGGGGCGCCCGTCGACAGCAGCGTCCCGGCGTACCGCAACATCCACGTCGCCGTGCAGCGCCGCGACCCCCGTGCCGAACTCTTCGACCCGCCGCCCGGCGACGCCGCCTCCGCAACCTGGACCCTGGAGGTCCGGCCCACTGTGCCACGGGACCGACCCCGCCCGGCCCGCCGGACATAATCGACCGCATGTCCCAGCAGCCCCAAGCCCCCCACCTGCGCAGACTCTCCGGATCCCCTGCCGCCGCCCCCGCACTCCTCGGCTACGCGGCCGTCCGGCTGACCGGCATGGTGATCCTCGCCGTGGGCGCGGCCGTCGCCGGGGTGGACGGGCTGCATCGGCTCAAGGGGCGCTGGGATGCGGTCTGGTACGTCCGGATCGCGGAGCACGGGTACGGGTACGAAGTCCGGCTCCCCGACGGCAGCGTGCACTCCGACCTCGCCTTCTTCCCGCTCCTGCCGGCGCTGGAGCGGGGTGCTTCGGAGGTCCTGCCGGGTGTGGACGCCGCGACCGCCGGGCTGGTCGTCGCCTGGGCCGCGGCGTTCGCCGCCGCGTGGGGGATCTACGCCGTCGGGGCGCATGTGGCCGGGCACCGGGCCGGGGTGCTGCTGGCCGTGCTGTGGGGCGTGTACCCGACCGCGTTCGTGCAGTCGATGGCGTACACGGAAACGCTGTTCACCGCGCTCGCCGCCTGGTCGCTGCACGCGCTGCTGACCGGCCGCTGGATCGCGGCCGGGACGCTGTGCGCGCTCGCCGGGCTGACCCGGCCGTCGGCCGCGGCGCTCGTCGCCGCTGTCGGGATCACCGCGATCGTGCGCCTCGTCCGGGAGGGCCGCGGAGCGCTGACGTGGCGGATGGCCGTGGGGGTGGCGCTCGCGCCGCTGGGCTGGCTGGGGTACGTGATCTTCGTGGCCGTACGCGAAGGCAGCCCGACCGCGTACTTCGAGGTCCAGGCGGCCTGGGGCAACAACATCGACGGCGGCGTCGCCCTCGCCAGGTTCGTCGGCGAGCAGCTGACCGGACCGACGCCTCTCGCCGGGATCGGCCTGCTCGCCGCGCTCGGGCTGCTCGGCTGGGTGGTGTGGCTGTGCGTGCGGCAGCGGCAGCCGTTGCCCGTGCTCGTGTACGGGATCGGCATCGTCGTGATCTCACTGATCGGCGCCGCGTACTTCGGCTCCAGGCCGCGCCTGATCATGCCGGCGTTCCCGCTGCTGCTGCCCCCCGCGGTGGCGCTGGCGCGACTGCGGCAGCGAACGGTCGTCGCGGTGGTGGCGCTGCTCGCCGTCGCCTCGGGCGCGTACGGGGCCTTCACCCTGCTCGGGCCGGGGCCGCCGTAATGGGCCCGTGGGCCCATGTGCCGCCCGGAGCATCGTTGTTAGCGTGCTGCTCACACTCAGCGAAGCGAGATGGGAACGGGATGAGCACGGGGACCGCGGGTAGGGCACGGCGCATCGTGATGGTCGCGGCTGCTGTCGCTCTGACAGCCGTAGTGACTACCGGATGCGAGGGCGACGACACGGCCGAGGGCGACGCGAAGAAGCCCGTCGAGGAGTCCGCGCCCGCGACACCTCCGGAGGCCACTCCGTCGAACGGCGTGCCGCCCGAGGCGTCCGACCCACCCGTGCCGCCCGCCGCCGAGAAGCCGAGCACCGGCAAGACCCTCACCAAGGCGGAGCTGACGCAGGCGGCCCTGGTGACCGGTGACGTACCGAACTACGTGGTCACACCGATGCAGGGCGGCGAGGAGACCGGCACCGAGAAGGCGGACAAGCCGGACTGCCAGCCGCTGGCGGCCGTCATCAACGGCGCCCCCGAACCCGCGGCGAGCGCTGCCGTGTTCCGCACGATCGTGGACAAGAGGGAAGAGGGCAACGAGAAGCAGACGGTGGTCACCACGATCCTCACCTCCCACACGGGCGGTTCGGCGGATGCCGTCCTGAAGTCGGTCCGTACCGCCGTCGAGGCGTGCGCCGGCGGCTTCACCACGCACGGCGGTGACGGCGGCGCCTCGACCTACTCCGAGGTGAAGAAGCTTCCCACGCAGAAGGTGGGCGACGACGCGATCGCGTACCAGGTGACGGGCGCCGTGGACGGCAGCAAGGTGCCGCTGGTGTTCCACGTCGTACGCCGGGGAGCGGCGGTCGCCACCTTCTACACCGCCAACTTCATCGACGCGACGACCCCTGAGATCCCGGCGGCTCTGGTCCGGAAGCAGTCCGCGAAGTTGCCGTAAGGGCGGGGTGCCGGCTTCGCGGGGGTGAGTGAAGGTGCGGGCGGGGCCGCGCAGGTCAGCTCTCGATCGCGAGCTGTACGCCCGGTCGCAGGCCCCAGCCCTCCATCGCCCCCGCCTCCGCCTCCAGCACATGGCGGGAGCGGAGCCGCAGCATGCCCAGCCGCCCCGGCTTCATCGTCCGTACGTCGATGACGCGCAACTGCTTGTCGAGATAGGCCACATCGATGGCGAAGCGCATCCGGAAGGTGTGCACGCTGTTGCACGGGGTCAGCATGATCGCGCCGTCGATGCCGTCCCGGCCGAGCAGACCGCGGGTGCGTGCCCGGTACGAGGCGGCTATCACCAGATCCACCGGATGGTCGTGGCCCGGGATCCTCAATGCGCCCTTGCCGTCATGCCAGATACCCATGGGGGTAGACCGTAGCGGCAGTCGTCCGGCTATGGGCCCAGGATCACGCAGAGTGGGTCCCAGGGCCCATGACCGGAGCGCGGGGCGGTTCTAGGGTCGAGCGCGTGGAGAACGGGTATGTCGTCGCGCTGACCGTCATCGCCGCCGCCTGGGGGGCCGGGGCAGGGGCGCTCGTGTCGCGCGCCGCGTACCGGCTGTCCGTCGAGCCCGAGGAGGGGTGGCGGGACGCGTGCCCGGCGGGGCATCCGATCACCGGGCCCGCTCGGGGCTGGCTGGGTCTGGCGCGGTGCGCGAGCTGCGCGGCGGCCGCTCGGGTCTCGGCGCCCGCGCCCGCTCAGGCGCCGGCGTCCGCGCCCGTGACGTCCGTCGTCGGACCGACGCCGGACGGGCCGGTTGACGCCGCGTCTGACAACGCCGCGCCGGAAGCCGTTGGACCACAAGCCGTCGGGCCGGGAGACGCTGAGTCGGAGGACGCCGCCCCGGAGCGCGAGCCCGTACCGTACCGGCCCTCCCTCCTCGTACCGGCCCTCACCGCGCTCGTCTGCGCCGCGCTCGCGGCCGCCGCAGGGGCGCGGCCCGAGACCGCCGTGTGGATGCTGCTCACGCCCGTCGCCGTACTGCTCGCGCTCATCGACCGCAATGTCCACCGGCTGCCGGACCATTTGACGCTGCCGCTCGCGGGCGCGGCCGCCGTGCTGCTCGGGGGCGCGGCGCTGATTCCCGGCGCCGCCGGGTCGTGGCCGGCGGCGCTGCTCGGCGGGCTGGCGCTCGGCGGCGGGTACTTCGTGCTCTTTCTGATCAACCCCAACGGCATGGGCTTCGGCGATGTGAAGCTCGCGCTCTCGCTCGGGGTTGCGCTGGGGTGGTACGGCTGGGGGGCCCTGTTCGTGGGGGCCTTCGCGGGATTTCTCCTGGGGGCGGCGTACGGGCTCGGGCTGGTCGTGCTGCGGAGGGCAGGGCGCAAGTCGGCGATCCCGTTCGGGCCGTTCATGATCTCGGGGGCGCTGATCGGGCTGCTGTTGGGGGCGCTCGCGGCCTAGCGCTGCGCGTAGGCGCGTACCTACGCAGGCACGTACGCAGGCACGTACGCAGGCACGTACGAAGGCACGTACGAAGGCACGTACGAAGGCACGTACGCGTACGCACCTACGTACAAGACACGGCGGTCCTGCCGCGCGCACCATCGATGCATGGACACCAAGCCCGTCAATCTCGGTGAGGCTCTCGCCTCCTTCGACGATGTCTACAGCCCGCGCATCGTGGCCCGCATGAACGACTACGACGTCCGCGTCGCGCACACTGCCGGTGAGCACGTCTGGCACGTCCATGAGGACACCGACGAGTTCTTCCTCGTTCTCGACGGCCGCTTCGACATCGCGCTGCGCGACGCCGACGACGGCACGGAGACGACGGTCCAGCTCCACAAGGGCGACACCTTCGTCGTGCCGAAGGGCACGGAGCACAAGCCGTCGTCGCCCGGCGGGTCGATCCTGATGTTCGAACCGTCCGGGACCAGCACGACAGGTGACCGCCACGAGGGGGAGATCCCCGGTCATGTGGACAGCACCACAGGACACGCCATCTAGCATTCGGGCGTATGCGGACATTCTTTGACAGAGCGACGGTGGCCGGTGCGCATACGAACACGGTCCCGACCCCCGTCGCACGGCCGCCCGCCGGCCGTCCCGCCGCCCTCCTCCTTCCCTGGGGATGGGCGGCGGGCCTGTTCCTCCTCTACGCGACCGTCGCCGTGCGCCGCCACCAGCTCCTCCGCACCACCGGCTACGACCTCGGCATCTTCGAGCAGGCCGTACGTGGCTACGCACAACTCGGGGCCCCCGTCGTCCCGTTGCGCGGCGGCGGCTTCAACCTCCTCGGCGACCACTTCCACCCCCTCATCGCGGTCCTCGCCCCGCTCTACCGGCTCTGGCCGTCCCCGCTCTGTCTGCTCGTCGCCCAGTCCGCGCTGCTCGCCGTCGCCGTCGTCCCGCTCGCCCGCTGGGCCGCCCGGGTGCTCGGGCGGCGCGCCGCGCATGTCGTCGCCCTCGGGTACGGGGCCAGCTGGGGCATCGCGTCGGCCGCGGCCTTCGACTTCCACGAGGTGGCCCTGGCCGTACCGCTGCTCGCGTACGCGCTCGAAGCGCTCGGGCGACAGCGGTGGGGGCGGGCGGTGGCCTGGGCCGCGCCGCTGCTGCTGGTGAAGGAGGACCTGGGGCTGACGCTGGCCGCGGTCGGCGCGTACATCGCATGGAAGGGCGGATGGCAGGGCGGACGGAAGGGCGGCGCAGGGAAAGGGGCGCGCAGGCTCGGCGTCGCGACCGCCGCGGCCGGGCTGATCGGCAGCGCGATCGAGATCAAGCTGCTGCTCCCGGCGTTCAACTCCGGCGTCGGGTACGCGCACGGCCGCATCCTCGCCGACGGCCACAGCTCGCTCCTCGCCACGCTCGCCTTCGCCCCGCTGGATGCGCTGAGGCCCGACGCCAAGGCCATGACGCTCGTCCTCGTCTTCGCCCCGGGCGCGCTCGTCGCACTGCGCTCGCCGCTCTCGCTGCTCGCCGTACCGACGCTGGCCTGGCGGATGCTGTCGGAGCAGGGCTTCCACTGGGGCACCGCCTTCCATTACAGCGCCGTCCTGATGCCGGTCGTCCTCGCCGGCCTCGTCGACGCCCTCTCCCGCTACCGGGCGTCCGACCACCCGCTTGCGGCGCGCCACGTCCGCGCCTCGCTCGTGACGGTCATCGCCGTGACGGCTGTGATGCTCCCCTCCTTTCCCCTCGCCCAGCTGGCCCAGCGCGCCACGTGGCGCACGACCCCGCACGTCGAGGCCGCGCGCTCGCTGCTCCAGCGCATCCCGGACGGGGCGACGGTCGCCGCGTCCAATCGGCTCGCGCCGCAACTCACTTCGCGCTGCGAGGTCGTGCTCTTTCCGACCTGGCCGGTCGACGGGCAGTTGTACCAGTACCCCAAGAAGGGGCTGCCCCGGCCGACGGCGGAGTGGATCATCCACGACCGGCGGGCGCCCGAGGCCTGGCCGTACAGGACGGGGCACTGGCCGTACCCGGCCGAGCAGCAGCTGGCGGAGCTGGACGCGGCGAAGCGCTCGTACGGCTACGAGGTCGTCGCCGAGCGCGACGGCATCACCCTGCTGCGGAGGTAGGGGGTCGGGGCGCCGCAGGCGCCGGGCGCCCCGCCCGTCGGGTGCGTCACGCGTGCCCGCCCACCGTCACCGCCCCCACCGTCAGCTCCGCCTTCCCCTCCAGCACCTCGCCCACCCGCTCCACCTGTTCCTCCAGGTCGCGGCGCCGCGCCGCGGTCAGGAGGCGAGGGGTGATCGGTTCGACGGTGACCGCGATCCGGCGGCCCGAGCGGCGCTGGTGCCAGACGCCGGCGACGGTGCCGTCGACGAGCAGGACGGGGAAGTTGCCGGCCTGGCCGCCCGCGAGGGCACGCTCGTGGGCGCGGCCGGGGAAGAGCAGCTCGCGCGGCTGGGAGGCGATCGCGAAGGCGTCGAAGTAGGGGAGGAGCCGCACACCGCGTGCCGGGGCGTCGGCGAAGTCCGCGTCGCCCGCGGCGACCCACGCCGCCTCGCCCTCGAAGAGCACCTCCTCGATCTCCCCGCCCGCCGCCAGCGAGGCGAAGAGGTCACCCGCCCAGCCGCGCGGCGCCGCGAGCCACTTGGCGAAGTGCTGAGGGGCGGCGGGGCCGTACGCGCGCAGATAGCGGCGTACGAGCTCGGCGTGCGCGGCGGGCCCCGCCATCGGGGTGAAGCCGGGCAGCAGGCGGTGCGGACTGGTGTACGTGACCTTGCGGCCGCGGTCGGGGCCGAAGCACAGCAGCCCGGTGTGCGCGGCCCGGTGCGTCACCTGCCGCCACCGCGGCCACCTGTCCTGGAATGCCTCCATGACCCGCTCTCCGGCCCAGGGGCCGGTCCGCTCCACGATGGCGTCGGTCAGCTCGTCGACCGTCAAGGCCGCGTCCCCACCCGCCTCCGTGTGCGCGAGCGCGTCACCGATCGCCGCGAGGACCGCCTCGGTCTGCTCCTCCGTCATCCGGGTCTCCGGCGGCATCGGACTCGTGCCGGCCGGAATCGCGGAGAGCGCGCCCGTCCACAGCGCCAGATCGGCAGCGGCCAGCAGATGCACGGTGCCCCGCGGCCCGTACGTCTTCATCAGCGTGCCGTCCGTCCACAGTGCCGCGCGCACGTCCGCCCGGGTCGCGCCCCCGACGCGCAGTGCGACGGACAGCTCGGCCGCGGACAGCACCTGGGCGTGCGCGCCCAGCATGGCGCTGGTGATCGCGGACACGGGAGCGGGGACGGGGACGGCGAGGCCCTGCCGGACGATGCGGCGGGCGTTGGCTTCGGTCCAGGTCACGCGGCGCGTCGTCGTCATGGAACGACGATACGAGGCATTTAGGTCACATCCTGTCCGTCATGTTGTGGAGTACTGTCGAACAGGTAAGCGTCAGAGGGTCACAAGTGCCATGGCGAATCAGGGAGTTGGTCGACGGTGGGGAAGAGCAGGGTTTCCTACACCTGCGGTCTCGACGCGGCGGTCGACGTCGTCGGCGGAAAGTGGAAGCCGATGATCCTCTGGGCCCTGCACGACGGGACCCACCGCTTCGGCGAGCTGAAGCGGCGCGTGCCGGGCGTGAGCGAGAAGATGCTGATCCAGCAGCTCCGCGAGCTGGAGGCGGACGGGATCGTGCACCGGGAGGTGTACCGGGAGGTGCCTCCGCGGGTCGAGTACTCACTGACCGAGCTCGGCCAGGCGCTGAACACCGCACTGCTGCCACTGGGTCAGTGGGGCGAGGACTTCATGGACCGGATTCTGGCCAACAAAGCGCGCGCGGGGGACCAGGTCGCCTGACCCGCCTGCGGATGCCCGGCACCGGCACGCCTCCGCCGCGCCTGCGGAGCCGCCCCCATGGCGTGTCAACCGGGTGACCAGGACCACGGGTCCCCCGTCGGGAGTAGTCGCGCGCCCGGATCCGTACCGCTCCGCCTACGCCGGACGCCGTATTTCCGGCACGTTTCCGCTTTCGCACCGCAGTCCGGTGCTTTCGGAGAGTAATTGCGGCATGGCGTGGCACGCAGCATCACTTACGAAGGGTTATGGTGGAAACCCCCCCTCGGGCCGGTCCGTATCCCCCCCACGGACCGGCCCGTTTTCTGTCTCAGCCCCGGCCGGCCCAGATGTTCGTCCCCGCGGTGTCCACCGCGAAGGCGTCGATCTCCTTCAGCTCCTCGTCGGAGAGCGGCGGCCCGGCGAGCGCCGCGACGTTCTCCTCCAGCTGCTCCACCCGGCTCGCACCGATCAGCGCGGAGGTCATGCGCTCGTCGCGCAGCACCCACTTCAGCGCGAGCTGGGCCAGCGACTGGCCCCGGCGCTGCGCGATCTCGTTGAGCCCCTGCAGCCGGCGGAGCACCTCGTCCGAGAGCAGATTCGGGTCGAGGGACTTGCCCTGCGTCGCCCGCGAGCCCTCCGGGATGCCGGTCAGATACTTGTCGGTCAGCAGGCCCTGGGCGAGCGGCACGAAGGAGATGCAGCCCATACCCGTCGTCTCCAGCGTGTCGAGCAGGCCGTCGTCCTCGATCCAGCGGTTGATCATCGAGTACGAGGGCTGGTGGATGAGCGCCGGGACACCCATCTCCTTCAGCAGCCGCGCGGCCTCGTCCGTCTGCTCCGCGTTGTACGAGGAGACGCCGGCGTACAGCGCCTTGCCCTGCCGGACGGCGGACGCCAGCGCGCCCATCGTCTCCTCCAGCGGGGTGTGCGGGTCGAAGCGGTGCGAGTAGAAGATGTCGACGTAGTCGAGGTCCATCCGCTTCAGCGACGCGTCGAGCGAGGACAGCAGGTACTTGCGTGAACCCCACTCGCCGTACGGGCCGGGGTGCATGAGATAGCCGGCCTTGGTGGAAATGATCAGCTCGTCCCGGTACGGGGCGAAGTCCTGGGCGAAGATCTTGCCGAAGTTCAGCTCTGCGGAGCCGGGCGGGGGTCCGTAGTTGTTCGCCAGGTCGAAGTGGGTCACCCCCAGGTCGAAGGCGCGGCGCAGGATCGCACGCTGCGAGTCGAGCGTGCGGTCGTCGCCGAAGTTGTGCCAGAGACCGAGGGAGATCGCGGGGAGCTTCAGCCCGCTGCGGCCGGTGCGGCGGTACTCCATGGAGTCGTAGCGGCTCTCGGCGGCGCGGTAGTAGGGGGATTCGTTCACGCTTCACTGCTTATCACGGACTTGTGACAGACCGGGTTGGGTGGCTGTGGCCGGTGCGCAGTAATGTGACGACCTCGGGGGGCAGCCACGGCACGTGAGGGGTGCCGCTGGGCGGCGGGCCGGACCCCACAAGGGTGGTGCCGGCCCGGACGAACCGAGAGGGTGGACTACGTGAACCTGCGCGACCTGGTGTACGGGCTCTACGCGCGCCGTGTGGAAGGCCGCCTCGACCACGCCCAGGTGCCCAAGCACATCGGCGTCATCCTGGACGGGAACCGGCGCTGGGCGAAGGCGTCCGGGGGTACGACGGAGCAGGGGCACAAGGCCGGCGCCAGCAAGATCCAGGAGCTGCTGGGCTGGTGCGCCGAGACCGATGTCGAGGTCGTCACGCTCTGGCTGCTGTCCACGGACAACCTGGACCGGCCCGAGGACGAGCTCGTACCCCTCCTCGGGATCATCGAGAACGCGGTCCGGGACCTGGCGGCGGACGGCCGCTGGCGGGTCCACCACGTCGGCACGCTGGATCTGCTGCCGGCACGGACGCAGGCCGTGCTCAAGGAGGCGGAGCAGGCGACGGTCGGGAACGACGGGATACTCGTCAATGTCGCCGTCGGCTACGGCGGCCGCCAGGAGATCGCGGACGCGGTGCGGTCGCTGCTGACGGAGCACGCGTCGAAGGGGACGACCTTCGAGGAGCTCGCGGAGATCGTCGACACGGACCTGATCGCCTCGCACCTCTACACACGGGGGCAGCCCGACCCCGACCTGGTGATCCGCACCAGTGGTGAGCAGCGGCTGTCGGGCTTCATGCTCTGGCAGAGCGCCCACTCCGAGTACTACTTCTGCGAAGTCTTCTGGCCGGCCTTCCGCAAGGTCGACTTCCTCCGCGCCCTCCGCGACTACGCGGCCCGGCACCGCCGCTACGGCACCTGACGGGGGCGGTGCCCCCGGGCCCCGCGCAGCAGGCGCCGGGCTCCGATGCCTTCCCGGGACCGACGGGTGGAGCCTCGTGTCCGTCCTCGAACGCCGGACGGGCCGAGAAGCGCGCCCGGTCCGAAGTGCGACCGCCGAGAAGCGGCGGTTTCTCGCCGAGGGCGGCGTCCTGGGCACGCCGGGTCCGAGGCGTGTGAACCCGCGCCTCCGTACCCACGCGTTCAAGGTCATCGCCTGTTCATCGACGCGTCGTCATATGCCATGGCATGGCGGCGCTTGTTCGAGGGAATACCCCTTCCAGGTCGACATCCGGACACTCGAGCCCGGATGCCGTTCTACAGCGAGTGGCACCGAGTCGCTCGCCCGGGAGGCCCTTTGCGCCAGGACGACCGTGCGGTCAGCACGGAAGGAACGGGGGGCCGGTGCCCGGCCCGTGCATCGCGGCCGGAGACCGGTCCCACTGCCCGCGACGTCGTCGCACCCCGATCTCAGCCGAGGGGGTACGTCCTTCCGTGGTGAACAGCACTAAGCGCCGCATGCCCGACAGGCGCACCTATGTTCTCGACACCAGCGTCCTGCTGGCCGACCCGAACGCTCTGTCCCGCTTCGACGAGCACGAAGTCGTGCTCCCGATCGTCGTGGTCACGGAGCTCGAGGCCAAAAGGCACCATCCGGAGCTCGGTTACTTCGCCCGCCAGGCCCTGCGCCTGCTGGACGACTTCCGGGTCCGGTACGGCCGCCTGGACGCACCCATTCCGATGGGCGACCTCGGCGGCACACTCCGCGTCGAGCTCAACCACTCGGACCCCGGCGTGCTCCCCGCCGGCTACCGGCTGGGCGACAACGACTCACGGATCCTCGCGGTGGCACGCAACCTCCAGGCCGAGGGGTACGACGTCACGGTCGTCTCCAAGGACCTGCCGCTGCGGATCAAGGCCTCGTCCGTCGGTCTCCTCGCCGAGGAGTACCGGGCGGAGCTCGCCGTCACGGACTCCGGTTGGACCGGAATGTCCGAACTGGCCCTTTCCGCCGAGCAGGTGGACATCCTCTATGAAGAGGAGACGCTGTACGTCCCCGAGGCGGCGGACTTCCCGGTGCACACCGGTCTCGTCCTGCAGTCCGAGCGCGGCAAGGCCCTGGGTCGTATCACCGCCGAGGGTAATGTCCGCCTGGTCCGTGGCGACCGCGAGGCGTTCGGCATCCGCGGCCGCAGCGCCGAGCAGCGCATCGCCCTCGATCTGCTGCTCGACCAGGACGTCGGCATCGTCTCGATGGGAGGCCGCGCGGGCACCGGCAAGTCCGCGCTGGCCCTCTGCGCGGGCCTGGAAGCGGTCCTGGAGCGCAGGCAGCACCAGAAGGTGATGGTCTTCCGGCCGCTGTACGCCGTCGGCGGGCAGGAGCTCGGCTATCTGCCGGGCACCGAGGCCGAGAAGATGAGCCCCTGGGCGCAGGCGGTCTTCGACACGCTCTCCGCGGTCGCCGGCCGCGAGATCATCGAGGAGGTCCTGGGGCGCGGCATGCTCGAAGTGCTGCCGCTCACCCACATCCGGGGCCGGTCCCTGCACGACGCGTTCGTCATCGTCGACGAGGCCCAGTCCCTGGAACGGAATGTCCTCCTGACCGTTCTGTCCCGTATTGGGGCTAATTCGCGGGTCGTCCTGACCCACGATGTGGCGCAAAGGGACAATTTGCGCGTCGGCCGCTATGACGGAGTCGTCGCCGTCGTCGAGAAGTTGAAGGGCCATCCGCTGTTCGCCCATGTGACGCTCACTCGCTCCGAGCGCTCGCAGATCGCCGCACTGGTGACCGAAATGCTGGAGGACGGTCCGATCTGACCCGGTAGACCCGGCAAGAACCGGTAAAACCCGGTAACTCCGCAAGGGAGTTGGCGCCGCCCGGCGAAGCGAAGGAGCCTAGCCGGGCGGCGTCGTGCTGCGCGGCGCTTTCCGTAAAACCCCTGGGGCAAACGGGGTGTGAGCTTTCCCACGTAACGAAGAATTGCCTTGCGCCCTCGGCTTCCGGCAGAGTCTTGCTTCCGTCAGGCCCCGCATGCGGCACACGCGCATCCCCAGGGATGCGGCACCACACAACTCAACAGACGCCGCCGTATGCCGCCCGAGCACCATGCGGCACTCCCGTAAGGGAGTTGTCCATCGGGCCCGTGCCTCCCGTGACCTAGCAAGTGGGAGTGCCAGTGCCAGGGGCACGATTGCGTCCGCGAGGTCACCTGTGCGGGCGATGCTGGAAGGAAACCGTGTGAGCCGGATCTCGGTCCGGGGATTCGCCGTGGCGTCCGCTACTGCGGTCACCACTGTCGGCGCCGTCGTGGGCGTCGCTTCGGGAACCCCGCAGTCGGGCAACGACTTCGAGGCGACCGCCGCCGACGCGACGCTTCTCGCAGACATCCCCGTGGGTGAGCAGGCCCAGGTTCAGGTCGCGTCCCTGACGCAGCAGGCCGACGCACAGGCCGCTGCCGCGGACGCGGCTGCGAAGAAGTCTGCGGAGGAGGCGGCCCGTATCCAGGCCGCCAAGGACGCCAAGGCGAAGAAGGAAGCCGCCGAGGAAGCCGAGCGCGAGGCCGAGGAGGAAGCACGCGCCAGCCGCGACGCGGTCCGCGACGCCTCCACCTTCGCGACCCAGTCGTCCTACAGCGTCGCCGAGGTCCAGGCGATGGCCCGGCAGATGGTTTCGGGCGACCAGTTCCAGTGCTTCAGCAACATCGTGGACCACGAGTCCAGCTGGAACTACCGTGCCAGCAACCCGTCTTCCGGTGCGTACGGTCTCGTCCAGGCGCTCCCGGGCTCCAAGATGGCGTCCGCCGGCGCCGACTGGCAGACCAACCCCGCCACCCAGATCAAGTGGGGCCTCAACTACATGAACGACCGCTACGGCAGCCCCTGCGGCGCCTGGTCGTTCTGGCAGGCCAACCACTGGTACTAGGCCCTCGGTACCAGGCCCCGCCCGGGCCCGGACCGGCGCTCAACGTCGCTGAGCCCCTCACCGTCCTACGGTGAGGGGCTCCGTGCGTGTACGGTCGGGGCGGACCCGGGGGGAGAGGGAAGCGAGATGTCGAGAATGCCAGGGTGGCTGGACCGGCTGGGTGCCGGACTGGCCCGGTGGGGAACGCGGTTGGAGGAGCGACGGGCCGAGGCGGCCCGTAACGGCAACGGCAACGGCAACGGCAACGGTGAGGAGGAGCTGCCTGCGGGGCGGCTCCCCGAAAGCGTCCCGCCGCCGCCCTCGTACGCCCCTTCCGTCCCCGCCGCCCCTTCCGTACCCACCATCGTGTCCAGGCCCGAACCCGCCTCGGCGATCCCGTGGGGGATGCGGGTCGCCGCCGAGGCCGGCTGGCGCCTGCTCGTCCTCGCCGGGACCCTCTGGGTGCTGATGCGGGTCATCAGCGCCGTACAGCTCGTCGTCCTCGCCTTCGTCGCCGCGCTGCTCATCACCGCCCTCCTCCAGCCCACCGTGCGCCGGCTCAGGAAGGTCGGACTGCCGCGCGGGATCGCCACCGCCGTCACCGCGATCCTCGGCTTCGTCGTCATGGGCCTGGTCGGCTGGTTCGTGGTCTGGCAGGTGCTGGACAACCTGGACAATGTCGCCGACCGGGTCAAGGACGGTATCGAGGAGCTCAAGCGCTGGCTGCTCAACAGCCCGTTCCACGTCACCGAGCAGCAGATCAACGACGTCGCCAAGAACCTCCAGGACACGATCGGCACCAACACCGAGGAGATCACCTCCGCCGGTCTGCAGGGCGTGAGCGTGCTGGTCGAGATCCTCACCGGGATGCTGCTGGCGATGTTCTCGACCCTCTTCCTGCTCTACGACGGGAAGCGGATCTGGCAGTGGTCCCTGAAGCTCGTGCCTGCTCAGGCGCGGCCCGGTGTCGCGGGGGCCGGCCCGAGGGCCTGGCGGACCCTGACCGCCTATGTGCGGGGCACGGTGATCGTGGCCCTCATCGACGCGATCTTCATCGGGCTCGGCATCTACTTCCTCGACGTCCCGCTGGCCGTGCCGCTCGCCGTCTTCATCTTCCTCTTCGCCTTCATCCCGCTGGTCGGCGCCGTCGTCTCGGGCGCGCTCGCGGTCGTCGTCGCGCTCGTCACCCAGGGCGTGTTCACCGCGCTCATGGTGCTGGTCGTCGTCCTCGCCGTACAGCAGATCGAGGGCCATGTGCTGCAGCCGTTCATCCTCGGCCGCGCGGTGCGGGTCCATCCGCTCGCCGTCGTCCTCGCGGTCGCCGCGGGTGGGCTGACGGCGGGCATCGGCGGCGCGGTGGTGGCGGTTCCGCTGGTGGCGGTGACCAACACGGTGGTGGGCTATCTCCGTTCGTACGGCCAAGGGCCGCTGCACCGCATCGGCCCCGGGCCCCACGGAGCGACGGTGATGGACGTGGCGCCGACACCGGCGCCGGGTCAGGAGGGGGAACAGTGATCTCGGAACCGGAGCTGGTGGGCGGGGTCGACTTCCCCGCACCGCACCCCGCCGATGTCGTCGCCGGCCGCGACGACACACCGAAGCCCCCGCGCCCGCCGCGCCCCTGGCTGTGGGCCGTCGGCGGCGCGGTGCTGGCGTCCGCGGTGTGGGCGGGCGGTCTGTACGCGTACGAGCGCATCGGCCCCGACCTCGGGGGCTACCGGGTGAGCCGCAATCTGTGCAAGGACGCGGAGCTCAAGGCCGTGTCGGCGATCGGCAAGCGGAGCGAGGGCAGCCCGGAGCTCGACGAGCACCCGGCGCTCGACGACGCGTCCTGCAATTTCGACATCGAGAAGACCGAGGAGCTCCTGTACTGGGTTTCGGTCTCCTACGAGCTCCACAAGGAGACCGACCCGGAGCCGGAGTTCGACGCCCTGGCCCTCCCGCCGTCGGTCTACGGTGAAAATGTCGAGGCCGAACGGCTCGCAGGCATCGGCGAACGCGCGTTGCTGCTGACCGGTGAGGGCGGTCTGGGCGAGCTTCATCTGGTGGTGCTCGACGGCCAGGCGGTGGTCCGGATCGACCTCTCTGCCGAGCGCCTCGTGGAGACAGAGGGAGAGGGAGAGGGAGTCGTGGAGACCACGCCGGACCCCGTGAACATCTCCGATCTCAGGACCCCTGTCATCGAGGACATGAAGGCACTGATCGCACGCCTCAAGCGCCCCGCATGACCCAACAGTCGCGAACAGGGCGCTGAACACTTCCCGACGGCTCCGTAAAGTCGCTCACGACCGACCGGTAACCGAACACCGGATCATTAGCGTCCGCGTCATGACACACATACGCAGAGCAGCCGGGCTCACGCTCGCGCTGCTGTTTCTCGTGCTGGGCATCGGCGCCCAGCCCGCGTTCGCGCATGTCTCGCGCGAGCATGCGGAACTTGTGATCGCGACCGGTGACAACGTCACCAGCGGCCGCCTCGTCGTGCACAACGCCGTCGTGGCCCCCGAGCGGGCCGGTGCGTGGGCGGCCGCACTGCTCTCGGCGCCCTGCCCGGCCACCGGCTCGGGCGTGCCCGGCGACAACGGCGGCGTGCCCGGCGGTGTCGTCATCGAGCTGGCGTGGAGCTGCCACGTCGCCGCGCTCGACCTGAGCCCGCTCATCGACAAGGGCGGACTGACCCAGGTCGTCGTCGAGTTCGACGGCACGGCGGTCGACGCCTCCGCCGCCACTCCGCTCGTCGACGTCCACGGCGCACACGCCCTGCCGTCGTTCCCCTGGCTCACCGTCGCGCTCGTCACGGCGGCCGGTGTCGTGCTGTTGCTCGCCGCCCGGCGACTGCCCTCCCTCGTCCGCGGTGTGCGCCGCAGCCGGCGCCGTCGGCAGCTGACGATCGCCGGAGCCGTCGCGCTGTCCTTCCTCGCGCCCCAGGCGGCCTTCGCCGACGACAGCGCGGACCGGGCCGCCACCGTCACCGTCGAGGGCACCGTCTTCAAGGACCGCAACGGCAACGGCGCGCGGGACAAGGGCGAGCAGCCCATGCCCGGCATCGACGTCACCGACGGCGCCGCGTGGACCACGACCGGCGCGGACGGGTCGTACAGCCTGCAGATCGACCCGAAGCGGCGCGAGACCGACCTCGTCGGCATCGTCTCGCCCGACGGATACACACCCGCCCTGCGCAAGGACTACATCCCGCAGTTCTTCCACAAGGTCCCCGAGACCGGCGGCACGGGCGTCGACTTCGCGCTCGTACCGGACCGCAACGCCTCGAACCCCACCGAGAAGTGGGTCATGAACTCCGACCCCGAGGTCGGCAACCGCACCGACGACGAGGCCCGCCGCGCGCTGCCCCAGTGGACCGGCCAGGTCCAGGCGATGTCCGAGGTCGACGGCGCGACGATGCAGATCTCGACCGGTGACCTCACCGTCACGGACTACGCTGCGGAGCCGCGCCGGCAGGGCGCGTACGACCTGTTCAGCAAGGGCCTGGAGGAGGGCAGGCTCGGCCACCCCTTCTACCCGGTGATGGGCAACCACGACTTCGGCGGCACAGCGACCTCCCAGGGCTACGCCGGCAGCATGGAGTACTACCGACGCAACCTCGCCCCCGAGTGGTACAGCTTCGACCGGGGCGGCCGCCACATCGTCGTCCTCGAGGACAACTACGACGCGAGCGGGCTGAAGCCGCAGCTGGAGTGGCTGCGCCAGGACCTCGCCCGGCACGCGGTCGGCAAGCAGGTGTTCGTCTTCGCCCACCGCTCGCTGTTCACCCAGTGGGGCCCGGGCGCCGGCATGCAGCCGACGATCGACGAGCTCGCGAAGTACGACGTACGGATGGTCGCCGCGGGTCACAACCAGCAGGCCGAGTTCCGGCGCGGCGCCTTCAAGCGATCCGTCGAGATCAACAACCAGGGCACGTACGGCATCGACGGCGCACACCCCGACTACAAGGTCCTCGACTTCAGCGCCATCACGGACGACCCCCGTACCCGCCGCAACGAGGACACCGGTCATGTGACCGGCATCCACCGGCAGTTCGACATCGACGACGACTCCGCGCTGGTCAGCCCCGCACAGGGCAGCGTGCACGGCAAGCGGGCCGGAGTGCCCGTCGAGGTGTACGCGGAGGACGACGGCCGTACGCCCGCGAAGGCGTCCCTGACCGTGCGCGACGACCGCGGTCATGTGGTGAAGCGGACCACGGTGCGCTTCGGCACCGCGGCCGCGCGGCCCGGCATCGAGAACTGCTACACCCCGCCCGGCGGCACGCCCGAGCCGTGCCCCGACGCACGCGGCGCGTGGACACGGGCGAGCGACCGGCTGAGCGGACTGCGGCCCGGCACGTACACGGCCGAGTCGGTCGCGTACGACACCCGGGGCATGAAGTTCCCCGTCGTCAAGAACTCCTTCGAGGTCGTACGGGACTCCGAGCTCGCCGGGCCGAGGACCGGCCAGGACTGGCTGCGGCAGGGCGGCGACGAGGCGGGGCGGTCCGCGAGCGGTGACGAGCCGGGGACGAAGCTCGACCTCAAGTGGGCGCGGCAGACCGGCGAGCAGTTCAACCTCAACGGCTCGGTCGTCGCGGACGGCAGGCTCATCGTCTCGTCCCGCGCCTTCGACTCGCCGTACAGCATGATGCTGGCCTACGACATCGCCACCGGGCGTGAGCTGTGGCGTACGTACCTGGACGGCGACGCCGAGTCGGCGCCGACGCTCCACGGCGGCAAGGTCTATCTGACCACCGGTGTCGGCCGCGTCTACGCGCTCGACGCGGCGAGCGGCCGGATCGTCTGGCAGTCGATCGACCGCGAGGAGACCCACGGGGACACCGTGCGCCGCTACGGCCGCGCGGGCGGACCGGTCAGCGTCTTCGCGCTCGCGGGCGCGGACCATCGCTCGGTCGCCGTCCACCAGGACGCGTACACCGTCCGCTGCCGGGACGCCGAGACCGGCGGGATGCTGCCCGGTGGCTTCGGTGCCGCGTTCTCCTGGGGACAGGCCCACAGCACGGTCATCCGCGAGCCCGGCTCCAACACCGCCTATCTGCACTCCATGTCGAGCAACACCGTCATCGCGATGGACCTCGCGACCTGCACCCAGCTGTGGGTGAAGGACACCGCGGGCGACATCGACAGCCACTCGTCGCCGGTGCTGACCGACCCGGCTGCGGGCGGCCGGGCGAAGCTGGTGACGTTCACGGCGTACGGCGTCCGCGGGCACGACCCGAAGACGGGCGCGGTGACCTGGGAGTCCAAGCTGGGCGGCACCAGCACCTGCGAGCCGGGGCGCGCCCCGCTCACCAGCCCGGCCGTGTGGGGCGACACCGCGTATGCCGCGGGCCGGGACGGTGTCGTACGGGCCTACGACACGAGCGCGGCCGATCCGTCGAAGCCGGTGTGGGAGGCCAAGTCCGGCTATCTGGCCGGGGAGAGCCCGCTGGACGACAAGTGGCGGGTCGCGATGGGCTGTTCGGCCGGTGCCGGCTCGCCGACGATGCACCCGCTGGTGACGAAGTCCCATGTGTACGTCGGGACGTGGGACGGCCGCCTGCTCGTCCTGGACCGGGCGAGCGGCACGCAGGTCGCCTCGTACAACCTCGGCGCGGGAGTGGCCTCGGCCCTCTCCGTCAGCGGTGACTGGGTCTTCGCCCTCACGGACGACGGCACGGTCCACGCGCTCGCCGCACGCCGGAAGTAGAGGGGGAGCACCACCGTGCGATCACTCCGCACCGGGGTGCTGCTCCTGCTGGCCGCCGTCCCCGCGCTGCTCCTCGGCAGCGCGGGGACGGCGCAGGCGCACCCCTTCGGAACCCCGCCCGTCGTGAGGATCGAGGCTGCGGGCAACGCCGTCGACGCGGCCTGGTCCGCGCAGCAGGACGATGTCGCCGTCCTGAAGAAGGAGTCCGGCGGTGACGAGGCGGGCTATCTGCGCGCGCACATCGTCGTACGACAGGACGGCCGCCCGTGCCGTGTGGACCGGGCGGACGGCATGGAGCTCCACTTCGTCTGCCCCAAGCCGGTGGACCGGATCGACCTGACGGTCACGGCGCTGACGGACGTGAATCCGGCGTACCGGACGCTGTCGGTGACGGACACGGGCTCCGGCGGGCTGCACACGGCGAAGGAGCCGACGCGTTCGCTCGCACTCACGACGACGGCTGCCGCCGGGGCCGGCCCGGAGACCGCGGGCAGGACGGCCTGGACGATCGATCTGACGTCGCTGCTGGACCACGGTGCGGCTCTCCCGTTGGCGCTGCTCGTGGCCGCGGCCGTGGGCGCGCTCCACGCGTGCGCGCCGGGGCACGGAAAGTCGCTCGCCGCCGGGTATCTGGTGGGCGGCCGGGGCCGGCCGCGCGACGCGGTGTGGCTGGGCGGGATCGTCGCCGTGATGCACACGTTCTCGGTCGCCGCCCTGGCAGTCGGCTGGTGGCTGGCGGCGAACAGCACGCCGGACATCGCGGCGCTGACGGGGTGGCTCCAGCTGATCGCGGCGCTGGTGGTGGCCGGGGTGGGGGTGAGCCTGCTCCGGCGGCATCTGCGTCACCGTAGGCACCACCATCATGCCCATGCCCATGCCCATGCCCATGCCCATGCCCATGCCCACGATCACGATCACGGGCACAGTCATCACATCCCGGACGCACCCTCACTGCTGACGTGGCGCGGCCTCGTGCTCCTCGGCGCATCGGGCGGTCTGCTGCCCTCGCCGTCCGCCTTCCTCGTCCTGCTCACAGGGCTGCTCACCGGCAAGGTCGGCATCGCCCTCGCGATGGTCGTCGCCTTCGGCCTCGGCATGGCGCTGACGCTCACCGGCGTCGGCCTGATCGTGCTGCGCGGCAGGGACGCGCTGCTGGACCGTGTCTCCCGGTCCCAGGCGTTGCGGACGTGGATTCCGCGGATTCCGCTGTTCGCGGCCTCGGCGGTGGTGGCCGGTGGGACGGTGGCCTCGGCGGTTGCCGCGGGGCAGCTCCTGGGCCCGTAAGGTCCACACACGACAGCACGTCCACACGTCCACCCACGACAACACGTCCACACACGACAACGGCGCCCCTCCCCGGCATGCAGCCGGGCAGGGGCGCCCATGTCATCTCTCGGTGCGTCAGCCCGCCAGAACGGCCTCGGCCTCGAGCGTCGTACCGACGGCCTGGATCACCGAAGCGATCTTGAAGGCCTCCTGGATGACGTCACGGTCGACGCCCGCCTTGCGGAGCACCTGCTCGTGCGAGTCCAGGCACTGGCCGCAGCCGTTGATCGCGGAGACGGCGAGCGACCAGAGCTCGAAGTCGGTCTTCTCGACGCCCGGGTTGCCGATGACGTTCATCCGCAGGCCCGCGCGCAGCGTCCCGTACTCGGGGTCCGACAGCAGGTGCCGGGTGCGGTAGAAGACGTTGTTCATCGCCATGATCGCGGCGGCGGACTTGGCGGCGGTGTACGCCTCGGGGGAGAGGTTGGCCTTGGCCTCAGGCTCCAGCTCGCGCAGCACGATCGGCGAGCGCGAGGCGATCGCGCAGGCCAGGACCGTGCCCCACAGCTGCTGCTGCGGGAGCTCGCTGTTGCCGATCACCGAACCGAGGTTCAGCTTCAGGTCCTTGGCGTAGTCCGGCAGCGCGGACTTCAGCTCATCGAGGGCCATGCTCACTCACCGGCCAGCAGCTTGACCGGGTCGAGGGTGTTCTCGCCCTTGGTCCAGTTGCAGGGGCACAGCTCGTCGGTCTGCAGGGCGTCGAGGACCCGCAGGACCTCCTTGGGGTTACGGCCGACGGAGCCGGCGGTCACCATCGTGAACTGGATCTCGTTGTTCGGGTCGACGATGAAGACGGCGCGCTGCGCGAAGCCGTCCTCGCCCTCGATGCCGAGGTCGCGCATCAGCTCGTGCTTGGAGTCGGCCATCATCGGGAAGGGCAGGTCACGCAGGTCGGCGTGGTCCTTGCGCCAGGCGTGGTGGACGAACTCGGAGTCGCCGGAGAAGCCGAGGACCTGGGCGTCACGGTCGGCGAACTCGTCGTTCAGCTTGCCGAACGCGGCGATCTCGGTGGGGCAGACGAAGGTGAAGTCCTTGGGCCACGCGAAGACCACCTTCCACTTGCCCTCGTAGGACTTGTGGGTGATCTGCTCGAACTCCTTGCCGCTCTCCAGCGAGACGCAGGCGGTCAGCTCGAACGTGGGGAACTGGTCACCGACAGTGAGCACGCGCTCTCCTTGCAGATTGGAAGTACCCCTCGTGAGGGCTTCCGGGGGTTGGACGGACCCTCAGCCTGGCACAGAGTGCATTGATCACGGAAATAGCTAGACTGGGTCATCGTGATCGGAGGTGCCTATCAGTGGCGGCGGTGACTGGCGGAGTGAGTACGGCGAACCGGGGCAAACAGCCCAGCCTGGCGCAGCTGCGCGCCTTCGCGGCCGTGGCCGAGCATCTGCACTTCCGGGACGCGGCGGCCGCTATCGGGATGAGTCAGCCCGCGCTGTCCGGGGCCGTGTCGGCGCTGGAGGAGGCACTGGGTGTCCAGCTGCTGGAGCGTACGACGCGCAAGGTGCTGCTGTCGCCCGCCGGGGAGCGGCTCGCGGTCCGCGCGAAGGCGGTCCTCGACGCGGTGGGGGAGCTGCTGGAGGAGGCCGATGCGGTGCGGGCCCCCTTCACCGGGGTACTGCGGCTGGGCGTGATCCCGACAGTGGCGCCGTACCTGCTGCCGAGCGTGCTGCGGCTGGTGCACGAGCGCTATCCGGAGCTGGACCTCCAGGTGCACGAGGAGCAGACCTCGTCACTGCTGGAGGGGCTGTCCGGCGGACGGCTCGACCTGCTGCTGCTCGCGGTGCCGCTCGGGGTGCCGGGGGTGACCGAACTGCCGCTCTTCGACGAGGACTTTGTCCTCGTCACGGCGCAGGAGCACTGGCTCGGCGGTCGCCATGACATTCCGCGCGAGGCGCTGAAGGAGCTCCCGCTGCTGCTGCTCGACGAGGGCCACTGCCTGCGTGACCAGGCCCTCGACATCTGCCGCGAGGCGGGCCGCACGGAGGGGGCCCCGGTCACCACGACCGCGGCCGGCCTCTCGACGCTGGTCCAGCTGGTCGCGGGCGGGCTCGGCGTGACGCTGCTGCCGCGCACCGCCGTCCAGGTCGAGACGGGTCGCAACGACCGCCTCGTGACCGGGTACTTCGCCGATCCGGCCCCCTCGCGGCGCGTCGCTCTGGCGATGCGCGCCGGGGCGGCCCGCCAGGGCGAGTTCGAGGAGTTCGCGGATGCCCTCCGGGAGGCCCTCGCGGAGCTCCCGGTGCGGGTGCTTCCGTGATCGTGTTCAGTGACCGACGGTAACCGCAAGAAGCCGGTCGAATTTCCGCTCGACGAAAAACTCTTCGATCAGCGGAAATTACAGGTTCTCTCACATTCCGCCACGGGCGGAAGAACAGACTCCGCGGCTGATACATATTCCCCCTCGGGTGTCATATGTCAGGCACCAGTACGAAATTCATGTGCCCTGCCATGGGTGCCGGGGCCTGGGGAAGTGGTGTGGTGTCGGACATTCGCGAATCCCTTCACCGCGCCGGACATGGTGTCCTGTACCTCGCCCTCGCCCAGTGCCGGGCGGACCGCTCCACCACGGCACTGCGCGTGCGCGGCAGACCGGGCGGCGTGTTCCACCTGCGGCAGGGCAGCGTGGTCGCGGTCGAGACCTCCGGAGCCCCCGGGATCGAGGCACTGCTGCTGCGGTCCGGCCGGGTCAGTGAGGCGGACTGGGCGGAACTGCCGGCCGCGGAGGTGACCTGGGGGCGGCCCGGGGCGGCACTGGTCGCACGGGGGCACATCGGGGCGGCCGAGCTGCAGGTCGTCTCCGCGATGGCCATGCAGGACGCGGTCTTCGCCGTCATCGCGGGCGACATGACCGACTGCGTGGCCGAGCCGGACGCGGGTCCGGCGGTCCCCGCCGGCACCGGCGAGGACCCGATGCGGCTGCTGGACACGGCGGCCAGGAAGCTCGCCGCGCTCGCCGCGCTGCCGCAGGCCGTCCTGCCGGACCGGGAGCCGGTCGTGGCCGGCCGCGGGGTCGACGGTCCGCCGGACGATCTGACGCCCCAGAGGCGGGAGATCCTTTTTCTCGCCGACGGCAGGCGCACCCCGCGGGACATCGCTTTCACGCTCGGCCGGGGCGTCTACAACGTCACCGTCGAGACCTCTCGCATGCTCGGCGAAGGGCTGCTGGAGCGGGCCGCGCGCAGTGTGGGCGCCGGCGTACCGAAGGTGTGGGCGGACCGGGCTCCGGCGCCCCGGCAGGCGGCCGCCGCCGGGGACCGGCCGCGCGCCGGCGAGGCGCTGCCCCGCCGCACTCCCGGGGCCAGCGGCTTCCGGGCGAAGACTCTCGTCGCGGAGGAATCCACGGCGAGCTGGAAAGGGCTCTTCCGATTTCGGAGCCGTACCCGGGCGCAGAATTTCAGGGTCGGCGATTCCTGATGCACCCGGGGAAGAACATGCATACGTGGCAGGGGGTCAGTGAATGGACGACAAGGCGTTGGCCGGGGAAATGAGAGGACTGCGCGACCAGATAACAGGCGTCACCGATACGGCGCTCGCGGCCGTGGACGGGCTGCTCATCGCGGCCGACACGGAGGAAGGCATCGAACCGAACGGCCTCGCCGCGCTCGCCGCGGCGGGCCTGGGCATCGCCCGGCGTACGGCGGCGGCCACCGGCCGCGGAACCCTTCGGCGCACGGTGGCCTACGGAAGCCAGGGCTGCACCGCGGTGTACGCGGTCGGCGACACCGCCCTGATGGTGGTGCTGGGCGACGAAGGGCTCGACGTCGAACGGCTCCACCTGGAGTCCCAGCCGATGCTGAAGCGCATCGGGGCCATCCTGTCCGAGAGGAAGTGACGTATTCATGGCGACGAAACGCATCGGGCAGGGGTTCTCGGACCAGGTCATGGCGCTGGTGAAGGCTCTGCGTGCGGAGACACCCGACTGTGTCGCGGCCGGCGTCGTCGACATGGCGACGGGCATGCTCCTGTCGTACGAGACCGTCGACAGCCACCCACCGGAGGTCCTGGACCTGCTCGCCGGAGCGACCCTCGACCTGTTCCAGGGGCGCACGGTCGTGATGATCGAGGACGTGTTCAAGGAACGGCGAGGCGTCCAGAGCGACCAGCACTACTTCCAGGAAATCCTGGTCAACAGCGACAACTTGACCCATCTCTTCATCCGGATGAACGAGAGCCAGGACGTCGTCGCGGTCGCGGTGTGCCGTAAGTCGGTGAACGTGGGCATGCTCTTCGCCCAGGCCAGGCGGGTGATGAAGGAGTACGGGATCTGATCGTCCCTCGCACGAAACCTGTGCGGCTCTTCCCCGACGGGAAGGGCCGCACAGGCGAGAGGGCGGGCGTCCCGCCGCAACGAATCCCCTTGCTCCGTTACTCCGTCACTCCGTCCGAAGCCCCTCCGGGCGCATCAGGCGCCACAGCGGCGGGAGGCTGAGCAAGGTCACCAGGAGGACCACGCCCGCGCCGACGCCGGACATCGAGATCACCGAGAGCCAGTCGACGGTCACCTCGACACTCGCCATCTCGAGCAGCACGGCGCCGAGGGCCAGGCCCACCGCGGTGGCGAGCAGCAGCCCGAGGGCGATCGGCACCGCGGTCTGCCACAGCACGGACATGCTCAGGGTGGAGCGCCGGGTGCCGAAGGCGACGAGCGCGGACAGCAGCTTCTTGCGCTCGCGCAGCTGCTCCAGCTGGGAGACGAGCAGGCTGGCTCCGATGAGCAGCAGCACACAGGTGGCTCCGACGAACAGTCCGGTACGGATCGACGCGAAGCGGTTGGACTGCTCGGTGGCCTGGAGATGCATCGGGGTCAGCAACGGGTCGGCCTTCAGGACCGCCGTACGGGCGTGCTCGATCGCGTCCGGCACCTTCGGATCAAGCTGGATGTAGATGGTGGCGTACCGCGTCCGGCCAAGGTTCCCGGGCGCCGCGCCCGGCGTGGCGAGGACACCGCTCTGCTTGACGCCGGTCGGGTCCTCACGGCTCGCGACCTGCTTGGCAGTGCTGGGCAGCGTCCAGGCGACGGGCCCGGGCTCGTCCTCGTCGCCGTAGACGTTCCCCGCGTAGAGCCTGCGGCCGGGCTTTGCCAGCGCCTGCGTACCGGCGTCGTCGTATCCGCCGTGCAGGACGAAGGTGTCGCCGTCCTTGCAGGAGGGCAGCTGCGCCAGTTCACGCAGCGCGGCACAGGTACCGATGGTGAGGCTGGTCGCCTGCTCCGAGTCCGGTGTGGCGGCGATCGAGACGCTGGTCAGGGGGACGGCCTTGGAAACCCCGTCGGCCTGCTCGATCTGCCGGGCGACGGCGGTGATCCGGGTGGCCGCCTCGCCGTCCTGCGGAACCAGCGCGGAGATCGCGGCGCGCGAGGGGTCCTCACCGGTGTCCCTGGTGTACGCGTCTTCGAGGCCGGTGAACATCATCTGCAGCGCGATCGCGCCGGCGACCGCGACGGCGATGCCGTTGACCAGCCGAGCGGCGTCCCCGCTGCTCATCTGGAGCCGCCGGACCGCCAGTTGCCAGGACACCCCGCCACCGCCGAGCCGGGCCACGGCCGTCTCGACGAGCCAGGGCAGCAGTGCTGTGATCCCGATCAGCAACAGGACGACACCGCCGATGACCTGTGCCTGGTTGAAGTTCCCGTTGTCGTTGCCCCGCCCGATCATCGGGTAGAGCAGGGCGAGGCCGGCCAGCGGCAGCAGCAGCCGCCACCAGATGCGCCGGCGGGCGGGCTTGGCCGTACGGACCACTCCGAGCGGCTCGATCACCACACTGCGCAGGGCGAACAGCGTCACCGCGACGGCAGCGGCCGGCACCGCGAGCGCGACGAGCGCCGCGAGCCATGGAGTGGGATCGAGATCGCCGGGGAAAACGCTCAGCCGGTACAGGTCGACTCCGGCCGCCGACTGGCGTACCGCGAAGAAGAACCCCGTGCCGAGGACCAGCCCGGCCACGGATCCGGCGAGCGCCTCTCCCGCCGCGATCCGGCGCGCCATCCGGCCGTCGGCGCCGATCAGGCGCAGCGCGGCCAGACGGCGGTCGCGGCGCTCGCCGCCGAAGCGCACGGCGGCCGCGATGAAGACGGCGACGGGCGTCAGCAGGGCGACGAACACCAAGGTGAGCAGGAGAAGGAGTACGGGGTCCAGGGGCTCCGGCTCGGCGGAGTTGTCGAAGCCGGTGACCCGAGGGACCTTTCCGTCGAGCGGCTTCAGGGTGTCGCTGCCCGCGTAGTACGCGAGTTCGCCGGGGCCGACCAGACCCTGGTCGCCGATGATCGCGGTGACCTTCCCGTCCAGCCGCTCGCGCAGGAGCTTGCCGTCCGCGGACTTGAGCAGCTTGTCGAGGGCGGGCGACACGGCCATCTCGCCCGCTGCCGGGAAGGACCGCAGACCGGGCGGAACCGGCGCGTCCGGGCCCTCCGGCTTCAGCAGCCTGCCGTAGATCTCCTCGTCACGGAAACGGGTGTCGACCTCGGCGATGAGCAGCGTGTTGTGCCCGGCTTTCTCGGCGGTCGGCGCGGTGTGCTCGCTGCGGGCGCTCGCGCGTGCGTCGCGTCCGCCCAGCGCGCTCGGGATCGCGGTCGTGACCAGCAGCAGCGCCACGCCCAGGCCGACGCCGACGCCCGTGAGCAGGGTGCGCGTCCAGCCCTCACGGCCGCCGCTCACCGCGAACCTGGCGCCCATGAGCAGATCGCGCGCCCAGATCCGGGCGGTCATATGGCGCGCTCCATGTCCCGGGACCTTCCGTCACGTACGACGATCTCGCGGTCGGAGTACGCGGCCACCCGAGCCTCGTGCGTGACGAGGACGACGGCGGCGTTCGTGGACCGGGCGGCCTCCGTGAGCAGTTGCATCACGCGCTCGCCGTTGAGGGAGTCGAGGGCGCCGGTCGGCTCGTCCGCGAACAGCACGCGCGGGCTGGTGACCAGCGCGCGGGCCACGGCGACGCGCTGGCCCTGACCGCCGGAGACCTCACCGGGACGCTTGGTCGCGAGGTCGTCGACCTCCAGGCGCTCCATGCACTGCAGGGCGGTGCGCTCGGCGTCCTTGCGCTTGGTGCCGTTCAGCCGCATCGGCAGCGCCACGTTCTCCACGCAGGTCAACTCCGGTACGAGCTGGCCGAACTGGAAGACGAAGCCGAACTCGCCGCGGCGCAGCGCGCTGCGCTCCGCGTCATTCATCGCGGACAGCTCACGGCCGTTGTAGGTGATGGTGCCGGAGTCCGGGGTGACGATCCCTGCGAGACAGTGCAGCAGGGTCGACTTCCCGGACCCGGAGGGCCCCATGACGGCGACGACCTCGCCCGGGTGGATGGAGAACTCGGCGCCGTCGAGCGCGGTCGTGGGCCCGTACGCCTTGCGGAGGTTGTCCGCGACGAGCAGGGAGCCGGCGGGGGTCATGCGGTCACCGCCTTCGCGAGCTGGTCGAGCCGGGCGGCGGCCAGCTCCAGCCAGCGCAGGTCGGCCTCCAGGTGGAAGAGCGCGTGGTCGCAGATGAGCTGGTCGGCGAGGTCGCCGCGGCGCTTGCGGTCGGTGAGGATGCGCATCAGCCGCAGATGCTCCGAGCGCTGCGTGTCGAGCAGGTCCGCGGCGCTGCGGCCGGTGAGCAGTGCGAGGACGACCTTCGTGTACAGGGTCGACTGGAGGTACGGCTCCGGCTTCTCGGGTGTGGCGAGCCACTGGGCGACATCGGTGACGCCTGCCTCGGTGATCGCGTACCGCTTGCGCTCGGGGCCGCCGCCGGCCTCGATGCCGTCGACCTCGACGAGACCGTTCTTGAGGAGGCGCGACATCGTCGAGTAGACCTGGCCGTAGTGCAGGGGGCGGTCGTGGCCGAACCTCTCGTCGAAGGCGCGCTTGAGGTCGTAACCGTGGCGGGGGCCGGACTCCAGGAGTCCGAGGAGCGTGTGACCGATTGACATGTCGAGGACTCTACACAGTGGGTATACATCGCGTGTATACACGGGGTGTGGAGTTGCATGTGGGAGCCTGTTTCCGCAGGTCGGATGCGATTGTCACGGTTCTGTACGGGGCCGGGGTGGCCCCACATTCCCAGCCCGTCCGGCGTTCGAGGACGGACACCCGGGCCCACCGTGCGGTACTGGGCGCATCCCGGGGTCTGGGGCGCAGCCCCGGTTCGGGAAGGGGCGGGGCAGGGAGAAGCCCGCCGCAGGCGTGCCCCGTACGCGCGCCCCGGGTGCGAGGAGCTTCACATGATCGAGGGCCGCACAACCCTCCGACCTTCTCGCGCGTCGGTTCCATGTGAGAAAGGTGCTGATTCTCACGTCCGGAAAAGACCGGATCAGTGGCCCTTTGTCTGTACTGGCGATGTTAGCTTTCTGAGCTGATCTGACGACGAAGAGCGGAGCAACGGGGCGATGGGCCGAGCGGAAGAGCGGCAGGCCCGGCAGCGCGGAGCGCGCCGGGCGAAACGCGGTGGTGGTGGCATACGCCGCTTCTTCACCTGGAAGAAGGTGCTGGGCACCTTCCTCGGCCTCTGCCTCGCCATGATGGCCGCGTTCATCGTGGTCTACATCCTGGTGCCGGTCCCCGAGGGGAACGCCCAGGCCCAGATGCAGAGCAACGTCTACAAGTACAGCAACGGCAAGATCCTCGCCCGTACCGGCAAGGTCAACCGTGAGATCGTCGGCCTGGAGAAGATCCCCCAGGACGTCCAGAAGACGTTCATCGCCGCCGAGAACAAGACCTTCTACCAGGACTCCGGCATCGACCTGAAGGGCACCGCCCGCGGTCTGCTCAACACCGTCACCGGCAAGGGCAAGCAGGGTGGTTCGACGATCACCCAGCAGTACGTCAAGAACTACTACCTGAACCAGGACCAGACGGTCACCCGCAAGCTCAAGGAGCTGGTGATCTCGCTCAAGGTGGACCAGCAGAAGGAAAAGAACGAGATCCTCGCCGGGTACATCAACACCAGCTACTACGGGCGCAACGCGTACGGAATCCAGGCCGCGGCCCAGGCGTACTACCGCATCGACGCCCAGAAGCTGAACGTCGCCCAGGGCGCATATCTCGCCGCGCTGCTCCAGGCCCCGAGCCAGTACGACTGGGCGGTGGCGTCCGACACCGGCAAGAAGCTGGTGACCGAGCGCTGGAACTACGTACTGAACAACATGGTCGAGGAGGGCTGGCTGGACGCCTCCGAGCGCGCCGGCCTGAAGTTCCCCGTCCCCAAGGAGCCCAAGGCCGCCCCTGGCATGGAGGGCCAGACCGGCTATCTGGTCGAGGCGGCCAACGACGAGCTGGAGCGCCAGGGTGTGAGCGAGAAGGACATCAAGGCCGGCGGCTGGACCATCACGCTCAACATCGACGAGAAGAAGCAGAAGGCGCTGACGAAGGCCGTCGAGGACCAGCTCGAGGCGAAGCTCGAACGCAAGGGCGACAAGCGCGACGCGACCGTCCAGGCCGGTGCGACCTCCGTCGACCCGAAGACCGGGCACGTCGTCGCCCTGTACGGCGGCGTCAGTGCCACCGAGCACTGGCTGTCCAACGCGACCCGCCGCGACTACCAGCCGGCCTCGACCTTCAAGCCCATCGTGCTCGCCTCCGCCCTGGAGAACGAATCCGAGACCCAGGACGGCCGGAAGATCGGCCTCAACACCGTCTACGACGGCACCAGCAAGCGGCCCGTCGAGGACAGTGACGTCCCCTTCGCGCCGGAGAACGAGGACGACAGGAACTACGGCCGGGTCACCGTCCAGAGGGCCACGAACAGCTCGATCAACTCGGTCTACGCCCAGATGATCGTGGACGTCGGCCCGGACAAGGTGAAGAAGACCGCGCTCGACCTGGGGATGAAGGACGGCAAGGGCTGGCCGGAGCAGCCCGCCATGTCGCTCGGCACGATGGGCGCCTCGCCCTGGGACATGGCCGGGGTGTACGCGACCCTCGACAACCACGGCAAGAAGACGACCCCGACGATCGTGAAGTCCGCCAAGCACCGGGACCGCACGGTCGACATCCCCGACCCGATCGGGGACCAGGCGATCAGCCGTGAGGCCGCCGACACCGTGACGGAGGCCATGACGGGCGTCGTCGAGAGCGGCTCCGGCCGGAACGCGCTCGGCGACTACAACGCGGCGGGCAAGACCGGTACGTCGGAGAACAACCGCTCGGCCTGGTTCGTGGGCTACACCCCCGAACTCGTCACCGCGGTCGCCCTCTTCGGCGAGAAGCCGGACGGCACCGGCCAGGTCACCCTCACGGACACGGTCAACCAGGGCCGCGCCAACGGTGGTGGCGTCCCGGCCCTGATCTGGCAGCAGTACACGACGGGCGCCCTCGGGGGCGGCTCCGACGCGGAGTTCGACCTCGAGGTCTCCGAGTCTGCGCAGGAGCCGACGGAGTCCCCGAGCGAGGAGCCCACGGAGACCGAGAAGCCGAAGGGCCCGGACGACAAGCCGACGAAGACCAAGAAGCCGGACCGTCCGACCGGTACACCGGACACCACCCCGACCGGCGACCCCACCGGCCCGGGCGACTCGTCGGGGAGCGACTCCGGCGGCATCGCCAACGGCGGCACCACGGACGGGGGTACGACGGACGGTGGCACCACGGACGGCGGTACCTCCGACGGAGGCACGAACAGCGGTACGACGGACGGCACCACCGACGGGACGACGGCCGGTATCAGGCCGCCCCAGCAGTAGGCGGTAAACGGCTCGCGGTACAGCGGAGGGGCCCGGCGCATCAGCGCGCCGGACCCTTCCGTTTCACGTCACGGCGGCGCGTCAGCCTCCGTTGACGTCCTTGGCGATCCGGTCACCGATCTCCTTGTCGATGTTGCGCCAGTACTGCAGTGCGCGGTCCAGCACCGGTCGCGAGACGCCCGCCTTCAGATGACCGCTGACGTTCGACACCAGCCGGTCGCGGGCCGCGTCGTCGAGGACCTTGCGGACCATGGTGCCGGGCTGGCCCCAGTCGTCGTCCTCGGCGTGCAGCTTGTACGCCTCCCGGACCATCTCGCCGGCCGAGGCCCAGCCCGCGGGATCGCCGAACCGGTCCGTATCGGCGGCGGGGCCGCCGTACGAGTTCGGCGCGTAGGGCGCTGCGGTGGCGGCCGGCTCGTAGCGCATCGGTCCGTCCTTGGCGTACGAGTTGACCTGCACGTGCGGCCGGTTCGGCGGCAGCTGGTTGTAGTTGGGGCCGATCCGGTACCGGTGGGTGTCCGGGTAGGAGAAGAGCCGGCCGAGCAGCATCTTGTCCGGGGACGGGCCGATGCCCGGTACCAGGTTCGACGGCTCGAATGCGGCCTGCTCGATGTGGACGAAGTAGTTGTCCGGGTTCTTGTTCAGCGTCATCCGGCCGACCTCGATCAGCGGGTAGTCGCCGTGCGGCCACACCTTGGTCAGGTCGAACGGGTTGAAGCGGTAGTCCGGGGCGTCCTCGAACGGCATGACCTGGACCTTCATGGTCCAGGACGGAGCATTGCCGCTCGCGATCGCGTCGAAGAGATCGCGCCGGTGGACGTCGCCGTCCCGGCCCGCGAGGTCGTCGGCCTCGGCCTGGGTGAGGAAGTCGATGCCCTGGTCGGTCTTGATGTGGTACTTCACCCAGAACCGCTGGCCACCGCCGTTCACCCACATATAGGTGTGTGAGCTGTAGCCGTTCATATGGCGGTAGTTCTTGGGGATGCCCCGGTCGCCCATCAGCCAGGTCACCATGTGCGCCGACTCGGGCGAGAGGGTCCAGAAGTCCCACTGCATGTCGTTGTCGCGCAGCCCGTTGTCCGGGCGGCGCTTCTGCGAGCGGATGAAGTCCTGGAACTTCTGCGGGTCGCGCACGAAGAAGATCGGCGTGTTGTTGCCGACCAGGTCGTAATTGCCGTGTTTGCTGTAGAACTTGAGCGCGAAGCCCCGCGGGTCCCGCCAGGTGTCCGGCGATCCCTGCTCACCCGCGACCGTCGAGAAGCGGGCGAGCATCTCGGTGCGCCTGCCCGGCTGGAAGAGGTCGGCCTTGGTGAACTGACTGACATCATTGGTGACTTCGAAGAAGCCGTACGCGCCGGCACCCTTCGCATGGACCACCCGCTCGGGGACCCGTTCGCGGTTGAACTGGGCCATCTTCTCGATCAGATAGTGGTCCTGGAGCAGGATCGGACCGTCGGGCCCGATGGTGAGCGAATGCTCGTCGCTCTCCACCGGGATTCCGGAGTTGTTCGTCGTGTAGGCCACGAGAGCGTCCTCCCGTCGAGATGGGGGTCACGAGGTCGCTTCGTCCATCACAGCAGTCAACTCCGCCGGCGAGAAGTCGGCAACATTTGGACTCGGTCCAATCCTGGGCCCGGTATGGGTCCCCGACGCCTCAGTGCGTGGGCAGCTCGAACCACACCACCTTGCCGGTCGACAGCCGGGTCGCCCCCCACCGTCTGGCCAGCCGGTTCACCAGGAACAGCCCGCGACCGCCCTCGTCGGTGTCCCGCGCCCGCCGCTGCCTGGGCAGCTGCGGGGAGTCGTCGCCGACCTCGCAGCGCAACACGTCCGTGCGCAGCAGCCGCAGCGTCACCGGCCGCTCCGCATACCGCACGGCATTGGTGACCACCTCGCTGACCAGCAGCTCCACCGAATCGGACAGCTCCTCCAGATCCCACCGGGCCAGCGCCCTGCGGGCGAGGCGCCGGGCCCGGCCGGGGGCCTGCTCCTCCGGCTCCAGGAACCAGTACGCGACGTCACTCGGCGCGATCCCGTCGAAGCGGGCGGCGAGCAGCGCGATGTCGTCGTCCCGGTCGCCCGGGCCGAGCATGTCGAGCACGTCGTCGCAGAGCGCCTCCAGCGGCGGCGAGTGGTCAGGACCGGTGAGCTGCGCGGTCGCGGCGAGCCGCTCCCGCAGTTGCTCGATCCCGGTCCACACGTCCCGCAGCCGCGACTCGACCAGTCCGTCGGTGTAGAGGAGCAGGGTCGCCCCGGCGGGCGCGTCCAGCTCGACGGCCTCGAAGTCCACCCCGCCGACGCCGATGGGCGCACCCGGCGGCACCCGCAGCACTTCGGCACGGCCGCCCAGATGCAGGAGTATCGGCGGCGGATGGCCCGCGTTCGCGATGGTGATGCGGTGCGAGACCGGGTCGTACACGGCGTACATGCAGGTCGCCATGCGGTCGGTGCCGAGGCGCTGGGCCTGCTCGTCGAGGTGGTGCAGCACCTCCTGCGGCGGCAGATCCAGACCGGCCAGGGTCTGGGCCGTCGTCCGCAGCTGGCCCATGATCGCGGCCGAGGTCATCGAGTGGCCCATGACATCGCCGACGACCAGCGCCACCCGGCTGCCGGGGAGCGGGATCGCGTCGTACCAGTCGCCGCCGACCCGGGCGGTCTCGGCCGCCGGAAGATAGCGGGACGCCAGCCGTACACCGGTCGGCTGCGGCAGGCCCTCGGGCAGCATCGTGCGCTGGAGCTCGTCCGCGATGTACGCCTCGCGGCCGTACAGCACGGCCTTGTCGATGCCCAGCGCGGTGTGGGTCGCCAGCTGGGCCGCCACCAGCAGATCGTTCGGCTCGAACGCCGGACGGTCGGGACGGCGCAGGAAGATCGCGGCGCCGATGACGCGCCGGCGGCCGCGCAGCGGCGCCAGGATCGCCCGGTGCCCGGTCGGTACGGTCTTGCCGGCCCCGAGCAGCTCCGGCAGGGCCGCACGGGCCGCCGCCGAGTCGCCGAAGACCGGCCGCACCCCGCGCAGCACCTCGGCGAGCGCCCCGCCGGCCTGCACCTCGCACAGTTCGGCCGCGGGCAGGTCGGCCTGCGGGCTGAGCACGGGCATCTGCGGGGCGCTGAGGAACGCGCCGTCGGTGTCCTCGTCGGTTAAACGCAGCCGGTCGGTGCGGCGCAGGCGCAGCACGAACGGCGCGACCGGCCGCTCGTCGCCGACCGGCAACGGGTCACGCAGATAGACGAGGATCGCGTCCGAGAACGTCGGCACCGTGGCCCGGCACAGCCCGAGCACGATCTCGTCCAGGTCTATCCCGCGCGCGATACGTCTGGTCGCGGCCCCGACGAAACGCAGCCGGTCACCCTCGCGCCGCGCGACCCCCGTGAGGTCCTGGGACGCAGCCGCCGAGGCCGCCGGAGCCGCCGCGGCCGCAGCCGTCGACCCGGCCGTCGGCGGCGACGCCGGGACGGGCGGCACGGGCGGCACTGGCGGCACAGGCGATGCCTGGGGTCCGGGCTGCGCGGGCGGTGCGGGCGGCTGGGCGGGCACGCCGCCGGCCGCCGGCTTGGGGGCATGCGCGGCTGCCTCCTGCCGGGGCCGGGTGCGTTCCTGCGGCCGGGCAGCAAGAGGCTGCCGGCCTTCGTGGGAGGTGGGATGCTCCGTCACGCGTGGGATTCCGTCCGTCCGGGCCGGTGATGCGAGGCCAGGTCCTGTCTTCCGGATCTTGCCGGCCTGATCCGGAAAGCAGGCCCTGGGTCCTGTCTTCCGGATCGTGCCAGGCTCGCCTCGGATGCCGCTGTGCGCGTCCGGGAGCGGTGACGATCGCGGCTGCGCCGCGGGTCCCCGGAGCCGTGGGCGGAGGATCCGCCCGTGGTCCGGGACGCCGGCGCCCCTGGACGGTCGATATAGCCCATACCCAATCCGGGCGTGGCGTCGACAACTTGGGGGACATCCGGGCACACATCAAGCACGGTTTTCGTCCCCCTCGTGATGACTTGCGGTCAGTTCCGGTGCGGTGCTGAGTCGTTGAAGCGACGCGGCCTTGCGGAGGACGATCCTACGTTTGAACCCCGGGGGCGCATCAAGGGTCTCACGACGTCGTCATGCGGACGTGCGCGTCGGTGCACCCGGCAGGGGCCGGTTCCAGTCGGCGGGCAGCTCAGGGACCGGCCACCGCGGATCGGGCCGCCAGTCCTCCCAGCCGTCCGAGAACGGCGGCCCCCACGCCCGGATCACCTCGACCGCCGCCTGTCCGGCCTCCCGCACCCGCCGGGCCTGCCGGGCTCCCATCAGCCCGGCCCGCTGCGCCTGCGCGAACTCGTCCTCGTCCAGCCAGCGCCAGCTGCGGTCCGGGCGCACCGCGATGTCGAGGAAGTGGTCCTCCGAGTCCACCCCGCCGGACCAGCGGGCACGCGGCTCCTCGAGGTTCACGTACCAGTTCTTGAACCGCCAGCCCCGCTCCCAGAACAGCCACACCGACCACGGCTCACCGGGCCGGGCCAGCTTCAGCACGCCCGTACCGAACCACCGCGACCGGACCGTCGTCCGCGGCGCGGTGTAGCGCGTCGCGAGTGGCTCCTGCTGCACGGGCGTACCGTCGGCCAGCACCGGTTTCACACACTCGGTCCCCGGCGCCATCCACACGGCCAGCTGCTCGTCCGTGTCCTCGACGACGGTCACGGGCCGGCAGATGTGGACATCACCGGAGGCGTTGCCGCGATAACGCCAGAGGATGTGCTCCCCTGGCGCCCAGTGCCGTGACCCCGTGGTCGCTGCCGATCCTGTCATGCGCAGATCTTAGGCAAGGGCCCACCTGCCCGCTGCGACGCGGCTCACCCTAGGGGTGGGTCATCCGCAGCACGTCCAGCGCCTCGTCGAGCTGCTCCAGCGTCAGCTCTCCCCGCTCCACATACCCGGACTCCAGCACCACCTCACGGATCGTCTTCCGCTCGGCGAGCGACTTCTTGGCGACCTTCGCCGCCTCCTCGTAGCCGATGTACTTGTTCAGCGGCGTGACGACGGAGGGCGAGGACTCGGCGTACTCACGTGCCCGTTCGGCGTTGGCGGTCACGCCGTCCACCGTGCGGTCCGCCAGCAACCGGGCCGCATTGGCCAGAAGCCGGATGGATTCCAGCAGATTCTTGGCCATGACCGGCAGCATGACGTTGAGTTCGAAGTTCCCGGCGGCACCCGCGACGGCGACCGTCGTGTCGTTGCCCGTCACCTGCGCGGCCACCATCAGCACGGCCTCCGGGATCACCGGATTGACCTTCCCCGGCATGATCGACGAGCCGGGCTGCAGGTCGGGGAGGTTGATCTCGGCGAGTCCCGTGCGCGGGCCGCTCGCCATCCAGCGCAGATCGTTGGCGATCTTGGTCAGCGAGACCGCGATCGTACGGAGCTGCCCCGACGTCTCCACCAGCCCGTCCCTGGCTCCCTGCGCCTCGAAGTGGTCGCGCGCCTCGGTGAGCGGCAGTCCGGTCGCACGGGCGACCTCGGCGATGACGGCGCCGGAGAAGCCGGGCGGGGTGTTGATGCCCGTGCCCACGGCGGTGCCGCCGAGGGGGAGTTCGGCGAGGCGGGGGAGCGAGGCCCGGAGGCGCTCGATCCCGTACCGGATCTGTGCCGCGTAGCCACCGAACTCCTGGCCGAGGGTGACCGGCGTCGCGTCCATCAGATGTGTACGTCCGGACTTGACGACGTCCGCGAACCCGGCCGCCTTGCGCTCCAGCGAGGCCGCGAGATGCTCCAGCGCCGGGATCAGGTCCCTGGTCACCGCGGCGGTCGCGGCGATGTGGATGGACGAGGGGAAGACGTCGTTGGACGACTGCGAGGCGTTGACGTGGTCGTTGGGGTGCACGGGCCGCCCGAGGCGCTCGCCGGCCAGGGTCGCCAGGACCTCGTTCGTGTTCATGTTGGACGACGTGCCCGAGCCCGTCTGGAAGACGTCGACGGGGAAATGCTCGTCCCAGCGGCCGTCGGCCACCTCGGCCGCCGCGTCCCGGATCGCGGCGGCGATGTCCTTGTCGAGCACGCCGAGCTCCGCGTTGACCTCGGCGGCGGCCGCCTTGATCCGGGCGAGGGCCTCGATATGGGCGCGTTCCAGCCGCATGCCCGAGATGGGGAAGTTCTCCACGGCCCGCTGGGTCTGAGCCCGCCACTTGGCGTGTTTCGGCACCCACACCTCGCCCATGGAGTCGTGTTCGATCCGGTGGTCCCGTGCGTCCCGGTCGTCCCCGGAGCCACGGTGGCCGGCTGTGGTGTCGCTCGTGTCGGACATCTTCAAACCTCCTGAAAAAGGTGAGCACTTGTCTTGTTCTGCCTATTCCCAAGTGGTCTACCGGCCAGTAAATACCGTCGGTAACACCAGAACCGGGGAGGCGCAATGAGGCGCACTGGACGAAGACTTCGCCGAAGACTCCGCTGTACGGTCGCGGCCGCCGCGGCCCTTGCGGCAACTCTCGGCACCATGGCAGCCACGACCGCCGAGCGCGCGCAGGACACGGCACGCTCGGCCGCAAACGCATCGTCGATACCCCTTCCGCCCGAACTGGAGAGCATCCGGGCCGCCGAGGCGACCGCCCTCTACGGCGACCCCGCCGAACGCCCGCTCGACCGGCGCAGGACCGCCCTGATCTCGCTCGGCGACAGCGAGATCTCCGGCGAGGGCGTGGGCACGTACGAACCCGGCACCGACGGCCCCGACAACTGGTGCCACCGCTCTCCGGACGCCGCCATCCACCGCACGGGCATCGCGGCCGACGTGACGTACAACGTCTCCTGCTCGGGCGCGTACAGCGGCAACATCCGCATCGGCGGCTCGAAGCAGTACGCCGACGAGCTGGTCCAGAGCGACAGCCTGGCCATCAAGGCCCGCAACACCCGGATCAAGATGGTGCTCCTGGTGGCGGGCGCCAATGACGATCTGCAGTTCGGCCCCGTGATGACCGACTGCGTCACCCGGTGGTTCCTGATCCAGGGCCCGTGCGAGTCCAAGTACGCGGGCGGCTGGCAGGCCCGCGTCGACGGCCTCGTGCCCAAGGTCGAGCAGACCGTGCGCGACCTCCGCACGGTCATGCGCGAGGCCGGGTACGGGGACGGAGACTACAAGCTCGTCGTGATGGGGTACCCGAGCCCCATCGGCCCCGACTTCAGGGACAACCCGTACTTCCCCGGCAAGCTGATCTGCGGCGGCACGGGATACGACTCCGACACCGTATGGGGCCGCAACACCGCCGTGCCCGCCTTCGAGCGGGGCATGCGGCGGGTGGCCAGGTCCACGGGCGCCGTCTACCTGGACAACTCGCGGCTCTTCCACGGCCACGAGGTCTGCATGGAGGACACCTGGGCGCGGGGCCTCTACATCGAGCTGTCCAACCCCTTCCCGCCGGACGCCAATTCGGTCCGCCAGTCCTTCCACCCGAACGCGCGCGGACACGCCGCCTTCGCCTCGTGCCTGACCCAGCTCTACGACTCGGGTCTCGCCGAAGCGAGTTGCGCCGACCCGGCGTCCACGGGCAAGCCGGTGCTGCACCCGCTCGCCTGGGACGACGCGTACAAGCCGCTGAAGAACGAGGCGACGGGGACCTGCGTCGACGTCGACGCGGCCGTGACGCGCAACGGGACCGGGGTCCTGGGCTGGGACTGCCACGGCGGGCGGAACCAGGGCTGGTGGTACGACACGGCCCGCAAGTCGGTGCACACCGAGCTCACCCAGGACCGCTGCCTGGACGTGCCCGGCGCCGACTACAAGGCGGGCGCGGCCCTCATCGTGTGGAACTGCTCGGGCGCCGCGAACCAGCAGTTCGTCCGGCAGGCCGGGACCGTCCGTCCGGCCGCCGCGACGGGGCTGTGCCTGACGCTGGCAGCCGCGAAGGACCGGGTGCGGCTGCAGCCCTGCGACGGCTCGGCGAAGCAGCGCTTCGCCTAGGAGGCGTGGCGCGCGGATGAGCTGGGGCCCCGCCGCTGGGGAGCGGCGGGGCCCCTTGCACATGACCGGCACAGCCCTGGCGGCGGTGTGTCCGTCCTCGATCGCCGGACGGGCCGGTGACGTACCCGGTCCCGCGGGCGTGGCCGGTGTGTCCGTCCTCAGACGCCGGACGAGCCGGGCGGGCGGCCGGTGCGGGCTCCATGCGAGCCCTCGCGAATGCGGTGGTTGTCCCCCCACACCCGCCAGGGCGTAGAGGGGAGGGGGACCGGGGGCGCAGCCCCCGGTTCCGGGTCAGGCGAGGCCCGGGCCCCGCACCGGGATGCTCGTGAACGTCGGCGCGGGCGCCGGGTTCTGGAAGAAGTCGTTGCCCTTGTCGTCCACGACGATGAACGCCGGGAAGTCCTCGACCTCGATCCTCCAGACCGCCTCCATGCCGAGCTCCTCGTACTCGACGACCTCGACCTTCTTGATGCAGTCCTGGGCGAGCCGCGCCGCCGGGCCGCCGATCGAGCCGAGGTAGAAGCCGCCGTGCGTGCCGCACGCGTCCGTGACCTGCTTGCTGCGGTTGCCCTTGGCCAGCATGACCTTGGAGCCGCCGGCGGCCTGGAACTGCTCGACGTACGAGTCCATGCGGCCGGCCGTGGTCGGGCCGAAGGAGCCGGACGCGTAACCCTCGGGGGTCTTCGCCGGGCCCGCGTAGTACACCGGGTGGTCCTTCAGGTACTGCGGCATCTCCTCGCCCGCGTCCAGGCGCTCCTTGATCTTGGCGTGCGCGATGTCGCGCGCCACGACCAGCGGGCCGCTGAGCGACAGCCGGGTCTTGACCGGGTACTTGGTGAGCGCGGCCAGGATGTCGTCCATCGGCTGGTTGAGGTCGATCTTGACGACGTCGCCGGCCTCGTCGAGGTGCTCGTCCGTCGTCTCCGGCAGGAAGCGCGCCGGGTCCGTCTCCAGCTGCTCCAGGAAGACGCCCTCGGCCGTGATCTTCGCGACGGCCTGACGGTCGGCGGAGCAGGACACCGCGATGGCGACCGGGCAGGACGCGCCGTGCCGCGGCAGGCGCACCACACGCACGTCGTGGCAGAAGTACTTGCCGCCGAACTGCGCGCCGATGCCGATCTTCTGCGTCAGCTCGAAGACCTTCTCCTCGAGCTCCTTGTCGCGGAAGCCGTGGCCGAGGACCGAGCCCTCCTCCGGCAGCTCGTCCAGGTAGTGCGCGGATGCGTACTTCGCGGTCTTCAGCGCGTACTCCGCCGACGTACCGCCGACGACGATCGCCAGGTGGTACGGCGGGCAGGCGGCCGTGCCCAGCGAGCGGATCTTCTCCTCCAGGAACTTCATCATGGAGGCCTCGTTCAGGACGGCCTTGGTCTCCTGGTAGAGGAAGGACTTGTTGGCGGAGCCGCCGCCCTTCGCCATGAAGAGGAACTTGTAGGCGCCGCCGTCGGTCGCGTACAGCTCGATCTGCGCGGGCAGGTTCGAGCCGGTGTTCTTCTCGTCCCACATCGTCAGCGGAGCCATCTGCGAGTAGCGCAGGTTCAGCTTGGTGTACGCGTCGTAGATGCCGCGCGAGAGGGCTTCCTCGTCGCCGCCCTCGGTGAGCACGTTCTGGCCGCGCTTGCCCATGACGATCGCCGTGCCGGTGTCCTGGCACATGGGGAGCACGCCGGCCGCCGCGATGTTCGCGTTCTTGAGCAGGTCAAGGGCGACGAACTTGTCGTTGGACGACGCCTCGGGGTCGTCGATGATCTTGCGCAGCTGGGCGAGGTGCGCCGGGCGGAGGTAGTGCTGGATGTCATGGATCGCCTCTTCGGCGAGCTTGCGCAGCGCCTCCGGCTCGACCTTGAGGAACGTACGGCCGTCGGCCTCGAAGGTGGACACACCCTCGGCGGTCACCAGGCGGTACGGCGTGGCGTCCTCTCCCAGCGGGAGCAGATCGGTGTACGCAAACTCTGGCATTACGGCCATTCCTCACTCGGCGGACTGCGGCGCGGCCTCCTTTGGCAACGCGTCCACAAGCGTAAGACGACCCTCGCCGTCCGGGCTTGTGAGGTAAGGCTCAGTTGCCGGGCAGCTGTTGTCCGGACCGGCACTACCGGGTGCCGACGGCACCGCCACTAGTCGCGATCTATCGCGTTTCGCTAGGGTGGGGTCGTGGACCTCGAGAAGCATGATGCGGCGGCCTCCGGCCGCGGACCTCACAAGCCGGTCGCTCCTGCCCAGCCTGCGGATATCGCGGACCCCGCAGGAGCGATCCGTGCCTCCGACGCCGACCGCGACCGGATCGCGGACATCCTCCGGGACGCCCTGGCCGAGGGCCGGCTCGACGCCGAGGAGCACTCCGACCGGATCGACGCGGTCTACCGCGCGAAGACCGTCGGCGAACTGGAGCCGATCGTGCGGGACTTGCCCTCGGCCAGGCCGCCGCGCCCGGAGTCCGCGGCGTACGCGTACGGGCCGGAGGTGCCCGACGGGCCGACGGAGAGCCTGGTCGCGATCTTCTCCAGCTCCACGCGCAAGGGCCGTTGGCGAGTGGGCGCCAGGACGAATGCCTTCGCCCTCTTCGGGAATGTCGAGATCGACCTGACCGAGGCGATGTTCGGCCAGCGGCTCACCGTCATCAACGCGACATCGATCTTCGGCAACATCGAGGTGCGCGTGCCGGAGAACATCTCGCTGCGCGGAAGCGGCAGCGGGGTCTTCGGCAACTTCGAGGTGGTCACGCTGGAGGCCGCCGACCCGGAGGCCCCCGTCGTCGTGGTCAACGGATACTCCGTTTTCGGCAATGTGGAGGCCAAGCCGAAGCGCGGCAAGCTCATCACCGATCTCCACGACCTCATGCGCAAGCACCTGCGCAAACATCTGGACCGGTGACGTCGGCGGCCGCGCAGGACGCTGACGGCGGGCGTTGTTCCGCTCCTTGGAACTCCATGCCACTCAGTGCATAGGCGCGCGCACAGCGGGTAGGCCTTGCTGCATCGTCTCTCGCTCGCGAAGCCGTCGTCAGGAGTAGACCGTGCTGCAACTGCCGCATCAGCCCCTGCAGGTAGCCGCCGTTCCGACCCAGCGCACGTCTGCTCGGGAAGATCAGGACGGGCCCTGGCACTCGGAGGCGGTGTGCCGCCGCGACGAAGCCGGACTGTTCTTCGCGCCGTCCAAGGAACCAACGGCCGCGCGGCTCTCCCGCGAGGAGGCCGCGAAGCGTGTCTGTGCGCGCTGCCCGGTCATGGTCGAGTGCCGCGAGCATGCGCTGCTCCAGCCCGAGCCGTACGGGGTGTGGGGCGGGCTCACCGCGGCCGAGCGCCGCGTCGTCCTGGCCCGCCGCAGGCGGCGCGAGACGGAGCTGAAGAAGTCGGCGTCGGCGGCCTGACCTCCCCCTGACGTACGCATCCCGCTGACGTAGGCATCCCGCTGACGTACGCGCGCCCACGGACGTACGCGCACCTCGGACTGCGTACAGGAAGGGGCGCCCCCACCGCACATGGGGGCGCCCCCTTCTGTTTGTGGCTCGGTTCGCCTCCGGGGCGCTTCAGCGCCTGTCGACGGTCGATCGTGCTCGGTCCCTCGTTCCTCGGGCCCTCCGCGCGTTCTCCCTTTCGACAGCCGCGCGCCCCTTCGGCTCACTCGCCCGCCGGGGCCGGCTCTACTTCGCGCGGTCGAAGTCGATGGCGCTGTACGCGCGCAGCTTCGACAGGCGGTGGGTGGAGTCGATCTGGCGGATCGTGCCCGACTTGGAGCGCATCACCAGGGACTGCGTCGTCGCCGTCTCCGCGCGGTAGCGGACGCCGCGCAGCAGCTCGCCGTCCGTGATACCGGTCGCGACGAAGAACACGTTGTCGCCGCTGACCAGGTCGTTCGTGTACAGCACCCGGTCCAGGTCGTGGCCCGCGTCGAGCGCGCGCTGCCGCTCCTCGTCGTCCTTCGGCCACAGCTTGCCCTGGATCGTTCCGCCGAGGCACCGGATCGCACAGGCGGCGATGATGCCCTCCGGCGTACCGCCGATGCCCATCAGCATGTCGACGCCGGTGCCCTCGCGCACGGCCATGATCGCGCCCGCGACGTCACCGTCGGAGATGAACTTGATGCGCGCGCCGGTCTCGCGGATCTCCTTGACGATGCCCTCGTGGCGGGGCCGGTCCAGGATGACGACGGTGACGTCCTCGGGAGAGGAGTTCTTCGCCTTGGCGACCCGGCGGATGTTCACGGAGACCGGGGCGTTGATGTCGACGAAGTCGGCCGCCTCGGGGCCGGTGACCAGCTTGTCCATGTAGAAGACCGCGGACGGGTCGAACATGGTGCCGCGGTCCGCGGCCGCGAGGACCGCGATCGCGTTGGGCATGCCCTTGGCGGTGAGCGTCGTTCCGTCGATCGGGTCCACGGCGATGTCGCACTCCGCGCCGGTCCCGTCGCCGATGCGCTCACCGTTGAACAGCATCGGGGCTTCGTCCTTCTCGCCCTCGCCGATCACGACGACACCGTTCATCGACACGGTGTGCACGAGGGTCCGCATGGCCTTGACGGCAGCGCCGTCCGCGCCGTTCTTGTCGCCGCGTCCCACCCAGCGCCCGGCCGCCATGGCGGCGGCCTCGGTGACCCGGACGAGCTCCAGGGCGAGGTTGCGGTCAGGGGCTTCGGGCGAGACTTCGAGCTGGGACGGCATGTTGTGCTCGGTCATCGGAGCGCACCTTTCTGTACGACGACGGCCGGAAAAAAGAGGGTGCTGTGACTCTATCGGTACGTCGACAAAATGAGCAGAGGGGCCCACGTTTGAGCAAACATCCTTGATGCGACCATAGTGCCGTGGCAGGTATGCGAGGCAAGCAGACGGTACGCGGGATGATCCAGTCGCTGGCGGTGGTCCTGGGCGCCGCTTTCGTGGTCTATCTCTTCGTACCCCATGACGGCACGGGTGACCCGGTCAAGGCGAAGGACTACCGCGTCGAGCTGGTGACGGCACGCCGGGCGGCACCCTACGCGGTGGCCGCTCCCACCGGCCTGCCGGCGGACTGGAAGCCGACGTCGGCCCGGTACAGCCGCGAGAACGACAACGCGTGGCACCTCGGCTTCCTCGCCCCGGACGGGCAGTACGTCGCGGTCGAGCAGTCCACCGCGCCGGCCGGGAAGTACGTCCCGAAGGTCACCCAGCGGGCCACGAAGACGGACCGGACCCAGCAGGTGGGCGGCGCGACGTGGGAGCGCTGGGAGGGCCCGAAGTACGACGCGCTCGTACGGACCGGCGAGAACGGCGCGACGACGGTCGTCACGGGCACCGCGTCCTTCGAGCGGCTTGCGGAGATGGCGGCGGCGCTGGAGTCGAAGAAGTCGTCCTGAAACGGCTGGGAAGTCGTCCTGAAAAGCCTGAAACGAACGACGAGGCCGCCGCACCCGAGAGGGGTGCGGCGGCCTCGTGCCGTTCCGTACGGCGCTGTACGGGGCGTACGTCAGACGGTCTGCACGACGTCCTCGAACGCGAGGCGCGGCGAACGAGGGAACCACGCGTCCTCGCCCGGCCTGCCGATGTTGACGACCATCAGCGGGGTGTGGTCTCCGTCCAGGAACTCCTTCTGGACGGCCGCGTGGTCCATGCCGTTCATCGGGCCGGCGGCGAGGCCGGCGGCCCGAACGCCGATGATGAAGTAGGCGGCCTGCAGGGCGGCGTTCAGCGCGGCGGAGCCCTCACGGACCGGACGCTCGGAGAAGAACATGTCCTTGGCCTGCGGGAAGTGCGGGAACAGGGCCGGGAGCTCCTCGTGGAACTCGTTGTCCGCGGCGAGGATCGCGACCAGCGGGGCGGTCGCGGTCTTCGCCTGGTTGCCCTCGGCCAGGCAGTTCACCAGGCGCTCGCGGGCCTCGGCGGAGCGGACGAGGACGACACGCAGCGGCGACTGGTTGAAGGCGGTCGGGCCGTACTTCACCAGGTCGTAGATCGCCTGCACCTGCTCATCGGTCACCGGCTCGTCGGTGAAGGTGTTGGCGGTACGGGCCTCACGGAAGAGGAGGTCCTGGGCTGCGGGGTCAAGAACGAGGGACATGCTGCGTACCTTCCGGATGGGCAAAGGGGGTCAAGCTGCGACTTCACCGTACGCCCCGATTAGATGAAGCTTCAACTAAACTCGGCGCCTCGTGAGACAAGTCACGTAACTTTCAACTACGCAACATTCAACTAAGTCGGGTCCCCGTTTATGCCGACGGGCCGCGGCTATGCCGACGGGCCGCGGCGCCTCACAGCGCCGAGTCGTCCTCGCCCTGGTCCTGACCCCGGTCCTGGTCCTGCGCGCCCGCCGCCGGGCCGCCCGTGTCCCCGTCCCGCCCCGCCAGCGCCGCGTCCAGCCGCGCCCGGGCCCCGTCCAGCCAGCGGCGGCACACCTTCGCCAGCTCCTCGCCGCGCTCCCACAGTGCGAGGGACTCCTCCAGCGTCGTGCCGCCCGCCTCCAGTCGGCGTACGACCTCGATCAGCTCGTCGCGCGCCTGCTCGTACCCGATCGGACCGATCGAGTTGGCCGAGCTCTCGTCCGTCTTCGCCGTCATGCGATCCACCCTATGTGCGAGGTCCGACAGTGACCGTGAACTCGCCTTCCGCGACCCTGGCCCGCAGCTCCTCGTCCGCCGCGACCTCCTCGGGCGCCCGCACGACCGAGCCGTCCGCGCGCTGCAGCACCGCGTACCCCCGCTCCAGCGTCGCGGCCGGCGACAGGGCGACGACGCGCGCGCGGGTGTGGGCCAGCTCGGAGTCCGCGCGGTCCAGCAGATGGCCCAGCACCCGACGGCTCCGCGCGACGAGCGCGTCCGTCTCGTGCTCGCGCTCCTCCACCATGCGGTGCGGATGCTCCATCGAGCGCCGGCCCAGGGCATGCGCGAGCCCGCGCTCCTCGCGGTCGAGCAGCCCCCGTAGCGTCCGCAGTGCACGGTCCCGCAGCGCCTGCACCCGGTCCAGCTCCTCGCCGACGTCGGGGACGACCTTCTTCGCGGCGTCGGTCGGGGTCGATGCACGCAGATCCGCGACCAGGTCGAGCAGCGGCGAGTCCGGTTCGTGCCCGATCGCGGACACCACGGGCGTACGGCAGTCCGCGACCGCGCGCACCAGCTGCTCGTCCGAGAACGGCAGCAGGTCCTCCACGCTGCCGCCGCCGCGGGCGACGATGATCACGTCCACCTCCGGCAGCTCGTCCAGCTCCTTCACGGCCTGGACGACCTGGGACACGGCGCGCACGCCCTGCACCGCGACATTGCGCACCTCGAACCGGACGGCGGGCCAGCGCCGCCGCGCGTTCTCCAGCACATCCCGCTCGGCCGCCGACGCGCGGCCGCAGACCAGGCCGATCAGCTGCGGGAGGAACGGCAGCGGCTTCTTGCGGTCGAGGGCGAAGAGCCCCTCCGCGGCCAGGGTCCGCTTGAGGTGCTCCAGTCGCGCGAGCAGTTCGCCGATGCCGACCGGCCTTATCTCGACGGCCCGGAGCGAGAGCTGCCCGCGCGGGGCGTACCACTCCGGCTTGGCGTGCACGACGACCCGGGCGCCCTCGGAGACGACATCGGCGACCGCGTCGAACACCTGGCGGTAGCAGGTGACGCTCACCGAGATGTCGTACGACGGATCGCGCAGCGTCAGGAACACCACTCCGGCGCCCGGTCTGCGCGACAACTGGGTGATCTGCCCCTCCACCCACACCGCCCCGAGGCGGTCGATCCAACCCCCGATGAGCCGTGACACCTCGCCGACGGGCAGGGGAGCTTCGGCAGACGTAGTGAGACCCATGCACGCGAGCGTATCGGCACCCTCCGACAGGGCCGGGCCCTCGACGCCGGGCCCCGGTCTACGAGCGGACCGGACCCGGCCGACGAGACGCGTCCTGCCCCCCGCCCCTCTGGCACACCAGCACCAGCAGCCCCACAGCCAGCCAGATCGCGCCGACCACCTGCGCCGTGTGCGACGCCTCCGCGATCACGGCGATCGTCACCACCGCACCGAGCACCGGGATCAGCACATGCCGCCACCAGCTCGGCGGCCCCTCCATGCGTCGTACCGCGAACCACCCCACCACGCTCGCGTGCAGCAGCGTGAAGGCCGTCAGCGCCCCGATGTCGACGACCGACACCAGATGGTCCAGGCCGTCGTCCCGCCGAGCCGCCCACACCGCCGCGCTCATCGTCACCATCGCGGCGATGAGCAGCGCCACCCGCGGCACACCGAAGTCGGTACGGGAGAGCGTGTGCGGCAGCCGCCGGTCGCGGGCCATCGCGAAGAGGAGCCTGCCCGCCGCCGCCTGCCCCGCCAGTGCCGCGAACGCAGCTCCGATCGCCTTGCTCAGGGCGACCAGGTCGTGCAGCCAGGTCCCGACGGCCGCGTCCACGGCGTCGTAGAACGCCGACCCCTGACTCTGCGGGTCCGCCGCCAGCTCCGCCGACGACGCCGGTTCCAGCAGCGCCACCAGATACGTCTGCGCCACGAAGAGCGCCCCCGCGAGCCCCAGACAGAACAGGACCGCCCGTGCCACCTGCCGCGACCCTCCCGTCACCTCCTCCGCGAAGGAGGCGATCGCGTCGAAGCCCAGATACGACAGCACCGCCACCGACACCGCGCCGGTCACCGCCCCCAGCGCGAAGCCCCCGTCACCCGTGAACGGCGACGCCCAGCCGCGCTGAGCCCCGTCCCGCACCAGGACCACGACCGCCGACACCAGGAAGACCGCCAGGACCGCGATCTCCATGGCCAGCACCGCGAAGCCGACCCGGGCCGCGGCCCGTACGCCCCAGAGGTTCAGCAACGTGGTCACGACGACCGCGATCCCGGTCCAGATCCACCGGTGCACCTGCGGGACCAGTGCCTCCATCGCGATGCCGGAGAAGAGATATGCGACGGCCGGGATCAGCAGATAGTCGAGCATCGCCATCCATCCGGCGATGAACCCCGGACCTTCGCCGAGTCCCTTTCGCGCGTACGTGAAGACCGATCCGGCCTGCGGGGCGACCCGCACCATCTGCGCGTAGCTGTACGCCGTGAATGCCATCGCGATCGTCGCGAAGACGTACACGAGTGCGACGGCGCCCTGCGATTTCGCGTCGAGGGTGCCGAAGATGCCGACCGGTGCCATGGGGGCGATGAAGAGCAGCCCGTAGACGACGAGGTCCCGGAATCCAAGACTCCGGCGCAGTCGGGTGTGCGTGTCCGTGTCGGTCCCGGTCCCGGCGCCGGTGCCCGCCATGGAAGCCTCCGTCCTCGTACGTACGGTCTTGATCACGTACGGGCACCAGTCTCAGCCTCGTGGGCGATCGTTGGGCTGTTCGGCGCGCCCTTACGATGGGAGGCATGACTGCAACGAACGCCCGCCGCGTCCTGCTCGCCGCTCCCCGTGGCTACTGCGCGGGCGTGGACCGTGCCGTGATCGCCGTGGAGAAGGCCCTCGAGCAGTACGGCGCCCCGATCTACGTACGCCACGAGATCGTCCACAACAAGTACGTCGTACAGACCCTGGAGAAGAAGGGCGCGATCTTCGTCGAGACCACCGCGGAGGTCCCCGAGGGGTCCATCGTCATGTTCTCGGCGCACGGCGTCGCGCCGATCGTGCACGAGGAGGCCGCCGAGCGGAAGCTCGCGACCATCGATGCCACCTGCCCCCTGGTGACCAAGGTCCACAAGGAGGCCATCCGGTACGCCGACGAGGACTTCGACATCCTCCTCATCGGCCACGAGGGTCACGAGGAGGTCATCGGCACCACCGGCGAGGCCCCCGACCACATCACCCTGGTCGACGGCCCTGGCGATGTCGACAAGGTCGAGGTCCGCGACCCGTCGAAGGTCGTCTGGCTCTCCCAGACCACGCTGTCGGTCGACGAGACGATGGAGACCGTCGACAGGCTGAAGACCAAGTTCCCGCTGCTCGTCTCCCCGCCGAGCGACGACATCTGCTACGCCACGCAGAACCGCCAGATCGCGGTCAAGCAGATGGGCGCCGAGGCGGACCTGGTCATCGTCGTCGGCTCGCAGAACTCCTCGAACTCCAAGCGGCTCGTCGAGGTCGCGCTGGGCGCCGGCGCCCGCGCCGCGCACCTCGTGGACTACGCGAAGGAGATCGACGAGGCCTGGCTGGAGGGCGTCTCGACCGTCGGCGTCACGTCGGGCGCCTCGGTGCCCGAGGTGCTGGTCGAGGAGGTCCTGGAGTGGCTGTCGCAGCGCGGCTTCGAGGACGTCGAGATCGTCAAGGCGGCCGAGGAGTCGATCACCTTCTCGCTGCCGAAGGAGCTCCGTCGCGACCTGCGCGGCGAGGCGGCCGGGCTCGTCGAGGAGTAGTCGCCGAGGAGTGGTCGCGCCGAGAGCGGTCGTCGGGCGTCGGTCGGGGAGTAACCGTCAGCGGTTCCTCGTAACGTTGTGTCCATGAACGTCTTCGGAGTGGACATCGGCGGGTCGGGGATCAAGGGCGCTCCCGTGGACCTGGACCGCGGCGACCTCACAGAGCCCCGCCACAAAGTACTCACACCGCACCCGGCCACGCCCGATGACGTGGCCGGGTGCGTTGCCGAGGTGGTGCAGCACTTCGGCTGGTCGGGCCCGGTCGGGATCACCTTCCCCGGCGTCGTCACCGGTTCCGTGATCCGTACGGCCGCGAATGTCGACAAGGGCTGGATCGACCTGGACGGCGGCAGGCTGCTGGGCGACCGCCTGGGCATGCCGGTGACCGTGCTGAACGACGCGGACGCGGCCGGGGTCGCCGAGATGACCTTCGGCGCCGGCCGCGGCCGCAAGGGCACGGTGATCCTGCTGACCTTCGGTACGGGCATCGGCAGTGCCCTCTTCATCGACGGCCGGCTCGTGCCGAACACGGAGTTCGGCCATATGGAGCTGCACGGCAACGAGGCGGAGAAGCACGCGTCGACGAAGGTCAAGGACGACCAGGAGCTGAGCTGGGAGCAGTGGGCGCACCGGGTCCAGAAGTATCTGCAGTATCTGGAGATGCTGTTCTCGCCGGAGCTCTTCATCATCGGCGGCGGGGTGAGCCGCAAGTCGGACAAGTTCCTGCCGCTGATCAAGCACGTGCGCGCGGAGATCCTCCCGGCGGAGCTGCGGAACAACGCGGGGATCGTCGGGGCTGCGATGACGGCGGCGGGGCGGTAGGTCCTTCCGGGCGGGCGGGGGCCCGGCGGCCGGGCTATCGGCGGACGCCGGGCCGCCGCTGTGCCTGCCCCGTCCGGTCGGCGCCCGCCCGTTCGACCGTGCGCCGGACCGACCGGCGCCGGATCATCAGCCGCACCCTCCGTACGATCGTGATCAGGCCGGCGACGAGCGTGCCCCCGTACAGCCAGCCCGCGTTCACGGCCAGCGCGGTCACGACCGCCATGATCTGACCGCCGACGCCACCGATCCCGCCCGAGATCGGGACGACCCCGACGGTGAACGCGATCGGCACGCTGATCGGCGCGGTGACCAGGTCGGCGCTTCGCACCCAGAGCGCGGTCAGGGCGCTGAGCGGCAGGAAGAGCACGCCGTACACGACCGCCGAGCCGTCGAACAGCAACCAGTCGAGCGCGCCGATCATCAGCATCACGGCCGAGGCGAAGAGCCCGGCGCCCAGGCCGGTCAGCCGGGGGTTCGGCAGCCTGCGCAGCGCGAGGACCACCGGTGGCACCGGACGCCCCGGCCGCGCGCCGGTCCGGCCGGGGGGACCTGCCTGACCGGGCCGGCCCGGCTGTCCGGTCTGACCTGGTTGGCCCGGGCGGCCGGGGCCGGCCGCGACCCGGTACACCGCGGCGCCCTCGATGAGCGCGCCCTGCCCGGAAAGAGGGGCCTGCGGCCGTGGCCGCTGCGAGGGACCTGTCCTTTGCTCCACGGAACCAACGTAGGTGGCATTGAGTGAGTGTTCCGATACAGGACACGCCCTTTGGGTGACCTTCACCGTGAGTTCGCCCCCGCGGCGGCCTCCGAGGTTCCCGTCGTCGCCCCCGATGACACGCCCGTAAACTGGGGGATCGGCCCACCCTGGGCCGGGCCCCCCGGCCCTCAGCCAGTCCTACTCCAGGAAGTCGCCAACGTGTCGCTCACGATCGGAATCGTCGGTCTGCCGAATGTCGGCAAGTCGACCCTGTTCAACGCCCTGACCAAGAACGACGTGCTGGCGGCCAACTACCCGTTCGCCACCATCGAGCCCAACGTGGGCGTGGTCGGCGTCCCCGACGCCCGGCTCACCAAGCTGGCCGAGATCTTCGGCTCCCAGCGGATCCTCCCCGCGACGGTCGACTTCGTCGACATCGCCGGCATCGTCCGCGGCGCGAGCGAGGGCGAGGGCCTCGGCAACAAGTTCCTGGCGAACATCCGCGAGTCCGATGCGATCTGCCAGGTCATCCGGGCCTTCAAGGACGAGAACGTCGTCCACGTCGACGGCAAGGTCTCGCCCAAGGACGACATCGAGACGATCAACACCGAGCTGATCCTCGCGGACCTCCAGACCATCGAGAAGGTCCTGCCGCGCCTGGCCAAGGAAGCCCGTATCAAGAAGGACGTGGCCCCGAAGGTCGCCGCGGTCGAGGCCGCCCAGGCCATCCTGGAGGAGGGCAACACCCTCTTCTCGCAGGGCATCGTCCAGGGCTCCGAGAAGGCCGCGCTCCTGCACGACCTCCACCTGCTCACCACGAAGCCCTTCCTCTACGTCTTCAACGTGGACGAGGAGGAGCTGGTCGACGAGGACTTCAAGAACGAGCAGCGCGTCCTGGTCGCCCCCGCCGAGGCGATCTTCCTCAACGCCAAGCTCGAGGCCGACCTCGCCGAGCTCGACGAGGAGGACGCCATGGAGCTCCTCCAGTCCGTCGGCGCCGACGAGCCCGGCCTGGCCACCCTCGCCCGCGTCGGCTTCAACACCCTCGGCCTCCAGACCTACCTCACGGCAGGCCCCAAGGAGTCCCGCGCCTGGACGATCAAGAAGGGCGCGACGGCCCCTGAGGCGGCCGGTGTGATCCACACCGACTTCCAGAAGGGCTTCATCAAGGCCGAGGTCATCTCCTTCGCCGACCTGGTCGCCACGGGCTCGGTCGCGGACGCCCGCGCGGCGGGCAAGGCGCGCATGGAGGGCAAGGACTATGTGATGCAGGACGGCGACGTGGTGGAGTTCCGCTTCAACGTGTGACGCGTCACATACTGTCGCATCGCTGATCTGGTAAACATGCAGGTCAGAAGGGGCCGGGCTCTGGCGAGTCCGACCCCTTCCGCGTTCCCGTGCCGACTTGGTGCTGACCTGTCTTGGTGCTGACCTGTATCGAAGGTGTCAGCCAGCCGGGCCTGGCGTGAGCTTGTCCAGGTCGAGGCTGATCTCGAACGGGAGAGAACGCTTGAGTGTGTGGCGGAAGATCCCTGCCGGTGCGTACGAGCCGGTCGGTTCGTCGAGCTCGTAGACGTGCACGGCGGGGACGGTGTCCTCGTCCTCAATGCACCAGTAGTGCCGGATGCCGGCCTCGGCGTACTTGCGCAACTTCACGGTCCGGTCGCGATGGGCGGACTCCGGCGAGACGACCTCGATGACGAGCTGGACGTCCTCGGGCGCGTACCAGGTGCGGTCGGCGTCGTAGGGGGCGGTGGTGAGCAGCAGGTCCGGCTCGGGCCGGTTGCGGGCGTCGAGCCGGATGGTCATTTCCCGCTCGACTTCGATGCCGCTGGGGGTCTGATCCATGAGTGCCACCGTGAGGCCAGTGACGAGGCGGCCGTGCCACGACCGCTGCGGGGACATCATGAAGACGAGTGCTCCGTCGATGAGCTCGGTGTGGCGGGGTGCCTCGGGGAGGCGGTCCAGGTCCTCCGCGAACCAGCCTTCCGCGCGCGGCGGGCGCATCCAGTCGGGCAGTGCGGTCATGGGACAACCCTAGCGACTGTGGCCGTCACGAGGGGGAGTCGTGCTGCTGACCCATAATCGGCGGATGGACGTCGTCCGGATATTTGAAGCCGCCTCGCTGCTGGTGCCCGAAGGTGTCGCCACCGACAACGACATCACCGTGTCCGATGTCTGGGACTACCTCGCGCACGACGAGTGGGAAGTGGCGCTCGACCTGCTCCAGGAGCTGGGTGACGGATGGACCGCGCCGACGGGCTTCTGGGACGAGCTGGGTCGGGCGGCGGGGATGCTGGGGCTCGAACGGAGCCGGGAGTGGTGCTGGTGGCGGGGTGTCGAGACGCGCGTGGGGGCCATCCGGGCTGATCTTGAGCTCCGTCCTGCTGGTGAGACGTTCCGGCGTACGCCGATGCCCGGAGCCGGGGTCCTGCGGCCGATGTGGGATGTCGGCAACCGGAGTGACGATGGAGCGCCCGAACTGGACATCGCTCGCGTGTGGGTCGAGTTCGCGCCCGACCTCTCGCCGGGCGCTCGGGCTCCCGTGCGCCTCCTGCCCCTGACCCCGGCGCGGTGGAGGCACCTCGCCCCGGGCGACCGGATCACGCTGTACGAGACCGCGGTGGCCGGCGGGACGGCGTGGATCCTGGAGGTGCACCCTCCAGAGGTGTAGGGAGTCCTCGCTCCACGGTGCTGATTCCTGCTGACTTGAGCCCATCAGAACGGTGTTTTCGCAGGTGGGAGCGTTGCGGTGCACATTCCGCTTCAACGTGCAGTGCCCGCGATAGCGTCGTCTGACAATGTGGCAAAACGCGCAGGTCAATGGGCCGGCCCGGTTTCGGGTCGGCGCCATTGCTCGCGAACGGAGGGCGGTGTGGTCCGTCGTGGGTACGTGGGGGTACTTCGTCGTCAAGCATCGGATCGCCGGACTGGGTGACATGCCGCGTTCCGGTGGCCCTCCAGCCGCACCGCTCGGAGGCCTTCAAGCCGTCGACCGATCCGTACTTCCTCGACAAGGTCCACGACGTCGTCGGCCTCTACCTGGACCCGCCGGAGCGGGCCCTACGTCTGGACCGAGACCGCAGACGACATCCTCGAACGCCTCGCCTCACATCTGTACGGCTGACTCAGAAGACTGGCCCCGCGTGACCCAGCCCTTCTCGTATGCATGCCAGCCCAATTGCAAGCGGGTCGTGACCCTCGCGAGTTTCATCAGCCCCTTGACCCGCCGCTGTACGGTGCTCTGTCCCAGCTTCAGCTGTTTGGCGACGCTCGCGTCGGTCATTCCGGCCAGCAGCAGGGAGAGGATCTGCAGGTCGGTGGCGTCGGGTCCCGGCTGCTCGGCCTCGACGACCTCCTCGCCCTCGCCGAGCCGCAGCGGCAGCGCGTCCCGCCACACTGCCTCGAACAGGCCCATCAGTGACTCCAACAGCCCGTTCGCATGGACCACCAGGGCCGCGGGCTCGGCGCCCCGCGCGCTGAGCGGCACCATCGCGACGTTGCGATCCGCGACGACCAGCTTGGTCGGCACCTGATCGACAACCTTGACCTGTTCATTGCGTCCCAGTGCCGCGGTGAGCTCGGTGAACCCCCCGGGCAACGACAGCGCCTCGCGCTCCAGCACCGCGCGGTAGGCGACCCCGCGGTTCGCCGCCCGCTCCTCGGCCGAGTTGTCCACGGGGGCGACGGCGATGGGTTTCCCGGTGACCAGGACACAGACCTCGTGGGTCGCCCCCAGCTGGAGCTGGAGGAAACGGTGCGAGACGGCGCTCGCGCCGGTCACCACCTCCACCAGGTCGTGCACCGCGGGCTCCGCGGCTTCCGCCCGGTACTCCACCGCCAGCAGCGCCGCGGCCAGTTCGGCCTGCTCCAGCTCATGCCGCTGCTGGGTGAGCAGTGCGCCCAGGGCGCCCCCTGGCGGGGCCGCCATCCAGCGTCCCGCACGTGCCGAGGACTGGACGGCGAGACCCTGCCGTTCGAGCCGGCGCAGCGCACCCTCCGCGGCGGTCTCGGTGAGCGACAGCCGGTGCGCGAGGCCGGGGACGTCGGCAGCCCCGAGCGTGACCAGCACGCGGTACGCCAACTCCTGTGTCTCGTCGAGACCTATCGCTCCCAACACCCCTGACCCCTCCCGGAGGCAATGCTTCCACGGCACCCGTGGCGGGAAACGTTCATGGCGCATTCCCGCCTCGGCACATCGTTCCCGCGCCACCCGCCCCTTTGCCAAGGTGTCGCCACCGCAGCACCGACAAGCAAGGGAGAGCGATGCGCCCGATATCGCGTACGGCCCTGGGGGCGGCGACCGCCGCCGTCCTGGCCGTCACCGCGCTCGCACCGTCCGTGGCCGCCCGGCCGCAGGACGACGCATCCGGCACGAGACCACTCGTCGGCAGTGAGACCGCCGCTCGGCAGGCGGGCAAGCCCGTCACGGTCACCTTGGTCACCGGCGACAAGGTGCTGGTGAGCACCGACGGCTCCGGCCGCAGCGCGGCCACCGCGCTGCCGCGCGAGGACGGCAGCGTGCCGCTGCTGGAGACCCGTCAGACGGGCAAGGACCTGTACGTCTATCCCGAGGGCGCCGCCGCGGCGCTCGCCGCCGGCAAGGCCGACGAGGAACTCTTCAACGTCACCGGCCTGATCCGGCAGGGATACGACGACGCGCACACCGCCGCCCTCCCGCTGATCGCCGTCTACGACTCCTCCGTCGACGTCGCCCGCACCGTGCCCGCCACCCCGCGCGGCGCCGCACGCGGCCCGGTGCTGAAGGCGGCCCGCGGTGTGGCACTGAAGGCCGACAAGAAGCGGGGCGCGGACCTCTGGGCCGACATCACCTCCCGCCGCTCGCGCTCCGGCGCCGGCCTGAAGAAGCTCTGGCTGGACCGCAAGGTCGAGGCCACCCTCGAACGGTCCACCGCCCAGGTCGGCGCCGACCTCGCCTGGGCCGCCGGATACGACGGCAAGGGCACCAGGGTCGCGGTTCTGGACACCGGCGCGGACGCCGAACACCCCGACCTGAAGGGCCGGATCGCCGCATCCAAGAACTTCACCGACTCCTCCACCACCGACGACCGGCAGGGCCACGGCACCCACACCATCTCGACGGTGGGCGGCTCGGGTGCGGCGAGCGGCGGAAAGAAGAAGGGCGTCGCGCCGGGCACCGAGCTGCTGAACGGCAAGGTCCTCAGCGACTGGGGCTCCGGGGCCACTTCGTGGATCATCGCCGGTATGCAGTGGGCCGTCGACAACAAGGCCGATGTCGTCTCCATGAGCCTCGGCAACCCCGCCCCGACCGACTGCACCGACCCGATGAGCACCGCCGCCGAACAACTCGCCCAGTCCAGCGATACGTTGTTCGTCATCGCCGCCGGAAACTCCGGCCGGAGGCTCAACAGCGTCTCCTCCCCGGGCTGTGCCCCCAGTGTGCTCACCGTCGGCGCCGTCGACCGCGACGACTCCACGGCGTACTTCTCCAGCCCCGGCCCGGTCCGTGTCACGCACACGCTCAAGCCCGAGATCGCCGCCCCCGGCGTCGGCATCTCGGCCGCCGCCGCGGGTGGGCGCGGGGTGTACGCGTACCGCTCCATGTCCGGTACGTCCATGGCCACCCCGCACGTCGCGGGCGCCGCCGCCGTCGTCAAGCAGCGTCACCCCGACTGGACCGCGCAGCAGATCAAGGCCGCGCTCGTCTCCTCCGCGAAGTCCTCCGTACCCGGCGACGTCCGTGAGACCGGTGCCGGCCGCCTCGACGTCAAGGCGGCGATCGACGCCACGGTCCTCGGCGCCCCGGCCGTCCAGGGCGGCACCTTCGACTGGCCGCAGAACAACGGCGACCGCACCACTGTCGGGATCCCCTACACCAACACCACCGACCGGCCCGTGGAGCTGGACCTCGCCGTCCAGCGCGTCACCGGCAACGACGGCACGGACGTCCGCTCGCCGGTCGCCAGGCTCGGCAAGGACAGTGTCACCGTCCCGGCCGGAGCCACCGTCAAGGTTCCGCTGGCTCTCGACCCGGCCGCGCACCTGGAGCCCGGCCAGTACGGCGACATCACCGGCCGGGTGCTGGCCACCGCCGACGGCGTCAGCGTCTCCACCCCGTTCTCCCTGTACGTCCAACCCGAGACCGTCACCCTGCGGGTCGAGCTCGTCGACCGCCTCGGCAAGCCGGCCACAGGCTCATCCTCGCTCGACGTCCTCAGCACCGACACCTCCACCGGCGAGCGCCGGTTCAACCAGGGCGCCACGGTCCAGGAGTACCGGCTGCGCCCCGGCAGCTACCTCGTGTCCGGCTTCGTCGTCACCCCCGACGCGGGTGAGGGCACGAAGCTCGCCGACTCCCTCACCTACCTGGGCCGTCCGCAGCTGAAGCTGCACGAGGACACCACCGTCGTCCTGGACGCCCGCGACGCCCACAGGCTGCGGATCAGCACCGAACGGCCCACCGAAGTGCGCTCCGGCACCCTGGCCTTCGCCCGCTCCTGGGACGACGCCTGGCTGCACGCCGGCACCCTCACGGGCGGGCGCACGCTCCGTGGCTACTACGCCTCCGTCGAGGGTGCTGCGAGCGACGGCGACTTCGAGTTCGGCAGCTACTGGCGCGCCGCCACCCCGCTGATCTCCGAGCTCGCCGTCGCCGGCGGTGAGACCCTTCACCCGATCACCGCCTCCACCGGTTCGGTCAACCTCGACGGCACGGGCGAGGCACAACTGGTCGACGCCAAGACCGGCACGCCGGGGGAGCTCGCGGCCGCCGGAGTCCAGGGGAAGATCGCCCTGGTCCGTATCGCCGACGACCAGACCTTCGTCCTTCAGCAGGCCCGCAACGCCAAGGTCGCGGGCGCCAAGGCCGTCGTCGCGTACCACTCCGCACCCGGACGCTGGCAGCCGTTGACCAGCATCGGCGGTGAACTGCCGGTGCTCGCCGTCGAGTCCGCTGAGGCCACCGCGCTGCTGGACCGGCTGGCCGGCGGCGAGGTCACCCTCCGCTGGAAGGCCAACGCGAAGGCGCCGTACGCCTACAACCTCGCCTTCCCCCGGGGCGGCGGGATCGACGAGGACATGACGTACCAGGTCGACGACGAACGGCTCGGCCGCACGGAGACGACCTACCACGCCATGGGCGTCGCCACCGACTTCATCGACTTCGTCGGCGCCTCCCGGCCGATCGGGACGTGGGTCAGCACGTTCGACACCCTCCCGGTACCCGGCACCCGCACCGAGTTCTACACTCCCGGCGACACATCCTGGCGACACGCCCTCTCCAGCAGCTTCCCCTGGGGCGAGTTCATGATCGACCGGTCGCGGGTGTACCAGGCGGGTGAACAGCGCGTGGAGAGCTGGTACGACGGAGTGATCGCCCCGGTCGCTCCGTACGACGCCGACGGAAAGCCCCTCCTCACCGCCGAGCGCCAGGGCAACCTGATCGGCTTCGCCGCGGCGATGTGGGGCGACGGCACCCACCACGCCGAGGCCGGGTCGTTCGGCGACATCGGCAATCTGCAGCTGCGTCGCAACGGCGAGCAGATCGGGTCGAGCTCCTACCCGTTCGGGGTGTTCGAGATCCCGGCCGGGGAAGCGTCGTACGAACTCGAGCAGAACACCGAGAAGATCGGGTTCCCGGCCAAGGTCTGGAAGCGGTCCGCCACCGTCAACACCGTCTGGCGGTTCCGTTCCGCACTCGACGAGAACGTCTACTCACAGGCCATCCCGATCCTCTTCCCCCGCTACGGGCTCCCCGAGGACGGCCTCAAGACCCTCCCCGCGGCCGACGGCCTGAAGATCACCCTCTCCGCCACCGGCCACGCCGGCTACACCCCGGCCGCCCTGACCGACGCCAAGCTGTCGTACTCGTACGACGGCGGCACGACCTGGACCGAGGCCGCCTTGGCTGAACACGACGGCACGTGGACCGCCAGCGTGGACCACACGGGCGCCTCCGGCAAGCAGGTCACGCTGAGGGCCGAGCTGACGGACGCGCGCGGCAACTCCGTCAGACAGACCGTGGTCCGCGCCTACGACGTGCGCTGACCTCGAACTGCCCCCGCCGGGCGTCCTGCTTGTGAGGGAAGGGACGCCCGGCGGGGCCACGACCGTGAGCACGGCCTGGGCATCGGCCGCCGGACCCCGCACGGCCCGGCGGCCCCACGAGTTCCAGGTGGTCGAGCACATCCCCGGCTGCATGCGCCGCGCCGGCCTCGACGAACCGGAGGCCGCCGCTACTACCGGGTCTCCGCGATCGCGGCCCCGTCCTACGCCGCCATGGACGCCACCCTCCACGCCCTGGATGCCCCCACCCGCGAGGCCGACCTGCGCTCCTGGCAGACCCAAGTCGGGGTCGGCCCCGTGGCGTAGGCGGGGTAGGTTCGTGCAGGACGTCCTCCGTCCGTCTTCGGTGTGGTGATGTGTGCAGGAGGAAGCCATGCGTCGTACGCTTCTGAACCGCCGGGTGTCCCTCCTTGGTGGCGCCGTCGTTGCCGTTGCCGCGTTGGTCGTCGTGATCCAGCCGGGGGCGGACGAGAACGGCGAAGCGGTGGCACAGCCGGAACAGAGATGCGCCTCGTCGGTTCCGTACACCTCGGGTACCGGCGGCTATGCCACCTACCGCATACCCGCGGTCGTCCGGACGCGAGCCGGGACCTTGCTCGCCTTTGCCGAGGGGCGGGCCGGTGGTGCGGGGGACAGCGGCAGCATCGATGTCGTTCTCAAGCGGTCGCGCGACGGCGGCTGCACGTGGGGCCCTTTGCAGGTGGTCGCTGCGGGAAAGGGCGACACCCGGGGCAATCCGGCGCCGGTCGTCGATCCGCGTACGGGAGATGTCGTGCTGGTCACCTCGTACAACAGCGGTGAGGTCACCGAGGCCCAGATTCTGCGCGGTGAGGTCACGCAGGAGCAGAGCCGTCGGGTGTTCGTGCAGAGGAGCCGGGACGACGGGCGGTCGTTCTCCGCGCCGCAGGAGATCACCTCGGCGGTGAGGAAGCCCGACTGGCGCTGGTACGCGACGGCGCCGGGCCACGCTGTCGCCCTGACGCGGGGCAAGCATGCGGGACGTCTGGTGGTTCCCGCCAATCACTCGGCTGCGCCGCCTGCCGGGTCTGCGGACACGGGGCAGGAGCCGAAGTACTACGGGGCGCATGGCATCTACAGCGATGACGGTGGCCGGTCCTGGCGGCTCGGGTTCGTGGAGGACGCGTACGAGGGTGTGAACAACGCGAACGAGTCGACGGCGACGCAACTGCCGGACGGGCGCCTGTACTTCAGCGCCCGGGACCAGCACGGTACGAGCACGGGGAACCGCCTGGACACGTACTCCAGCGATGGCGGCGGGACGTTGGACCGTGGCTATGAGCAGCAGCCCGCACTGCGCGACGTGCCGGTGGTGCAGGGGAGCGTGCTGCAGCTGGCCGGGCGGCGGGGACTGCTGTTGTTCTCGGCGCCCTCGGTGCCTACCGTTCGGGTGTCGATGGCGATGTGGAGCAGTGCGGACGGGGGGCGTTCCTTCCGCAAGGCGTTGACGCTGTCGTCGCGAAAGGCCGCTTACTCGGATCTGGTGCAGACCGATGCCGAGACAGTGGGGATCTTGTACGAGACCGGGGCCGAGGGGCCGTACGAGACGATCGTGTTCCGCCGTGTCCCGTTGAAGGAGCTGTCACCGAACGGCGGGTAGCGCCTGCCGGCGTCAGCGCATCGGCCGCATCGGCCGCATCGGCGGCATTGGCCGCATCGACCATCGGGCTCAGGCCGTCGCCACCCCCGACTTGAGCCCCGCCCCGCACAGCGGCAGCACAGCGCTGCGGCCGTCCAGCCCGTGCGCCCCGACCGCCGCCCAGCACGCGACCCCCGTGGACTCGACGTAGAGCCCCCGCCCGGCGAGATCGAGCTGCGCGGCGCGGATCTGGTCCTCCGTCACCGTCAGGAAGGTGCCGCCGGTGGCGCGGACCGCGGTGAGGATCTGCCGGGCGCGCGGCGGGTGCGCGATGGCGATTCCTTCGGCGAGGGTGGTGGCCGGGAACGTCGGAGCCAGTACGTCGTCGGCGCCCGCCCGGAAGGCGAAGGCCAGGGGCGCGACGGCGGCCGCCTGCACCGCGACCAGCGCCGGGCGCTCGTCGATGAGCCCGTGCCCGTACAGTTCGTCGATCGCGAGCGCGGCGCCGAGCAGCAGAGTCCCGTTGCCGACGGGGACGACGAGCGTCTCGGGCAGACGGCCGCCGAGGTCCTCCCAGATCTCGTATACGTACGTCTTCGTGCCGTGCAGGAAGTACGGGTTGAAGACGTGCGAGGCGTAGAAGACCCCGTCCTCGTCTGCTGCCGCGCGGGCCGCCCGTGCCGTGGCCTCGCGGTCGCCCGGCACGATCTCGAGGTGGGCGCCGTGCGCCCCGATCTGCTCCACCTTCTTCGGGGAGGTCGACTCGGGCACGTATACGGTGCAGTCCAGCCCGGCGCGGGCGCAGTACGCCGCGAGCGCCGTGCCCGCGTTTCCGCTGCTGTCGGCGATCACGCGCCGCGGCTTCAGCTGCCGTGCCAGCTCGGCGAGCATCACCGCGCCGCGGTCCTTGAACGACAGGGTCGGCATCAGGAAGTCGAGCTTGGCAGTGACGGTGTCCGTCAGCGGGACGAGCGGGGTGCGGCCCTCGCCGAGTGAGACCGCCGCGCGGGCGTCCGACGCGGGCAGCGGGAGGGCCTCCTCGTATCGCCAGAGCGAATTGACGCGGCCGGAAAGAGAGTTGCGCGCCACCGCGGACGCGGTGAAGTCGAGATCCCAGGGGCCCTGGCACTGCGGACAGTGCCAGGTGAGCTGCTCGACGGGGGAACGTACGTCACACATCGGACAGAGGTATTCCGTCATGTGATCCAGGATGGCAGTTGTGTGGCACACGTGTTACGCGGCCTTCAAAGCTCTTGTGGGATTCCTATGGATCCGTCAATCTTTCGGACGGCAGCGGCCGGCAACCTCGCGGACATCCCGGCGGACACCCCGGGAAAGCGGATTGTCATGCCCCTGTCGATCACCCCCACAGCAGCGCACCACCAATGAGGAGGATCCCTCACATGTCCGTGATGCGTAATTCGCGACGAAGACTGTCCGCCGTAGGCGCGATAGCCGTCGCCGCCCTCGCGCTCGGTACCGCGTCCGCCCTTCCCGCCACCGCGGCCGAGGCCGCCCCGGTAGGCGTCATCCAGAACGAGGACGCGCCCGGCGCCATCGCCGGCAGCTACATCGTCACCCTCGACGAGTCGGCCGCCGACGCCGGCTCCAAGGCGGGCAAGGCCCTCGCCGCGGAGTACGGAGCGAAGATCAAGAAGACGTACACCGCCGCCCTCAACGGCTACGCCGTCGAGCTCTCCGAGGCGCAGGCCAAGAAGTTCGCCGCGGACCCGGCCGTCGAGTCCGTCGTGCAGAACCGTGTCTTCACGATCTCCGGCACCCAGCCGAACCCGCCGTCCTGGGGCCTGGACCGCATCGACCAGCGGGCGCTCCCGCTGAACCAGAGCTACACCTACCCCGACCCCGCGGGTGAGGGCGTCACCGCGTACATCATCGACACCGGTGTGCGGATCACCCACAGCGACTTCGGTGGCCGGGCCTCGTACGGCTACGACGCCATCGACAACGACAACACGGCGCAGGACGGCAACGGCCACGGCACGCACGTCGCCGCCACCGTCGCCGGAAACTCCTACGGCGTCGCCAAGAAGGCCAGGGTCGTCGGCGTCCGCGTGCTCAACAACTCCGGCTCCGGCACCACCGCGCAGGTCGTCGCGGGCATCGACTGGGTGACGCAGAACGCCGTCAAGCCGGCCGTCGCCAACATGAGCCTCGGCGGCGGCGTCGACTCCGCCCTCGACACCGCCGTACGCAATTCGATCGCCTCCGGTGTCACCTACGCCATCGCGGCCGGCAACGACGGCGCCAACGCGTCGAACACCTCGCCCGCCCGTGTCACCGAGGCCATCACCGTCGGCTCGACCACGAGCAGCGACGCCCGCTCCAGCTTCTCGAACTACGGCAGCGTCCTGGACCTCTTCGCGCCGGGCTCCTCGATCACTTCGGCCTGGAACACGAGCGACAGCGCCACGAACACCATCTCCGGCACGTCGATGGCGACCCCGCACGTCGCGGGCGCGGCCGCGCTCTACCTCGCGAACAACCGCACGGCCACGCCGGCGCAGGTCTCCTCCGCCCTGACCACCGCGGCGACCCCGAACGTGGTCGGCAACCCCGGCACCGGATCGCCGAACCGGCTGCTGTACGTCGGCGGCGGCACGACGCCCCCGCCCGGTCCGAGGTTCGAGAACACCACGGACTACGCGATCAACGACCACACCACCGTGGAGTCGCCCATCACCGTCAGCGGCGTCGCGGGCAACGCCCCGTCCGCCCTCCAGGTCCCGGTCAACATCGTGCACACCTACATCGGTGACCTCCAGGTCCAGCTCATCGCCCCTGACGGCACCGCGTACACGCTGAAGGGCTACGGCACCGGCGGCAGCGCGGACAACATCAACACCACGTACACCGTCAACGCCTCGTCGGAGGTCGCGAACGGCACGTGGAAGCTGCGGGTCAGCGACAACGCTGACATCGACACCGGGAAGATCGACTCCTGGGCGCTGCAGTTCTGATGCGCGCTGGTGCTGAGCTCTGAGCTCTGAGCTCCGAGCGCTGAGCGCTGAATCCCGGGGGCGGTCGCCGAGGCGGCCGCCCCCTCTTCACTCGTCCAGATCCGGATCCGGGGCGGGCACCGGCTCCGCGACCCAGCCCGCAGTCAGGACCAGCCGCGAGGTGCGGTGGACGGTCAGGAAGCCGAAGGGGCGGTCGAATTCGGCGTAGATGCACCTGGACAGGTAGCGCGGTGGCGGTGGCATTCCGCCTGCCACCGCGCCCAGAGTGGTCGCGGACGCCGCCTCGAATCCTTCCGCGTCGAACACGGCCATCGCCGACTGCCGGGCCGAGCGGATCGCCAGCGGCTTGGGGCTGATCCCGGGGAAGTGTCCGTACCGGTCGTCCATGGCCGTCGACAGCCCGAAGACCGCGGGCTGTTTGAGCAGATCGTGGTCCGCGGTGAGCCGGAAAGGGCTGGTGCGGACGGACAGAGTCGGCTCCGGTGTCCGGGTCCGTACCGTCCTTACCTCCAGTCCCGGACCGGGCTCGCCGAGCGGCAGGAGGTCGCCGGGCACGGTCCGGTACGTGCCCGCGAGGACGCCGAGGCCGGCCTGGAGCACGTCACCCGGTGGCATTTCGTGGTCGCCCAGCAGCAGATGGACGTCCACACCCGTTTCGCCGAGCACCTTGAGTACGGTCAATGGGCCGGCCGTCGTCTCCGCCACGCCGATCCGGTCGAGCAGTGAGGTCTTGCGCCGCAGCGCGAGCAGGTAGCGCCCCGCCCAGGGACCGGTTCCGGGAAGCATCTCGGCTTCCCGGAAGGGCTGAAGCCACTTGAGCCGCAGCGCCTGGGCGGCTGCCGGCACCAAGAGGATGCTGTCGTCGAGGTCGATGGGCATCGCATCGATCAGCCCGTCCGTACGGTCCGAAGCCCATGCATCCAGCGCCCTCCGGTCGGCCTCCGCGTCCCCGCTGAACACGCCCAGGGTGTCCGCGGGCAGCCCCGCCACCCAGCTGTCGACAAGCGGCAGTGTCGGTCTCGCCCAGAGCCCGACGGCCGCTCCCGAGCCCCGTACGGCAGCGAGTGCCGACATCAACTCCCTGGCGGCCGCCGCGGCTTCCTCGGCGCGCATCCCGACGGCGTCCTCCAGGTCACCGCGGGCCGGGCCGCCGGCGGCGTCCGCGAGGAGGGCGAGCAGCGGCCAGACGCCGGCGGCCGAGAAGACCGTGCCGTGGTCCGGTCGGGCGGTCGCCGCCCACCGCGTGGTGAGCCGGTTCACCGCACGGACGGAACTCGCTGTTGGTTGCATGGCACCCCCCGTATGATCCGCGCACATGTTCGCATGATCTTCACGAGGAGCGCCCTACCTGTGGAAAAGTCGTCGCAGGGGTGGACGCCGCCGGACGCGTCCGGCCCGGCGCAACCACAACCGCACCTGCAATCACCGGCAGCGGCACCGGCACCGCCTTCGCAGCCGTACCCCGTGCAGATGCCCCTGCCGTACCCGCCGTACGGGGTGCCTCCCCGGCCCTCCACCAACGGGTTCGCGATCGGCTCCCTCGTCGCCGGCATCGTGTGCTGTCTGCCGCCCCTCGGTCTCGTACTCGGTCTGATCGCCCTCGCGCAGATCAAGAGGAAGGGTCAGGACGGGCGGGGCCTGGCGACAGCGGGCACGGTGCTCTCGGTCATCAGCACGATGCTCATGACCGTTGCTTTTGCCACCGGCGGGGTCGGCGCCGCCTGGGACGGCTTCCGGGAGGCCGTGAACGAGAGCGCGAGGTCGCGCTCCACGCTCGACCTGCGGACCGGGCAGTGCTTCAACACCCCCGGGGCAACCCTGGAGGAGGAGACCGAGTCCGTCGAGGTCGTTCCCTGCACGGGGCCGCACGATGCCGAGGTGTCCGGCACCTTCACGCTCCATGGGTTCGACAGCTGGCCGGGCGAGACGGCCATCCAGAGCCAGGCGGGCCCCGGCTGCGAGGACCGCAACAACACGTACACGCTGGACTGGTGGGCCGTCCCGGAGCACGCAGAGACGTACTACCACATGCCCAGCAAGCGCAGTTGGCGGTTCGGGGACAGGACCATCACGTGCACGTTCGCGGCCACGGAAGGAAAGCTGGAGGCGTCCGTCCGCAGCGACAGCACCACCCTGGACCCCGGCCAGCTCGCCTATCTGAAGACCGAGGCCGCCGTCGACGAGGTGATGTTCCAGGAGCCGGAAGAGACATTCGACGACAGCCCGGCACCCAACCGGGCGTGGGCCCGGCAGGTGTCGAAGGAGCTTGCCGCGCAGGCGGCTGTGCTGCGCGGCGGCACCTGGACGCCCTCTGCCCGTACGGCCGTCGAAGCCCGTGCGAAGGAGTACGACATGGCGAGCGACCTCTGGGAGCGTGCCTCCAAGGCAGAGCATCCGGGCGACTTCTACAGCACCCGGTACGAGGCTTCGGATGCGCTCCAGCAGGCGACCGAGATCGCCATCCGCTCCGCCCTCGGCCTCACCACGGTGCCGCCGGCCTATCTGAACGAGGACCTCGACGACCCGGAATCGGAGGAAGACGACCCGGAATCGGAGGAAAGCGAGGACCTGTGAGGGACGGGTCCCCGGTCGGCACCGGCCGGAACCCGCCCCCTCGTGTCGATCGGTGTCGCCTCGCCGGCGCGCCAGGCCCGTGTCGATCGCCGTGATCAGCTCCCCGTCGGGAGTGTCCCCGTCCAGGGACCAGACCATCGCGCCGCCGAGCCCGCGGTCACGGATGTACGCCGTTGAAGATTTTGGTCTGGACCATTGATGGTCAAGGATTCGAGGTGCGGGATCAGGAATTCGGCGTACATGCGCCCGAGGCGGTCGCCATACCTGCGGTAAGCCCCCAGGTAAAGAGCGGTAATCACTTCGGGTGAAACTTTGGCCCATGCTTGCGGAGGGCAACCGACGGTTGCCAGGCTGTTGCTGTCTGTCAACCTGTTGGGAGTGGCCAGTGACATTCGGTGAGCAGCCTGCCTATCTGCGTGTCGCGAGCGATCTCCGCCGGAAGATCGTCAACGGCTCACTGCCGCCGCACACCCGCCTCCCCTCGCAGGCCCGTATCCGCGAGGAGTACGGGGTGTCGGACACCGTCGCGCTGGAGGCGCGCAAGGTGCTGATGGCCGAGGGCCTGGTCGAGGGCCGCTCCGGGTCCGGTACGTATGTGCGCGAGCAGCCCGTGCCCCGCCGGATCGCCCGCTCCGGGTACCTGTCGGCGACCGGCGCCAACCCCTTCCGGCAGGAGCAGGCGGCGGAGAGCGCCCGGGGCACGTGGGAGTCCAGCAGCGAGCAGGTGGAGGCGAGCGCCGCGATCGCCGCGCGGCTGGACATCTCGGCCGGCGAGCGCGTGATGCGCACGCGGTACGTCTTCAGGGACGCGGGCGAGGCGATGATGCTGTCGACCTCGTGGGAGCCGCTGGCGATCACGGGGCGCACGCCCGTGATGCTGCCCGAGGAGGGCCCGCTCGGCGGCTGCGGGGTCGTCGAGCGGATGGGTGCGATCGACATCGTCGTGGACAACGTGGCGGAGGAGGTCGGCGCGCGGCCGGGGCTGGCGGAGGAGCTCCTGACGCTCGGCGGTGTCCCGGGCCATGTGGTCATGGTCATCCAGCGGACGTACTACGCGTCGGGGCGGGCGGTCGAGACGGCCGATGTCATCGTCCCGGCCGACCGCTACCGGATCGCATACCACTTGCCGGTGCGGTGACCGGGGCGGCGTGAGCGCTGTGACCACACCGGCGTGAGCGCCGTGGCCACAGTGGCATGGTCACGGGGGCCGCCGGGGCTCCTGGTGCGCCCCGGATGAGGTGACCGCTGGGCGAACACGCTGTTCGCGGGGTGTGATCACGAGTTAACGCGAACGCCGGTCCCGTAACGCACGGGCCATTGCCTGCAGCGACAAGTTGTCATGCCCGGCTCCTACTTTGCTCGTCCGTACTCGAAATCCGGTCCGGACGACAGGAACCCTCATGACGGATACGGTCACCCGTGACACCGGGGCGGCGACACCGCCGCCCAAGCGCAGCTACGCGAAACTCGCCGCCGACGAGAGCCGCGAGGACTACTCGCTCCGCTATGCCCCGCACTCCTTCCGGCGTTGGTCGCCCTCGATGGTCGCGGGCACGGCGCTCGGCGGGATCGCCTATCTCGCCGACTTCGCGATCGGTGCGTCGATCGTCTTCACCTACGGCTTCACGAGTGGTCTCGCCTCGATCCTCACCGCCGCCGTGATCATCTTTCTGACGGGCATTCCGATCGCGCGCGCCTGCGCCACGTACGGCCTGGACATGGATCTCGTCACGCGCGGCGCCGGCTTCGGCTACTTCGGCTCCACGCTGACGTCCCTCATCTACGCGTCCTTCACCTTCATCTTCTTCGCGCTCGAAGGCTCGATCATGGCGCAGGCCATGCACCAGGCCGTCGGGCTGCCCGTCGAGATCGGCTATCTGGTCACGACGCTCATCGTCATCCCGATCGTCTTCAAGGGGATGGGCGCGCTGGCGAAGGTCCAGGCGTGGACCCAGCCGATCTGGATCGTCGGGATGGTGCTGCCGTTCGTCGTGCTCGCCTTCGAAGCGCCGGACACATGGGGCGCGTTCGCGTCCTTCGGCGGTACGGAGGGTGCCGGCTCCGGGTTCTCGTGGATCGGCTTCGGGCTAGGCACGGGCGTCGCTCTCTCGCTGATCGCCCAGATCGGTGAACAGGCCGACTATCTCCGCTTCATGCCGGCCAGGACCGAGCAGAACAAGCGCCGTTGGAACCTCGCGGTGCTCGCCGCCGGGCCCGGCTGGGTCGTCATCGGCGCGGCCAAGCAACTCGGCGGCGCCTTCCTCGCCTTCGTCGCGCTGGAGGCGGTGGGCAAGACTCATGCCCTGGAGCCCATCGCCCCTCAGGTTGAGGCGCTCAAGCCCTGGCTCGGTTCGGTGGCCCTGCCCGCGGCCGCACTCTTCGTGATCGTCTCCCAGATCAAGATCAATGTGACCAACGCCTACAGCGGCTCGCTCTCCTGGTCCAACTTCTTCTCCCGCATCACCCACAGGCATCCCGGCCGCGTCTGGTACATCTTCCTGAACCTCGCCATCGCGCTGACGCTGATGGAGATGAACATGTTCGCGGCGCTCGGCAAGCTGCTGGGCTTCTACTCGAACGTCGGCATCGCCTGGATCGCCGCCGTGGCCGCCGACCTCGTCATCAACAAGCGGATCGGGCTCAGCCCGCCGTACATCGAGTTCAAGCGCGCCTACCTCCACGCCGTCAACCCGGCCGGCTTCGGCGCGATGGCCATCGCCTCGACGGTCTCCATCCTGGCCTTCTTCGGGGTCTTCGGGCAGTACGCCGAGGCCTTCTCCACCTTCATCGCCGCCGGACTCGCGCTGGTCCTCTGCCCCTTGATCGCCTGGGCGACGAAGGGCAAGTACTACCTCGCCCGCCCGAACCCGGTGAACGGGCCCGATGTCGTCGTCGAGGACGTCACCGCCACCCACACCTGCGCGGTCTGTGAGACGGCGTACGAGCTGCCCGACATCGCCGACTGCCCTGTCCGGTCGGGCCCGATCTGCTCGCTGTGCTGCTCGCTGGATTCCGAGTGCGGGGACGTCTGCCGCAAGAAGCCCGCGGCCTCGGGCCCGGTGCTGATGCCGTTGCCGACGGTGCGTACGGACTGACGCAAGACGCCGACAGCACCCGTCCGTTGCTCTGGGGGGCGCACGCGTCGCGTGCGCCCCCTTCGCGTCCTCGTCGTTGGCCGGATCCGTCTCTCTTTGTGAAAACACGTATCCGCTGAGTAAAGGTCAGGCGTAAGCTCAGGCATATGCGTAGTGCGGTTTCCTGGAGACGGTGGGAGTTATGCAGGCCGGCGGCGGAAGGGGTGCGATGAACGACAGCGGCGCAGTGCTTCCCTGGCTGGTCATACGTCAGGACGACAACGGCAACCGCTATCGCGTCGGCCGGTACGCCACGGAGGACGAGGCGCAGAAGATCGCCGACCGCCTCGACGCCCGCGGCCACAAGCAGCTCTACTGGGTCGAGCGCATCGGGCAGACCACCCCCTAGCGCCGCGCCGCAGCGCCGCAGCGCCGTGCGAGAGGGCGCCGAAGGGTCGCCCACCAGGACCCTGCGGCACGGTCCTTGCGATGCGGGTTACGCTCCGGCCCATGACAGATCGCGTGACCGCCCGGGTCGTGGTGGCCGGAGCCCTGTACGACGAGGGACGCCTGCTCGCCGCGCGCCGGAGCGCCCCGCCCGCACTGGCCGGCCGCTGGGAGCTGCCCGGCGGCAAGCTGGAGCCCGGTGAGACCCCTGAGCAGGCGCTCGTGCGCGAGCTGCGCGAAGAGCTGGGCGTGGAGGCGGAGCCGGTCGAGCGGGTGCCCGGCGAGTGGCCGCTGGGGCCCGGCTATGTGCTCCAGGTCTGGACGGCCCGGCTGCTCTCGGGCGAGCCGCACCCGCTGGAGGACCACGACGAGCTGCGCTGGCTGGCCCCCGACGAGCTCGACGCCGTGGACTGGCTGCCCCAGGACCGCCCCGCGGTCGTGGCGGCGGTACGCCGGCTGCCCTCGGGTCCGTCGTCCCGGTCCTCGGGCTCCGCGGGCACGTCGGACTCCGCAGGCAGCGCGCGCGACTGACGTCGTACGCCGTTCGTGCCACCGCGCGCCTCACTCGGAGATAGCCCGCCCCGAATATCGGGTATGTGCTGATTAACCCTCCGAAACCGGACGTGGGTCAGCGACTGCGGCTGATCTTGGGAAGTGGTCGGCGTGATCGACACCGAAGGCGATGTCGCCGAGTGGACCTTCCCTGCCGAGCCCGATGTCGTACGCGCCGCACGTCACGCCGTCCGCGAGGCCCTGCGCGCCTGGGATCTGGACGCGGTGATCGGCGATGTGACCGTGCTCCTGGTCAGTGAGCTCGTGACCAATTCTCTTCGCTACACCTCCGGCCCCATCGGTGTCCGTCTCGTCCGGCCGACTCCCGACGGCGCGACGCCGCCACTCCCCTCCGCGCTGCTTGTGGAAGTCTCCGATCCGCTTCCGGATCCGCCCCTGGAGCGCCCCGCCGGGCCCGATGACGAGGGCGGACGCGGGCTCCAGCTCGTGGCCTGCACGGCCAGGCGGTGGGGCACGCGGCGTGGCAGAACAGGTAAGACGGTGTGGTTCGAGCTGCCCCTCCCGGGTTAGAAGTGTGAAGGGACAACGATCACTGTCTCGGCTCAAAATGAACGAGACCGCTCTGTGATCGTGAACGCCGTGTCGCCAGGGGCCGTAGTGCTGAATACTGCGGGCATGGCCGGTCCGGTGCGGTGAGCTGGAGGGGACGGTCGCGTGAGCGAGATACCTGAGACGGCGAGCGGCGTGGTGTGGCAGAGCAGTCCGCCCGGCTCGATATACGACTACATCAAAGTCGCGTCTTTCTCGATCGGGCCCGACGGGCTCGTCGACCAGTGGAGCCGGCGCGCCGTCGAGCAGTTCGGTATCGAGTCCGCCGAGGTCAGGGGGAAGGATCCGGTCGAGGTCTTCATGCCCGCCGAACTCCGCACCCGGGGGCACCGCAAGATTGCCGACATACTCGACGGCAAGGAGTGGACGGGTCTCGTCCCCTTCCGTATGCCCGGTGAGGGCGGAGCGCACGGGCTCGCCGAGGTCTATGTCATGCCGAGCGAGACGGAGCGCGGCGAGCGGGCTGCGATCTGCATCGTCGTCGACGTCCGCGCCCTGCGCGGCATAGAGACGGATCTTGCCTCTTCGCAGGCTATTTTCGGCCAATCTCCTTTTGGCTTCCTTCTGTTCGGCCCCGACCTCACCGTCGTGCGCGCCAATCAGCGCTTCGCGACCGTCTTCGGCGGTGCGGCGGCGGACCACCGCGGCCGCACCGTCTTCGACTACCTCTCCCGGCCCGAGGCCGAGCGGATGACCGCGGCGCTCCGGCGGGTGCTGGAGACCGGTGAGTCCGTGACCGATCTGCAGATCGTCGGCACCGCCCCCGGCAGCACCGACCGCCGCCACTGGTCCATCAACCTCTACCGCGTGCACAGCGGTACGGGCCGCCCCATCGGCGTCGCAGGACTCGGCACCGACGTGACCCGTCGCCAGATCGCCGCCCGTGAGGCCGCCAGCGCCCGCCGCAACCTGGCCATCCTCAACGAGGCCAGCGCCAGGATCGGCAACTCCCTCGATCTGGAGACCACCGCTCGCGAACTCCTCGACGTCGCCGTCCCCGGCTTCTGCGACCTCGCCTCCGTCGACCTCTACCAAGGGCTCCTCACCGGAGACGAAGCCCCGCCCGGGCACTGGGGCTCCGCCCACCACGAGGGCTTCGGCGGCGGCAGCGCCGAGCTGCGCCGGGTCGCCTACGCCAGTGCCGTGTCCGACGCCGTCCTCGCCGACGGCTCCGGCGGGTCCGGCGGGACAGGCAGGTCCCACGAGTCCGGCGGGGCCCACGACTCCGGTGGCTCCGGTGCGGGATCGCCGGCCTCGCCCCGGGTCGGAGCCGTCCACCGCTACTCGTTCAACTCGGCCTACGCCGTGGCCCTCCGCACCGCCCGCGTACAGACCATCCCGGGCGAGGAAGGCAGCCTCGTCCAGTCCACCCTCGCCGTGCCGATGGTCGCCCACGACGCGGTCGTCGGGCTCGTCCAGTTCTCCCGGGCGAAGGGCAGCGAGCCCTTCGGGGAACGGGACCGGGCCCTCGCCATCGAGCTGGCCGCCCGCGCCGCGGTCTGTATCGACAACGCCCGCCTCTACCGCCGCGAGCACGAGCGGGCCCTGATCCTCCAGCGCAGCCTCCTGCCCCCCGGCGACCCCGAAGCCGCCGGCCTCGACATCGCCTGCCGCTATCTCCCGGGCAACACGGCGACCGAGGTCGGCGGCGACTGGTTCGACGTCATCGAACTCCCCGGCCACCGCACCGCGCTCGTCGTCGGCGACGTCATGGGCCGCGGGTTGCGCGCCGCGGTCGCCATGGGCGAACTGCGCACCGCCGTAAGAACCTTGGCGCTGCTCGATCTGGAGCCCGCCGAAGTGCTCTCCGCGCTCGACGAGATCGCCCGCGGACTCGGCAGCCCCAGCGGCGCCCAGCAGGCGTCCCGTGTCGCCCACAAATCCCGTGGCCCCGAGCTCGCCGAGGTCTATCTGGCGACCTGCGTCTACGCCGTCTACGACCCGGTGACAAGACGCTGCACCTTCGCCAACGCCGGCCATCTGCCGCCCGTCCTCGTCGAACCCGGCGAGGAGGCGCTGCTGCTCGACGTGCCGCCCGGGATGCCGCTCGGCGTCGGGGGCGAGCCCTTCGAGGAGGTCCAGGTCGAACTCCCGGAGGGCGCGCTGCTGGCGCTCTACACGGATGGACTCGTCGAATCCCGGGACCATCCCCTCGACGAGGGGCTCAGCGCCTTCCGCCGGGCGCTCACCGAACCGGACCTCCCCCTCGAGGACGTCTGCGACCACGTCCTCGGCACCCTCGACACCCGGCACGGCGAGGACGACATCGCCCTGTTGATGGCCCGGATCCAGGGAATGCCGACCGAGTCCGTGGGCGACTGGCGGCTGCCCCGCGAACCCCGCTCGGTGGGCCGCGCCCGGGAGCTCGCCCGGGCCCAGCTGGTCGCCTGGGAGCTCGAACCGCTCGTGGACACGGTGGAGTTGCTCGTCAGCGAACTCGTCACCAACGCGCTGCGCTACGGCGAGGGCGAGATCCGCCTGCGGCTGCTGCGCGACCGCACCCTCGTCTGCGAGGTGTGGGACGCCGGTCTCGTACAGCCGCGGCGGCGGCGCGCACGAGACACGGACGAGGGCGGCCGCGGACTGCAGCTCGTCGGGCTGCTCAGCGCGGCCTGGGGCTCGCGCCGAACCCCGCGCGGCAAGACCGTGTGGTTCGAACTCGCCCTGCCGGACGGGGACTCTACGTCCGAGCCGAGCGTGGAGCAGCTGCTCAGCATGTTCTGACCCGGGCCGCGACCAGGACCAGGGCCCAGGTCGGAACTCGGGGCGCGAGCCGGGACTGCCGACGCGCGCCAGTTGCTCCGGCCCGCGCCGCGAGGCGCCTGGCGTGACCCGCCGTCCCGGGCCGCCGCGCCCATTGACCCATCGTCAGGAGGGACCGCGTCCGGCGCCCCGCCACCTTGGGGCACCGCGCCCCGCTACCGGCCGTCCTGGGCCGCCGCGCCCGTGGACCCGTCCGGAGCGACCGCGACCCGCGACCCTCCGTCTCGGGCCGTCGCCTCGCGGCCTTGAGGGCCGCCATGGTCTGCTTGGTCATGGCACCTCTCCTTGTGCGGAATACGAGTCGGCCGGAGCCGGAGTCGGAGTAGAAGGAGGAACAGAACCGCGTCAGGAACGGCCGCCGCCGCCCAGCCGGCCGCGTGTGCCGCCGCCGCCGAAACTGCCCGGACCGCCGCCGAAGCCGCCGCCCCCCGGACCACCGCCGAAGCCCCCGCCGCCGAACACGCCACCGAGGATGATTCCGCCGAGCACGGCACCACCGAGCCCGCCTCCACCTCCTTGTGCACCGCCCGACCCGAACGGGTTCCCGTACGAGCGGACGTCCTGCTCGGCGAGGCTCTGGGCCTGCCGGGCGAGGGAGTCCGCCTGCTGTGCCTCGACCAGCGCGGCCGGTTCCTCGCCCACCCCCGCGAGCTCCTGCGACCGCTCCAGCCGCCGCTGGGCCTCCGCGAGCCGGGTGCGGGCCGGAGCCCCGACCGCCCCGCGGTGCGTCGTGATGAAGTCCTCGGCCGCCCCGATCGTCGATCGCGCCGTGAGCGTCGCCTGGTCCAGCAGCGCGCGGGCCCGCCGCGCACCCTCCTCGCGCTCCCGGGCGCCCGCCAGGGCCTCCTCCAGCACGGCGTCCGCCTCCTCCACCCGGCGCAGCGCGTCGATCGGGTCGTACGGTCCCGCGTCGGTTTCCCGCCGCACCTCGGCGACCACGGTCTCCGCCCGGGCGATCCGGCCCTGGAGATCGGCCGTGGACAGCCCTGCCGCCGTGCCTTTCAGCAGCCCGCGGGCATCGGCCAGGTCCGCTTCCGTCTCACCTAGCGCGCCCGGAAGCTTTCCGGCCGCTTCCGCCAGTTCCTGGGCGCGCCGGTCGACGGCGTCGATGAGCCGCTCGGCCTGGTGGACCGCGCCTTCGGCGGCTCGGACGTGGACGGCGGCCGTAGCGTTGTCACCCCCGTCGGCGGACTGCCGGGCCTGACCGAGCGTCGTCGAAGCGAACAGCAGCCGGTCCTTCGCCTGCTCGACGTCGCCCGCGACGGGCGCGGCGGCCGACTCGGCGTACCGCCGGCGCATGACGGTGAGGGTCGCCTCGGCCGTACCGACCCTTCCGCTCAGCTCCCGGTACGCGGACTCGGCCGTGGCCAGTGCCTGGGGGGCGTTCTCCTCGAGGGCGCGCAGCCGGTCGAAGTCCTCCGACTCCGCGTCCAGCCGCCGATCGGCCTCCGCGCACCGGGAGATGATCTCGTCCAGCATCTGCCGCCGGGTGGCGTCGTCCTCCGGATAGGCGTCGTCGAGCGCCTGCCGCAACCGGAACGCCGCGGTCAGCTCGCTGTGGGCGTACGCCACTGCTTCGGTGAAGGGCTTCGCGGCCTCCTCGCCGAACTGCGCCGTGGCGAAGCCGAGTTCCTCCTGGCTCGTACGGAGCGCATCATCGGTGTCCACCAAGGTCTGCTCGGCCTGTGCGTCCAGCTCGGCCAGCGGCGTCAGCGCGGGCGTCGACGGGTGCGCCGCCGTCGGCTCCTGCGACCGTCCCCACCCCTGCCCACCCCGCGGGGTGGTGCGGTCCGCTGCCCGGCGCCTGCGCCTGCTGTAGGCGTACGCGGCGGCGGCGCCCGCACCGACCAGCACGGCCACCGGCAGGATCAGATCGGAGGCGGAGGTGCTGTCCCCGTCGACCGGATCGGCCTTCCCCGGCGTGATCGCCGGCGTGGGCACGGGCCGGCCCGCGAGCACCGCGTCGTAGCCGTTGGCGGCCCCGATCGCGGCCCCGGCCCAGTCGTCCTGCCGGAGCGGCGGCTCGATGGCGCTCTGCGCGACATCGTCGAACTGTGCCTGTGTGATGCGGGAGTCCGGATCGGCGGAGTACGTGTACTGCCGGTCGTGCGTGGCGACGGCGAGCAGTACGTCGCTCCGGCCGAGCCCGTTCTTCGTGGCGGTCCCGTCGGCCCACCCCTGCGCCGAGCGGCCCGAGAAATCATGCACATACACGACGAAGGGCTGGATGCGCCGGTCGTCGTAGAGGCGGTCGAGGGCCTCCTCCACCTGGCCCTCCCGGTCGCCGAGCACGTCGACGCGGTCGGTGATCCGGCCCTCGCGGGACAGCTGCACCGGATCCTCGGCACGAGCGCTCTGAGCGACGGGCACGATGAGCCACCACGCCGCCACCAACACGGCGAGCAGGACCCGGGTGGCTGTTCGTGTCACGTTTGGGAGGTTATGTCTGCCCCTTGTTCCGCGCGACCGGGCGGACCTCCGTGGCGACCCGGAAATCGCGGGCCCGCCCGATCGAGTCGAAAGGCCGGGGCTTCGCCGCCTGGTACCTGGACCGGCCGGCCCGTGCCGAGGCCTCGCGTTCGGGGCGTGATCGCCGTCCGTGCAGGGCGCATGATCGCCATTGTGCACGGACTGTAACCGTCACTGTCAGTGGTGGCGTCTACGGTGGGAGACCATACGGCACTGCTGACGGGGGGATCCGTGAACGTACGACCGCACCACCAGGCGCACCACATCGTGCGCCAGGCCCTGCGCCGCGCTCGCGCGTGGCTGGGGAGGCCCCGGCTGAGATGGCCTGCGCGCATCGCCCTCGCACTGGCCCTGCTGCTGGTCGTCCCCGCCCTGACCGCCGCCGCGGCCCTGCGCGTGAACTACGCGGGGGAGTACGAGGAGGGCACGAGGACACGCGGCAAGGACGCCATCTGGCTGGGCCACGCCTGGGTGGACGGCCGTAAGAAGGACACCGACCTCGATGCCTTCGCCGCGCGGATCCGCGGCACGGGGATACGGGACCTGTATGTGCACGCGGGGCCGCTGGAGCACGACGGGACGCTGCCCACGGCCCGGTATCCGCGCGCGCGGTGGCTGATCGACGGGGTGCACCGGAGGATCCCCGGCGTGCGGGTGCAGGCATGGCTCGGCGACAGGCTGGCCACCGAGTCGGCGCACGGGCTGCGGCTGCCCGACGAAGCCACACGGGACGCGGTCGTGCGCTCCACGCTCCAGATCCTGGACGCGGGCTTCGACGGGGTGCACTTCGACCTGGAGCCGCTGCACTCCGGCGACGGCCACTATCTGAGCCTGCTCGACGAGCTGCGGGAGTTGACCCGCGCGCGCAAGGTACCGCTCTCCGTAGCCGCGCACCAGATGGATCCCCTGCCGGCTGCGCACGCGGTCCTGGGCGCGGTCACGGGCCGCCCCAAGTGGTGGTCGCAGGAGTTCTTCGGCGAGGTGGCCCGCCGGGTCGACCAGATAGCCGTCATGTCGTACGACACCTGGATGCCGCTGGAGGGCCTCTACGGCGGTTACGTCGCCCAGCAGACGGCGCTCGCCCTCGAAGTGACTCCGCGGGACACCGACTTGCTGATGGGGCTGCCGTTCTTCACCGAGGGCGACCTCGGTCACTGGGAGAACGCGGAGACGGTCGAGGCCGCGGTCCGCGGTACCCGCCTCGGCCTCGGGCGCACGGACCGCGACCGGGAGCGGTTCGGGGTGGCGCTGTACGTGGACTTCGCCGCAGAGGAGGAGGACTGGGAGGCCTATCGGGACGGTTGGACCTGATCGGGCGCCGCCTGCGGTGGGGGTCGGTCGGCGGTGCCCGGCGGAACGCCTTCCCGTTCCCGTCCCATGCAGCACCTCGAGCTCCACCGCACGGCAATATCGTCAGCGGCCCTGAGTTCCAGAGGTTGGATCACGGCTTGGGTGGATCACTCGCCCCGCCGCCGGATCTTGTTCCCCAGCCACACCAGCGGGTCGTACTTCCGGTCGACCGCCCGTTCCTTCAGGGGGATCAGCGCATTGTCCGTGATCTTGATCTGCTCCGGGCACACCTCGGTGCAGCACTTGGTGATGTTGCAGTAGCCCAGGCCGTGCTCCTCCTGGGCCGTGCGTTTGCGGTCCAGGCCGCTCTCGGCTGCCGCGTCCAGGGGGTGCATGTCCAGTTCGGCGACGCGCATCAGGAAGCGGGGGCCGGCGAAGGCCGCCTTGTTCTCCTCGTGGTCACGCACCACATGGCAAGTGTCCTGGCACAGGAAGCACTCGATGCACTTGCGGAACTCCTGGGAGCGGTCCACATCGACCTGCTGCATGCGGTACTCGCCGGCGGCGAGCCCGGGAGGCGGGACGAACGACGGCACCTCACGGGCCTTCTCGTAGTTGAAGGAGACATCCGTGACCAGGTCGCGCACCACCGGGAAGGCCCGCAGCGGGGTCACCGTGATGGTCTCGGCCCGGTCGAAGACCGACATGCGGGTCATGCACATCAGCCGCGGACGGCCGTTGATCTCCGCGCTGCACGAGCCGCACTTGCCCGCCTTGCAGTTCCAGCGCACCGCCAGATCCGGGGCCTGGGTGGCCTGCAGCCGGTGGATGATGTCCAGGACGACCTCGCCCTCGTGGACCTCGACCGTGAAGTCCCTGAGATCCCCGCCCTCCTGGTCGCCCCGCCAGACCCTGAACCGAGCGTCGTACGTGCTCATTCGTACAGCTCCTCTTCGGCGAGGTACTTGACCAGCTCCTCCTTCTCGAAGAGGGAGAGCAGGTCGGGGCGGATGGGATCCGTGGTCTTGCGTACGAGATCGATCTGGCCGCGCGCCGGTTCGGTGGCCGCCAGGCCGCCCGTGGGGTCCGCGAGCCGGCACAGCAGATTGATCCGGCGCCACTCGCGCTCCATCCCGGGGCAGTCCTCGCGCGTGTGGCCGCCGCGGCTCTCCGTGCGCTCCAGGGCGGAGCGGGCGATGCACTCGCTGACCAGCAGCATGTTCCGCAGGTCCAGGGAGAGGTGCCAGCCCGGGTTGAACTGCCGGTGGCCCTCGACCCCGGCGCCGCGCGCGCGGACCCGGAGCTCGGCCAGTTTCTTCAGGGCCTGCATCATCTCGGGCTCGCGCCGGATGATGCCGACCAGGTCGTTCATGGTCTGCTGGAGTTCCTGGTGGAGGGTGTACGGATTCTCCGGGGCCGTGCCCGGCTCCGGGCCCTCCGCGCTGAACGGACGCAGCGCCTCCGCCGCGGCCGCGTCGATCTGGTCCTCGTCCACGGCCGGCCGCGCCGCCCCGGTGAGCCCTGACACGTATTCCGCGGCGTGGAGCCCGGCCCGCCGCCCGAAGACCAGCAGATCGGAGAGGGAGTTGCCGCCCAGCCGGTTGGAGCCGTGCATACCGCCCGCGACCTCGCCCGCCGCGTAGAGCCCGGGGACGCCGACCGTGGCGGCGGTGTCCGAGTCGACCGCGATGCCGCCCATCACGTAATGGCAGGTCGGCCCGACCTCCATGGCCTCGGCGGTGATGTCCACGTCCGCCAGCTCCTTGAACTGGTGGTACATGGACGGCAGCCGGCGCCGGATGACCTCCGCCGGCATCCGGGTCGACACATCGAGGAACACCCCGCCGTGCGGAGACCCCCGGCCCGCCTTCACCTCGGCGTTGATCGCGCGGGCGACCTCGTCACGAGGGAGCAGCTCGGGCGGGCGCCGGTTGTTGTCCGGGTCCTCGTACCAGCGGTCGCCCTCCTCCTCCGACTCCGCGTACTTCTCCTTGAAGACGTCCGGGATGTAGTCGAACATGAACCGCTTGCCGTCGCTGTTGCGCAGCACCCCTCCGTCGCCACGCACCGACTCGGTGACGAGGATCCCCTTCACCGACGGCGGCCAGACCATCCCGGTCGGATGGAACTGCACGAACTCCATGTTGAGCAGCGGTGCCCCGGCGAGCAGCGCCAGCGCATGCCCGTCGCCCGTGTACTCCCACGAGTTCGACGTCACCTTGAAGGACTTGCCGATACCGCCGGTGGCCAGCACCACCGATGGCGCCTCCAGGACGAAGAAGCGGCCGGATTCGCGCTCGTAGCAGAACGCACCCGAGACGCGCGCGCCCTCCTTCAGCACGCGTGTCACCGTGCATTCCTGGAAGACCTTCAGCCGTGCCTCGTAGTCCCCGAACTCGGCCTTGTCCTCCTGCTGCAGCGAGACGATCTTCTGCTGGAGGGTCCGGATCAGCTCCAGGCCCGTCCGGTCGCCGACATGTGCCAGCCGCGGGTACTCATGGCCGCCGAAGTTGCGCTGGGAGATCTTCCCGTCCTTCGTACGGTCGAAGAGCGCTCCCCAGGTCTCCAGCTCCCACACCCGGGCCGGGGCCTCCTGGGCGTGCAGCTCCGCCATCCGCCACTGGTTGAGGAACTTCCCGCCGCGCATGGTGTCGCGGAAGTGGACCTGCCAGTTGTCGTGGGGGTTCACATTGGCCATGGAGGCGGCGATTCCGCCCTCCGCCATGACCGTGTGCGCCTTGCCGAAGAGCGACTTGCAGATCACGGCCGTACGGGCGCCCCGCTCGCGCGCCTCGATGGCGGCCCGCAGCCCCGCGCCGCCCGCGCCCACGACGACGACGTCCCACTGCTGCCGTTCCAGATCGGTCATCAGATGGCACCTTCCTTGGGTCCCTAGAAGAAGCGCGGGTCGTCGAAGGCACCGGTGGCCAGCAGATACACATAGAAGTCGGCGAGCGCGACGCTGATCAGCGAGGCCCAGGCGAGCAGCATGTGACGCTCGTTCAGCCTGCCGACCCAGCCCCACAGCCGGTAGCGCACCGGATGCTTGGAGAAGTGCTTCAGCCGCCCGCCGATGATGTGCCGGCAGGAGTGGCAGGACAGGGTGTACGCCCAGATCAGCGCGATGTTGACGAGGAAGACCAGGGTGCCGAGACCCATGTGGCCCCACGCGTAGTGCTCGTCGCGGAAGGCGAGCACGGTGTCGTACGTGAGGATGCCCGCGACCGGCAGCGCCGCGTAGAAGAAGTAGCGGTGGATGTTCTGCAGGATCAGCGGGAAGCGGGTCTCGCCGGTGTACTTCTTGTGCGGCTCGGCGACCGCGCAGGCCGGCGGCGAGGCCCAGAAGCCCCGGTAGTAGGCCTTGCGGTAGTAGTAGCAGGTCAGCCGGAAACCGAGCGGGAAGATCAGGATCAGCAGCGCCGGGGAGAGCCCCCACCAGCTGCCGAAGATCTCCCAGTTGGGGCCGCCCTTCATCGGCTCGCAGTTCTCCGCGAGGCAGGGCGAGTAGAACGGCGACACGTACGGCGCGGCGTAGTAGTCGCTGTTGGCGAAGGCCCGCCAGGTCGAGTAGACGACGAACGCGAGCAGACCGGCGGCGGTCGCGGCGGGCGTCAGCCACCAGCGATCGGTCCTGAGGTGGCGGGGGGCGATAGCGGCGCGCGAGGCGCCGTGCACGCCTGTGTCGGTGTGGGGTTCGGTGCCTGTGGCCAACGAGGTCTCCTAGGGCGCGTGCCGGTCGCGCGCACCCAGGCCCTCGTCGTCCGAGTCCGTCCACAGCGAGCTGTCGTACGGGGTGTCGGGGATGGTGACCAGATCCTCGGGGCGGCCGGCCGGCTGGGCACGGGTGGCGTCCTCCCGCGATTGCGTGAGGCTCCGCTCCAGCCGCTCGACCGTACGGGCCAGGTCGTCGAGGCGTCGCTTGACGTCCGTCAACTCGTCCTGCATGGACATGTATTGCCCTCACTTCCGCGGTCGCGGGTGGCATGCGGGTGTCTGGGGGTGCTCCCCAGAGGGCTCTTTGTGCGCCTGCGAGTGTTGCGCGTCACATCCCTTGTTGTGAAGGCGTGTGCACCGATTCCCGCGCGCGCCACCCGTTAGGGGGCGTCCCCATTGGGCCGCATGGGTGGGGTTCACGGGCCGCTCCGCCGTGTCGGCGTCACGCCCTGCCCGCCGTGGCCTTCAGTGTAGGCGCAATAGGTGTGATCATCCCTAAATTCCCGAACCAGGACGAAGAGGTACAGGCCATGCCCTACGTCGTCGCCTCACGCCGAAGGACCCTGAGCTCCGTCGCCCTCCTCACCAGCGGTGCGCTCGCGCTCCCCGTACTGGCGGGCTGCAGCACGGCGGAGCACGGGACCGAGGCCAAGCCGGTCCCCGCGGACATCGGCCCCGCCGCCCGTGACCTGGTCGAGGACGGCGGCACCCTGCGCTGGGCCGTCGACGCCGTGCCCGTGACGCTCAACGCCTTCCAGGCCGACGCCGACGCCGCCACCGCCCGTATCACCGGTGCCGCCCTTCCCTCCCTCTTCACCCTCGACGAGCACGGACGTCCGCAGCGCAACCCCGACTTCCTGGAGTCGGCCGAGATCGTCAAGCGCGAGCCCAAGCAGGTCGTCCTCTACAAGCTCAACCAGGAGGCGGTCTGGAGCGACGGGCGCGAGATCGGGGCGCCCGACTTCCTCGCCCAGTGGCGGGCGCTCAGCGGCAGGAACTCGGCGTTCTGGACCGCGCGCAACGCCGGCTACGACCGCATCGAGAAGATCGAGCGCGGCGCGAACGACCTGGAGGTCCGGGTCACCTTCGCCAAGCCGTACGCCGACTGGCAGTCGCTCTTCACCCCGCTCTACCCGAAGGAGGTGATGGGCACCCCGTCGGCCTTCAACGAGGGATCACGGGACCGGCTGGTGTCCACCGCCGGGCCCTTCAAGCTCCAGGATCTCGACCGCAAGGACGGCACCGCGACGCTCGTCCGCAACCCGCGCTGGTGGGGGGAGCCCGCCAAGCTCGACTCGCTCGTCCTGCGCGCCGTACCCCGCGACGAGCGCGCCGCCGCGCTTGCCACGGGCGCGGTCGATCTGGCCGAAATCGATCGGAGCGTCGCGGACCGGATCGCCGTGGCCTCACGGGAAGGCCAGAAGCGGGCCGCGCAGCACGGCTCCGGAGCCGGAAAGGCCCAGGCCGCGGCGTTCAAGCGCCGGGCGCACGCGTTCGGCTCCGACGAGGACCAGGCGGAGGCCGTCCTGCTGGCCCGGAAGCAGAATCAGGCCGCGCTCGACGAGTACGCGACCCAGCAGATCGCGCTCCGGGCCTTCGTCGTCCGCAAGACGTTGGAGCCCGCGTACACCCAGCTCGCGCTGAACGGCGAGTCCGGGCCACTCGCGGACGAGCGGGTGCGCCGCGCCGTGGCCCGCGCGCTCGACCGCAAGGAGCTCGCCGAGGCCGTACTGAAGCCGCTGGGACTGCCCGCGTATCCCGTCGGCAGCCATCTCGCGCTCGCCGGGCAGCCGGCGTACGCCGACAGCAGCGGGGCGCTCGGCGACCAGGACACCCAGGAGGCGCAGGCGCTGCTCGCCGACGCGGGCTGGACGCGGGAGGGGGCGCGCAAGCAGGAGCCGGACGACGGGACCAAGGCGGGCGCCGAGGCGAGCGCCGAGGCGAACGTGGACGCGAGCCCGGCGGCCCCCGAGAGCCCTGCGAACGGCCCGGCCGCCAAGACCCCGGCGGGCAGCCCCGCGGTCAAGCCCCCGGTCGCCGGAACTCCGGCGGGCAGTCCCGCGGTCAAGCCCCCGGTCGCCGGAACGCCGGCGGGCAGTCCCGCGGTCAAGCCCCCGGCCGCCGGAACTCCGGCGGGCAGTCCCGCGGTCAAGCCCCCGGTCGCCGAGAGCCCCGCGAACGGCCCCGCCGCCGGAACGCCGGCGGGCGGTCCCGCGGCCGAGCCCCCGGCCGCCGGGAGCGCCGGGAGCCGGGCGGGCGCGGACGTCGCCTCCGACGAGGGGCTCTACATCGTCGGCGACGGCAAGCCCGGCGACGCCGTCCCCGGCCGCGAGGCCGGCTGGAACATCCTCGCCCCCGCCAGGACCGCCGCCCTCCAGGGAGCGGCCCTGCGTCGCCAGGCCGACTCCCTCGCCCCCGACCGCGACGCCCCCGCAGGCCACGGCCGCAACCCTTCCCTGGGCTCCCGCGACGACTCCGCCGACGGAGACGGGAAGCAGACGGGGGTCGCCGGCGCCTACGCCCCGGTCGGCACCCGCGCCCCCGCCCCCGCCGACAGGCCGAAGAGCGCGGCCCGCGGCCCGCTCGGCAAGGACGGCAAGGCGCTCACCCTGCGCTTCGTCCTCCCCTCGGGACCCGGCTCCGAGGCCCTGCGCACGGTCGGCAACCGGATCGTCCGCATGCTGGACAGGATCGGCATCCGTGCGGAGATCACCAAGGTCGCCGACGAGAACTTCTTCAAGGACCACATCGCCTCCGGCAACTACGACCTCGCCCTCTACTCCTGGCCCGCCTCCGCCTACCCCGCGACCGACGCCCGCCCGATCTTCGCCAAGCCGGAGCCCGCGACCGACGGGTCGCTGCTGGTGGAGCAGAACTACACGCGGGTCGGTACGGATCACATCGACCAGCTCTTCGACCAGGCGGTCGCCGAGCTGGACGAGAAGGAGGCCCAGGAGCTGATGAAGCAGGCCGACGCCCGGATCTGGGCCGCGGCCGGGTCCATCCCCCTCTATCAGCGCCCGCAGCTGGTGGCCGTCAAGCGGGATCTGGTGAACGCGGGCGCCTTCGGCTTCGTCGCACCGCGCTATCAGGACATCGGCTTCAAGAAGTCGAAAACCACGACGAACAACAAGAAGTAGCTGGTCAGCCACTGGGCACTGGCGTGCGGGAGCCCCGCCGCCGATGCCTGGACCCCGGAGAACCTCAGAAGCAGCTCAAGTCCCTTGCCCGCCGGAGCCCCCGGCGGGCAAGGTCATCAGTGCGTATCAGCCCATGACCCGGGCCTCTGCCTGAACCTGCTTGCCCCCGCACCGCTTGCCCCACACGCCCCCAAAGATCACTCTGAGCCCGCCCTCGGATCGGGCCCGGAAGCCGCTTGCGCGGCAGCCCCGTACCATGGACACAGCCGTGGCGCGTCCGCCCGGCGGGCGTACGAGCAAACAGACGCCGCATCCCACGATCCGAGAGAAGCAGCTAGCCAGCATGCCCACGCGCCATGACATCCGTAACGTCGCCATCGTCGCCCACGTCGACCACGGCAAGACCACCCTGGTCGACGCCATGCTGAAGCAGGCCGGTGCCTTCGCCGCCCACCAGCAGCTCGACGACCGCATGATGGACTCGAACGACCTGGAGCGTGAGAAGGGCATCACGATCCTCGCCAAGAACACTGCGGTGAAGTACCACCCGAAGGACGGCGGGGACCCGATCACGATCAACATCATCGACACCCCCGGCCACGCCGACTTCGGCGGCGAGGTCGAGCGCGGTCTGTCGATGGTCGACGCGGTCGTGCTGCTCGTCGACGCCTCCGAGGGCCCGCTCCCGCAGACCCGCTTCGTGCTGCGCAAGGCCCTCCAGGCCCGGATGCCCGTCATCCTGTGCATCAACAAGACGGACCGCCCGGACTCCCGTATCGACGAGGTCGTCAACGAGACGTACGACCTCTTCCTGGACCTGGACGCGGACGAGGACCAGATCGAGTTCCCGATCGTCTACGCCTGCGCCCGTGACGGTGTCGCCTCGCTGACCAAGCCGGAGGACGGCACCGTCCCCACCGACAGCGACAGCCTGGAGCCCTTCTTCTCCACCCTCCTGGAGACCGTCCCGGCTCCGGAGTTCGACGAGAAGGCTCCCCTCCAGGCCCACGTCACCAATTTGGACGCCGACAACTTCCTCGGCCGTATCGCGCTGCTCCGCGTCGAGCAGGGCGAGCTGCGCAAGGGCCAGACCGTGGCCTGGATCAAGCGCGACGGCACGATCGCCAACGTCCGCATCAGCGAGCTGATGATGACCGAGGCCCTGACCCGCAAGCCCGCCGAGATGGCCGGCCCGGGTGACATCTGCGCCGTCGCCGGTATCCCGGACATCATGATCGGCGAGACGCTGGCCGACCCGGAGAACCCGGTCGCGCTGCCGCTGATCACGGTCGACGAGCCCGCCATCTCGATGACCATCGGTACGAACACCTCGCCGCTCGTCGGCCGTGGCGGCACCGGCAAGGGCGCCGACAACAAGGCCGCCGTGAAGGACCGCAAGGTCACCGCCCGCCAGGTCAAGGACCGCCTCGACCGCGAGCTGATCGGTAACGTCTCGCTGCGCGTCCTGGACACCGAGCGCCCGGACGCCTGGGAGGTCCAGGGCCGCGGTGAGCTCGCGCTGGCCATCCTGGTCGAGCAGATGCGCCGTGAGGGCTTCGAGCTGACCATCGGCAAGCCGCAGGTGGTCACCAAGGAGGTCGACGGCAAGGTCCACGAGCCGGTCGAGCGCATGACGATCGACGTGCCCGAGGAGCACATGGGCGCGGTCACGCAGCTCATGGGTGTCCGCAAGGGCCGGATGGACAACATGTCGAACCATGGCTCCGGCTGGGTCCGTATGGAGTTCGTCGTCCCGTCCCGTGGCCTCATCGGCTTCCGTACGGAGTTCCTGACCAACACCCGCGGCACGGGCATCGCCCACTCCATCCACGAGGGTCACGAGCCCTGGTTCGGCACGCTGACGACCCGGAACAACGGCTCGCTGGTCGCCGACCGCTCCGGCGCGGTCACGGGCTTCGCGATGACCAACCTCCAGGAGCGCGGCGTTCTCTTCGTCGAGCCGGGCACCGAGGTCTACGAGGGCATGATCGTCGGCGAGAACTCCCGCTCCGACGACATGGACGTGAACATCACCAAGGAGAAGAAGCTCACCAACATGCGCTCCTCCACGGCCGATGTCGCGGAGTCCATCGTTCCGCCGCGCAAGCTGTCCCTGGAGCAGTCCCTGGAGTTCTGCCGCGACGACGAGTGCGTCGAGGTGACGCCGGAGGCCGTCCGTATCCGTAAGGTCAACCTGGACGCCCGGGAGCGCGCCCGCGCCGCTTCGCGCGCCAAGCACGGCTGACCGGCTGACCACGGCCCGGCCGGCCACCTGACCGGCGGTCCCCGGACCGCGGCCTGCGTCACGCAGGTCAACGCCAGGTCAACTCCGCGCACAAGGCCCGGCTCCCCGCAGACACTGTGGGGAGCCGGGCCTTTCGTCAACTCATTTGAGGTCCTTGGCCCTGACCCCTACGTCCGTTTATCGAACGTAGCTCTCCGGAACATGTGTTAACGGTCCGTTTCGCGGGTGTCTGTCTGTGCTCGCTTTGTCCGGATTTCGGGCCGGGTGGTTCCGTCGATGTTGTCAAAACGAGACCCTTTAAGTGTGGTTTACAGCCCTCACCTCCTTAATAGTTGGCTCCATTGAGCTCGGGTCAATGGGTCACGCGCTGTGGGGAGCGCCGACTCACGAGCACACTCGGGGTACTTGACAAGCTCGCTGTCAGGGGTGTCAGCGCGCGTAGAACAGTGCCCATCTTGTAGTGACTAGTGGACTCATGAGGAGGAACCCATGCGCGGTGCCAAGAGCGCCAAGTGGGTAGTGGGCGCGATCGTCGTCGCCCTGGCAGCGACCGCCTGTGGCGGGGGCAGTGACAGTGGCTCCGATGCCAACAAGGGTGCGGTCGACCCCAATGGCATCTTCTCCATCGAGCTTGGTGAGCCGGAGAAGCTCCTGCACACCGGTGACACGATGGAGTCGAACGGCTCCGCGGTCATGGACGGCCTGTTCTCGAGGCTCGTCGACTACAAGGCCGACGGATCGCTCGAGATGATCAACGCCGAGTCGGTGGAGAGCACCGACTCGAAGACGTGGACCGTCAAGCTCAAGAAGGGCTGGACCTTCCACGACGGCACCCCGGTGACCGCCAAGTCCTACGTGGACGCGTGGAACTGGAACGCCAACATCAACAACGCCCAGGGCCTGTCTTCCTGGTTCGCGGACATCAAGGGCTTCGACGCCCTGCACCCGGAGAAGGAAGGCGCCAAGCCGACCGCCGAGGCCATGGAGGGCCTCAAGGTCGTCGACGACACCACCTTCACCATCGAGCTGAAGAACCCGGTTCCGTACTTCGCTCACAAGCTCGCCTACATCGTCTTCGCGCCGCTGCCGGAGTCCTTCTACAAGGACCCGAAGGCCGCCGGTGAGAAGCCGGTCGGCAACGGTCCCTACAAGTTCGAGAGCTGGGACCACAAGAAGCAGATCAAGATCGTCCGCTTCGACGGCTACAAGGGCCCGAACAAGGCCAAGAACGGTGGTGTGGTCTTCAAGAACTACACCACCCTCGAGGCGGCCTACGAGGACCTCAAGTCCGGCAACGTGGACGTCCTGCGTCAGATCGCGCCGAAGGACCTCCCGGTCTACCGCCAGGACCTCGGTGACCGCGCCGTGGACCAGGCCTACTCCGCCGTCCAGACGCTGGCCATCGCCTTCTACGCCGACCAGTGGAAGAAGCCGAAGGCGGTCGACCCGAAGGTCGTCCAGGGTCTGTCCATGGCCATCGACCGCAACACCATCACCAAGACGGTGCTGCAGGGTACGCGTGAGCCGGCCACCGGCTGGGTCGCCAAGGGCGTGCTCGGCTACCAGCCGAACGCCGCGGGCGAGGTCACCACGTTCAACCCGGCCAAGGCCAAGGAAATGATCAAGGCGGGTGGCGGCGTTCCGGGCAACGCCATCACCATCCAGTTCAACGCGGACGGCGGCCACAAGGAGTGGGTCGACGCTGTCTGCAACAGCATCACCCAGGCGACCGGTGTCAAGTGCACCGGCGACAGCAAGCCGGACTTCCAGGCCGACCTGACCGCTCGTAAGAGCCAGCAGGTCAAGTCGATCTACCGCTCCGGCTGGGTGCTGGACTACCCGGTCAACTCCAACTTCATCAGCGACCTGTTCCGCACGGGCGCGGCGGGTAACCAGGGTGGCTTCACCAACAAGGCCCTGGACGCCAAGATCGCGGCTGCCGACTCCGCCTCGTCGCTCGACGACTCGGTGAAGCAGTTCCAGGCCATCGAGAAGGACCTGGTCAACTACATGCCGTCGATCCCGCTCTGGTACTACAAGGTCAACGCGGGCTACTCGGAGAAGGTCTCCGGCGTTCAGTACGGCCAGGACGGTGACCCGATCCTGACCGGCGTCGAGGTCAAGAAGTAATCATCCAAGCGTAGTCCGCACGCCGATGCGGGGCTGACGGATCGTCAGCCCCGCCCCGGTGCCTTACGCAGTGGCTGGGGGGCCCTTCCACGACATCCGCGTACCCACTGGGGCGCGGTTGCCGAGGGAGGGCCTGTCCGGCTGCGGCTGTTCACATCTCAACGGAGGCATGATGGGGCGCTATGTCGCACGACGACTGCTCCAGATGATCCCGGTCTTCCTCGGGACAACTGCTCTGATCTTCTTCATGGTCTACAGCCTGCCCGGCGACCCCGTGGCGGGGCTTTTCGGCGACAAGGGCGTGGACCCGGCGACTCTCGCCGCGAAGAGAAAAGAACTGGGACTGGATCTGCCGATCTGGCAGCAGTACTGGAACTACATGACCAACATCGTCCTGCACTTCGACTTCGGCAACCAGATCCGCAACGGTCGCCCGGTCACCGAAGTGCTGGGTGACGCGTTCCCCATCACCCTGCAGCTCGCTGCACTGGCCTTCGCCTTCGAGCTGGTCTTCGGCATCGGCCTGGGTGTCGTCGCGGGCCTGCGCGCCGGCCGCCTGGCCGACAACGCCATCCTGATCTTCACCCTGCTGATCATCTCGATCCCGGTCTTCGTGCTCGGCTTCATCATCAAGATGGTCTTCGCCTTCCAGCTGGACTGGATCGCACCGAACGTCGGCGTCGAGCCAAAGGTGTCGGAGCTGATCGCGCCGGCCATCGTGCTCGGCGGTCTCTCTCTCGCCTACGTGGCCCGGCTCACCCGGACCTCCATGGCGGAGAACCTGCGCGCCGACTACATGCGTACGGCCATCGCCAAGGGCCTGCCGAAGCGCCGGGTCATCGGCGTCCACCTGATGCGCAACTCGATGATCCCCGTCGTCACCTTCCTCGGCACCGACATCGGCGCCCTGATGGGCGGCGCGGTCGTCACCGAGGGCATCTTCAACATCAAGGGCATCGGCGGCGTCATCTACGAGTCGATCTCCCGGCGCGAGGGCACCACCATCGTCGGCCTCGTCACGATCCTGGTGCTCGTCTACCTCGTCACCAGCCTGCTCATCGACCTGCTGTACGCGGTCCTGGACCCGAGGATCCGTTATGCCTGACGTGACCAAGACCGTCGCCGCCGTCGAGGACGCCGTCGCACCCCCCTCTGCGACGGAGCCCGCGCCCCGGCCGAAGCAGGACAAGGCCCGCAGCCTTTGGGGCGACGCCTGGCACGACCTGCGGCGCAACCCGTACTTCCTCGTCTCGTCGGTCCTGATCTTCTTCCTGCTGGTGCTCACCGCCTTCCCGGGCTGGTTCACCAGCGCCTCGCCGACGTTCGGTGACCTCGTCCACCACTACGTGGGCAAGCCGGAACTCGGCAAGATCGGCTCCGAGGGCTGGCTCGGCTACGACATCCAGGGCCGTTCCGTCTACGCCCGTCTGATCTACGGCACCCGCGCCTCGGTCATCGTCGGTATCTCCGTCACTCTGATCGTCACCATCGTCGGCGGCATCATGGGCATGATCGCCGGCTACTTCGGCGGCATCATCGACGCGGTCCTCTCCCGGATCACCGACATCTTCTTCGGCATCCCGTTCCTGCTCGGCGCCATGGTCGTCCTGCAGTCCTTCACCGAGCGCACCATCTGGGTGGTCGTCTTCGCCCTCGCGTTCCTCGGCTGGACCCAGATCACCCGCGTCATGCGCGGTGCCGTGATCACCATCAAGCAGGCCGACTACGTCCACGCGGCGAAGGCGCTGGGCGCCGGTACGACCCGAATCCTGTTCCGGCACATCCTGCCGAACGCCATGGCTCCGGTGATCGTCGTCGCGACCATCGCGCTCGGCGGCTACATCTCGGCCGAGGCGACCCTGTCCTACCTGGGTCTGGGTCTCGCGTCACCCACCATCTCGTGGGGTGTCGACGTCTCCGCCGGTGTCCAGCAGATCCGTACGTCGCAGCACATCCTGCTGTACCCGTCGATCATGCTGAGCATCACCGTTCTGGCGTTCATCATGCTCGGCGAAGCAGTCCGCAACGCCCTCGACCCCAAGCTGCGCTGAGGAGGGCGTACGTGACCATCATCGACAACACCACGACGGTCCCCGCGCCGCGCGACGGCGACAACCACAACGGGCCACTGCTCGAAGTCCGCGACCTGCACGTCGAGTTCCACACCCGGGACGGCGTGGCCAAGGCCGTCAACGGCGTCAACTACTCGGTGAACGCCGGTGAGACGCTGGCCGTGCTGGGTGAGTCCGGCTCCGGCAAGTCCGTCACCGCACAGGCCATCATGGGCATCCTCGACATGCCGCCCGGAAAGATCCCGCAGGGCGAGATCCTTTTCCGCGGCGAGGACATGCTCAAGATGTCCTACGAGGAGCGGCGGAAGATCCGCGGCCAGAAGATCGCGATGATCTTCCAGGACGCACTCTCCTCGCTGAACCCGGTGCTGACCGTCGGCTACCAGCTCGGCGAGATGTTCCGCGTCCACCACGGCCTGTCCAAGAAGGACGCCAAGGCCAAGGCCATCGAGCTGATGGACAAGGTCAAGATCCCGGCCGCCGCGGCCCGGGTCAACGACTACCCGCACCAGTTCTCGGGCGGTATGCGTCAGCGCATCATGATCGCCATGGCGCTGGCGCTGGAGCCGGACCTGATCATCGCGGACGAGCCGACCACCGCGCTCGACGTGACCGTTCAGGCCCAGGTGATGGACCTGCTCGCGGAGCTGCAGGCCGAGTACAACATGGGTCTGATCCTGATCACCCACGACCTCGGCGTCGTTGCCGATGTCGCTGACAAGATCGCCGTGATGTACGCGGGCCGGATCGTCGAGCAGGCACCGGTGCACGAGCTGTACAAGCGCCCCGCGCACCCGTACACGCGTGGTCTGCTGGACTCGATCCCGCGCCTGGACCAGAAGGGCCAGGAGCTGTACGCGATCAAGGGTCTGCCGCCCAACCTGCTGCGTGTGCCGTCCGGCTGCGCCTTCAACCCGCGGTGCCCGAAGGCGGACGACATCTGCCGTACGCAGATCCCGGCTCTGCACCCGGTGACCGAGCAGGACGGCACCGAGCTGCCCGGCCGCGGAAGCGCGTGCCACTTCTGGAAGGAGACGATCCATGGCTGAGCTCAGCAAGAACGATGAGGCCGTGGACGCGACGCCGAACGTGACCGAGGTCGAGACGGTCGACGCCGCCACCGAGGCGGAGGCCGTGGCCGCCCTCGAGGCGCCGGTCGACCGCGGTGAGCCGATCCTCCAGGTGCGCAATCTGGTCAAGCACTTCCCGCTGACCCAGGGCATCCTCTTCAAGAAGAGCGTCGGCGCGGTCAAGGCCGTGGACGGGGTCTCCTTCGACCTCTACCAGGGCGAGACCCTCGGCATCGTGGGCGAGTCCGGCTGTGGCAAGTCCACGGTCGCCAAGCTGCTGATGTCGCTGGAGACCGCGACGGCCGGCGAGGTCTTCTACAAGGGCCAGGACATCACGAGGCTGTCCGGGCGGGCGCTGAAGGCGGTCCGCCGGAACATCCAGATGGTGTTCCAGGACCCGTACACCTCGCTGAACCCGCGTATGACGGTCGGCGACATCATCGGCGAGCCCTTCGACATCCACCCCGAGGTGGCCCCGAAGGGCGACCGGCGCCGCAAGGTGCAGGAGCTGCTTGACGTCGTCGGTCTGAACCCGGAGTACATCAACCGGTACCCGCACCAGTTCTCCGGCGGTCAGCGCCAGCGCATCGGCATCGCCCGCGGTCTCGCGCTCAACCCGGAGATCATCATCTGCGACGAGCCGGTCTCGGCGCTCGACGTCTCCGTGCAGGCGCAGGTCATCAACCTGATGGAGAAGCTGCAGGACGAGTTCAACCTGTCCTACATCTTCATCGCGCACGACCTGTCGATCGTCCGGCACATCTCCGACCGGGTCGGCGTGATGTACCTCGGCAAGATGGCCGAGATCGGTACGGACACGCAGATCTACGACCACCCGACGCACCCCTACACCCAGGCGCTGCTGTCGGCGGTCCCCGTGCCCGACCCGGAGGCCCGTGAGGGCCGCGAGCGGATCATCCTCACCGGTGACGTCCCGTCCCCGGCGAACCCGCCGTCCGGCTGCCGCTTCCGCACCCGCTGCTGGAAGGCCGAGGACAAGTGCGCCACCGAGGTGCCGCTGCTGGCGGTCCCGGAGCGCTTCGTCGGCCAGGACACCCCGGCCGCGCACGAGTCGGCGTGCCACTTCGCCGAGGAGAAGGACGTCGTCCACGCGGTGTGATCTTCGCCCGTACGGCACCTGGGGCGCCCGGAACCACTGAGGTTCCGGGCGCCTTCGGCGTTCCCGGGTGCCGGCGTCCCCTGGCGCGGCGGTCGGACGTCCCGGGGACCGAGGCCTGGCTCGCCGAGGAGGGCGGCAAGCCCGTCGCCTTCGGCATGGTGCGGCAGGAGACCGGCGAGCCCGTGGAGCCCGACGCCCCCTCGTCTGGATCGCCCGTGCGGACTGCGCGGACGATGCGGCGGTGCTCCTGGCCCTGACGACCGCGGCAGCATGGGCTGGGTGCGAGCGCTCGGGGTGCTCCCGTCAGCCCGCGGGCGCGGGATCGGCGCGCTGCTGCTGCGCCAGGCGTTCGCGGAGTTCGCCCGCCGCGGCCGGACCACGGTGGGGCTCGCGGTCGACACCGGCAACACCACGGGTGCGCTGCGGCTGTACGAGCGCAGCGGGATGTCGCTCCACTACTCCGCGGACACCTGGGAACTGACGGTGCCTCTGCGCCCGTGAGCCCTGCTCGCGGAAGTACCGGCGTTGCGTGAGTGCGATATGTGTGGTTTTGGGGTGATATTGGGATCTACGTATCGCCCTGCGCCCCAGGAGGCACGCCATGCGCCGAGCCATCCGCGCCACGCCCGCCCGATGGGCCGCCTGCGCCGCCGCCGTCGTGCTCGCCGCCACCGGCTGCGGCGGCGGTGGCGAAGGCGGCGGCGGTGCCGACGGGATCGTCAGCTCCTCCTGGGGGGACCCGCAGAACCCGCTGGAGCCGGCGAACACCAACGAGGTCCAGGGCGGCAAGGTCCTCGACATGATCTTCCGCGGTCTCAAGCAGTACGACCCGAAGACCGGCGAGGCACAGGACATGCTCGCCGAGAAGATCGACACCACCGACTCCACCAATTTCACCGTCACCGTCAAGGACGGCTGGACCTTCTCCAACGGCGAGCCCGTCACCGCCCAGTCCTTCGTCGACGCCTGGAACTACGGCGCCCACCTCAAGAACAACCAGCGCAACGCCTACTTCTTCGGCTACATCGAGGGCTACGACCAGGTCCACCCCGAATCCGGCGAGCCCACCGCCGCGACCATGTCCGGCCTGAAGGTGACCGGCCCGCGGACCTTCACGGTCAAGCTCACGCAGAAGTTCTCCACCTGGCCCGAGACCCTCGGCTACGCCGCGTTCTCGCCGCTCCCCAAGACCTTCTTCACCGACCACAGCGCCTGGCTGGCCAAGCCCGTCGGCAACGGCCCGTACACCGTCGACTCGTACGCGAGGGGCTCCCAGATGTCCCTGCGCCGCTGGGACCAGTACCCCGGCGACGACAAGGCGGAGAACGGCGGCATCGACCTCAAGGTCTACACGGACAACAACACCGCCTACACCGATCTGACGGCCGGGAACCTCGACCTCGTCGACGACGTCCCCGCGTCCCAGCTCAAGAACGTGAAGGCCGACCTCGGCGACCGGTACATCAACACCCCCGCCGGCATCATCCAGACGCTTGCCTTCCCCTACTACGACCCTGCCTGGAACAAGCCCGGCCAGGAGAAGGTGCGCAAGGGCCTGTCCATGGCGATCAACCGAGGCCAGATCACCGACACGATCTTCCAGAAGACCCGCACGCCCGCCAAGGACTGGACGTCCCCGGTCCTCGGGGCGGACGGCGGCTACGACGACTCGCTCTGCGGTGACGCCTGTACGTACAACCCGGGCGAGGCGAAGAAGCTGATCGCTGAGGGCGGTGGGCTCCCCCGCGGACAGGTGAAGATCTCGTACAACGCTGACAGCGGCTCCCACAAGGAGTGGGTGGACGCCGTCTGCAACTCCATCAACAACGCGCTCGGCAACGACAAGGCCTGCGTCGGCAACCCCGTCGGCACCTTCGCCGACTACCGCAACCAGATCACCCGGTCCAAGATGACCGGCCCCTTCCGGGCCGGCTGGCAGATGGACTACCCGCTCATCCAGAACTTCCTCCAGCCGCTCTACTACACCAACGCCTCCTCCAACGACGGCAAGTGGTCCAACGAGGAGTTCGACCGGCTCGTCGACGAGGCCAACGCCGAGACCGACACGGCGAAGGCCATCGGCACGTTCAAGCAGGCCGAGGGGGTCGTACGGGACCAGATGGCGGCGATCCCGCTCTGGTACCAGAACGGCAGCGCCGGCTACTCGGAACGGATCAGCAACGTCTCGCTCAACCAGTTCAGCGTCCCCGTCTACAACGAGATCAAGGTCAGCTGACGGCCGCCCGGCCGCTGTTCGCCCGGACCCGCACCCCCAGGAGCCCCGCATGGGACGTTATGTGATCCGGCGTCTGCTCCAGATGATCCCGGTCTTCATCGGCGCGACGCTGCTGATCTTCCTGATGGTGAACGTGATGGGCGACCCCATCGCCGGGCTGTGCGGCGAGCGGGAATGCGACCCGGCGACCGCCGCCCAGCTGCGCAAGGAGTTCGGCCTCGATAAGCCCGTGTGGCAGCAGTACCTGACCTACATGGGCAATGTCTTCACCGGGGACTTCGGCACCGCGTTCAACGGCCAGCCGGTCACCGAACTGATGGCCACGGCCTTCCCGGTCACCATCCGGCTCACCCTCGTCGCGATCTTCTTCGAGATCGTCATCGGCATCGGCCTCGGCGTGCTCACCGGACTGCGCCGCGGCCGTCCCGTCGACACCTCCGTGCTGCTGCTCACGCTGGTGGTCATCTCTGTCCCGACCTTCGTCACCGGCCTGCTGCTCCAACTGCTGCTCGGGGTGCAGTGGGGCTGGATCAGACCCTCCGTCTCCTCCGAGGCGGCGCTCGGCGAACTGATCGTGCCGGGACTCGTGCTCGCCTCCGTCTCCCTCGCCTACGTCACCCGGCTGACGAGGACGTCCATCGCCGAGAACAAACGCGCCGACTACGTCCGCACGGCGATCGCCAAAGGACTGCCGCGCCGCCGCGTCATCGGCCGCCACCTGCTGCGCAACTCGCTGATCCCCGTGGTCACCTTCATCGGCGCCGACATCGGCGCCCTGATGGGCGGCGCCATCGTCACCGAGCGGATCTTCAACATCCATGGCGTCGGCTACCAGCTCTACCAGGGCATCCTCCGCCAGAACACCCAGACCGTCGTCGGCTTCGTGACCGTGCTGGTGCTCGTGTTCCTGGCGGTGAACCTGCTCGTCGACCTTCTGTATGCCGTACTCGACCCGAGGATCCGCTATGCCTGAGCCGCAGTACGACGACGGGGGAGCCATCGCCCCGACCGGCGCCGGCGGCGCGATGGACCTCGCCACGAGCGAGGGCGAGACCCTGGAGAAGGTCCCCGGCGGACCGCTCGGCACCGGCCCCGCCGGCAAACCGCGCAGCCTCTGGTCCGACGCCTGGCGCGATCTGCGCCGCAATCCCGTCTTCATCGTCTCGGGACTGATCATCGTCTTCCTCGTGATCATCTCGATCTGGCCGTCGCTCATCGCCTCCGGCAACCCGCTCACCTGTGACCTCGCCAAGGCCCAGGAGGGCTCCCAGCCGGGCCACCCCTTCGGCTTCGACGGCCAGGGCTGCGACGTGTACACCCGGGTCGTCTACGGCGCCCGCACCTCGGTGACCGTCGGCGTCTGCGCGACCCTCGGCGTTGCGCTCCTCGGGTCCGTACTCGGCGGGGTCGCCGGATACTTCGGCGGAGCTCCGGACTCCGTCCTGTCCCGGCTCACCGACGTCTTCTTCGCCATCCCGGTCGTCCTCGGCGGCCTGGTACTGCTGTCCGTCGTCACCAGCAACACGGTCTGGCCCGTGATCGGCTTCATGGTGCTGCTCGGCTGGCCGCAGATCACCCGCATCGCGCGCGGCGCGGTGATCACGGCCAAGCAGAACGACTACGTCCAGGCCGCGCGGGCCCTCGGCGCGTCCCACTCCCGGCTGCTTCTGCGGCACATCACGCCCAACGCGGTGGCGCCGGTCATCGTCGTGGCGACGATCGCGCTCGGTACGTACATCGCGCTGGAGGCGACCCTCTCGTACCTCGGCGTCGGGCTGCGGCCGCCCACCGTGTCGTGGGGCATCCAGATCTCCGCCGCGTCCCCGTACATCCGCAACGCCCCGCACATGCTGCTCTGGCCGGCCGGTGCGCTCGCCATCACCGTGCTCGCGTTCATCATGCTCGGCGACGCGGTGCGCGACGCCCTCGACCCCAAGCTGCGCTGAGGAGGCGGTGGTCGCGATGCTGCTCGAAGTGCGCGATCTGCACGTGGAGTTCCGGACCAGGGACGGAGTCGCCAAGGCCGTCAACGGTGTCAATTACGCGGTCGACGCGGGCGAGACGCTCGCCGTGCTCGGCGAGTCCGGCTCCGGCAAGTCCGTCACGGCGCAGGCCGTCATGGGCATCCTCGACATCCCGCCGGGCCGGATCACCGGCGGCGAGATCCTCTTCCAGGGCCAGGACGTGCTGAAACTCAAGGAGGAAGAGCGGCGGAAGATCCGCGGCGCCGGGATGGCGATGATCTTCCAGGACGCGCTCTCCTCGCTCAACCCGGTGCTGACCGTCGGCGACCAGCTCGGCGAGATGTTCACCGTGCACCGCGGGTTGTCGAGGAAGGACGCCAGGACCCGGGCGGTCGAGCTGATGGACCGGGTGCGGATCCCCGCCGCCAAGGAGCGCGTCGGTCAGTATCCGCACCAGTTCAGCGGCGGTATGCGCCAGCGCATCATGATCGCCATGGCGCTGGCGCTGGAGCCGGACCTGATCATCGCGGACGAACCGACCACCGCGCTCGACGTGACCGTGCAGGCGCAGGTCATGGAGCTGCTCGCCGAGCTCCAGCGCGAGCTCGACATGGGGCTCATCCTCATCACGCACGACCTCGGAGTCGTCGCGGACGTCGCCGACAGGATCGCCGTGATGTACGCGGGCCGGATCGTCGAGACCGCGCCCGTGCACGACATCTACCGGGCGCCGGCCCATCCGTACACAAGAGGGCTGCTCGACTCCATCCCGCGTCTGGACCAGAAGGGCCAGGAGCTGTACGCGATCAAGGGCCTGCCGCCCAACCTCATGAACATCCCGTCCGGCTGCGCCTTCCACCCGCGCTGCCCCATGGCGCAGGAGGTGTGCACGACCGACGAGCCGGAGCTGTTCCCCGTGAGCCGGGACCGGGGGAGCGCCTGCTTCTTCTGGAGGCAATGCCTCCACGGGTGATCGCCCGGTCCCGGGAGGACGCTTCCAGTACCGGTGGGGAGTGTGCGACTGCCAGAAGGACCAGGCGCTGCACGGTGTGCCGTAGCGCGACTTGATGTCTCTTGGTGCAAACGGGCTAAAAGTGCGCTCTGGGCGTCGTAGCGGGATATTCAAGTGCTGAGCGACGCAGTGAAGGAGCGCCTCCATGGCCGAGCCGAGCAAGCCCAGCAGGCCCAGCGAGCCGAGCAGGCCCAGGGAGCCGAGCAGGCCGGGCGAGCCGATCCTCGAGGTGCGCGGACTCCACAAGTACTACCCGCTCACCCGGGGCATCGTCTTCAAGAAGAAGGTGGGGGCGGTCAAGGCAGTCGACGGCGTCGATGTCGACCTGTTCCAGGGCGAGACCCTCGGCATCGTCGGCGAGTCCGGCTGCGGCAAGTCCACGCTCGCGAAGATGCTCGTCAACCTGGAGCGGCCGACGAGCGGCGAGATCCGCTACAAGGGCGAGGACATCACCAAGCTGTCCGGGCGTGCGCTCAAGGCGGTGCGCCGCAACATCCAGATGGTGTTCCAGGACCCGTACACCTCACTGAACCCGCGGATGACCGTCGGCGACATCATCGGCGAGCCCTACGAGATCCACCCCGAGGTGGCGCCGAAGGGCTCCCGCAGACAGAAGGTCCAGGAGCTCCTGGACGTCGTCGGGCTCAACCCCGAGTACATCAACCGTTATCCCCACCAGTTCTCGGGCGGCCAGCGTCAGCGCATCGGCATCGCGCGCGGGCTCGCCCTGCGGCCGGAGATCATCGTGGCCGACGAGCCTGTGTCGGCGCTCGACGTGTCCGTACAGGCGCAGGTCGTCAATCTGCTGGAGCGACTGCAGAGCGAGTTCAGTCTGTCGTACGTCTTCATCGCGCACGACCTGTCGATCGTCCGTCATATCGCGAACCGGGTGGGCGTGATGTACCTGGGCCGGATCGTGGAGATCGGCAAGGACGCGGAGATCTACGAGCATCCGACGCATCCGTACACACAGGCGCTGCTCTCGGCGGTGCCGGTGCCCGACCCGGAGGCGCGCGAGCACCGGGAGCGGATCATCCTCACCGGCGATGTGCCCTCACCGACGAACATCCCGTCCGGCTGCCGCTTCCGCACCCGCTGCTGGAAGGCGCAGGAGCGGTGCGCGCTCGAGGTGCCGGAGCTGGCGGTTCCGGCGGTCTTCCGGTTCATCGACGGGCCCGCCCGGCACGACTCCGCGTGCCACTTCGCGGAGGAGAAGCACGTGGTGCCCGACGAGGACGAGCTGGGCGGGCCGCAGACGGGCCCCGCCCCGCCCACCGCCTAGACCCGCCACGACCTGGACCCGCCACGACCTGGACCCGCCCGGCCCTCTGGAGCCGGCCGGCTTCTGGACCGACCTGCCCGGCCCCTAACCCGCCTGGCCCACGCGCCGGCTCCGCGCCGCTTCGACCGTCTCGCGGCGGAGGAAGGCCAGCCGGGCCCTCTTCTCCGGAAGGAAGACCTCCGGGAGATCGATCTCCGGCAGGACGATCTCCGGCCCGAGCTCGAAGCCGGTACGAGCCAACCGCTCGACCGCCTTGGCGTTGCGGACGTCCGGCTCGGCGACGATCCGCCGGACCTTCGGATCGGACAGGACGCAGTCGATGAGGACGGTCAGCATGGCCGCGCTGAAACCTGGCCGGGGCCCGCCCTGTGCGGGCCCGATCATCAGGTGGACGCCCATGTCGCCGGGCTCGGCGTCGTAGCACTCGCTGACGCGGTCCGCCTCCGGCTCGTATGTCTGGAAGAGCATCACGGGCCGGCCGTCGCACTCCACCAGCCACGCGTGGTGCGTGGTGAGCGTGTCCATGTGCCGGTAGATCTCCAGCACCTCGGCACGGCTCGCCTCGCCCATGCCCCAGAAGCGGGCGCGCTCCTCGGTGACCCAGGAGTGGATCGTGTCGACGTCGCGCTCCGGGTCCAGGCGGCGGACGCGGACCGTACCGAAGCCGTCGGCGGCCTGCTCGTACACGGCTTCAGTGGTCATGGTGGTGGCTCTCCTTCGTGAGCTGTGCGAAGTCGGTGACGACGGGGACGAGTTCGCCGCGCAGCCACAGCGGCAGCTGGTCGCGGTGATGGGCGTCGCCCGGGATGCCGCGAGCGCCCAGCGGGACCACCCAGAGGCTGTCGTCGCGCCGGGCGAGGTCCCACACGTAGCGGGCAGCCGGCCCGCGCGCGGCGTGGTCCGTGAGGCCGGGGACGCTGGACGTGGCGAGTACGCAGTCGTGGTCGCCGGCCATCCCGGGCCACTCCTCGTCCTCCGTCAGGGGCAGTGCCTGCCAGGGTGCGAGCCGGTGCCGCTCGCCCCAAGGGGCCTCCTGCGGGTCCGCCGCGGCCTCCTCGACGGCCTGACGGACGATCTCGGCCCGGTCGATGCCCGGCAGCAGCTTGGTCGCAAGCAGCCCCTCCAGCGCGTAGCCGGTCTTCACGACGAGGGCGAGCCAGGGCTGGAACACCGCAGGGTACGGCAGCGGCCCGGCGAGGTCCGCCAGCTCCGGGTGCGCGGCGAGCCGCCGTACGACAGCGTGCCGTACCGAGGCATAGGCAGCGGCGACGGTGCTGTCGGCGTCCATCCGGCGGTCCCAGCGCAGCAGCCGGTCCCGCAGCTCGGCGGCGGCCGGAGCGAGCCCCTCCAGCCCGGCCAGCAGGTCGAGGAGCGGGCGGGCGGACGCCAGATGCGTGTCCATGTGCACGGCCGCCATGTCCGGGGCGGTCCAGGACTTCGACTCCCGCAGCAGTGCGGCGATGCGCTCGGCCCGGTGCGGGGACGCGAACTCGACGCCGAGGGGCCCCGCGAGCGCGCGTTCGTTCGCCATGACGGCGAAGTCCTCGACCTCGGCGCGCGGCATCGGCTCGTGCCAGCCCTGCCAGTCGTGCCCCTGCTCCCACGCCGGCACGACCCGCAGCCGGTTGTCCCGGTGCCGCAGCGGCACCCGTCCGGCGGTCCGGTGCAGCAGTCCGCCGGAGGTGTCGGCGGCCTGTACGACGTTCACGGGCTCGACCCACTGCTCGAACGCCCGGTCCACGTCGGCGACGCTGCGGGCTCTGAGCAGGGCGGGGATCGCTGCGAAGCCGAGGTCGGCGGTGACGCGTGGGACGTAGCGCAGGCTGATCGCCTCCGCGGTCCCGTCGTCGGTGCCCGCGCCGCCGGGGGCTCCGCCGATGATCACCGGTCCGCGGTCGGTCTCGATCACCTCGACCGTGACGGGTTCGCCGCCCGCCACCTCGACGGCCTCGGTGCGGTACGCGGCCGGTCGCCAGCCGTCCGGGCCGAGCGCCTCGATCCCGCCGTCGTCCGTGCGCCGCAGCCGCTCCCGGTACAGGTCCTGGTAGTCGGCCATCGCGTTGGTGATCGACCAGGCGACGGAGCCGGTGTGGGCGAAGTGGGCGACGCCCGGGACACCGGGGAAGGCCAGGCCGACGACGTCGTACTCGGGACAGACCAGATGGACCTGCTGGTAGACGCCGGGGTCCTCGATGAAGCGGTGCGGGTCGCCCGCGATGATCGCGGACCCGGTGCGGGTACGGCCGCCCGGGACGAGCCAGCCGTTTGAGCCCGCCGTGCCGGGGCCGTCCATCGCGAAGAGCTCGATCGCCTCGTCGCCGAGCCGTCGCGCGACCTCCTCGCGCCACAGCTTGGTCGGGAAGCCCGCGAAGAGGATGTGCGTGGAGAGCCAGACCGCCAGTGGGGTCCAGGGGTTCCACACCCCCGGGGCCGCCCCGGCCTTCGCGAACTCGGGTGCGGCCGCGGCGCCCTGCGTGAGGCCGTCGCGGACCCCGTCGACGTACGCCCCGACCCAGTCGCGGGTCTCCGCGTCGAGCGCCTCGTAGCAACGCCGGGCCGTGTCGTCGATCCGCACCTGCCGGGCGAACCGGTCCCAGGCGACGGCCTCCGCGCCCAGGAAGGAGGCTGTCGTGCCCTGCGCCCTGTGCCGCTCGACCTCCAGCTGCCAGGCCCGGTCGACGGCGGCGTTGTGCCCCTGGGCGTAGGCGAGTTCGCTCGCGCTGCCCGCGCGCAGATGCGGGATGCCCCACGCATCCCGGTAGACCTCGGTCCCGGTGCTCACACCGCTCCTCTCTTAGGTTAGGCTGACCTAACCATAGCGGGGTCGAGGGTGAGGAGCGCAGGGTGGGGCATGGCTGGGAGGGCATGGTCCTCAAGCTGATGCGGGGCAAGGACTTCGCATTCACGGTGACCGGGGCGGAGCAGGTCACCGAGCAGTACCGTCGGGTCCGTCTCACCGACGGCGGCATGCTCGGCGCGACCGGAGTGCACCCGACGATGTGGGTGCGGCTGTGGTTCGACAACGCGGGCAAGCCGCACCAGCGCGCCTACACCCTTGTGGACCCCGACCCCGAAACCGGCACCTTCAGCCTGGAGTTCGCCCTCCATGACGGCTGCGCGAGCGACTGGGCCCGTAAGGCCCGGCCGGGCGACACGATCGAGGCGACCGTCCAGGGCACCGGTTTCACCGTGCCCGATCCGCTGCCGTCCCGGCTGTTCGTCATCGGCGACCCGGCCTCGCTGCCCGCGATCAACTCGCTCCTCGGCTCCATGCCGGGGACTCCCGCCACCATCTGGTTCGAGACGCCGCACGAGTCCGACGCCGAACTCCCGGTACGGACCGACCCGGACCGCCACGAGCTGCGCAGAGTCCCGCGTCGCGACGCCGGCGCCCGGCTGGTCGAGGAGGTACGGGCCGCGCTGCCGGGCCTGCTCGGGGACGACCCGGCGAAGGCGTACGTCTGGATCGCCTGCGACGCGACGACCACCCGCACCCTCACGTCGTACGTCCGCAAGGAGCTCGCCGTGCCCAAGGACCGGGTGCACTCCCTGGGGTACTGGCGCACGACGCCGCCGTCCGGGACGCGGTGATTGTCCGTCAAATTCGTTAACGCCCAGGCAACTCCGCCGACCCGGCACCGATATACGAACGCGTCACACTGAACTCCGTACGGCCGTGCGGGTGCCGTAGACCGGCCGGGACGCGTGAGCGCCCCGGCCGGTTTTATGCGCCGGCGGCCTTCGGCCGTGGTCGGGGCCCTATTCCTGGCCCTGCCCCAGGCCCAGCGACCGCCTCAGGAAGTCCACCTGGAGCAGCAGCAGGTTCTCGGCGACCTGTTCCTGAGGGGTCATGTGGGTGACTCCGCTGAGCGGAAGCAGCTCATGGGGGCGGCCCGCCGCCAGCAAGGCCGACGACAGACGGAGGCTGTGGGCCATCACCACATTGTCGTCCGCCAGGCCGTGGATGATCATCAACGGCCTCGCCGGCTCCGCCGCACCGCTCAGCCCGTCGTCCGTGACGAGCGAGTTCGCGGCGTACACCTCGGGCCGATCGTCAGGGACGCCCAGATAGCGCTCCGTGTAGTGGGTGTCGTACAGCCGCCAGTCGGTGACCGGCGCCCCCGCGATCGCCGCGTGGAAGACGTCGGGGCGCCGGAGCACCGCCAATGCGGCGAGGTAACCCCCGTACGACCAGCCTCGGATCGCCACCCGGCCGAGGTCGAGCGGGAACCGGCCGGCGAGGTCCTGCAGCGCCTCGATCTGGTCGTCGAGCGTGAGTGTGAAGTCGCCCTCGATCGCCTTCTCCCAGGCGGGGGAGCGGCCGGGGGAGCCCCGTCCGTCCACGACGACCACTGCGAAGCCCTGTTCGGCGAACCATTGCGAGGTGAGATGCGCATTGTGTGCGGCGACCACACGCTGGCCGTGCGGCCCGCCGTAGGGATCGAGCAGCACGGGAAGCGCACCGTCCGACTCCCGGTGGCCGGAGGGCAGCAGGACGGCGCACGGAATGCGCCGTGCGCCCCCTTCGGTGAGGATCACGCGAGCGGACAGGACCGGTTCCTCCGCGTGCGAGGGGATCACGGCGACGAGCTTCCCGTCCCGCAGCACCTGAACCGTCGAGCCGCTCGAATCCGGACGTGCCGAAGCGAGTACGGTCACCGCTCCGGAACGTACCGCCGAGTGCAGCCCCACACCCTCGGAAACCCGCTCCACGCCCCGCTCGTCGACCCGGTACACATGGATCTCGCCGGTCTCCGGCTCGGCCGCGTCCGCACCCGCCGACGCCGAGACCAGGACATCCGCATCCCCGATGTCCAGCACCGCCCGCACGTGCAACTGCGCCCCGGTCAGCGGCCGGTCGCCCACCGCCAGCACCCGCGCACCGCCCTCGTCGGCGATCCGCACCAGCCGCCCGTCCGGAGCCCACGCGGGCGCCCCTGACAGCAGCTCGATCCACACCGGGTCCTCGTCCGCGTGCACCGTGCGCGTCCCACCCGTATCGGTGTCCACGGCGAGATACAGCGCCGTGCGCTGGTCCCGCGCCTGCACGAGCAGCAGCGGAGCCCCGGACGACGACCAGTGGACGCGTGCCAGGTACGGGTACCGCCCCCGGTCCCAGACGACCTCCGTCCGCTCGCCGTCGAGCCCGACCAGATACAGCCGTACGTCCGCGTTGGCCGTCCCCGCCGCCGGATACGCGACCGGCGCGGGCTCCCGGTCCGGATGCGCCGGATCCGCCATCCACCACCGCTGTACGGGAGACTCGTCGACGCGCGCCACCAACAGCCGGTCACTCTCGGGCCCCCACCAGAACCCGCGGGTACGGCCCATCTCCTCGGCCGCCAGGAACTCTGCGATGCCGTACGTCGTCTGCGCGTCCTCCGGCTCGGCGAGCGCGCGGTCCCCGTCCCCCTCCGCGCCGATCACCCGCAGCGCACCCTGCGCCGCGTACGCGACGTACCGCCCGTCCGGCGAGGGACGCGGGTCGATCACCGGCCCGGTGGCGGGCAGTTCACGTGATGTGCCGGCCCGCAGCTCCGCCGTGAACAGCCGACCGGACAGCGCGAAAGCCGCCAACTCCACTTCCCGGTCAACGGCATAGCCGACGATGCCTCCGGACCCCTCGCGGCTGCGCTCCCGGCGCGCACGCTCCTCGGCGGGCAACTCCTCGGCGGCTCCGCCCAGCAGTGCGTCGGGATCGGCGGCGACGCGCTCACGCACCTCCCCGGCGAGGTCGAGCACCCAGAGCCGGTGGGCCCGTTCCGTCCCCGAGGGGGAGCGGAGGAACACCACCCGGGAGCCGTCGGGCGCCACCGTGAACGCACGTGGTGCGCCCAGACCGAAGCGCTGCGTCCTGGCGTACTGGCGGGGAAACGAGAGCGGGACGGAAGGCTGGCCGGAGGGTGGGCCGGAGGGCGTACGGGGGAGCTGCTGCCTCGAGGTCATGTGGCCGAATCTAGTGCCGTGCGCCCCCGCGTGCTGCTGTGCACCGATCGATGCGTGGGTGTGGATAGTTATGATCCGTGTCGCCAGGTGGGTAGGAATCCTCCGGCACGTGGGCACATGCGTTCTGACCGTTGCGAACCGAATATCTGTGGAGGTGAACCGCCGTGGCACTCTCGATTTCGGCGGTGGTGCTGCTGGCGATCATCGTCTTCCTGCTGGTCAAGAAATCCGGGCTCAAGGCCGGGCACGCGGCGGTCTGCATGCTCCTCGGGTTCTATCTGGCCAGCTCCTCCATCGCGCCCACGATCAGCGAGCTGACCACGAATGTCGCGGGCATGATCGGCGGCATCAAGTTCTAGGGCTGATCCGGAAGCAAGGACGGGGAGCCTGATCGGGGAGCCGGTTCGGGAAGCCGGTTCGGGGAGCCGGATCGGGAAGCCTGATCCGGAAGACAGGCCCTGGCCCCGGGCCTCGTAGGCTGGGGTCATGACGGACCTGCCAGCCCGTCGTCTGCTCCTGGTGCACGCGCACCCCGACGACGAGTCGATCAACAACGGCGCCACCATGGCGCGGTACGCCGCCGAGGGCGCCCGCGTCACGCTGGTGACGTGCACCCTCGGCGAGGAGGGCGAGGTCATCCCGCCCGAGCTCGCCCATCTGACCGCCGACAAGGAGGACAGCCTCGGCGCGCACCGGATCGGCGAACTGACGGCCGCCATGGCCGCGCTGGGCGTCACCGACCACCGCTTCCTCGGCGGCCCGGGCCGTTTCCGCGATTCCGGGATGATGGGCCTGCCCCAGAACCGCCGCCCAGGCGCCTTCTGGAACACGCCGGTGGACGACGCAGCGCCGCACCTCGTCGAGGTGATCCGCACGGTGCGTCCGCAGGTCCTCGTCACGTACGACCCCCGCGGCGGCTACGGCCACCCCGACCACATCCAGGCGCACCGTGTCGCGATGCGGGCCGCCGACCTCGCCGCCGAGCCGGCCTTCCGGCGCGACCTCGGCGACCCGCACACCATCGCCAAGATCTACTGGAACCGGGTGCCGCGCTCGGTCGCGGAGGAGGCCTTCGCGCACCTGCGGGCCGGCCACGGAGCCCATACCTTCCCGGGAATCGCGGACATCAGCGATATCCCGGGCGTCGTGGACGATTCGGAGATCACCACCGAGATCGACGGCACCGCGTACGCCGACCGGAAGTCGGCCGCGATGCGGGCCCACGCCACCCAGATCGCGGTGGACGGCCCCTTCTTCGCACTCTCCAACGACCTGGGCCAGCCGCTGTTCACCACCGAGTACTACCAGTTGGTACGCGGCGAATCCGGCGCACCGGCCGGTGCGCGCGAGTACGACCTGTTCGAGGGGATGGCCTCATGACCGAGCCCGGAGCCTGGATGACCAAGTCCCTGAAACCTGGACGCATCGCCGCATATCTCGGCCTCGCCGTCCTCGGCTTCCTCGTCGGAACCGCCGGCTCGCTGGTCCAAGCCGCCTGGTTCCCGGCCGGGTTGCTGCTGGCGCTGCTCGGCGTCGCGGGGCTCTTCTACGGCGGGCTGCGCGCCACCGGCACCCAGCTGGGCGTGGTCGCACCCGCCGCGGGCTGGATCGCAGCGGTGCTGCTGCTGAGCGCCGGACGGCCGGAGGGCGACGGCCTCTTCGCCGGCGGGATCGGTGAGATCGTCTTCCTGCTGGGCGGAATGGTTGTTGCTGTGATCTGCGCCACCATGGCGCGGTTGCCGCAACCGGGCGGGCGTACAGGCCGACTTGGCACGTGACGTGTCCCGTCTCAGGCCGAAATGACCATGCCGTGACCCAGCCCCGCGCAGCGCATGCGGAACGCCGCTTCCCGCAGTCGCCGGGTGCGGGTCGGCGGCGGCCAGTATGGTGGTGCGCGCCGCCGAGCCGCCCGCAGCAGTGGAAACAGTAAGAACGGGCGGCGGAGCCGATCGGGAGAACCTGCTTTGAGTCGTGAAACTGACAGTTCGTCCTCCGGCCCCCAGGGGCGTGGCGGAGCCGCGTACCCCTCGGGGACGCCGCCGTACGGATCCCGCCAGTATCCGTCGCTGCACCCCACGCAGGACGCTCCGGAAGAGCGAGCCGAGCCTGCGCCCGCTCCGCAGCCGGACGAGCCCAGGACCGAGACCACGCTGACCACGCGCATCCGGATCAACATTCCGGGTTCGCGGCCGATTCCGCCGGTCGTCATGCGTACGCCCATGAGCGACGTGAACGCGCGTGAGGCCGCGAACGGCGGCAATGGTGCGAATGGTGCGAATGGCGCCAAGGGTGCGAAGGGTGAGCGGCCTGCCGAGCGTACGGGCAGCACGCCGCGACCCGCGGCGGCCACCCAGGCACCGGCCACGCCTGCCCCGCGCGAGGAGGCCCCGGCCGCGCCGGAGAAGCCGGCCGAGGAGAAGGCGAGCGACTGGTTCGCGCCGCGCAAGGCGCCGACGCCGACGCCTCCCGCGGGTCCCGCCCCGGCTGCTCCTGAGGCGCCGAGCGGCTCGGGCGCGCCGGGTGCACCGGGTGTACCGGGTGCGCCGGGCATGCGGCCGGGCCCCGCGATCCCGCGTCCCGGCGGTTCGCTCAGCGACCTCGCGGCGAATGCGGACGCACCGGGAGCAGGCCGGTCCACGCCTCAGCTCGGTCTGCGCCCGCCCGGGGGTCCCTCCGCGCCGCAGGGCGTAGGGGGAGCGCAGGGCCCCACCGGCCCCACGACGGGTCCGGTCACCGGCACTTCGCCCTTCGCCCCGGGCGTTGGTGGCGGCGCGCCGCGGATGAGCGACGACACGGCCGTACTGACTCCGCAGCAGCCTGCGCCCGAGCCGGGCCAGGGCCCGTCCGTGCCCGGTCCGTCGTTCCCCGGCGCCAACGTCTCCGGCGACACGCTCACGAGCGGTATCCCGGTGGTCCCGCCGGAGCACCGCTCACCGTTCGCGCCCCCGGTGCCGGGCGGCCCCTCGGTCGGCGAGGACGGCGGCCCCTGGCCGTCCTCCGGCCCCGGCACGGACTTCTCGGCGCCCGACTTCCCCGGCCCGGCCGGCCCGGGCCACCTCGCGCCCAGGCCCTCGCCGTCCCCGTCGGCAGCGGCGCCCGCGTCGTCGCCCCGCCCCGCCGCCAAGAAGGGCCGGTCCAAGCTGGTCCTCGCGGGCGCGGCCGTGTTCGGCCTGCTCGGTATCGCCTACTGCGCCGGGCTGCTGCTCAACCACTCCGAGGTCCCCAAGGGCACCACTGTCCTCGGCGTCGACATCGGCGGCGGCACCAAGGAGGACGCGGTCGCCAAGCTTGAAGCCGCCCTCGGCGGGCGCGCCACCGCGCCGCTCCAGCTCACGGTGGGCAACAAGAAGGAGCGGCTCGCCCCGGACAAGGCGGGCCTCACCCTCGACAGCCAGGCGACCGTCAGGGACGCGGCCGGCAGCGACTACAACCCGGTCTCGGTCATCGGCTCCCTCTTCGGGGGCGAGCGGGAGGCCCAGCCGGTCATCCCGGTCGACGAGGAGAAGCTCCAGGTCGCGCTGACCGACCTGGCGGGCACCTCCGGCTCGGCCACCGAGGGCACGATCCGGTTCGAGCCGGGCAAGGTCGTCGCCGTACCGGGCAAGGCGGGAGAGTCGCTGGACGTCCGTCAGTCGATGATCTCGGTCAAGGACGCGTACCGCGCCCAGGTCGAGACGGGCAGGACGAACGAGGTCGAACTGCCCGTCGGCATCCGGCAGCCCACCATCACCAAGGCCGAACTGGACCGGGCGATGAAGGAGTTCGCCGAGCCCGCGATGTCCGGCCTGGTCACGATCAAGGCAGGCGGCAAGCAGATCCAGTTCGGTCCTGCCCGGTCGCTTCCGAAGATCCTCTCCATGAAGCCGGTCAACGGCCGGCTGGTCGAGGTCTACGACAAGAAGGCGATCGAGGAGCTCCTGGACGGGGTCTTCGACGGCATCCTGATCACCAAGGGCGACGGCAAGCAGCACCCGCTGTCGGCCGACGACGTCGCCCACGCGATGCAGAAGGCACTGCTCGGCAAGACCCCGGCCGAACGGACCCAGACGATCGAGCTCAACCCGCAGGGCTGACGCGAGGTCCGGCCTCGGCCGGCGAATCCGCTGCTCAGAGCCCCCGCCCGACCACGGGCGGGGGCTCTCGCATGTACGCCCTCACCCACGGGGGTGGATTCGAGGGCCAGTGGGCGCAGCCGCGGATGCGTCGCCGCCGACGGCGGCCGGGGACGGCCGGAAGCTGTGGCTGTCCTGTGGCTGTCACGGTGACGAGAAGCGGAGAGGTCTGCATGTCCACGTTCATTTCTGGTCTGCGCACCCGGGTGAGAGCAGGTGCGCGCCGAGCGGCGGTGGCGGCCCTCGCGGGCCTGGCCCTCGCCCTGGCGCTGCCCGGTGCGGCACTGGCGGCCCCGGGCGACCTGGATCCCACGTTCAGCGGCGACGGCAAGGTGCTCACCGACTTCTTCGACAGCAGCGAGGAGGCACGCGGCATGGCGGTGCAGCCCGACGGCAAGATCGTCGCCGTTGGCCTCGACACGGCGGACTTCGCCGGGAACTTCGCGCTGGCCCGCTACAACCCCGACGGCAGCCTCGACACCGACTTCAGTGTCGACGGCCTGGTGTCCACCGACATCGACGGAGGCAGCGACATCGCCAACGCCGTGGCGCTGCAGTCCGACGGCAAGATCGTGGTCGTCGGCGTGAGCGAGGTGCCCGACGAGGGCTGCTGCTTCTTCACGGTGGCCCGCTACGACACCACCGGCAGCCTGGACGCCACTTTCGGCGGCGACGGCACGGTGGTCGTCAGCGAATTCGGCGGCGCCTCGGAGGCCGCCGACGTGGCGGTGCGGCCCGACGGCAAGATCGTCATCGCCGGCAATGGCGGTGGTGCAGGGTTCGGGCTGGTACGCCTCAGCGCCGTCGACGGCAGCCTGGACACCACGTTCGGCGGCGACGGCACGGTGATCACCGACTTCACCCCCGGCGTGCCGCAGGAGCCCGGCGGCATCGCCCTCGGCCTGGCGCTGCAGCCCGACGGAAGGATCGTCACCGTCGGCTATGTCGGGTCCACCGCCTTCGACTTCGCGCTGGCCCGCCACAACCCCGACGGCAGCCTCGACACCGGCTTCAGTGGCGACGGCCTGGTGACCACCGATTTCGGCTCCACCGATTTCGGTGAGGATGTGCTGGTCCAGCCCGACGGCAAGATCGTTGCTGTCGGCTCCGGCGACGGTGTCCTGCTGGCCCGTTACCACTCCAACGGTGCCCTGGACACCAGTTTCGACACCGACGGCCGGGTGATCACCGCCGGCGGCCAGGCCAAGGATGCGGTGCTGCAGCAGGACGGCAAGATCGTGGTCGCAGGCCGCGGCTCCGGCGGCTTCCTGCTCGGCCGCTACCTCTCGAACGGCAGCCTCGACGCCGGGTTCGGTGTGGGCGGCAGGGTGTCCACCAGCTTCGGCGGCGGCGTCGTCGACTTCGCCCACGGCGTGACGCTGCAGTCCGACGGCAAGATCGTCGCTGCCGGGGGCGGCGGCGCCGGCGACTTCGCCCTGGCCCGCTACCAGGACGGCACCGGCACCCCGCCCCCGGACACCGTCGACCTTGCGGTCACCAAGACCGGCCCCGCCACCGTCAGCATCGGCGACCAGGCCTCGTACACCGTGACGGTGCACAACACCAGCGCCACCGCGGCCACCGGCGTCACCCTGGCCGACACCCTCACCGGAGCCGGAGGCACTCTGCTGTCGGCCACGCCGAGCCAGGGCACCTGCGCGACCACGGCCACCAGCGCGAACTGCACCCTGGGCGCCCTCCTCCCCGACGCCTCCGCGACCGTGACCGTCGTGGCGGAGCCCCGGGCCACCGGCACCCTCTCCGACACCGCCACGGCCAGCGCCACGGAATCCGACCCCGTGCCCGCCAACAACACCGCCACGGCGACCACCACCGTGAACAACGCCCGCGGCTGCACGATCATCGGCACCAGCGGCGCCGACAACCTGACCGGCGGTTTCAGCAACGACGTCATCTGCGGCCTCGGCGGCAACGACACCATCCGCCCGGGCTTCGGCAACGACACCGCCTACGGCGGCCCCGGCAACGACAACATCGACGGCAGCTACGGCAACGACACCCTCAACGGCGGCCCCGGAAGCGACGTCCTGACCGGCTCGTACGGCAACGACAACCTCAACACCGTCGACAACACCGCCGCCAACGACACGGCCGACGGCGGCTCCGGCTTCGACACCTGCACCACCGACCCGGGCGACACACGCATCAGCTGCCCGTAGCAGGGCGGCGCGCCCACCAGTGAGCCGTCACCAGGCCCGCTCAGCCGGGCTCCGGTGACGGCGCGCGCCCGCCCCAGGGGCGTTCTCGCGCACCCCGAGCCGACGGCGGGTGAAGCGCTCGTCGCCGTGTGCCCCGCGTCCCACCGTCCCCGCGGACATGCTCGCCACCAAGCCGGCCACGCCGGACCACGACCGGGCGGCGGCCGTCCCGCTCGCCGCGCTCGGCCAGATCCACCTGCACCAAGGGGACGTTCCCGCCCTGGACCAACGCGTCCAGCCCGTCGGAGGAGTGCCGCGCGCCTGCCACCACCTGCACGCCCTCGGCGGCCAAGCCTGGCGCCGCCTGGGGCGGGTGAACGAAGGTCATCGACCTCGTCGGGCGCATGCTTGAATCAACGGCATGAAGGGCAATGGGCACCCCTCCGTCGTTCCGGCACAAGTCCCGTCCCAGCGACAGGGCCTGATCATGGGTCAGCCCTACCCGCCGATCGAGCCGTACGAGCAGGGCATGCTCGACGTCGGTGACGGCAACCTCGTGTACTGGGAGGCCTGCGGCAATCCCGACGGCAAACCCGCACTCGTCGTCCACGGCGGTCCGGGATCAGGGTGCGGCCCCGGCGCGCGCCGATACTTCGACCCGGACCGGTACCGGGTGATTCTGTTCGACCAGCGTGGCTGCGGACGCAGTACCCCGCATGCGAGCGATCCCGCGACCGACATGCGGCACAACACCACCCGGCATCTGATCGCGGACATGGAGCTGCTTCGGGAGCATCTGGGCATCGACCGCTGGCTGCTGTACGGCGGTTCGTGGGGCTCCACACTGATCCTGGCCTATGCCGAACGGCACCCCGAGCGGGTGTCCCGGATCGTCATCGCGAGCGTCACCACCACCCGGCGTTCGGAGATCGACTGGCTCTACCGGGGCGCCGGCCGGTTCTTCCCCGAGCAGTGGGAACGCTTCCTCGCCGGAGCCCCGGGCACGCCACGCGACGGCGACATCGTCGCCGCCTACGCCCGCTTGGCGGAGCACCCCGATCCCGCAGTCCGCGCCAAGGCCACCGCCGACTGGTGCGCCTGGGAGGACGCGGTCCTGTCCGGCGAGACGAACGGCACCTCCAACCCGTACGGCGACCGTCCCCCGGCCGACCGACTCGCCCTCGTACGCATCTGCTCCCGTTACTTCTCCCACGGCGCCTGGCTGGAGGAGGGAGCCCTGCTGCGCGACGCCCACCGGCTGGCGGGCATCCCGGGCGTACTGGTCCACGGCCGCCTCGACGTGTCCGGCCCGCTCGACACCGCATGGGAGCTCGCCAGTGCCTGGCCGGATGCGGAGCTGCTCGTCGTGGAGGACGCGGGCCACCTGGGCAGCGCCACGACACGTGCCCATGTCCTCGCGGCGCTGGACGGCTTCGCGGGTCAGTGACGGGCCCACGCGATCGAACTCGCGGGGCACTTAGGGCGACTGCAGGGCCAGCCGTGCCGCGAAGCCGATGAGCAGGACTCCCGTGACCTGTTCGATCCGGGCCCGCACCCGTGGACGGCGGAGCACTCTGCCCAGGCGGTCGACCGTGATCACGTAGGTGCTGAACCACAGCAGGTAGATCACGGCGAAGACCAGGGACAGCAGCAGCGCTCTGGGCAGCACGCTCCCCCCGGGTGGCAGGAACTGGGGCAGGAAGGTCACGAAGAACAGCGCGACCTTGGGGTTGAGCGCGTTGGAGAGGAAGCCGTGCCGCAGGTACTTCGTGCCTTTCTGCGCGGCATCGCCGTCACCGTCCGCGGTGTCGTCCGTCATGGTGCGCCGGGCGCTGCGGAGGGTCGCGATGCCCATCCACGCCAGATAGACGGCGCCCACGACCTTCAGGACGGTGAACGCCGTCGCCGAGGCGACCAGCAGCGCGGAGATGCCCAGGACCGCCGCCGCGACGTGGACGCTCAGGCCGAGCACTCCGCCGACCATCGTCAGCAGCCCGGCCTTCCGGCCGCCCGCGAGTGCGTTCCGCGTGATCAGGGCCTGGTCGGGGCCGGGGATCATGACGAGGACCAGGGACGCGGCGGCGAAGGTCAGCACGGTGTGCTCTTCTCCGCAGCGCGGAGCGCGCCGACGGCTCCGGCGAGCGCCCGCAGTACGACGGCGGGCTGCTCACGCAGATAGAAGTGGCCCCCGGGGAACTGCCGCACGGTCACCTCGGCCGTCGTGTGGTCCTGCCACGCCTCCAGCTGCTCGCGCGTGACGCGGTCGTCCCGGCCGCCGAAGACCGTGACCGGAACGGGGAGGGGGTCCTCGGCCCGCCAGGAGTACGTCTCCAGGAGTTGGTAGTCGGCCCGCAGCGGGGTCGCCGTGAGCGTACGCAACTCCGATGAGGCCAGGACCTCTTCCGGGATGCCGCCGTGGATCCTGGACACCGCTTCGACGAGGTCCGTGTCGGGCAGCCGGTGCAGCGGTTCGGCGGTCCGTTGCCGGTGGAGATGAGGCGCGGGGAAGCCGGACACGATCAGCCGGGCGGGCAGACGGCGCCCGGCCGCGCGCAGGGCGCGGGTGATCTCGTACGAGACGAGCGCGCCGAGGCTGTGCCCGAAGAAGGCGTACGGCGCAGGACCGCCGAGCGGCACGTCGGCGAGGAACGCCTCGACCAGTGCGTCCATCGACGTGAGAACCGGCTCGGCGGCCCGCGAACCACGGCCCGGCAGCTGTACGGCGTGCAGCTCGGTGCCTCGCAGATCGCGGGCCCAGCGAAGGTATTCCGCGGCCGAACCGCCCCCGTGCGCGAAGCAGTAGAGCTTGGGGGCGGTCGGCCGCGGCGCCCCGCTGATCAGCCAGCGGGGCGACGCGACGATGGTCATGGATGCCTCACACTCCCGCCGGGAGCGGCCCGGTCCCGGTGAGCGGCCCGGTGCCGGTGACGGGCCCCGACAGATGGCGTGCCAGCGCGTCGGCCGTGAAGTGGTCGAAGACGTCCCTGGGGCGCACCTGGATCCCCAGCTCCTCGCGGAACCCGGCGCAGATCACCAGTGTGGTCGCCGAGTCGACGCCGAGGTGGTCCAGGGGCGTCGTCGGGTCGATCTCGTTCGGGGTGATGTCGAGGATCTCCGCCAGGAATCCGGTGATCCAGTCGACGACCGTCTCATGGCTCAACTCGACCGCGGGCGCGGAAAGGGTGGTGCGGTTGTTCATCACTTCTCCTCCGGCATGAGCTCGGACGGGCCGAGGAGCTGCTCGAGATGGCCGTCGAGCGCTTCCACCGTCGTGTACTGCAGGACCGTCCCGACCGGTACGACGACGTCGAACGCGGACTGCAGCTGGGCCACCAGCCGCGCCGCGAGCAGCGAGTCGCCGCCCGCCTCCAGGAAGTCGTCGGCCAGATCCACCCTGCTCAGGCCCAGCACGTCCTGCCACATCTCGACCAGCTTGCGTTGCCGGTCGGTGCGTGGCGGCTTGGCCGGCCTGCCGCGCAGGGTGCTGCGCGCTCCGGCCTTCGCCAGCGCCGCGCGGTCCACTTTCCCGGTCCCGCTGAGCGGGAGCTCGTCCAGCGCGAAGAGCTGGGCCGGCACCATGTGCTTGGGCAACTGCTCGGCGGCGAACGCCCGCAGCTCCTCGGGGGCGAACCGGCGACGTGTGTCCGGGCCCTGGGCGACGATCACGTCGAAGCCCACGGAGGCAGGTCCGCCGGACGTGGTGAGCACGGCCGTGTCGGTGAACCCGGCGGCCGCCAGCTCCTGCCGCCACTGTTCGTGGTCCAGCAGACAGTGGCCGGTACGCAGGTCGGTGTCCTCGAAGTTGTCGAAGCCCTGCTGGATCCCCATGACCAGGTCGAACCACGGGTGGAACGTGGTCTGCTCGACCAGCAGGAGGACGCCGCCCGGCGCCAGCACGGTCCGCAGTCCGTGCAGCGTCCGCCGGATCCGGCGCATGTCGTGCAGCACGCTCGCCGCGACGACCAGGTCGGCCGACTGGTTCTCGAACCCCTGGGTCGCGGGCGGCTGGTCCAGGTCGAACAACTCGTAGCGTACGAACGGGAAGTCGGCTAAGGCGGACTGCGCCCGGTCGGTGAAGTAGCGCGAGATGTCCGTGAAGACGTACTCCGTGCGGTCCTCCGGCAGCAGCGGCAGCAGGTGCTGGGTCAGTGAGCCGTACCCGGCGCCGACCTCCATGACGTTCAGGGGACGGTCGGCGGGCCACCGGCCGACCATCTCACGCACCGCGTCGGTCGCGGCCGCGTACGTCGGGCCGAACAGCCGCTCATAGACGCCGGGCGTGCGGTCGGAGGCGTACAACTCGGCGGAGTGGATGCTCTGCGTGAGCACTCCGGCGAGGTCCCCGGCGAGCGACAGCATCCAGTCGCTGACGTCCTCGGGGATCTCCAGCACGTCCCCCAGCACCGTGCGGGTGCGCTCCGCGAGCTCCGGGGAGAGCTCCGTGGGAAGCTCCCGCGCGACCTTCAGCCCGGCCGCCTCCCGCCGCAGATGTCCGCTCCGCTCCAGGGCCTGGACACCCCGGGCGAGCCAGCGCTCGTAGCGGGGTGCGACGCCGGCGCCGCGCAGGGCCGCGGGGTCGAACCGCTCACCGGGGGCATGCGGCAGCCCGAAGGCGCGGAAGGCGGCGGCGGTGGCGGTGGTGTGCACCTCGTTCAGCGTGTCCCAGGCGGTACGCAACGCATCCGGGCCGGGGCCGATGGCGGGCCGGCCGGCGGTGCCGCACAGCGCCTGCCACTGGTTCCGGCGTACCTCGGGGTCCGCGCGCTCCGTCACGAACAGCGCATGCCGCCCCTCCGCGTCCTGCCTCTCGACGTCCTGCCTCTCGACGTCCCGCCCTTTCGCGTCCCGCCCTTTCGCGTCCCGCCCTTTCGCGTCCCGCCCTTTCGCGTCCCGCGCCGCTTCCGCGTCGCGCTCCTTCGACGGCACGACGTATCCGAGCAGGCGGGCGGCGCCCCGGTCGTCGGAGGACTTCACGACCACGGCGCTGTCGACGCCGGGGTGGCGCGTGAGCGCGGCCTCGATCTCGCCCAGCTCGACCCGATGGCCGTTGATCTTCACCTGGCCGTCCCGCCGGCCCAGGAACTCGATCGTCCCGTCCGGCGTGTAACGCCCGAAGTCGCCCGTGCGGTAAAGCCGTTCACCGGTCTGTGGATGCCGGACGAAGCTCGCGGCCGTACGCTCCTCGTCGGCCCAGTAGCCCCGCGCCAGCCCCGCACCGCCGATGTAGAGCTCGCCCGCGGTCCACACAGGGCACGGCTCGAGGCGTGAGTCCAGGACGTGGAAGGTCTGGTTGCGCAGCGGTATGCCGTACGGCACGCTCTTGGCGCCCGCGGGGACCTTGTCGACAGGGTGGTATATCGACCAGATCGACGCCTCGGTGGCGCCGCCCAGGCTGATGACCGTGGCGTCGGGCCACAACGCGCGGATACGGTCGGGCAGGTCGACGGGAATCCAGTCACCGCTGAGCATCACCAGGCGCAGCCCGTCGGGAATCTCGCCGCCGGCCTCCAGATGCTCCACCAGCATCAGCATCTGCGCGGGGACGGAGTTCCACACGGTCACCCCGTGCCGGCCCATGACCTCGGCCCAGTGCGCGGGTTCCGAGCGCATCTCCGGGGCGGGCAGCACCAGCGTGGCGCCTGCGGCGAAGGTGCCGAAGAGGTCGTAGACCGACAGGTCGAAGCCCAGGTCGGCGAGGCCGAGGACGCGGTCCCGGGGTCCGATGCCGAACCGCTCGTTGATGTCGACGACGGTGTTGAGGGCGGCGTGGTGCTCGATCATCACGCCCTTGGGCGCGCCGGTCGATCCGGAGGTGTAGATGACGTACGCCAGATTCTCCGGGTCTGCGGGGCCCGACGGGTGGCGGACGGGGCCGCCGTCCGGGGCCTCGTCCCGGTGCACCAGGACGCGCGGCACGCCATCGGGCCACTCCAGCTCGCTGTCCAGCGCCTTGTCGGTGAGGACGGCCAGTGCCCTGCCGTCGTCGAGGATGCGGGCCCTCCGCTGTGCCGGGAGCCCGGCGTTCACGGGCAGATAGGCGCCGCCGGCCATCATCACACCGTAGGCGGCGGCGACCTGGTCGGCGCCTTTCGGCAGCGTGATGCCCACCGGCCGGTCCTTGAGGCCCCCTCGGCCCGCGGCCGCGGTGACCCGCCCGGCGATGGCCCGGGCGTGGCCGGCCAGCTCGCCGTAGGTCACGGTGCCCGCGGTGGACAGCACGGCGGGCCGGTCGGGGTGCCGGGCGGCCAGGTCCAGCAGCGGCTCATGGAGCAGCCCGGCAGGCCGGCGGCCTGCGGTCTCGTTGGCCCGCGTGCGGCCGGTCAGCTGGTGGTGCGGCAGCGTGACGACGGGCTCCTCGCCCCACATGGTGTCGTCGGACGCCAGCCTCGCGACCATGTCGCAGTACGTGGCGAACATGTCGTCGAGCAGGCCCTCGGGGAAGAGCTCCTCCACACAGTCCCACGTCAGATCGAGCGACCCGGTGAGGTCGACGACCTGGTGGTCGAGCCACACCTGCGGGGTCTGGCTGATCCGGTACGTGATGTCGCCGAAGTACTCCATCGCGCCGGAGACATCGGCCGCGGTGCCCAGACCACTGGTGAACACGACCGGCATCGTCTCGAACCCGCTCTGCAGCCCGCGACGGCGGCGCTCGCGCAGTGTCTGCAGCGCGCTGACCTGGCGGTGGCGCAGATCCTGCTGGAGCTGTGCCTGCGTGGTCTCCACACGTTCCGCGAGCGGACGGCCGCCGGTGGCGTCCATCTCCAGCAGGCAGATCGAGGTGAAGTCGCCGACCATGTGGCGCAGATGGGGATGGACGATCCGCCTGCCCGCCTCGTTCTCGGCGAGCAGCAGCGGCAGCCGGTTGAACAGGGTGAGATTGAGCGTGAAGCGTCGTGTGCCGCTCCAGACGGCCAGCACCTCGGAGAAGAGCGTGGCCAGCACGGCGGTGGGCGTCAGACCGCGCTCCTCGCAGCGCTCCTGCAGCCGCTTCCACCGGTCCTCGGGGAGGTGGAAAGCGCGGTGCGTGAAGCGGGGCTTGTGCACGCTGACCGGGGACTTGGCGAGGGGAAGATCGGGGGGCGGTGCGAGGGTCTCGGCCCTGGAGGTCCAGTAGTCGAGTGCCTTTTGGTGGCGGGGGGCCTCGGAGCCCCGCTCCAGCGCCAGTGCGTAGTCGCGGAAGGTCACGTCGACGGGCGGGAGCGTGCGGTCGGGGTCCTGGCACAGGGCGCTCCATTCGCTGAACAGGAGCGTGAGGCTGGCCAGGTCGACCATGAGCAGGTCGAGGCTTATGTGGAGCCGGTCGTGCCCGGGGAGCCGGGACATCCGTATGTCGAACAGCGGCCAGTCGGCGGCCGTGTAGACGTGGTGCGACATCTCCTCACGGACGGCCATGAGGGTACGCTCCGCTTCGTCCTCGGGTGCGGAGCGTAAGTCGGTACATCGGATACGGAACTCGGGGACTGTTTCCAGGATCTGCTGCCGGCCGTCCTGCCCCACGACGGCCCGGAGCATGCCGTGGCGCTCGATCAGCCTGCGCCAGGCGTGCGAGAGCACATCGGGGTCGAGCCGGCGCCCTTCCAGCTCGAAGTAGGCGTGGGGGGCCACGTTCCCCAGGACGAAGTTGGAGCCCCGGCCGACCCAGTAGGCGTACTGGATCTCTGTCAGCGGGAACTTCTGGAACTCCTCCGCGGGGGAACCTGCCGGGTGTTCGGTGTTGAGCACGGAATCGCCTCTCAGCTCTCTGAACTCTGATCAGTTCTCTGACTGCTCGGTGGCGGCCGTGACGGGCACAGGGCGTACGGCCGGAACGGTCTTGGGGCGGGGAGCCGGCGGATGCGTGAGGCGCAGCAGGGGGCCTGCCATCACCGTCGTGATGAGCGCCATGCAGACCATGGCGGTGAAGAGCCGGGTGTCCAGCACGCCCAGGCCGAGACCGACGTTGAGGATCACGAGCTCGGTGAGTCCCCGGGTGTTGAGGAGCACTCCGAGGGCGGTGGCCTCGCGGGCGCCGGACCCGGTCAGCCTGGCGGCGCCCGCGGCGCCGACGAACTTGCCGACACAGGCCACGGCGGTGACCGCGACGAGCATGAGGAAGCCACGCGTGCCCAGTCCTGCCAGGTCCACCGAAAGGCCGGTGACGGTGAAGAAGACCGGCAGGAGCAGCAGGCTGGTCTGCTCGATGCGCTCGGGCACTTCGGGCGCTGCCGCGTCGATCTGCCGGCGCGGCACCACCGCGCCGAAGGCGAAGGCGCCGAAGACGGCGTGCAGGCCGATGGAGTGGGTGGCCCACGCGGACAGCAGCAGACCGGTGACGAGTACGGCGTGCACGAGGGCGGCGCTGCCGGCCCAGCGGCGGCGGGGTGACAGCAGCCAGGCCAGCGCGGGGCGCACGCCCCGGACGAGCAGCAGGCCGAAGGCCGCGGTGGTGAGCACCATGCGTACCGGCGGGCCGCCGCCCTCGGCGTGCACGACGGCCACGACGGCGGCGAGGATGCCCCAGGCCAGCACGTCCTGGATCGCCGCACAGGCCAGGGCGACGTTGCCGATGCGCTCCTTCTGCAGTCCGCGTTCCGTGATGATGCGCGCCAGTACGGGAAAGGCCGTGATGGACATCGCGGCGCCCAGGAACAGTACGGGGCCGAGCAGCCCGTCCGTCGACATCTGCGAGGTGTCGAACCACGGATGGAGCGCGACCGCCAGCCCCGCGCCCAGCACGAACGGCAGCGCCACCGAGGTGAGCGAGACCGCGGTGACCTGTCGCCCCGAGCCGCGCAGGCCACGCAGGTCGAAGTGGTAGCCGACGCCGAACATGAAGAGCACCAGGCCCAGTTGGGCGAGGACCTGGAGATAGGGGCGGGCCTGGGCGGGCAGGAGGAGATCCGTCGCGCCCGGGATCAGACCGAGCAGGGCGGGGCCGAGCGCGAGGCCCGCGACGATCTCGCCGATCACGGCGGGCTGCCGCAGCCGCTCGGCGAGCTTCCCGAGGGCGGCCGCCGCCGCCAGGATCAGGGCAAGATCGGCCAGCACGATCCCGGCGACGGCTTCGGCGGATCCCGCCGCGGCGACGCTGTGCATCATGCCGGGCTTCCCTGGCGGAAGCGGCGCAGCTGCCAGGGGTAGGACGGCAGCGGTACGAAGCGGGCGTCGCCCCACTCCGTAACGCCGGCGTCCGAGAGGCCCAGGGAGTCATGCGGGTCCTGGGCGTCCAGGGAGCCATGCGGGTCCTGGGCGTCCTGCTGGTCCTGGGAACCCTGCCGGTCCTGGGAGTCCTGCGGGCCCTCGGCCGAACCGTCCGCGGTGCCCGACAGGAACGACCTGAGGGCGGCGGCGAGTTCCTCGTGCGTCTCCGCCGTGGTCGCGAAGCCGTGTCCGAAGCGCTGGCGGCGCACGGAGGCGCTGTAGCAGATGTCCCGCAGGGCGTGGCCCTGTCCTTCGCCGCCGGGTGCGAGGTAGTCCACGTACCGGCGTACCAGCTCCTCCAGGGCACGGGGGTCCTTCGCGGTGACGGTGAAGGGCCGGCGTCCTCGGCCGGTCGGGGTGCGGGGGCGCTCGTGGGAGTCCGCCTCGCGGAGCACGACGTGCGCGTTGGTACAGGAGAGGCCCTGACTGCTGACGCCCGCGACGACCGGAGTGCCGGGCCTCCCGAGCGGCGTCGCGGTGGTCGGTACGGTCAGCGGGAGCCGCTCCCAGGGGATCTTCGGATTGGGCGTCTCGAAGTGCAGGCTGGGCGGTGCGGTGCGGTGCTCCAGGCAGAGCACCGTCTTGATCAGCCCGGCCATTCCCGCGGCCGCCTGGGCGTGGCCGACGTTGGTCTTCACGGAGCCCACCACGAGCGGCCTGTCCGCGGGCCTGCCCTTGGCGAACACCTCCCCGAAGGCGGTCAGCTCCAGCGGGTCGATCAGCGGGGTGCCGGTGCCGTGTGCCTCGACGTAGTCGACCTCGGCAGGGTCGACGCGCGCGTCCTCGTACGCCCACTCCATCGTCTGCCGCTGGCCCTCCGACGTCGGCCGCAGTACGACCCCGCTCCCGGAGCCGTCGTTGGTGACCGCGCTGCCGAGGATGACCGCGCGGATGCGGTCGCCGTCGGCGACGGCCGTGTCCAGCCGCTTGAGGACGACCGCTCCTATGCCCTCGCCGGGGGAGAAACCGTCCGCGCGTACGTCGCCGAACTTGCTCCGTCCGTCCGGCGCGACCATGCGGACCTGGGAGAAGAGCACGTCCTCGTCGGGCAGGAACTTGAGGTTCACTCCGGCGGCCACCGCGAGCCCGGTCTCTCCCGCGCGCAGGCTCTGGCAGGCCAGATGGACCGCGGTGAGGGAGGAGGAGCAGGCGGTGTTGAGGGAGACGCTGGGGCCGCGGAGATCGAAGACGAAGGAGAGGCGGCCGGAGAGCAGACTCGGGTAGTTCTTGACCGTCGAGGGGCGGAGCGAGGCCAGCCCGGCACGGTACTGCCGCTCGCCGTAGTCCGCGTTGGAGTAGCCGACGTAGACGCCGCTGCGGCTGCCGGCGATCCGCTCCGGCACGACGCCCGCGTCCTCGAAGGCCTCCCAGACGGTCATCATGAGCAGCCGCTGCTGCGGGTCGAGTTCGGTGGCCTGTTCGTCCGTGAGGCCGAAGAAGTCCGCGTCGAAGCCGTACGGGTCGGCGAGGTAGCCGGCGCGCCGGCTGAGCAGCTTGCCGGGCTCCGGGGTGTCGGAGAGGAGCGGTTCCACGTCGAAGCGGTCGGCCGGGACCTCGCCGGTGGTGTCCTCCCCGTCGCAGAGCAGCTGCCAGAGCCGGGCGGGGGAGTCCGCGCCCGGGAAACGGCAGCCGAGGCCGACGACGGCGATCGGGACGGGTCCGGGGCGGGAGGGTCCCGGCCGGGCGCGACCGGGCTGCGAAGGGCCGGGCTGCGAAGGGCCGGACGGGGAAGGGCCGTTCGGGGCGTGGGGGCCGGGCATGCGGAAGAGACCTCCGGTTCGGGTGCGACGCGGGACGACTGCGCTGCTCCGTGTGACGGTCACTGGGTTGTCGGCGCCGGTTGCGGGCTACTCCGTGAGGCCCTTCCAGCAGGCGTACCGGCGCAGCCCGTAGAGCAGCGGTGTGGGCTGGCGCTGCTCGGTGACGCGGCGGACCTCGCCGAAGACGACCATGTGGTCGCCGACCGGAGCGGTGTGCACCACGTCGCAGTCCGCCGTCGTGTGGGCGTCCTCGATCAGATGCGGGCCTGCCGCCTCCTCGTCCAGCTGCCACCGCACCCGCTCGAATCGGTCCGCGTCCCCGGAGGCGAAGAGCTCGGAGGTACCGCGCGCGTCCGAGTGCAGCAGATTGAGGCCGAAGGTACGCAGATCGAGCACGGCCCGCAGCGTGGGGCTGCCGAGCCGAAGGCAGACCAGCAGGGTCGGCGGACGCAGCGAGACGCTGCACACCGAGGTGCACGTCATGCCCCAGGGCGCTCCCAGAGCGTCCAGCGCGGTGATGACGGCCACGCCCGTAGGGAAACGGGACATGAACGGCCGGAGGTCCACGTGGCGACCCCCGTCACCCGGTGCTTGCTCGGTATTCGTTTGCGAAATCGTCCGGGTAATGGAATTGCTCACCACAGGCACCTTCATTCGGGCTGTCGCGCGAATATGATAGAGGGGGAGCGGACTCGGAAATTCCGGAATTGAGGCCGAACGTCTTGGTTGCGCCCGACGCTACCCACGGCATTCGACGAATGTCAACAGGATACTTGAGCGCCCTGCGGCCGGCCGGAGCGGCGGGAGTCCACCAAAAGAAAGTTAACAGCACGAGGTGCGCCACTTCGGGTGTGATCGGGATGTCGAAAATCGTGCTGCGCACCTGGTCAGCGCGTCGTTGATAATTCATTCATTGGCGTGTTCGCGTTGTTCAATTTTGGTGGATATTGACTCGCGGATTCGGCGTGAACTAGCGTCGGCCGCATCGGAGGGCGGGGGATTCGCCCCTTCCGAGCTCAATTGGGAAAATCTCGCGAGGGGGCACGGGAACGATGAGCAACCGGATTCAGAAGGTCGTCATACTCGGTGGCGGAACCGCCGGCTGGATGACGGCCTCCTACCTGGCGAAGGCATTCGGGGAGACGGTGGAATTCACCGTGCTCGAGGCGCCTTCCATCCCCAAGATCGGTGTCGGGGAGGCGACCATCCCCAATCTGCAGCGCGTCCTGTTCGACTTCCTCGGGCTCGACGAGGACGAGTGGATGCGCGAGTGCAATGCCAGCTACAAGATGGGCATCAAGTTCATCAACTGGCGCACCGGGGGAGAGGGAGAGGCCGCGCCGCGGCCCTTCGGCTCCTCGACCGACCACTTCTACCACTGCTTCGGCATCCTGCCGAACCACGACCGCCTCCCGCTTTCCCACTACTGGACGCACCAGAAGCTGACCGGGCAGACGGACGAGCCCTTCGACTACGCCTGTTACCGCGAGCCCCCGGTCCTGGACGCCAAGCTGGCGCCCAAGACCCTCGACGGGCAGCGGTGGACCAACTACGCCTGGCACTTCGACGCGCAGCAGGTCGCGGACATGCTGCGCCGCTTCGCCACCGAGCGCCAGAAGGTGCGGCACATCCAGGACGAGATGACCGAGGCGCTGCTCGACCAGCGCGGCTTCATCACCGCGCTGCGCACCAAGGGCGGACTGCAGCTGGACGCCGACCTCTTCGTCGACTGCTCGGGCTTCCGCGGTCTGCTGATCAACCAGGCCATGCGGGAACCGTTCCTCGACATGAGCGACTTCCTGCTCAACGACCGGGCCGTGGCCACCGCCGTCCCGCACGACGACGCGCAGCACGGCGTCGAGCCCTACACCTCGGCCATCGCCATGAAGTCGGGCTGGACCTGGAAGATCCCCATGCTCGGCCGGTTCGGCTCGGGCTACGTCTACTCGAGCCGCTTCGCCGACCAGGACGAGGCGACCGACGAGTTCTGCCGGCTGTGGAACCTGGACCCCAAGGGGACCGACTTCAACCACGTCCGCTTCCGGGTCGGACGCAACCGCCGTACCTGGGTCAAGAACTGTGTGAGCATCGGCCTCTCCTCCTGCTTCCTGGAGCCGCTGGAGTCGACCGGGATCTACTTCATCACCGCCGCGATATACCAGCTCGCCAAGCACTTCCCCGACAAGCGCTTCGACCCGGTGCTGATCGACAGCTTCAACCGTGAGATCGAGATCATGTTCGACGACTCGCGGGACTTCATCCAGGCCCACTTCTCCTTCGCCCCACGCATCGACACGCCCTTCTGGAGGGCCAACAAGGAGCTCCGGCTGGCGGACGGATTCCAGGAGAAGATCGCCATGTATCGCGCCGGCCTGGCCGTGAACATGGCGGTCACCGACGAGACCACGTACTACGACAACTTCGAGGCCGAGTTCCGCAACTTCTGGCAGAACAGCAACTACTACTGCATCTTCGCCGGTCTCGGCATGACGCCCGACCGCACTCTCCCCGAGCTCACCCACCGACCCGCGTCGATCGACAGCGCGGACGCCGTCTTCGCGGAGATCAAGAAGAAGCAGAGTGAGCTCCTGTCCACCCTGCCGACGACCTATGACCACCTCCGCCAGCTCCACGGCAAGTAAGTCACGGCGAGTCAGTAGCGAACGGACGGACAACGACCATGCCGATCACCCGGCTACCGCACCGTACCGACCCTTGCGACATACGGACCGTCAGCGCACTGGACCCGCTGCGGGCCGACAGCTTCTATCCCCGACTGCCCGGAATCAACGCGACCGCCGACGTGCCCGCGCTCGTCGACGCGCTCCGCAGGCTCCTCCCCGACCTCGACACCGTCGGCTCCTACTCCCTCCCCGAGCGGCTCGCCGCCATGCGCGACCTCGGGCTCCTCCTCGGCTCGCTCAAGCGGCACGGCACCCAGCCGGTCGAGGCCGTACCGGAAGCCGAACCGATCCTCGTCGAACTCGGCCGCAGCACCGGCATGGTGCCTCGCGACACCGTGCACCACTACACGGAGTGGAACCCCACCAACTTCCGCCGGCGCATGTACACCGGCGACAAGATGGAGGGCTTTCTGATGGACGGGGCACGGCTGTCGCTGCCCCATGTGGCCGACGCCGTCGATCTGTGCTCCCTGCTGTACGACGCCGACCCGGCGGACCAGGAGACGGCGCAGCTGCTCGACCAGGTCGACCGGTCCGTCAGCATCTTCGACGAGCTGATCACCATGGTGACCGAGAAGGTCACCCCCGAGTTCTTCGCCCAGCAGGTGCGCCCGTACTACGAGGACATCACCGTCGACGGCCGCAGCTACTTCGGGCCGGCCGCCGCCCATGTGCCGCTCTTCCTGGTGGACATGGTGATCTGGGCCTCCGACCGGGGAGACCCGGTCTACGACGCCTTCATCGACGAGGTCGCGCCGCACACCCTCCCGCAGTGGCGGGCCCTGCTCGCCGGCTGGTCCAACGGCCCGTCGCTGGTGACCAAGGTGGAGGCGGCGCTCACCGAGGCCGGCGTCGGGGACGCGGCCGCCGGGGCCCCGCCGCCGCAGTTGCTGGACACGGCACGGTCGCTGGCCGCCGTGCTCCGCACCCTCACCGTCTTCCGCGGCAAGCACCTGACCATCGCCCGCAAGGCCTACCGCGACGAGGTCCGGCTGTACGAACTCGGCAGCGGCAACGGCAGCATCACCCTGCTCCACCAGATACTCGCGCTCACCAAGGAAAACGTCACCCTCGTCCGCTGGCGGGCCGCCGCCCCGGCGGCCAGGGAGGCGGTCCATGGCTGACGGCCGGGACTCCGAGATCGTCGTCGCCGGGGCGGGGATAGGCGGTCTCGTGACCGCGCTCAGCCTGCACGCCGCGGGCTACACCCGCATACGGGTCCTGGAGGCGGCCGCGGAGATCCGCCCGCTCGGCGTCGGGCTGAACATCCTCCCGCACGCCATCGGCGAACTCACGGACCTGGGTCTCTACGAGCGCCTGGCCGAACGGGCCGTGCAGACCGCGGACTTCTTCCTCTACCACCGCACCGGCGGCCTCATCTGGCGCGAGCCGCGCGGGCTCGCCGCCGGATACAGCTGGCCCCAGCTCTCCATCCACCGGGGCCATCTGCTGCAGACGCTGCTCGATGCGGTACGGGAACGGCTCGGGCCCAGGGCCGTCCTGACCGACGCCCGCGTGACCGGCTGCGACCAGCAGCCGGGCGGGCGGGTCCGCGTCACCGTCGAGCACCGGGCCGCCGGGACGCACAGCGAGACCACGGCCGATCTGCTCGTGGGCGCCGATGGACTGCACTCCGCGGTACGTGCCGCCCTCCACCCGCACGAGGGTGCCCCCTGCACCAACGGCATGATCATGTGGCGCGGCACCACCTGGGCACCGCCCTACCTCGGCGGGCGCTCCATGGTGGTGCTCGGGGACGACCGGCACAAGCTGGTCATCTACCCGATCGTCCCGGCCGGTGCCACGGAGAGCCGTACGCTCGTCAACTGGGTCACCGGACTGCCCCGCACCGCCCTGACCGGCAGTGCGACGGACCCGGCCACCCGCACCGAAGAGGTCCTGCGGCACTACGGCGACTGGAACGTCCCCTGGGCCGACATCCCGTACCTGATCGAGAACGCCGCACAGATCCTCGAGTACCCGATGCAGGACCGGGATCCGCTGGAGAGCTGGGTGCACGGCCGCGTCGTCCTCCTCGGCGACGCCGCGCACCCGATGTACCCGGTCGGATCCAACGGGGCGACCCAGGCCGTCCTCGACGGGCGCGCCCTCGCCTGGCATCTGGACGCGCACCACCACGACATCGACCGGGGACTCGCGGAGTTCCAGGCGGAGCGCCGCCCGGCCCTCACCGCGATCCAGGCCGCCAACCGCGCCATGGGCCCGGAACGCGCCATCGACGTCGTCCACCGCCGGGCTCCCGGAGGCTTCACCGACATCCACGAGGTCATGGCACCGGAGGAACTCGCGGAGATCTCCCGGACGTACAACGCCACCGCACTCCTGGAGAACGCCGTACGCCCGGACGGCACCGCCCGATACGGGCTCGGAAGACACGAGCACGAACCCGTGACGAAGTGACGAAGTAGGGAGATTCCATCCATGACCGTGACGCTGGCAGTCGTTTCGGGGGTGCTCGCAGCCGTCTTCCTGGGCTCGGGCGGCGCAAAGCTCGCCGGTGCCGCGAGCATGCGCAAGAGCGCCGACCACTTCGGACTGTCCTTCCAGAACTTCCGGCTGATCGGCGTCGCCGAGGTGGCCGGCGCGGTCGGGCTGCTCATCGGCCTCGCCGTGAAGCCGCTTGGCGCGGCAGCCGCGATCGGACTCTTCCTGACGATGGCGGGGGCGGTGGTGTACCACCGCAGGGCCTCCGACTCGGTGGGCGAGACCCTCCCGGCCGCAGTGCTCGCCCTGATCGCGGCCGGACTGGCCGTGCTGTTCGCGCAGTCGATGTGAAGCCCCTCGACGTGAACCCGTCGATGTGAACCCCCGGCCCGAACGAAGGAGCCCCCGTGCAGAACCCGAAGCAGCTGACCATCGACGTCTACGCGGACATCGCCTGCCCCTGGTGCCGGATAGGGCGCAACCGGCTGCGGCAGGCCGCCGCCGCCCTGCGCGACGAGGTCCAGCTCGAAATCCGCCATCTGCCGCACCAGCTGGACCCGGCCGAGCCGGATGAGCCCATGCCGCTGCGGGAGTCGCTGAGCCGCAAGTTCGGCGCCGAGAACACCGAGAAGATGTTCACCGAGATGACCGCGCTGGGCGGCCGCGAGGGGCTCGACTTCAACCTGGAACACGCCCGCGCCGTGAACACCTTCACCGCGCACCGCCTGCTGCGCTTCGCCGAGGAGCGGCACGGCACCCGCGTCCAGACAGCCCTCTCCGAGCGGCTCTACGAGGCGTACTTCCGCGACGGCCTGAACATCGCCGACCACGGGACGCTGGCCGAGCTCGCCCACCGGGCCGGCATCGACCCGGAGCAGGCGAAGGCCTTCCTCGCCTCGGAGGAAGGGATCGCGGAGACCCGCGAGAGGATCGCGGAAACCCGCGCGAGCGGAGTGACCACGGTGCCCACGACCGTCCTCCCCGACGGCACCCGGTTCGAGGGTGTGCAGGAGACGGAGGCGCTCGTCCAGGCACTGCACAAGGCCGCGGCGGCAGTCTGACCGGAAGCGCCGACCGGAAGAGTGGGATCGCGTGCCGCCCCGGCAGTCAGCTGCGCTCCGCTGCCGGGGCCGGCACCGCCGGCTGGGCCAGGACCATCCGCACGGACTCGCGCCATGTGATCACCGGGGCGTCTGCCGGCAGGGCGATGTCCTCCTGAGGCCAGTCGATGACGAGCACCGTGGGACCGTCGAGGCTCTCCAGCACCCGGCTGTAGAAATCCTGCCGGAAATCAGTCGTGGGCGTTCCCTCGTACACGAGGAAATGCTGAGGGCGGTACGCCTCGATGGCATACGCCGTCGTCGTCGTCACCGACGCCGCGTTCGTTGATCCGGAGCAGTCTCCGGAACCCCACCGTGTGGCCGTCTCGCCCAGCACCAGGGCCGTCCCCCCGTGGGGACGCGCCAGGGCGTGAGCCTGGACGGAGGCCTCGGCCAGCCAGTGCTCGCCGACAGCCGTGAGCAGCCGGTTGGACGGCACTCCGAGGCGGCGGACGATGCGGCTCAGGCTGCTGGTGGACAGATGGACGCCGAAGTCCCGCTCCACGAGTTTCTTGACGCTGCCGCAGCACCAGACGCGCTCGTCGCCGACGTCGAAATGGTCCGGCCCGCCCGTACCCAGCATGGTGTAGAGCCTGCAGAGCTGTACGTCGTCCAGCTTGCGGGGCCGCCCACGCGCCGGGCGTGTCCGGAGCGCTTCGACACCGCCCTGCTCGTATCGCTTCATCCAGTTGTAGACCACCGTGCGGGAGACCCCGAGCGCCTGGGAGACCTCCGAGACGGGGACGCCGTTGGCAACTCGTTCCACAGCACGCTTGCGTAAATGAAACATCGTTTGACGCTTGACCTGACGGCCATCATGGCGACGCACGAAATACCCCCGTATGCGGATGTACGAGTCCGAGGGGGTGGCGTGCAGAAACCGGTTGTGCCCTTCAGGCCACCCGGCAAGTCCCCGTGGTTCGGGCGACCGCCAACTCGGCGGCAGCGTAGGTCGGCCCGAGCAAGCGTGTCAACGGACAGCAGATCCGGTCGAGTTGAGCCCAGTTCAGTTCAGCATCGAGCGCGCCGCGTGCGCCCGGCGCCTGATCTTCGCCGCCGTCGCCGGCTCGACCGCCGAGACGATGTCCGCGTACGCGTCCATCTCCGCCGCGCCCGCGAGGAAGTCGCCGCGCTGGACGAGGAGCTGGGCGCGCTCGAAGCGGAGACGGGCCGGGTGGGAGGGCAGGAGGAGGGAGAGGTCGACGGCCCACAGCGCGACATCCGTGCGTTCCGGGCGGGCGGCGGCCCACGCGCGGATGTTGTTGAGTATCCGCAGGACGATCTCCAGCGGATCCGCCGGGACCAGCATCGACGGGTCGAGCGCCGCGCCCGTCGCGCCCACGACGAGCAGCTCCGCGTCCGCCCCGGTCAGCAGACGGCCGCCCGCGAAGGGGTCCGCGAGGACGGGCTTCGCCGGGTCGCCGAAGCCGACGACGAAGTGGCCGGGGAGGGAGACACCGTACACGGGCGCCCCCGCACGGCGGGCGACCTCGAGCCAGACGACCGAGAGCAGGATCGGCAGGCCGCGACGGCGCTGCAGGACGTGGTGGAGCAGGGAGGACTCCAGGCGCTGGTAGCAGCCGGGAGTGCCGTGGAAGCCGCAGCGCTCGCCGAGCAGGCCGGCCAGCGCCGCCACCCAGGCCTCCGGCCCGACGATGCCGTACGGCACCAGACCCGCCAGCCGGTCCAGCTCGATCTGGGCGGCGTCGAGCCCCGCCTCGTCCAGTGCCGGGTCGGCCTCCGTGCCCACGAGCAGGCACAGCGTCGCGAGGTCGGGCCGTGCGGAGCGGGCCTCCTCGGCGAACCTGCGGCGCCAGTGGCGCGTGGGCTCGGGATGCGGCGGGTGCATATGCGTCTCGTACCCGCTCAGGAAGATCGGGAGTATCCGAAATGGTGATAGAGGTGATGGATCGCGAAACCCATTCCCTCGTACAACGCCCGCGCGCCGCCGTTGTCCGTCTCGACCTGCAGCCACGCCGCCGATGCGCCCTCCTCCAGGGCCCGCCGCGCGAGCGCTGCCATCACGGCCGTCGCCAGGCCCTGCCTGCGGTACTCCGGAGCCACCTCCACCGCCATGAACCCCGCCCAGCGGCCGTCGACCACACAGCGACCGATCGCGGCAGGGGTGTCACCCTCGCCCGGTACCGTCGCGAACCACACCGAAGGCCCGCTGGACAGGACCTTCAGCACATGTGGGCCAGGCACACCGGTCCGCTGGTAGCGCCGGAGCCACGCCTCGTCGACCGACCGCCCCAGCCGCACCCGCGACACCTCGGCGTCCAGGTCCCCGACCGCCGCGAGCCCGCCCGTCCGCAGCTCAGCCGTCACCTCGCGCTCCCAGCCGCGCTGCTCCAGCTCGGCGCAGAGCCGCTCCTGGGTACCCTCCGCCCCCGTCGCGGTCTGGATGTACGCCGGAAGATCACGATCCGCGTACCAGGTCCGCACCCGCGTCAACGCATCGTCCAGCGGCATCCCCGGATCGCCGAGGGGCAGCACCGAGTTCGCCCGCCGCGTGAAGCCGGACGCCGCCCGCAGCACCCACTCCCCGAGCGGCTCGCTCTCCACCGGCTGCCAGGCCCGCGCCGACACCCGCGCGAGCTCATCGAAGGACGCCGCGGGACCCCGTCGACGGGCCGGCGCAGATGGGACGACCTTGCCCGCGACCAGCGAGGATTCCGGGATCCGGACAGTCTCCCCGGTCCTCCGTGTGATCAGCAGCACACCTTCGTCCCATGATGTGAGAACACCGACCGTGTCGGTGAACATCCGCGACCCGCCCCCCGGCTCGGCGCGCCGTCGCACCGACACACGTTTTCCCACGTCAGAGGGGGTGATGCGGACCTCCAGTCGTCCGCCTGCAGTGAATTCCACAGCTCAGTCCTCCCCTCCTGTTCGGATCATCCCCAGGAACGGAGATACTAGGTGCGGGCATCGACGACGCCGCGCTCCCGCGCAGCCCCGCGGCGAGCCGCAGATCGGACGCCGCGCCCTACCGAGGAGGAACGACAGCGTGACCTACGTCATCGCGCAGCCTTGTGTCGACGTCAAGGACAAGGCGTGCATCGAGGAGTGCCCCGTCGACTGCATCTACGAGGGCCAGCGGTCCTTGTACATCCACCCGGACGAATGCGTCGACTGCGGAGCATGTGAGCCGGTCTGCCCGGTCGAGGCGATCTTCTACGAGGACGACACTCCCGAGGAGTGGAAGGACTACTACAAGGCGAACGTCGAGTTCTTCGACGAGCTCGGTTCGCCGGGTGGCGCGTCCAAGCTGGGTCTGATCGAGCGCGACCACCCCTTCATCGCCGCTCTGCCGCCGCAGAACGGCTGATCGCGCGATCTCGGTCCCGTACGGTTCGTCCGCCGTACGGGGCCGTGGCGTTTTCGTACGTACGAGAAAGTGAGCACCCGCCCGTGAGCGCAGTCTCTTCGCGCCTCCCCGTCTTCCCCTGGGACAAGCTCGAGCCGTACAAAGAGACGGCCTCGGCCCACCCGGACGGCATCGTCGACCTGTCCGTCGGCACGCCCGTCGACCCGGTTCCTGCCCTGATCCAGGAGGCCCTCGTCGCGGCCGCGGACTCGCCCGGCTATCCGACGGTGTGGGGGACGGCGGCGCTGCGGGACGCGCTGGTGTCGTGGTGCGAGCGACGGCTCGGCGCGGTGTCGTTCGCGCCCACCAATGTGCTGCCGGTGGTGGGGTCCAAGGAACTGGTGGCCTGGCTGCCGACCCAGCTGGGCCTGGGCGTCGGCGACAAGGTCGCGTACCCGCGGCTCGCCTACCCGACGTACGAGGTCGGCGCGCGACTGTGCGGGGCGACTCCCGTCGTGTACGACGACCCCACGGAGCTCGACCCGTCCGGGCTGAAGCTGCTCTGGCTGAACTCGCCGTCGAACCCGACCGGCCGGGTCCTGTCCAAGGACGAGCTGACCCGGATCGTGGCGTGGGCGCGCGAGCACGGCGTCCTCGTCCTCAGCGACGAGTGCTATCTGGAGCTGGGCTGGGAGGCCGAGCCCGTCTCCGTACTGCACCCGGACGTCTCCGGCGGATCGTACGAGGGCATCGTCTCCGTGCACTCGCTGTCCAAGCGCTCGAACCTGGCGGGCTACCGGGCCGCTTTCGTGGCGGGCGACCCGGCCGTGCTGGGTGAACTGCTCCAGATCCGCAAGCACGGCGGGATGATGACGCCCGCGCCGGTGCAGGCGGCGACCGTTGCGGCGCTCGGCGACGACACGCATGTCGCGGAGCAGCGGGCCCGGTACGCGGCCCGGCGCGACGCGCTGCGCGAGGCGCTGCTGAAGCACGGCTTCCGGATCGAGCACAGCGAGGCGAGCCTCTATCTGTGGGCGACTCGCGACGAGCCCTGCTGGGACACGGTGGCGCACCTGGCGGAGCTGGGCATTCTCGTCGCGCCCGGAGACTTCTACGGGGCGGCGGGCGAACGGTTCGTGCGCGTCGCCTTCACGGCGACCGACGAGCGGGTGGAGGCGGCGGTGAAGCGCCTCGGCTGACGGTATGCGGAAGGCATACGGAAGGGCCCTCGTGAGCACGTGCTCCCGAGGGCCCTTCCGTACGTGCGGTGGTGACTAGCCGAGCAGCCCGTCGGCCGGGAGCTGGTTCGTCGGCAGCTCGCCGGTCGGCAGCTGGTCGGCCGGGAGCTGGTCGGTCGGAAGCTGATCGGTCGGAAGCTGGCCGGTCGGCAGCGCGTTGCCCGCGTCCGGAACCGGCACCCCGCCCGTCAGTTCCCCGGCCGCGGGCACGGCCTGCTCCGCCGCGGTGCCCGCCGTCCGGCCCGCGAGGTCGGTGGTGCTGCCGACCGCCTGGCCGGCCGCGTCCTGCGCGGCGGGGGCGCCCGTCTTGACCGCCTGCCCGGCGGTCCTGCTCGCGGCGGGCAGGCCCGTGCCGACCAGCTTGCCGCCGGCCTCGCTCGCCAGACCGGTCGCCTGCTGCGCGGCACCGCTCGCGGTGTCGGCGGCCTCGGCGCTGTCGAGCTGGGTCAGGCCGCCCAGGTTCTGGGCCTGGGAGAGGTCCACGGCGCTTGCGGAGCCGGCCGCACCGACCACGGGAGCTGCACCCGCTGCTACGAGCAGCGCGGCACGGGCGATCCGGCGGGTCAGGGGGAGGGACATGATGCTCCTTCGACGAGAGAACGTTGGGTGTTGCCTGTCCGGCGGTCGGACGCAGTGACAACCGTCCTTGGGCCCGGGATGGTTGCGGTGGGCCGAGGTAAAGAGTTTGCAATGCATCGCATAATCGGCTGCGGACAAAAACGGGCGAACAATGCGCGTCCAGACAGCTTGGTGAACCGTCACTTCCCTTTTCGCGCAAGGGAATTACGGATATCCGTCGAACGTGCCCGAACGTCCCGCAGAAATCTCGCCCACTCGCGCCGCGGGCCCCACGGGGGAGTGAGGTGCTGGACGCCTGAGCGATACGAATTCGGGGGCCGCGGGGCATGGCGCTCGGCGGTAACGGCCACACACCAAGCCCGTCCGGCGTTTGAGGACGGACACGCGGGCCGGCCGGACGGTACCGGCCACATTCCCGGAGTGCGGTGCGGAGCACCGTAAAACGGGGTCTGGGGAGCTCCAGTTCGGGAAAGGGCGGGGCGGGGGCTGTGTCCGATGTGCGGCTCCGCCGCGTGGCCCGCGGCAGGCGCCCGCCCGCCTACCGCGCGACGCGGATCCTGACCTCACCCGCGCCGGCGCCCGCGTCCGTCGACGTCCAGCCCTCGTCCGCCTCGGCCGCGCTCCAGACACGCCCCGCGTACGAGACCTCCTCGATGCGCAGCACGGACGCCTGAGCCACCGCCCAGTGGGCCAGTTCCCAGCCCCGCCGGGACGCGCCACCGGCGGCCCCGCCGGTGCCCTTGCCCTTGCCCGCACCCGCCCCGGCCGTCGCGTTCACCGGCACGGTCAGCTCGCCACCGTCCACGCCCCGGGACGCGGGCAGCACGCCGGTGCCGAAGGAGCGGGTCAGCTCCGCGCGCAGCTCGGCCGGGTCGCCCGGACCGGGCTCCCGACCGGCCGTGCAGGTCAGGGCGGCGGACGCACGCCCGGTGAGCGCGGCCGCCAGCAGGGAGGCGTCCGGCTCGTGCTTCGCGTACGCCTGCGGGAAACCGCTGCGCTGCACGCGCTGCGCCGCCTCGGTCAGCGGGAGCCGCGAATAGCCCGGCACCTCGGCGAGGTGGTCGTAGAACTTCCCGGCGGAGTACACCGGGTCGAGGATCTGCTGAGGGGTTCCCCAGCCCTGCGAGGGGCGCTGCTGGAAGAGGCCGAGCGAGTCCCGGTCGCCGTGCCCGATGTTGCGCAGCGCGGACTCCTGCAGGGCCGTCGCCAGGGCGATCGTGACCGCGCGCTCGGGCATCCCGCGGGTCGTGCCGACCGCGGAGATCGTGGCGGCGTTGGCGGCCATCTCCGGGGTGAGCTCGTACGACGTACCGGAGCCGGAGCCGGAATCCGCACCGTCGGCCGAGCTCACCACGCACCGCGGCGCGCCCCCGCCTCCGCTCACGTACTGCACGACCACATACGCGACCAGCGCCAGCAGCACGGCGAGCGCGGCCGTGCTGCGCAGAAGGCGGCCGCGCCGGACGGGGGAGGCGGTCTCGGTCACGCTGCACACCGTACCGGCCCTCTCCCGCCGTCCCGGCGTGGGTCGGGGCCTGATCCACAAGACAGGCCCCGCATGCGGGGCGCTAGGGTCGGTGCCATGTCCGAAACCGCGCTTGACCTCACCCTGGACGGCCCGGCACTGACCGCCAGGCTCGTCGACTTCCCGTCGGTCAGCGGCAGCGAGAAGGCCCTAGCCGACGCGATCGAAGAGGCGCTGCGCCGGCTGCCGCACCTCACGGTCGACCGGCACGGCAACAACGTCGTGGCCCGTACGAACCTGGGCCGCGCCGAGCGGGTCGTCCTCGCGGGCCACATCGACACGGTGCCGATCGCCGACAACCTCCCCTCCAGGCTGGACGAGAACGGCATCCTGTGGGGCTGTGGCACCTCGGACATGAAGTCGGGCGTCGCCGTCCAGCTGCGGATCGCCGCGACCGTCCCGGCCCCGAACCGCGACCTCACCTTCGTCTTCTACGACAACGAAGAGGTCGCCGCACACCTCAACGGTCTGGGGCATGTAGCCGAGGCCCACCCCGACTGGCTGGAGGGTGACTTCGCCGTACTGCTGGAGCCTTCCGACGCCCAGGTCGAGGGCGGTTGCCAGGGCACGCTGCGGGTCCATCTCCGTACGACAGGCGAGCGCGCACACTCCGCGCGCAGTTGGATGGGGTCCAACGCCATTCACGCCGTCGGCCCGATCCTGGCCCGCCTCGCCGCGTACGAGCCGCGCCGCCCGGTGATCGACGGACTCGAGTACCGGGAGGGGCTCAACGCCGTCGGGATCGAGGGCGGCGTCGCCACCAACGTCATCCCCGACGAGTGCACCGTCGTGATCAACTACCGCTACGCCCCGGACCGCAGCATGGCGGAGGCCGAGGCCCACGTCCGCGAGGTCTTCGCGGACTGCGGAGTCACCGAGTTCGTCGTCGACGACCACACGGGCGGAGCGCTGCCCGGGCTCTCGCATCCGGCGGCCGCCGCGTTCATGGAGGCCGTCGGCGGGGCGGCCCGGCCGAAGTTCGGCTGGACCGATGTCTCGCGGTTCAGCGCGCTCGGTGTCCCCGCCGTGAACTACGGGCCGGCCGACCCGCTCTTCGCCCACAAGCGCGACGAACATGTGGCCATCGACAAGATCACGCACTGCGAGGAGCGGCTCCGGGACTGGCTCTCAGCCTGACCCCCACTGTTCGACCCGCGGAATTTCGCCCGTGTCCACCTCCGTCGACCTACGCTGACCTGGAACGAGCACCGCAGCGGAGGGAGCAGGTCATGGGCAACCCCGACGAAGCACGGAGGCCGGAGGAACAGCGGCTGGGACCGGTGCTGCGCCGCAGAGAGCAGATCCAGCCCGGCACCACGGATCAGCGGCTGCTGGACACCGAGGGCGACTCCGAGTGGGTGCACACCGATCCCTGGCGGGTCATGCGCATCCAGTCGGAGTTCGTCGAGGGCTTCGGCGCCCTCGCCGAACTGCCCAGCGCCATCAGCGTCTTCGGCTCCGCGCGGACCGCCCCCGGCACTCCCGAGTACGACGCGGGCGTGCGCATCGGCAGGGCCCTCGTCGACGCCGGCTTCGCGGTGATCACCGGGGGCGGGCCCGGTGCGATGGAGGCCGCCAACAGGGGCGCGCGGGAGGCCCGGGGCATCTCCGTCGGGCTCGGTATCGAGCTGCCCTTCGAGCAGGGGCTCAACCCGCACGTCGACATCGGCGTGAACTTCCGGTACTTCTTCGTCCGCAAGACGATGTTCGTCAAGTACGCGCAGGGCTTCGTGGTCATGCCCGGCGGATTCGGCACCCTGGACGAGCTCTTCGAGGCCCTCACCCTCGTCCAGACCCGCAAGGTGACCCGCTTCCCGATCGTGCTCTTCGGGACGGAGTACTGGTCCGGCCTGGTCGACTGGTTGCGCAACACCGTGATCGCCCAGGGCAAGGCGTCCGCCCGGGACCTGCTGCTCTTCCACGTCACGGACGACGTGGACGAGGCGGTCGCCCTCGTCACGAAGGAGACCGGCCCGCCCCCGCCGATCCCCTACGAGGGCTACGAGGCCTAGGGCCCGGACTCGAGCCGGACTCGGCCCGGACTCAGGCCAGTCCCCGGCGGGCGACCGCCGGGGGCCGGTGGCCCGCGATCGACGCCACCATGTCCAGTACCTGCCGGGTCTCCGCGACCTCGTGCACGCGGTAGACCTGCGCACCGAGCCACGCCGACACCGCGGTCGTCGCGAGCGTGCCGATCACGCGCTCCTTCACCGGGCGGTCGAGCGTCTCGCCGACGAAGTCCTTGTTCGAGAGGGACACCAGCACCGGCCAGCCCGTCTCCACCATCTCGCCGAGCCGCCGGGTCGCCTCCAGCGAGTGCCGGGTGTTCTTCCCGAAGTCATGACCTGGGTCGATGAGGATGCCGTCCCGGCGCACGCCGAGTTCCACGGCCCGCTCCGCCAGCCCGGTCGTCACCCGCAGAATGTCCGCCATCACGTCGTCGTACGCGATCCGGTGCGGCCGCGTCCTCGGCTCCGCGCCGCCCGCGTGCGTGCACACCAGCCCCACCCCGAAGCGGGCCGCCACCTCGGCCAGCTTCGGGTCCACGCCGCCCCACGCGTCGTTCAGCAGATCCGCGCCCGCCTCGCAGACAGCCGCCGCCACGTCATGGCGCCAGGTGTCGACGCTGATCACCACGTCCGGGAAGCGCCGGCGGACCTCGGCGACGAAACCGACCGTGCGACGGGCCTCCTCCTCGGCCGTCACCTCCTCCCCGGGACCGGCCTTCACGCCACCGATGTCGATGATGGCGGCGCCCTCCGACACCGCGTGCTCGACGCGGGCGAGGGCGGGCTCGTCGCGGAACGTCGCGCCCTGGTCGTAGAAGGAGTCCGGGGTCCGGTTCACGATGGCCATGATCACCGGCTCGTGCGCGCCGAATTCGCGCCGCCCCAGCCGCAGAGTCCCGCTGCGCATCCCCTGCATCCGCTGTTTCCTCCTCGCGATCGGTCGCCTGCGACCTTAACTGTCGGTGGCGCATGGCACGATCGGCAGCGGACGGTTTCCTGCTCCGGGGAGAGGCACGCTGTGTTCTGGTTCTTGCTGATCGCGATGGTCGTGGTGGTCGCCGCGGTCACCCTGGCGGTGGTCGGCGGCGGTGAGAGCGCGGTCCTTCCGGAGGTGGCGCCCGAGCAGCTGGTGGACCCGCTGCCGACGGCGCGGCCGGTCGGCCGCGCGGACATCGATGCGCTGCGGCTGCCGGTGGCGCCGCGGGGCTACCGGATGGCGGATGTCGACGAGGTCCTCGACCGGCTGGGCGCGGAACTCGCGGAGCGGGATGCGCGGATCGCCGAGCTGGAGTCGGCCCTGGCCGGGCGGCAGGCGACGGAGACAGGGCCGCGGGAGCTGTTCGGCGAGCAGCCGGGTGACCGTCCCGGCGGGCGGCCCGGCGGCTTCTTCGACAAGCGCCCTGGTGAGGACTTCGACGAGCGGCCCGCCGGGTATCCCGGGGACGAGCGCCCGGGGCCGGAGGAGGAGCGATGAGCGGCGGCGCGATCGCGGGCCCGGACGGGCGGCTGCGCTGCCCCTGGGGCCTGTCCACCGAGGACTATGTGGCGTACCACGACGAGGAGTGGGGCCGCCCGGTCCACGGGGACGACGCACTGTTCGAGCGGCTCTGTCTGGAGGCCTTCCAGTCCGGGCTGTCCTGGATCACGATCCTGCGCCGCCGCGAGGGCTTCCGGCAGGCCTTCGACAGTTTCAAGATCGCGTCGGTGGCGGCCTTCACGGACGCCGACACGGAGCGCCTGCTCGCCGACCCGGGAATCATCCGCAACCGCGCCAAGATCGAGGCGACCCTCGCCAACGCGCGGGTGCTCGCGGACTGGCCGGCCGGCGAGCTGGACGCGCTGATCTGGTCGTACGCCCCGGACCCGGCCGCCCGCCCGGCGCCGCGCTCCCTCGCGGACATCCCGGCGGTCACGGACGAATCCACGGCCCTCTCCAAGGACCTCAAGAAGCGCGGCCTGCGCTTCATCGGCCCCACGACGGCGTACGCCCTGATGCAGGCCTGCGGCCTGGTCGACGACCACCTGGCGGACTGCGTGGCCCGCGTCGCGGCGGTCACCGCGTAGAGCACGCACCGGGGACCCCGGACCACCGGAGCCCCCGGATCACCGGGGACCCCGGATCACCGGAGGGCCGGAGGGGCCGGTGCGCGGGAGCGTCACCGCCCCAGGTACTTCGGCTTCGCCTTGTCGAGGAAGGCCTGGACCGCGATCCCGTGGTCCCCGGAGGCTCCGGCCCTGGCCTGCAGCTCGTCCTCCTTCTCCAGCGTCTCGCCGAGCGAGTGACCGGCGCCGTACGCCAGGGACTCCTTGATCGCGGCGTACGCGAGGGTCGGGCCCTCCGCCAGGGCGCGCGCGACCGCCGCGGCCTCGGCGGCCAGCTCGTCCGTCGGGACGAGCTTGTTCGCGATGCCCAGGTCGTACGCCTCCTGAGCCGAGATCGACCGCGGGAAGAGCAGCAGATCGGCGGCGCGGCTCGCCCCGATCAGCCGCGGCAGCGTCCAGGAGACGCCCGAGTCGGCGGTCAGCGCGACCCCTGCGAAAGACGTCGTGAACTTCGCCGAGTCGGCGACCACCCGGTAGTCGGCGGCGAGCGCGAAGCCGAGACCGGCACCCGCCGCGACGCCGTTCACGCCGGCGACGACCGGCTTCGGCATCTCCGTGAGTGCCCGGACGATGGGGTTGTAGTGCTCGCGCACGGTGCTCATGGTGCTACGGGTGCCCGACTCCCGGTCGGACTGCAGCAGCGAGATGTGCTCCTTGAGGTCCTGGCCCACACAGAACGCCCGGCCGGTCGCGGTCAGCAGCACCGCCCGCACCGCCTCGTCGGACGCGGCGGCCCGCACGCTGTCCCGGAGGGCCTCCTTGGCCTCGACGTTCATCGCGTTCATGGCCTCGGGCCGGTTGATCGTGATGGTCGCGAGTCCGTCCTTCACCTCGTACAGAACGGTGTCGGCCATGGCGGGGTCCCCTTTGCGGCTCGGGCGATGCGATCGTGTCGGGCCCAGCATGACGGAGATCGCGGAGGCCCGACATACGGCCCGGTATGTGACGTGCGTCAAAGATTTGTGGGTCACTTGTGTGAGCGCGATGGCGAAGTATCGCAGGCGGATCGCCGAATTGGGTGGTTTTGCGAAAGCGCGTTGCGCAAGCGATGCCGACCGATGTTGGTCATCGGGTCCTGCCATGCGGGATAATGGCTGGGAAGCAATGTGTTCGATGCCGGTGACGTGTGCCCACCCAGGGGGCCGTCGGCTGACGATGAGCTGGTTTCAGGAAGGGGAACGAGCATGGCGGCCATGAAGCCGCGGACGGGCGACGGCCCGCTCGAGGTGACCAAGGAGGGGCGGGGCATCGTCATGCGCGTTCCGCTCGAAGGCGGCGGTCGGCTTGTCGTCGAGCTGACTCCGGACGAGGCCGACGCGCTCGGCGACGCCCTCAAGAAGGTCGTCGGCTGACGCAAGGAGCGCCCACACCCTTCTGCGCTGCCCCGGTACGGTACGACCGTGCCGGGGCAGAGCTGTACGAGCCGCCCCCGCGGGCGACGCCCCGCGACCCCGGCCGTATCGGCCGCGGCGCCCCGGCGTGTCAGCCGCGGCGTACCGCGCACAGCAGCCCGTCGCCCACCGGCAGCAGCGACGGCAGCAGCTCCTGGCTCTCCCGTACCGCCCGCAGCAGCTCCCGGACCCGCAGCACCTCGGCCGGCTGAGCCGCCGAGTCGACCGTGCGGCCGTCCGCGAAGACGCCCTCGAAGCAGACAAGACCCCCAGGTCGCAGCAGGCGCAACGATTCAGCGAGATAGTCCAGCGACTCCAGCCGGTCGCCGTCGCAGAAGACGAGGTCGTATCCGCCGTCCGCGAGCCTCGGCAGTACGTCCAGGGCGCGGCCCGGGATGAATCGTGCCCGGTTCCCCGCGAAGCCCGCGGCACGGAAGGCCTGCCGCGCGAAGCCCTGGCGCTCCGGCTCGGGGTCCACGGTCGTCAGTACGCCGTCGGGCCGCATGCCCTGCAGCAGATAGATCCCGGAGACACCGGTGCCGGTACCGATCTCCGCCACCGCCTTGGCGTCCGCCGTCGCGGCCAGCAGTCGCAGCGCGGCGCCGGTGCCTGGCGACACCGAGGGCAGCGCTGCTTCCCGGGCCCGCTCACGGGCCCAGCGCAACGCTTCGTCCTCGGCGACAAAGGCGTCGGCGAACGCCCAGCTCGTCTGCCGGTTGGCGGTAATGACCCTCTCCTGTCCCCGTAGTTGGCGCAACGGTGACTGTATCCGCTGTGCCCGGGAACCCGCAGATGGGACCGGGCGTTATGGAAGGGCGGGGATGGCAGTGCGGGCGACCGCCGACCGGCCCCAAATTCGCGTAAAGATTCTTATCCGGAGCTAACGGGCGAGGTGGCTATGGTAGGGACTCCACTGGACACCACCAGAGCCGACAGGGGAGGTGCGGCTGCGCCTGTGGATCGGAGAGGGGTGCTGAGGCGCCTCCTCAGGTCGGCGGGTGAGCCGAAATCCGTGACAGACACCGCTGACGCCCGTTCCGGCCAGACCGACTCCGTACCCACCGCGACGTTCGCATCGGATGCGGATTCGCAGGCGTGGACCCCTCCCTCGTGGGAGGACATCGTCAGCACGCACAGCGCCCGGGTCTACCGCCTCGCCTACCGTCTGACCGGAAACCAGCACGACGCGGAGGACCTCACCCAGGAGGTCTTCGTCCGCGTCTTCCGTTCCCTTTCGACGTACACGCCGGGGACGTTCGAGGGCTGGCTGCACCGCATCACGACGAACCTCTTCCTGGACATGGTCCGCCGCAAGCAGCGGATCCGCTTCGACGCGCTCGGAGACGACGCCGCCGAGCGGCTGCCCAGCCGTGAGCCGTCCCCGCAGCAGGTCTTCCACGACACACACTTCGACGCCGATGTGCAGCAGGCGCTGGACACCCTGGCGCCCGAGTTCCGCGCCGCCGTGGTGCTCTGCGACATCGAGGGGCTGTCGTACGAGGAGATCGCGGCCACGCTCGGCGTCAAGCTCGGCACCGTCCGCAGTCGCATCCACCGCGGCCGCTCGCATCTGCGCAAGGCCCTCCAGCACCGCTCCCCCGAGGCGCGTGCCGAGCAGCGCGCACTGGCGGGCGTGGCCGGGGAGGGCGGTGCGCAATGAGCGGCATCGGACCGACCCCCGCGGAGCAGCACCTGGGGGACCGGCTCGCAGCTCTGATCGACGGCGAGCTGAAACATGACGCGCGCGACCGGGTGCTCGCGCATCTGGCGACCTGTCCCAAATGCAAGGCCGAGGCCGACGCACAGCGCCGGCTGAAGAGCGTGTTCGCGGCGACCGCCCCGCCGCCGCCGTCCGAAGGGTTCCTTGCCCGCCTGCAGGGCTTGCCCGGCGGGCCGCCCGGAGGGCCGCCCGCCGACGATGACGACATAAGCGGTCCGTTCGGCTCCGGCGGAGGACGCTTCGGCGACGGCGTCTTCGGTATGACGAGGGAAGGCTTCGGATACGCGCCCGGTCCTGGGCAGGGGCACGGTCCCGGATTCCGTATCCACGACGTGGGGCGCCAGGAGGCCGAGCGCTCGGTGTGGCGCGGACGCAGGTTCGCCCTTACGGCGGCCAGCGCGGTGTCGTTCGCGGCGATCGCCCTCGGCGGGACGCTGCCGCTGGGCGTATCGGGCGATGCCGCCGCCCGCGGCGACCAGCGGGGAAACAATGTGACGCCGCAGCGGAGCACGTCCCCGTCGGCCGCATCGAGCACGGACGCCGGGCGTCGACGTGGCGGTGCGACCAGCGAGCAGTCCGGGGGCGTGGTCTCGCCGGCCCTGATGCAGGCGCCGCCGCCGGCCCACCCGTTCTCGGCGTCGAGCCTGCTCACAGGCGCGCCGCCGGCGTTGATACGGCCCACGGGCTCGGCGTTCCAGCCGGCCACCGCGCCGGGTCCGGCCGCCACAGGCACCCCGTACCCGACCCAGCTCGCTGCCCCGAACCGGCGCTGACGCCGGGCGGCGGGGCGGCCGCGCTGTGTGATGCCATCCGCAAACCTGGTTGAATCCAGGGAGGGGTGCCCGGCGGGCGCGCGGACTGGTCCAGTTGCGGGGAGAGCATGGAGAACGGGAAGCAGACGGATCCCAAGCCGAAGTGGTGGAGCCGGCCTTCTCGCCGTACCTCCCCGCCGGAAACGCCACCGGCGCCCACGGAGCACGGATCCGACGCCCCCCGGACGGACACGGCCGTTCCTGAGGTGGCTCCCGCCGCCATCACGGACGACCAGTCCGAGTACCCGCTGGCTGCACCGGCTCCTGCACAGGCTCCCTCGGGGTCGCCCGCACCGGCTCCCTCGGGGGAGCCCGAGGCGGAGACCCCGGTACCTGCCGATGAGCCCGCTCAGGCCGACCCGGTGGACCAGACGGTGGACGAGGCGGTGGCCGATGCCGCCCCGCCGCAGGGCGCCGGGGCGCAGCCGCTGCACGAGCCCGACGAGTACCGGACGCCGCCCTACGGCGGCCCCGGGCCCTGGGCCCCCGCGCCGCCGGTGCAGCGGCCCGTGGGAACTCCGGCGCATGGGACACCCGTCCCGGCGCAGCACCCCGTGAGCAACGGGTACCCCGCGCCGGGCCCGGGCGCGGCGCCTGCCCCCATACCTGCACCTGCACCTGCACCCGCGCCCGCACCGGTCCAGTGGGCGCAGTACGACCCCTGGAGCACTTCCGGGACGGTCGCCCTGAGCCAGGCCGGGGAGCCGGCGAAGAAGAAGTCCCGGCGCGGCACCGCATTCGTCGGGGCCCTGCTCTTCGCGTTGCTCACCGGGGTGCTCGGCGGCGGCGTCGGCGCGTATCTCGAGCGGAACGGCGGCATCACCACCGTGGAGCTGCCCCAGGCCGGCCCGGAGGACTCCGGGCGTGCCCCCGACAGCATCGCGGGCATCGCCGCCAGCGCCCTGCCCAGTGTGGTGACGCTGCATGTCAGCGGCGGGGGCGAGCAGGGCACCGGCACCGGCTTCGTCCTCGACAAGCAGGGCCACATCCTCACCAACAACCACGTCGTCGACCCGGCGGGCAGCTCCGGCGACATCTCCGTCACCTTCAGCGGGGGCGAGACCGCCCGCGCCACGCTGGTCGGCAAGGACAGCGGATACGACCTCGCCGTCGTCAAGGTCGCCGGCGTGTCCGGACTCAAGCCGCTGCCCCTCGGCAACTCCGACAACGTCCGGGTCGGCGACCCGGTCGTCGCCATCGGCGCCCCCTTCGACCTGCAGAACACCGTCACCGCCGGAATCATCAGCGCCAAGGAGCGCCCGATCACCGCGGGCGGGGAGAAGGGCGACGGCAGCGACATCAGCTACGTCGACGCACTGCAGACCGACGCCCCGATAAACCCCGGCAACTCCGGCGGCCCTCTCGTCGACTCCAAGGCCCGCGTCATCGGCATCAACAGCGCCATCCGGGCCGCCGACAGCGGCGCAGGGCCCGACGGCGGCGGCGGTCAGGCCGGCTCCATCGGCCTCGGTTTCGCCATCCCCATCAACCAGGGCAAGCGCGTCGCCGAGGAGCTCATCAACACCGGCAAGGCCACTCACCCCGTCATCGGCGTCAGCCTCGACATGAAGTACACGGGCGACGGTGCCCGGGTCGGTGAGAAGGGCAAGGACGGCACCCCGCCCATCACCCCCGCCGGTCCCGCAGCGAAGGCCGGCATCCGCCCCGGCGACGTCATCACCAAGGTCGACGGCCAGCGGGTGCACAGCGGCGAGGAGCTCATCGTCAAGATCCGCGCGCACCGCCCCGGCGACCGACTGGAGCTGACCCTGACCCGGGACGGCAAGGAGCAGACGAAGACGCTGACGCTCGGCTCGTCGAGCGGCACGTGACGGGCATCCGCCGGGACCCCCGGCGGGCCGTCCGACACCCCGACGCGATCCCCGAAGGGACACCCGAAGAGACACCCGAAGGTACCGCCAGTACAGATTGGCCGGGTACCGTGGAGCCGGTCCCACCGCACCCTTGACCGGCGGGCACGGAGAACACGAACACAAGGAGCAGCAGGGTGTTCAATGACATAGGCGCACTCGAGCTCGTCACGCTCGTGGTCCTCGCCGTGCTCGTTTTCGGCCCGGACAAGCTGCCGAAGGTCGTCCAGGACGTCTCGCGGTTCATCCGCAAGGTCCGGGAATTCTCCGACAACGCGAAGCACGACATCCGCAGCGAACTGGGCCCGGAATTCAAGGACTTCGAGTTCGAGGACCTCAATCCCAAGACCTTCATCCGCAAGCAGCTCACCGAGAACGACGATCTCAAGGAAATCCGGAGCAGCTTCGACCTGAAGAAGGAAATCAACGACGTCGCGGACGCGGTCAACGGCAAGGAGTCCGACACCTCGGTTCCCGCTGCCGTCAACGGCTCGCCCGGCGCCGGCCCGGACCTGCTCAAGAAGCGCGAAACCGTCGATCAGGGCGAGCGCCCGCCCTTCGACGCAGACGCCACCTGAGTGCCCCTGAGCGCCATCAATCCCAACGAGCCGGTGCGAGATGGCTATCCTCTCCATCTGTCCGGAAACCAGGACGCCCGCGGGGGGTGGGCCGTTCCGGACCTTGGTGATCGAGGAGGCGGCCGGGTAGATGGAGACGACGAGTCGGGTAGGGACGCGGAGCACGCACAGCGCATCAGCCGCTGAGGGGGTGCCCGTGGCCCGGCGTTCGGTCGACGACTATCTGCGCGCACCCTTCCCCTGGTACGGGCTGGACGAGGCCTTCACCGGGCCGCGCTGGCTGATGCAGGTCGGCACCGCCGCGGACGGCACGGTGCAGCACGGGTCCATGGGCCACGGCGACGAGCCGTCGATAAAGTCCGACGCCGCGGCGGTCGAGAAGGAGCGCTTCGCGGTGGTCGTCACGGTCGGCGCGAGCCCGGTGCGGCGCAGCGGCGACGGCACGGGCGTCCTGGACGCGACGACGGTCTCCTCCGCGGCGTGGCTGGCCGGTTCGCAGCTGCTGGCGTACACCTGGCCCGGGCAGCTGGACCACTCGCTGCGGGACGACTGGCTGGCCCAGCAGACCGAGACCGCGTTCGAGCTCGCGGACGACCTGGCCGGTCCGGCGTGGTCGGAGCTGTCGCTGCCGGTGGACGGGGTGCCGATGCCGTTCCACTACCGGGAGTCGGAATTCGGGTGGGTGCTGGCCGGGTCCACGGGGAGCGGCGTGCACGTCGGGGCGTACGGGCGGGGGATGAGCGCGTACGGGCTCGGCTTCTCGGTGGTGCAGGACCTGGGTACGTACGCCTAGAGCGGCGAGCGAACCACGACGAAGGGGGCACCGTTCAGCGGAACGGTGCCCCCTTCGGGTTCGCACGCGAGGTGCGGGCCGGTGGTGGGTGGCACCCACCCGATGGCCCACAACCCCTACGGGCGTCAGAACTTGTTGCGCGGGGTGATCCCCAGGCTCATGCCCGAGAGACCGCGCTGGCGGCCGCCCAGCTTGCCCGCGATGGAGCGGAGGGCCGAGCCGGCCGGGGAGTCGGGGTCGGTCAGGACGACCGGCTTGCCCTCGTCGCCACCCTCGCGCAGCCGGACGTCGATCGGGATCTGGCCGAGGACCGGGACCGTGGCGCCCGTCGTCCTCGTCAGCCCGTCGGCGACCCTCTGTCCGCCGCCCGAGCCGAAGACGTCGATCATCTCGTCGCAGTGCGGGCACGGCATGGTCGACATGTTCTCGACGACACCGACGATCTTCTGGTGGGTCTGTACGGCGATGGAGCCGGCCCGCTCCGCGACCTCGGCCGCGGCCTGCTGCGGGGTGGTGACGACCAGGATCTCCGCGTTCGGCACCAGCTGGGCCACGGAGATGGCGATGTCGCCCGTGCCCGGGGGCAGGTCGAGCAGGAGGACGTCCAGGTCGCCCCAGTACACGTCCGCGAGGAACTGCTGCAGTGCGCGGTGCAGCATGGGGCCGCGCCACACCACCGGCGCGTTGCCCGGGGTGAACATGCCGATCGAGATGACCTTCACGCCGTTCGCCGACGGCGGCATGATCATGTTCTCGACCTGGGTCGGACGGCCGTCCGCGCCCAGCATGCGCGGCACGCTGTGACCGTAGATGTCGGCGTCGACGACCCCGACCTTCAGGCCGTCGGCCGCCATCGCCGCCGCCAGGTTCACGGTCACGGAGGACTTGCCGACGCCGCCCTTGCCGGACGCCACCGCATAGACGCGGGTCAGCGAGCCGGGCTTGGCGAAGGGGACCTCACGCTCGGCGCTGGTGCCGCGCAGCGAGGCCGCGAGCTCGCGCCGCTGCTCGTCGCTCATCACGTCCAGCGACACATCGACGCGCGTGACGCCCTCGACGCGGGAGACGGCGTCCGTGACGCGCTGGGTGATGGTCTCGCGCATCGGACAGCCGGAGACGGTGAGATAGACCGTGACGGCAACCGCGCCGTCGTCCCCGATCTCGACCGATTTGACCATGCCCAGGTCGGTGATCGGTTTGTTGATCTCGGGGTCGTTCACCGTCGCCAGTGCCTCGCGCACCGCGTCTTCCATAGCCATACGGACGATGGTACGGCGCCAGGTCCCGCACCGGGGACGTGCGTCAGCGGTCGCCTTCGTCACGTCCGTGGTGATGGCCGGGCGGGAATACGGGGGCATGGTCCCGGTTGGTCAGCTCCTTCAGCAGCTCCTCGAACTCGGAGCGGATCCAGTCGCGCGTGGCGACCTCGCCGAGCCCCATCCGCAGCGCCGCGATCTCCCGCGTCAGATACTCGGTGTCCGCGATGGACCGCTCGTTCTGCGCCCGGTCCTGTTCCATCTCGACCCGGTCGCGGTCCGCCTGGCGGTTCTGGGCGAGCAGGATCAGCGGGGCGGCGTACGAGGCCTGGAGCGACAGCATGAGCGTCAGAAAGATGAACGGGTACTCGTCGAAGCGCAGCCCGGTCGGCGCGAACACGTTCCACAGGACCCAGGCGGCGATGGTCACGGTCATCCAGACCAGGAACCGCCCGGTCCCCAGGAAGCGGGCGATCTTCTCGGAGAACCGCCCGAAGGCCTCGGGGTCGTACTCCGGCAGCACCTTGCGCCGCGGAGCGCGCGGCACATCGAGCCGGTTGCGCAGCCGTGGCCCGCCACTCAGCCGCTCGCGCTCGCGCTCCCGTTCCCGTTCCCGTTCGCGCTCCCTCTCCCGTTCCCGCTCCCTGGCCTCGGTGCGGCCCTCACCGCGCTCGGAGAACCCGTACTCACTTCCCATCGGCGGTCACCGTCCCCTCGAACTCGGCCTCCCGCCAGTCCTCCGGCAGCAGATGGTCGAGCACGTCGTCGACGGTGACCGCTCCCAGCAGCGAGCCGCTCTCGTCCACGACCGGCGCGGCGACCATGTTGTACGCGGCGAGATAGCTGGTGATCGCGGGCAGCGGCGTGTCCGGGGGGAGCGGCGGCAGATCGCTCTCGACGAGCGAGCTGACCAGCGTGAACGGCGGATCCCGCAGGAGCCGCTGGAAGTGGACCGTGCCCAGGTACTTGCCCGTCGGTGTCTCGTCGGGCGGCCGGCACACGTACACCTGGGCCGCGAGCGCGGGGGAGAGGTCCCGCTGGCGCACCCGCGCCAGTGCGTCCGCGACCGTCGCGTCCGGGCGCAGGACGATCGGCTCGGTCGTCATCAGGCCGCCGGCGGTCCTCTCCTCGTACGACATCAGCCGGCGCATCTCGGCGGCGTCGTCCGGCCGCATCAGCGTGAGCAGCCGCTCCTTGTCCTCCTCCGGCAGCTCGGAGAGCAGATCGGCCGCGTCGTCCGGGTCCATCGCCTCCAGCACGTCCGCCGCCCGCTCCTCCTTCAGCTTGCCGAGGATCTCCACCTGCTCGTCCTCGGGCAGCTCCTCCAGGACATCGGCGAGCCGGTCGTCGTGGAGGGCAGCGGCGACCTCGACGCGCCGCTTGGGTGAGAGGTGGTGCAGCGCGTTCGCGAGATCCGCCGGGCGCAGCCGCTCGAAGGTGGCGAGCAGGCTCTCGGCGCCCTGCCCCTCCTCCTCCAGCGAGAAGCCGGTGACCGCGGACCACTCGACGGTCAGCGCCTCACCCTTGCGGCGCAGTGCCCCGCCCTTCCCTTTCCGCACGAAGACCTTGTCGATCTCCCAGTCGCGGCGGGCCGGGAGCTGCTGGATGGCGACGTCCAGGACGGTCACCTCCTCGCCCGTCTCGACGAGACGCACCCGCCGGTCCAGGAGCTCGCCGAGGACGAGACGCTCGGTCGGGCGCTGCTCGAAGCGCCTCATGTTGACGACGCCGGTGGTGATGACCTGGCCGGACTCGACGCCGGTCACCCGGGTCATCGGAAGAAAGATCCGACGGCGGCTGAGCACCTCCACGACCATGCCGAGCAGCCGCGGCGGGCGGCCGCCGACGCGGAGCATGGCGACGAGGTCGCGCACGCGACCGACCAGGTCGCCGTTGGGGTCGAAGACCGGGACTCCGGCGAGATGCGAGACGAAGATCCGGGGGGCGCCTGCCGCCATGCTCCGCGCCTCCTCCATGCCGAGGGAAATGCCCCGAAATGACGCTGTTCAACGGCTTCAGGCTAGCCCGTGGCGTTCCATGCCGCCTACGAGAACGGTCCGGACGGCTCCCCTCCAGATCGTGCTATGACCCCGGGTACGCTGCGGTCTTGCCACCCCCCACACGTACGAGAGGCAGTGCGCTCGTGACCGCTCTCCCCCCGGCCGCCGCGGCCCGGGCCGCCCGCCGGGCGGCGCTCCCCGTCGCACTCTGCATGGGGCTGGCCGCCGCCCTCACGGCCTGCGCCGAGGAGGACCCGGACGCGGGCACGAACGGCGTCGGCAAGCTGGAGGCGCCGGCCATCGAGGCGAAGGCGAAGGTCGCGGCGAACTCGGCGCAGGCGGTACGGCTCTCCGGGACGCTGGTTTCCAAGGGCGGCACGTACAAGCTGAACATGCAGCTCAAGAAGAGCGGCGGGATCGGCTCGGTCACCACGAAGAACTCGACCTTCGCGCTGCTGCGGGTCGGGGACGCGCTCTATCTGAAGGCCGACGCGGACTTCTGGGCCCACGCGGACTCGGACCCCGACGGCGACGGGGCGTCCGAGCCGCCGAGCAAGGAGGACACGGCCGCGGCGGACAAGCTCGACGACATGTACGTGAAGGTCCCGGAGGACGACCCGTCGTACAAGCAGCTGCGCGGCTTCACCGAGATGGACGTCCTGCTGGAGGGGCTCCTCGGTATGCAGGGGAAGCTCAGCAAGGGCGACCGCGACACGATCGGCGGCGTCCGCACGATCAAGGTCCTGGGCAGCGAGGGCGACGGCGGCACGCTCGACGTCTCCCTCAAGGGAACGCCGTACCCGCTCCGGTTCGCCCGCGCGGGCGGCGCGGGCGTCCTGACGCTCGCCGACTGGAACGAGGACTTCGAGCTCGCGCCTCCGACGAAGGAGGAGACGGTCGACTACGGCCGGGAGCTGCCGCGCACGAGCGACTGAGCACTGCGGCCTGCGCGCGGCCATTTTGAGCCCGTCCGGCGTTCGAGGACGGACATACCGGCCGCCGGTGCGGAGCCGGGGCTCTTCGGCGCCGACCGCCCGGACGGGGCGGGCGCACGAGGGCAGGCTCTCGTCAGGAGGCTCAGGAGCCGCGCTTGCGGCCGCGGCGCAGGAGCAGGCGGGGCAGGGCCGCCGGGATCGGTCGGCGGGTGGTGGCCGTCGTGGGGAGCGGGGTGGCGGCCAGGGAGCCCTGCGGATGCTCGGTGGTCGACTCGCGCGGCTCCAGCCGCAGCACCCGGCACTCCCGCGCCCAGCGCTCCGTCATCTGCTCGGCGTCCGGTGCGTTCAGCCGCTTGCCCTTCAGCTCGGCGACCGCTGCCTCCCACGCCTCCGAGCCGGGGGCCAACTCGCTCACCGCGGCCGTCCAGGCGACGAGCCGGCCGCCCTTGTCCTTGCTGCGTACGGTCACCTCGGCGGTGGAGCCGTCCGTCAGCCCGGGCAGCGGCTGCTCGCCGGGCCCGTCGCCGACGACATGCGCGGCCCCGTCGTGCCAGGCGTGCCAGAGGGCCCGGGAGGGTCCGGTGCCCCGGACCCAGATGAGACCGGACTTCTTGGTGGCCTCCTCGACGAGGGCGTGGCCGAGCAATGCGGCTTCCCCGGCGGAGCGAGGGGAGGCGTCGTTGCCGAGCTGAGCGTCGTTCATGCCCGCAGCCTATTAGAGCCAGCCGTTGCGCTTCAGTGTGCGGTGAATGGTGAGACAGACCGCGACGATGCCGACCATCACCATCGGGTAGCCGTACCTCCAGTGCAGCTCCGGCATGTGGTCGAAGTTCATGCCGTAGACGCCGCACACCGCCGTCGGTACGGCGATGATCGCCGCCCAGGACGTGATCTTGCGCATGTCCTCGTTCTGCGCGACCGTCGCCTGCGCCAGATTGGCCTGGAGGATCGAGTTCAGCAGCTCGTCGAAGCCGATGACCTGCTCCTGCACCCGGGCCAGGTGGTCGGCGACATCGCGGAAGTACTTCTGGATGTCCGGGTCGACGAGCCGCATGGGCCGCTCGCTCAGCAGCTGCATGGGCCGCAGCAGCGGGGTCACCGCCCGCTTGAACTCCAGCACCTCGCGCTTGAGCTGATAGATCCGCCCGGTGTCCGTACCGCGCGTGCTGCCCTTCGAGGGCGCCGAGAAGACATCGATCTCGATCTCGTCGATGTCGACCTGGACCGCGTCCGCGACCGCGATGTACCCGTCCACGACATGGTCCGCGATGGCGTGCAGCACCGCCGACGGGCCTTTGGCCAGCAGCTCCGGGTCGTCCTGCAGCCGGTGCCGGAGGTTGCGCAGCGAGCCCTGGCCGCCGTGCCGGACGGTGATGACGAAATCGGGTCCGGTGAAGCACATCACCTCGCCGGTCTCGACGACCTCGCTCGTCGCCGTCAACTCGGCGTGCTCGACGTAGTGGATGGTCTTGAAGACGGTGAAGAGCGTGTCGTCGTACCGCTCCAGCTTGGGGCGCTGGTGGGCGTGGACCGCGTCCTCCACGGCCAGCGGGTGGAGCCCGAACTCCGCGGCGATCCCCGCGAACTCCTCCTCCGTGGGCTCGTGGAGCCCGATCCACGCGAAGCCGCCGCCCTCGCGCACCCGGAGCATCGCCTCGTGCGGGGTGAGGCACGCCGTGTCCTTCACGCGCTCGCCGTCGCGGTAGACGGCGCAGTCGACGACCGCGCTGGAGGCCGAGGGGTCACGGGTGGTGTCGTACGTGCTGTACGGGCCGCTGTTCTTGCGCAGCGCCGGGCGGACTGCTTCGCGCAGGTCACGGATCATCGACATGGCAGGCTCCTTCACGGAGAGGCCGTCGGTGCGTGGCGTGGCACTGCCCGGAATGGGGACGTTTCTCGATACGTCCGCAAAGCGGGCGGCACCGCGGGACGCGGTGACGGCGTTCGCTACAGACAGTCAGGCAAAAACGATGTGCTCTTCCGTCGTGCGCGGTGCCAAGGATGCAGCGGTGCGGGAAGCCCTCGGGTCGGACGATGCCGGAACGGGTCGGGCGGCGTCAGACGGTGAGGAGTCGCGCGGAAGAGCGGTTGGTACTGCACGGTCGACTTCGATCCACCGCAGCCCCACCTCCTCCGGCCGGTCCCCCGTGGGGGACGATGTGTGGTCGGGACCCGGAGCCACGCCCCCAGCCACCGCTGGGAGGTACCCCATCAGCGTGCTGTCCCGAACAGGCGGCCAAGCCTATCAGCCGACTGAGGGTCAATCCCTTTCTTTGCCCCTTCCTGATGCGATCTATGCTCGCGGGATGGGAGAAGTTCTTGCTCTGGTCGAGGCCCGGCTGCGCTCCGCGTTCGGCGAACCGGACGCGCGCGCCGCGGTCACCTTTCTCGGTACGGACCGGATCGAGGTGCTCCGTTTCATCGACGGGGACATCGTCCGGTACGCCACGCTGGGCATGTCGGCCCAGCCGATGAACGACCCCAAGGATCCGCTCGCCGACCCCGTGAAGGGCCCGCGCGCGGAGCTCGTCCTGTCGGTACGGGCCGGGCTCGCCGACACCGACAAGGTGCTGCGCCCGCTCGCGGTGCTGGCGTCGTCACCGCAGGTCGAAGGCGTGATCGTGGCGCCGGGCAACTCCATGGACCTGGGTGAACCGCTATGGCCGCAGGCGCCTTTCTCGTCCGCCCTGGTCGCGGAGTCCGGTGGTCTGGTGGAGGACCTGGAGCTGGCCGAGCCGATGGATCCGGTGCGCTTCCTGCCGCTGCTGCCGATGACGCCGAACGAGGCCGCGTGGAAGCGGGTGCACGGTGCCGGGGAGCTCCAGGAGCGGTGGCTGAAGCACGGGACGGACCTGCGCGATCCGCTGCGCAGGTCCGTGCCCCTGACATGACGTCAACCTCGGTGAAGTGATGTATCTCATGGCCGAGTTGGGCTCCCCGGCGGCCTGACGGCTGTTCCGGGGGCTGCTTCCGGGGACCTTTGGGCCCGACGCTGCGTCGGATGCCGCTCAGTCGGCGAGGACCGCGACCCCCTCCTGTGTCGCACGGACCGGCCGAGGTGCCGCTGCCTCATGTGTCAGCGATGCCCGCCGTGCCCGGACGATGCCCGCGCCGATCACCGCCGCGATGCCGGCGACCACGAACGGCGTGTGGACGTCGCTCCACTCCGCGATCTTCGGCGCGAGATACGGGGCCGCGGCCGCCGCGAACCAGCGGACGAAGTTGTAGCCCGCGCTCGCCACCGGCCGCGGAGCGTCCGAGACACCGAGCGCCAGCTCCGTGAACACGGTGTTGTTCACGCCGATGAAGGCGCCGGACAGGATGGTGCAGACGACGGCCGTGGTGCGGTCTCCGTAGCCGAGCACCACCACGTCGGCGGCGAGCAGCAGCAGCGAGCCACCCAGCACCCTGAGCGAGCCGTACCGCTCCTGCAGCCGCGGCGCGACCAGCACCGAGAAGACCGCGAGCAGCAAGCCCCAGGCGAAGAAGACGGCCCCCGAGCGGTACGGCGACAGGTCCAGCACGAACGGGGTGAACGCCAGCACCGTGAAGAACGCGTAGTTGTAGAAGAACGCCGACGTGGCCGCGGACGCGAGGCCGCCGTGACCGAGCGCCCTCAGCGGATCGATGAGTGAGGTCTTCCGTGCCGGCTTGGGCTGCTCCCTGAGGAACGCCGCGATGCACAGGAAGCCGATGGCCATCAGAGCTGCCGTGCCGAAGAACGGGTAGCGCCAGCCGGCGTCGCCGAGTACGGCTCCGAGCAGCGGCCCGCAGGCCATACCGAGGCCGAGCGCCGACTCGTACAGCAGGATCGCCGCAGCGCTGCCTCCTGCCGCCGCGCCGACGATGACGGCGAGTGAGGTCGACACAAAGAGCGCGTTGCCAAGACCCCAGCCGGCCCGGAAGCCGACGAGTTCGCCGACCGAGCCGGACGTGCCGGAGAGCGCAGCGAAGACGACGACCAGCGCGAGACCGGCCAGCAGCGTCCTGCGTCCGCCGATCCGGCTGGACACGAAACCGGTGACCAGCATGGCCACTGCGGTGATCAGGAAGTACGAGGTGAACAGCAGCGAGACCTGACTCGGCGTGGCGTCAAGGCCCTTGGCGATGGACGGCAGGATCGGGTCCACCAGGCCGATGCCCATGAAGGCGACGACGGACGCGCCTGCCGTGGCCCAGACGGCCTTCGGCTGGCGCAGGATGCTGCCTGCGTCGAACTGGTCCTCTCCGTGCATGGATGCTCCTCTGCCGCTCCGGTCAGTTCGGTGGTCGATGCAAATAATAAGTTAGACTTCCTAATAAATGCAAGATGCATCTAGTTTCCCGGGTGAGGCCGGGTGAAACCGGCGTGCCGGACGGGTGATCGTCCTTGACGCGACGCCGAGCGGGTAGGACTGTTGGGCGCTATGAGGGGCGAACCCAGTTGCCCGAAGTGCGGTGGCCGGGTCAGGGCGCCCGGTCTCTTCGCCGACACGTGGCAGTGCGATGTGCACGGATCCGTGCATCCGCTGCAGCCGGTGATTCCGCCCAGCGTCGAAGCCCTCAGCGTCGTGGTCGCCCGCGCGCACGTGCCGGTGTGGATGCCCTGGCCGCTCCCGGTCGGCTGGCTCTTCACCGGCGTCGCGTACGCGGGTGACGACCGCAGCGGCGGCCGCGCGACCGCGGTCGCCTGCTCGGGTCCCGGACCGCTCGGTGGTGTGGGGGAGTTGCTGCTGGTCGCCGAGGAGCTCGGTGTCGGCCTCGGCGCCCGCTTCGCCGGGATCGACGGGCCGGACCCGGGGCCGCACATGACCGTCGACAAGCCACCCCAGGCCAAGGTTCTCGCCGCGGGGCGACCGACCCCGCTCTGGCACGTCAACGACGCGCCCGAGGACCGCGCGGTCTTCGCGGGCGAGGCGATGGGGCTGTGGCTGTGGGCGATCGTGTGGCCGGAGTCGACCGGCCTGTTGATGTACGACGAGCTGATACTGACCGATCTGCGGGAGGCGGGCTCGGAGGTGGATCTGCTGCCGTGCGGGGCGCTGTCACCGCGCCTGCTGGCGTGACGAGACGGCGGCCTCGTACGGCCGGCCGTGCGACGGTCTCGTACGGTCGGCAGTAACGGCTGCCGTCGTACGGCCGGCTGCACGGCTGTCGTCGTGCGGCCCGCTGCACGGCTGCCCTCGTACGGCCGGCTGCACGGCCTGGCCTGGTGACGCCCACTGTCGTGACGGCTTTCACGCCATGCCGTGGTCCGGGTGATGTTCGATTCCCCGTTACGATTGAGCGTCCCCTGTCCGCCCCGAGTCCTGGAGTCCTGCGTCGTGCGCATCGATCTGCACACCCACTCCACGGCGTCGGACGGTACGGACACCCCGGCCGAGCTGGTCCGTAACGCCGCGGCTGCCGGACTCGACGTCGTCGCGCTGACCGACCACGACACCGTCGCCGGCCACGCCGAGGCGATCGCCGCGCTCGCGAGCCTTGACCGGGGACTCACCCTCGTCACGGGTGCCGAACTCTCGTGCCGCATCGAGGGCGTGAGCCTGCACATGCTGGCGTACCTGTTCGACCCCGACGAGCCCGAGCTGGCGCGTGAGCGTGAGCTCGTACGGGACGACCGGGTGCCGCGGGCCCAGGCCATGGTCGGCAAGCTCCAGGAGCTGGGCGTGCCGATCACCTGGGAGATGGTGGCCCGGACAGCCGGTGACGGGGCGGTCGGTCGCCCGCACGTCGCGACCGCGCTCGTCGAACTCGGCGTCGTCCCCGACGTCTCCGCCGCCTTCACACCCGACTGGCTCGCGAACGGCGGACGCGCGTACGTCGAGAAGCACGAGCTCGACCCGTTCGATGCCGTCCGCCTGGTCAAGGCGGCCGGCGGCGTCACCGTCTTCGCCCACCCGCTCGCGGTCAAGCGTGGCGAGGTCGTGCCCGAGGACACCATCGCGCGGCTGGCGGCGGCGGGCCTCGACGGCATCGAGGTCGACCACATGGACCACGACGAGCCCACGCGGGCCCGGCTGCGCGGACTCGCCGCCGACCTCGGCCTGCTGGCCACCGGCTCCAGCGACTACCACGGCACCCGCAAGACCTGCCGGCTCGGCGACTTCACGACCGACCCCGAGATCTACGGCGAGATCACGCGCCGCGCGACCGGCGCGTTCCCGGTCCCGGGCACGGGCGGAACGCCCGGCCGCTGACCGCGGCTTCCCCGCGCGGGCTTTTCGAGCTGCCTGCGCGCGGATTCCTGCGCTTTCACAACCTTCCGCGCCCCCCTGCGCCTCTCAGTACCCCAACACCCCGACACCACCCCGCAAGGCATCACTGTGTTCGACGTCGCCGTTTTCGGCTCCCTTTTCCTCACCCTGTTTGTGATCATGGATCCCCCCGGGATCACCCCGATCTTCCTCGCCCTCACCTCCGGCCGCCCTGCCAAGGTCCAGCGCCGGATGGCCTGGCAGGCGGTCGCCGTGGCCTTCGGCGTCATCACCGTCTTCGGCATCCTGGGCCAGCAGATCCTCGCGTATCTCCATGTCTCCGTCCCCGCCCTGATGATCGCGGGAGGTCTGCTTCTGCTGCTCATCGCGCTCGACCTGCTCACCGGCAAGACCGACGAGCCCAAGCAGACGAAGGACGTCAATGTCGCGCTCGTACCGCTCGGCATGCCGCTGCTGGCCGGGCCTGGTGCGATCGTCTCGGTGATCCTCGCGGTGCAGCATGCCGACGGGGTCGGGCAGCAGATCTCGGTGTGGGCGGCGATCGTCGCGATGCACGTCGTGCTCTGGCTGACGATGCGCTACTCGCTGCTGATCATCCGGCTCATCAAGGACGGCGGTGTCGTCCTGGTGACGCGGCTCGCGGGCATGATGCTGTCGGCGATCGCCGTGCAGCAGATCATCAATGGCGTCACCCAGGTGATCCAGGGCTCCTGAGGGCTCGCAACAGCGCCCCCACCCGGGTGCCGGCAGAACTTCGCCCCGTACGGATGGTTCCGTACGGGGCGAGCTGCTGTCAGGGCCGCCGGGCTGCCGGACTGCTGTCCAGGCTTGACGAGGCCGAGGTCCTGTTACGAGGCCGAGGCGCCGGCGGGCCGGATGTAGATACGCTGGCCGATTGCGGCGGCCTGCTGGACCATCCGGTTGACGGAGGCGGCGTCCACAACGGTGCTGTCGACGGCGGTGCCGTCGACATCGTCGAGTCGCATGATCTCGAAGCGCATAAAGGGCTTCTCCCTTCTGTCCGTCTCTGTTCCGTCCGTTCCAACGGGATGCAGTGAGCAAACATTCCCTACGCTAAGGAAATTTTTTGGATGGCTAACTACTGGCGGGTATCGCTTGGCCTGCTCACAATGGGGTCCGTATGAAAGACGATGAGCTCACCAGCATCAGCGCCCGCCTGGAGCGCACCAACGAGCTGCTCCAGCGCATGCTCGCCGAGGTCGCGAAGACCCCGTCCACGCATGCCATCTTCGTCGACGCCGGTTACGTCTATGCTGCGGCCGGGTTGCTTGTGACGGGAACCGAGGACCGGCGCTCCTTCGATCTCGACGCCGAAGGGCTCATCGAGGGGTTCATCGACACGGCCCGCAAGATCTTCGCGGACAGCCGGCTGCTGCGCGTGTACTGGTACGACGGCGCCAGGCGCCGTATCCACACCGCCGAGCAGCAGGCCATCGCCGAGCTCCCCGACGTCAAGGTCCGGCTCGGCAACCTCAACGCGAACAACCAGCAGAAGGGCGTCGACTCCCTCATCCGCTCCGACCTGGAGTCGCTCGCCCGCCACCGGGCGATCAGCGACGCGGCACTCATCGGCGGCGACGAGGACCTCGTCTCCGCCGTCGAAGCCGCCCAGGGCTACGGGGCGCGGGTGCACCTGTGGGGGATCGAGGCGGCCGACGGCCGCAACCAGGCGGAGCCGCTGCTCTGGGAGGTCGACAGCCGGCGCACCTTCGACCTCGACTTCTGCCGGCCGTATGTGACCCGACGGCCCGTCACCACGTACGAGGACGACACCCCGCCGCCGTCCCGCGACGACGTACGCTTCGTCGGCGCGCAGATCGCGGCGACCTGGCTCGCCGAGCGCGGGCGGGCGCCGATGGCCGAGCTGCTGCCCGGGCATCCGTACCTGCCGGGCCCGGTCGACCAGGACCTGCTCATAGAGGCGGAGAAGCTGCTGCAGCACTCACTGCGCGGCTACGCACACCTGCGGCGCGCCCTGCGCGACGGGTTCTGGCAGCACCTCCAGGGTCAGTACTGACCCCAGAAGGCGGTGAGCGCGTCGGCCGTCTCCGCCGGCCGGTCCGTGTTGGGCGAGTGCTCGGCGCCCGCGATGACCGCATGGTGCGCGCCGAGCCGTACCGCCATGTCGTCGAGCAGCGGCACGGGCCAGGTGTCGTCGTGCTCGCCCGACACGACGAGCTTGGGCAGCGGTACGGCGGCGAGTTCGTCGACCCGGTCCGGCTCCACGGTCAACTGGCGTCCGGTGGCGAGGAGCTGGGACGGGTTGTGCCGCAGCCAGCGCCGGCGCAGATCCTCACCGTCGGTCTCGGCCTCCTCCGGGGGATCCAGGGCGCGCATCGCCTCCCAGACCTCGGCCATGCTCATGGTGCCGAGGGCGTCGCTCAACAGCTTGACCTTGCTCTGCTGTTCGGGGCTGATCCGGGCGGGCCCCGACGAGATCAGTGCGAGGGTGACGAAGGGCCGCGGATCGACGAGCACCGCGGCGCGGGCGATCTGTCCGCCGAGCGAGTGCCCGACGAGATGCACGGGGCCGCCGAGCGCGTCGGCCTGCGCGAGTGCATCGCGCGCCAACTCGTCCTGGGCGTAAGCCTCTTGGGCCTGGGGGCCGTCGCTCTCGTACTGCCCGCGGCCGTCGACCGCGACGGCCCGGTATCCCGCGACGGTCAGCGGCTCGAGCATCGCGATGAAGTCCTCCTTGCTCCCGGTGTACCCGGGCAGGAGCATCGCGGTGCCCTTCACCGCCCGCCCTCCGCTCGGCAGGGCATCCAGCACGGCGAATGTCCCGCGCGAGGTCTCGAGCATCCGGGAACGGGCGCAGGCGGGGGGCACGAAGGTGGGAGGCCGACTCATGCGACGAGGCTACCGATGCACCCGCCCCGTACGGCGCGTAGGGGGCTGCCTTGCACGCCTACGGCGAGCTTTCACCCCACCCCGCCCCACCCCGCCCCTCCCCGAACCGGGGCTCCGCCCCAGCCCCCGTTCCGGGGCTTCGCCCGGGGCCGTGTTTCGGGGCTTCGCCCCCAAGTCTGTTCCGGGGCTTCGCCCACAGACCCTGTTTCAACCCCGTTCCGGGGTTCGCTTTCGGGGCTTGACCCGGTTCATGTCGGGTCAAGCCCCCGGCCCGCGTCTCGGGCTGCTCCGGGGCCGGTTCGGGTGCTTCGCCCTGGGCCCGCTCCGGAGTTTGCTCCGGCCCGTGCCGGTGGTTCGCCCCGGGGTCGGGACCGGGGCCCACGGCCCCGGCCCACGTCCGGTAGGGGGAGTAGCCGGGCTCCCTTGGGGCCGGCCGGCGATTGAGGAGGGGCATCCGGGGGCACTGGATCGTGTCGGCTGCGGGCCTGACCCCGTGCCGGAGATGCGTGAGGGCCCGCACCCCAGGGGGGCGGGCCCTCGTAGCTCAGGCGGAGCCGACGGTAGGTCAGGCGTCCGGCTGGGTGGCCGGCTTCGTGCGCGTGCGACGGCGGCGCGGCTTCGCGGGCTCATCGGCGACGGCTGCCTCGGCCGGGGCGGCCTCCGGGGCCTCCGTGGCGGGCTTGGCGGCCGAGGAACGCGTGCGACGGCGGCGCGGCTTGGCGGGCTCGTCCGCGACGGCCTCGTCCGCGACGGGCTCGGCAGCAGGGGTCTCCACGACAGCGGCATCCGCAACGGCAACCGCACCCGCACCCACGCGAGTGCGCCGGCGGCGGCGCGGCGTGCGCGGGGCCTCGTCGGCCTCGTCGGACGCGGCGGGCTCCACGGCCTCGACCGGCGCCGTCGACGCCGCCTCGTCCAGCGGCGTACCGCTGCGCGTACGGCGGCGCTGGCGTGGCGTCCGCGTACGAGCCGGACGCTCCTCCGTCTTCGTACGCGACGCGGAACGCGCCCCGCGGCCGCCCGTCTCGCCGAGGTCCTCCACCTCCTCCGCCTCGAGACCGGCGCGGGTGCGCTCGGCACGGGGGAGGATGCCCTTGGTCCCGGCGGGGATGCCGAGCTCCTCGAAGAGGTGCGGTGACGTGGAGTACGTCTCGACCGGGTCGTTGAAGCCCAGGTCCAGCGCCTTGTTGATGAGCTGCCAGCGCGGGATGTCGTCCCAGTCGACGAGCGTCACGGCCGTGCCGGACGCGCCCGCGCGGCCGGTGCGGCCGACGCGGTGGAGGTACGTCTTCTCGTCCTCCGGCGACTGGTAGTTGATGACGTGCGTGACGCCCTCGACGTCGATACCGCGCGCCGCGACGTCGGTGCACACCAGGACGTCGACCTTGCCGTTGCGGAACGCGCGCAGCGCCTGCTCGCGTGCGCCCTGGCCCAGGTCGCCGTGGACGGCGCCGGACGCGAAGCCGCGCCGGGCGAGCTGGTCCGCGATGTCCGCGGCCGTCCGCTTCGTACGGCAGAAGATCATCGCGAGTCCGCGGCCGTCGGCCTGCAGAATGCGCGAGACCATCTCCGGCTTGTCCATGGAGTGGGCACGGTAGACGCGCTGTGTGATGTTCGCGACGGTCGCGCCCTCGTCGTCCGGCGCGGTCGCACGGATGTGCGTGGGCTGCGACATGTAGCGGCGCGCGAGTCCGATGACCGCACCCGGCATGGTCGCCGAGAACAGCATCGTCTGGCGCTTGGCCGGCAGCAGCTGGATGATCTTCTCGACGTCGGGCAGGAAGCCCAGGTCGAGCATCTCGTCGGCCTCGTCGAGGACGAGCGCGCGCACGTGCGACAGGTCCAGCTTCTTCTGGCCCGCCAGGTCCAGGAGGCGTCCGGGCGTGCCGACGATGACGTCGACGCCCTTCTTCAGGGCCTCGACCTGCGGCTCGTACGCACGGCCGCCGTAGATCGCGAGGACGCGGACGTTGCGCACCTTGCCGGCGGTCAGCAGGTCATTGGTGACCTGCGTGCACAGCTCGCGGGTGGGAACGACGACGAGCGCCTGCGGGGCGTCGGTCAGCTGCTCGGGCTTGGCCCGGCCCGCCTCGACGTCCGCGGGGACGGTGACGCGCTCCAGCAGCGGAAGCCCGAAGCCGAGGGTCTTGCCCGTGCCGGTCTTGGCCTGGCCGATGACATCCGTGCCGGCGAGCGCGACGGGGAGGGTCATCTCCTGGATGGGAAAGGGACTGATGATGCCGACGGCCTCAAGGGCCTCGGCCGTCTCGGGAAGAATCCCGAGCTCTCGGAAAGTCATAGCCTGCGTAGTCAGGGTGTTGCCTCTTCTGTGAGACGCGGCGCGAGGCGAACGCTGGGGGTCCAACCGCTCCTGGGAACTGGACCGGCCGTGGATTGGCCGGAAGGCGCGGGACCACTGCCGTCGCTCGAGCGCTCGTGCCGCTGAGGGGCCCCTCGTGTGGCGAAGTGCGCACAGAGGGCTGTCGGGTCGGAGCCGATCGGGCCACCGACCGGGCATCCTCATTCAGACGCCCGCCGAGATATCCGGCAGGCTTAATACCACTGTACCCCGGAATCGCGCATGTGTGTTGGGCGAATTCCCGGGCACCGTGTCGCGGCGGGTGCTGACCAGGGCCTTCCGTCGCCAGGACGGCGGGCTATTGTGCGCTTCATGGAGACGCCTGACAACGCCATCGCACCGGCGAACGACACCGCCGAAGAACCGACAGGGATCGCCGCCCAGGACTGGGCCGCGGCCTCCGCCGACCCCCAGTACCGCGCCGCGGTCGTGGACCTGCTGGGCGCGCTCGCGTACGGCGAACTGGCGGCCTTCGAGCGGCTCGCCGAGGACGCGAAGCTCGCGCCGACGCTCGCGGACAAGGCGGAGCTGGCGAAGATGGCCTCAGCCGAGTTCCACCACTTCGAGCGGCTGCGGGACCGACTGGCCGCGATCGACGTCGAACCGACCGAGGCGATGGAGCCGTTCGCGGCGGCGCTGGACGAGTTCCACCGTCTGACCGCGCCGTCGGACTGGCTCGAGGGCCTGGTCAAGGCGTACGTCGGCGACTCGATCGCCAGCGACTTCTACCGCGAGGTCGCGGTCCGGCTGGATTCGGACACCCGCAAGCTGGTGCTGGCGGTGCTCGACGACACGGGCCACGGCAACTTCGCGGTCGAGAAGGTGCGCGCCGCGATCGAGGCGGACCCGCGGGTCGGCGGACGGCTCGCCCTGTGGGCGCGCCGGCTGATGGGCGAGGCGCTGTCGCAGGCGCAGCGGGTCGTCGCCGAGCGGGACGCGCTGTCCACGATGCTCGTCGGCGGGGTCGCGGACGGGTTCGACCTGGCGGCGGTCGGCGAGATGTTCACCCGGATCACGAGGGCGCACACCAAGCGGATGGCCGCGCTGGGCCTCGCGGCCTGAGGCGTGCGTACGCCACCTGCTGTGTACGCGACCTGCGTACCTAATCAGTGACCGGAAACCGGGGGCCCGCGTCAGGCCGCGGCTGATCGCCGCAGCCGGCGGGCCGTCGGACGGATCAGCAGCGACAGCGTGACGCCGCTGACGAACAGCGCGCCCAGCAGGGTGCCGAGGAGATAGCCGGGCCCGAGCGCCGAGTGCGTCAGATACGCCCCGAAGAGAGCGCCGAGCGTGCCCGTGACGTACACCACGCGCGGAGTGGGGAGCCGGTCCGGAAGCCGTCGTACGGCTGCCCAGGAGAGAACGATTCCGAGCAGTACGGAGCCGAGAGCTTCCAGGATCACTACGGATCACCTCACGGACGCCGGGCGGGCAAATCGGGTCGTAGCCCGTCCTACCCGAACCCGCCGGAACACAATCCTCCACCTGCCCGGCGGGGAACGGGTGCACGCGAGTACGCGAAGGGCCCGGCGGGAAAACCCGCCGGGCCCTTCTTCGCGTCGAATCGCGGTGAGTCGAAGCGCGGTGAAGAGAGTCCTAGAGCGCGCCGAAGCCGACGCGGCGCGTGGCCGGTTCGCCGATTTCGACGTACGCGACCCGGTCGGCCGGTACGAGCACCTTGCGACCCTTGTCGTCCGTCAGGCTGAGCAGCTGCGCCTTGCCGGCCAGCGCGTCGGCCACGGCCTGCTCGACCTCCTCGGCGGTCTGGCCGCTCTCCAGAACGATCTCCCGGGGCGCGTGCTGCACGCCGATCTTGACCTCCACGGCTATGTCCCTCCGAACGGTCAGCGATGCGCGGTCAGCCGCGCCGTACGCTGCACACACTAGCCCGGTGAGGGGACGCACCACGGCTCGGCCGTGCACGCCCGCAGCGAACAAGCGCCGCGCGGGGCGCTCAGTGGCTGTCGCTGCCGTGCAGCGGGAACCCCGCGATACCCCGCCACGCCAGCGACGTCAGCAGCTGCACCGCCTTCTCCCGCGGAATCGCCGACTCGCTCGACAGCCAGTACCGCGCCACCACCTGCGAAACCCCACCGAGGCCCACGGCCAGCAGCATGGACTCGTCCTTGGACAGCCCGGTGTCCCCCGCGATGACGTCCGAGATCGCCTCCGCGCACTGCAGCGACACCCGCTCCACGCGCTCGCGCACCGCGGGCTCGTTCGTCAGATCCGACTCGAAGACCAGACGGAACGCGCCGCCCTCGTCCTCCACGTACGCGAAGTACGCGTCCATCGTCGCCGCGACCCGCAGCTTGTTGTCCGTCGTCGACGCCAGTGCGCCCCGCACGGCCTGCAGCAGCGACTCGCAGTGCTGGTCCAGCAGCGCCAGATAGAGCTCCAGCTTTCCGGGGAAGTGCTGGTACAGCACCGGCTTGCTGACGCCGGCCCGCTCCGCGATGTCGTCCATCGCCGCGGAGTGGTAGCCCTGGGCGACGAACACCTCCTGGGCCGCGCCCAGCAGCTGGTTGCGTCGGGCACGGCGCGGCAGGCGCGTACCTCGCGGGCGCGCCGCCTCTGTCTGCTCGATGGCTGTCACGCCGCCTCCCACGTTCGATGTCACATGCACAGTGTTCTGTGCCGCGGTCCGTGCGCCGCGGTCGCCATCGTACTTTTGGGTAACCGTGGTGTGCGCGGTGCGAGCGCAGAATTTCACGTACCGGACGGCCGCGGTAGCCGGGGGTGCTCGGTAAACCGAACTATTCGCGGTAGTCGTCCTCGTCGAGTGCGACGACCCGCGCCTGTTCCGCGGTATCCGCCTCGTTGGCCTCGTCCGAGTCGATCGGCTTCAGCGGATCGTCCTTCCGCTGCTGCAGCTCCGTGTGCTGCTCGGCGGCGTCGGCCTCGGGGACCTCCTGGTCGAGCCCCGCGAGCTCGTCGAGGTCGTCGAGAGCAATTCCTTGGCCCTGATCGTCTTCCGTGAAGGTTTCCGGGTCCGTCGGATCGACAGCCATCTGGATCCCTTTCCTGTGCTTTTCCGTGCAGCAGGGTCCGGGGCGTCTGCCCTTGTCCTATGAGCGTAGGAGTTCCCTCTGTCCGGCGCTATGCGGCGTTCGCCGGACACGCGCTGTACGGTGCGCGGCACGCCGTACGGCAGGCGCCGTGGGCCATGGGGCGGCCTGTGCGGTGTGTGACCGCCGACACAGGATTCGCTGTGTGATCGTCTCGTAACATTGCCCCCATGTCTTCGACCGAGCTGCCGGAAACCCGCGCCGCCGCCCCGGCTCCGCGGGTTCGTGCCGTCCGGGTCGCGGAGGGCGAGGAGCTGCGCCGCGTCGCGCTGCCCGGACTGACGCTCACCGTGCGTGCCCGGCCCCCGGCCCGCACCGGACTGCCTCCCGCGCTGTACGTCCACGGCCTCGGCGGCTCGTCGCAGAACTGGACCGCGCTGATGCGACTGCTCGAGGACCGGGTGGACGGCGAGGCCGTCGATCTGCCCGGCTTCGGGGACTCCCCGCCGCCGGACGACGGCAACTATTCGGTCACGGGGCACGCCCGGGCCGTCATCCGCATGCTCGACGCCGCCGGCCGCGGCCCCGTCCACCTCCTCGGGAACTCGCTCGGCGGTGCCGTCTGCACGCGCGTCGCGGCCGTCCGCCCCGATCTCGTCCGCACCCTCACGCTCGTCTCGCCGGCCCTGCCGGAGCTCCGCGTCCAGCGCTCCGCCTGGCCCACCGCGCTGCTCGCGGTGCCCGGCATCGCCCAGCTGTTCACCCGGCTGACGAAGGACTGGACGGCGGAGATGCGGGTCCGCGGAGTGCTGGCGCTCTGCTACGGGGACCCGGGCCGGGTGACGGACGAGGGTCTCCGCGACGCCGTCGAGGAGATGGAGCGGCGGCTGGAGCTGCCGTACTTCTGGGACGCGATGGCACGCAGCTCCCGCGGCATCGTCGATGCCTATACGCTCGGCGGGCAGCACGGACTGTGGCGGCAGGCGGAGCGGGTGCTCGCGCCGACGCTGCTGGTGTACGGCTGCCGGGACCAGCTCGTCTCGTACCGGACGGCGCGCAAGGCGGCCCAGACGTTCCGGAACTCGCGACTGCTGACTCTCCCGGACGCCGGGCACGTCGCCATGATGGAGTATCCGGAGACGGTCGCCGAGGCCGTACGGGAACTGCTCGACGACGACAGCGGTAGGAGCTGATCCGGGGCGTGGGACGACACAGCCGCAAAGGCCCCGCACCCAAGGCCGCCGACGGCAACAGGGCAACGGGTACGACGCCGGCGAACGCCCCGGCGCCCGCCACGGCGAAGTCCACAACAGTGACGGAAACGGACACGGGCACGGGCCGGCGCAGGCGGTCCGGCCCCGGTCCCGGCGACCCTGAGCAGCGCCCGGGCGCCGCGGGCTACGGCACGCCGGCCCACGGGACGCCGGTGTACGGGACCCCGGCGCACGGGACACCCGCGTACGGGACGCGGGGGTACGGCTCCCCGGGGTACGGATCCCAGGGGTACGGATCCCAGGACTACGGCACTCCGGCGCACGGCACTCCTGCCTACGGCACCCCGGCCCACGGTGTGCCGCAAGTGCGCGGCGGCCATCCCGAGCAGCGGGAGCCGGGCGGCGGCTGGGGAGCAGCGCGGGGCGACTCCCGGTACGGCGACTGGCAGGGCGCGCCGAACGGCCGGACCGCGACCACGACGGGGCAGCACCCGGTGGTCCCTCCACCCGCGCGGCAGGGCCCGCCGACGGGCGCAGGTGCCCGCATCCCCGGCCCGCGGCGGGAATTCGTCGAGGCCTTCGACGAATTCGACGAGCAGCAGGGTCCCCGGACGGGTGCTTCCTCGTCGCGGCCGCAGGCCGAACCGCCCCACGTCGATGCCGACTCCGACTCCGACGCCCCGGCCAAGCCCCCCAGGGGCCGTACGTTCACCGGGATCGCGGCAGCCGCCGTCACCACCGTCCTCGCGGTCGTCGTCGCCGGACAGGTCACCGACACCGGTTCGGAGGCGACGGGTGCGAAGGCCGCGGGCGAGGCGGAGCGGGGCAGCGAGGACGGTTCCGCGTCCCGCTCGGACAACCGCCTCGACCCGCCGCAGGAGGCCGCGCCGCGCGTGCCGGCCGCCCCGCCCACGTACGCGGAGCTGATGGCCAGGCAGTTCCCGCTCGACCCCAAGCTCAAGGGTTCCGGAGACTTCGAGGCGGTGGCGGGCTTCGACAGGGCGCCGGGCAAAGGCCGGAAGATCCGCTACCGGATCGACGTCGAGAAGGGCCTCGGCCTCGACAGCAAGCTCTTCGCACAAGCCGTCCAGCAGACCCTGAACGACGACCGGAGCTGGGCGCACAACGGCGCCATGACCTTCGAGCGCATCTCCTCCGGCGAGCCCGAGTTCGTCATCACCCTGGCCAGCCCGAAGACCACGGCGACCTGGTGTGCCAAGTCCGGACTGGACACCACCGTCGACAACGTCTCCTGCGACTCCGCCTCTACCGAGCGCGTGATGATCAACGCCTACCGCTGGGCGCAAGGCGCGGAGACGTACGGCGCCAAGGCGATGCTGACGTACCGGCAGATGCTGATCAACCACGAGGTCGGCCATCGGCTCGGGCACGGCCACGTGAACTGCCGCACGCCCGGCGCGCTCGCCCCCGTCATGCAGCAGCAGACCAAGTCGCTGGACATCGACGGCGTCAAGTGCCGCCCGAACCCGTGGGTGCATCCGGGCGGCGACTGAGTTCGTCCGGCGGTGCCTGCGTTGGCCCGGGTGATGCCTGCTGAGGCGCCCGACGTCGACCGAGTTCACGCGTCGGAGCCTGACGGAGCGTGACGAAACAGGACCGTAGCGCGACCGAACGCTACGGCGTCGGGAAAGTTACGTGCATTCACCCCTTCCGGTGGCGCGATGGACAACCGTCCATCGCGCCACCGGCATATCCGCATAACGTCGTCCCGCCGTGAGCCGCCGTACCAGAGGCGGCCGCCCACAAGGGAGATCGGGGGTGCGCTCGTGCGGATCGGACTGCTTACGGATGGTGGTTATCCGTATGCGACGGGTGAGTCCAGGCTGTGGTGCGACCGGCTCGTGCGCGGGCTCGCGCAGCACGAATTCGACGTCTACGCGCTCAGCCGCAGCGCCCAGCAGGAGGACCGCGGCTGGATCGCGCTGCCGCCGCAGGTGCAGCGGGTGCGTACCGCGCCCCTCTGGGCGCCCGAAGACGACGGCCGCAGTCATGCGCGGCGCGAGCGGAAGCGGTTCGCCGGGCACTTCGGGGAGCTGGCGGCGGCGGTGTGCGGCAGCGACGAGGGCCGCCTCGACCGTTTCGCCGCCGGCCTGTACGGACTCGCCGAGCTGGCGAGGGAGCACGGCGGGTTGTACGCCGCCCTGCGCTCCGAACGAGCCGTGCGCATCGTGGAGTCCGCCTGCCGCGCGCCGGGCGCACGCCGCGCGCTGCACAGCGCGACCGTGCCCGACTACCTCGCCTTCGCCGACCAGGTGGAGCGCGCGCTGCGGCCGCTGTCGCTCGAGTGGTACGGGAGCGACTCACTGGGCGCGGTCGACCTCTGCCATGCCGCGTCCGGCGGATCCGCGGCGCTGCCCGGGCTGTTGGCCAAACGCTTCTTCGGAGTGCCGCTGCTGGTCACGGAGTACGGGGTGCAGCTGCGGGCGCACTATCTCGCCTCGGGGGAGACGGGCTCCGGCGGTGCTTCCGGGACTTGTGCCGCTGATGGGTCCCCCGGCTTCTCCGGCCCGTTGGGAACCTCCGGCTTCTCCGGCTCGTCAGGGACCTCCGGTCTCTCCGGCCTCTCCGGCTCATCCGGCTTCTCCGGTGTCGGGGTGCGCGCCCTGCTGGCCGCGTTCCATGGGCTGCTGGCCGCCGAGGTGTACCGGCAGGCGTCCGTCATCACGCCCGGCAACACCCACGCCCGGCGCTGGCAGGAGAAGTGCGGCGCCGATCCCGCGCGCCTGCGCACGGTCTACCCCGGGATGGACGCCGAGCGCTTCACGGCGGTGGGGGAGGGGGAGTTCGGCGGCGATCCGCACACCCTCGTCTGGGTCGGCCGCATCGAACCCTCCAAGGACCTGATCGCGCTCCTCCACGCCTTCTCCGAGGTGCGGAGGGAGGAGCCGGACGCGCGGCTGCGGATCCTGGGTGCGCCGGCGCAGGGCCCCGAGGCCACCGCGTATCTCGCCCACTGCCGGGCCCTGGCCGCACAGCTCTTCCCCGACGAGGCGGCCGACGCGCACGCCGTCGGCGACAACCCCGTCTCCTTCGAGGAGATCGGCGGACCCGAGGCCCCCGAACTGGCGGACGCCTACGCGGCCGGGGCCGTGGTCGTCCTGTCGAGCGTCGTCGAGGGCTTCCCCATCAGCCTCGTCGAAGCCATGTTCTGCGGGCGCGCGACGGTCTCCACGGACGCCGGCGCCGTCGTCGAAGTCATCGGCGGTACGGGCCTCGTGGTGCCCCCGCGCAATCCGCGGGCGCTCGCCGACGCCTGCATTGCCCTGTTGCGCGACCCGGAGCGCCGCCTGCGGCTCGGCGCCGCGGCGCGGGCACGGGCGCTCGAACTCTTCACCGTCGAGCAGAATCTCGCGGCATTTCGCGGCATTTACCTGGAGCTCCTCTCCCACAGCCCGCGGATCCGCGACGACGACGCCGAGCCCCTTCCCTTCGCCACACCCGCCGAGGCGTACGTCCCGGGCCACTGGACCGGCGCCCGCTCCTCCCACCCCACCTGGGCGGACACCCCCCTGGCCGGTGCGGCGACCCCAGGAGCACCCGATGCCTGACACCACCGCCGAGACCACCAAGCCCGCCAAGACCACCACGACCACCGAAACCACCGAGAATGCCGAAGCCTCCCAAGGGAAGCCGGCCACAGACCGGAAGCCCGCCCCGCCCCGGCGGGGACCCGCCGATCCCGTGAAGGCGCTCATGCACCGGCACCGCGAGCTGTGCGAGCGCGCCGTCGATCCCCTGGAGATCGCCGCCGGGCTGGAGGCGCACGGAGTGACCGACCGGACCGCCGCGAGGTTCCGGCACCGGGACGTGTTCTCGCTGGCCGAGGAGTTGTACGCGCGGGTGCCGCGCAGCGGGGAGGCGGGCCCGCGACCCGCCGCGCAGGAAGCGCCGAGGGCGCGCGCCGGCGCGCATGCGCTGCCCGTGCGGGACGTGCTGCCCGCGTTGCTGCCGGGCGCGGTGGCCGTCGTCGCCGTGGTGGCGTTCCACTTCACGAGCGGCTGGGCGCGGGTCGGCGTCGGGGCGGCGGGGGCCATGGGGCTCGCGGGAGCGCTCGCGTACGGTCTGCGGCGCGGGCCCCTGCGCGTCGCGGGGCGCACGGTGCGGTTCGCGGGTCTGTGGGCGGGCTGGCTGCTCGCGTACGCCGTGGCCGGCAGCGGCCTGCTGGAGCAGCTCGTCGACGGCGGGCCCCACAGCCCCTGGACGCCTACGCCCGGCCCGCTGGTGGGCCTCGCGCTCGCGGTCGCCCCCGCGGCCTGGAGCGCCCACCTGTTCTCCACACGGGCGCGCCGCAGGCTCGGCGCCAGCCGCGGACTGGAGGAGTTCGCCGCCGGGGCACGGCCGCTCCTGGTCGCGACCGTCACGCTGTACGCCGCCTCCCTCATCGCACTCCTGTCGTTCACCGGTCTGCTGGTGGCCGTCGACCTCGTGCCCGCCGTCGCCCTCGGTCTGCTCCTCTTTCTCGCCCGGCTGCTCACCGCCCACGGGTTCCCCACGTCCGCCGCCGCCGGCCTCGGCGCCGCCGCTGCTGTCGAAGCGCTCGCCCTGGTCACCGTCCTCGGCGGCCGGCTCCCCGGCTGCGCCTTCCTGGCCCGGCCCACAGAGGCCGCTGTTGCGAGCTGGGGTCCCGGCTCCGTACCGGCCCTCGCCTGCGCCGCCGCCGCCCTGGGGCTGTTGGTCCACGCGACCGCCGCCCTCTCCCGGGCCTCGGCCCACACCACATGACCCCCACGCCCCCTGCACCCCCCACGCCCCCGCGCAGCCGACGCCGCGGGCGTACCCGAACGATCCATCGAGCGACACCCTGAGGAGAAGCACGACATGAACCCGTACCACCCAGCACCGGCCCCGGCCGGCACGGCCCGTCGGCGCCGAGGAGGCGCGCTATGAGGGTGCTACTGCTCGGAGCCAACGGCTTCCTCGGTCGTTTCGTCGCCGACCGGCTGCTCGCCGACCCGGCCGTGCACCTCACCGCCCTGGGGCGCGGCGACGACGCCGACGTACGGTTCGACCTCGCGGGCGGCAGCCCGGGCGCGCTCACCCGCTTCCTGGACGCCGTCCACCCCGGAGTCGTGATCAACTGTGCCGGAGCGACCCGTGGCGGCGCCCGCGACCTCACCCGGCACAACACCGTGGCCGTCGCCACCGTCTGCGAGGCCCTGCGCCGCAGCGGCTGCGACGCCCGCCTCGTCCAGCTCGGCTGCGCATCCGAGTACGGGCCCTCGCAGCCCGGCTCTTCCACGGCCGAGGACGCGGTCCCGCGCCCCGGCGGCCCGTACGGTGTCTCCAAGCTCGCCGCGACCGAGCTGGTGCTCGGCTCCGGCCTGGACGCCGTCGTCCTGCGGGTCTTCTCGCCCGTCGGCCCCGGCACCCCCGCCGGATCTCCTCTCGGCCGGCTCGCCGAGGCGATGCGGCGCGCCATGCAGTCCGGCGACGGCGAGCTGAAGCTCAGCGGCCTCGGCGTGCAGCGTGACTTCGTCGACGTAAGGGACGTGGCGCGCGCCGTGCACGCCGCCTCGCTCTCCGCCGCGCAGGGTGTCGTCAACATCGGCACCGGCCGCGCCGTACGGCTCCGTGACGCCGCCGCCGTACTCGCCAGGGTCGCCGGATACGCGGGCGCGCTCCACGAGCTCGACACGCCCCCCGTCCGCCCCGGCCACGCCCCCATCGGCGCCCCTCGCGGCCCCGAGTCCCTCGCCGAGCACCTCGGCGCCACCCCGTACCCGTACCCCGACGGCTGCGGCAGCTGGCAGCAGGCGGATGTGCGCACCGCCCGCGACCGGCTCGGCTGGCGGCCGCGGATCAACCTGGAGGAGTCCCTCGCGGACATCTGGATGGAGGCGGCATGCCGCATCTGACCACGACCGGAGCCACGCTCTCCGCGACCGGCGCCGAGAGACTCGGCTTCGGTGTCCCGGGCTACGCACACCCACTGCTCGCCCCCGTCGAATGGGCCGAGCTGACCCGCCCGGGCACCCCGCTCCACTGGGCCGTGCTCAACGTCGCCGACGGCGGCCCCGGCACCCGCCCCGACCCGCACTGCCTGGAGGCCGCCGGCAGGCTCACCAACGCAGGGATCCGGGTGCTGGGCCATCTCGACCTCGACCATGGCAACCGCCCCTTCGGTGAGATCGTCTCCGACGCCCACCGCTACCTCGACTGGTACCGGGTAGGGGGCTTCCTGCTGGACCGCTGCCCCGTCGAGCGGGCGGACCTCGCCGGCGTGCGGCGCCTGACGGCCACGCTGGAGGCCGTCCTGGACGGCGGCCACCTCGTCCTGGGCCATGGCACCCACCCGCATCCGGGCTATGCGGAGATCGCCGACCAGCTGGTGACGTTCTCCGGGGCCTGGACCGATTACCGCTGGTCGCAGGTCGCGGAGTGGACCGCGAGCTACCCGCCCGAGCGGTTCGCGCACTTCGTGCACGGTGTGCCGCGGACGCATCTGGACGAGGCGATGCGGATCGCCCGCTGGCAGGGCGCGGGCACGATCTTCTTCACCGACCGGGTCGCCACCAGCTCCGGACAAGGTGGAGCATTTGACGCCTTGCCCGGCTACTGGGACGAAATCGTCTCGCGGATTGGACCGGGTGTCTCGGAATGAGGAGGCGCGTGGCAGTGTTGCAGCGAGAACAACCGTACTGACGTAACCACCAACGGAGTCCCCGTGTCGCTGCCACCCCTGGTCGAGCCGGCTGCCGAGCTCACCGTAGACGAGGTCCGCAGGTACTCCCGCCACCTGATCATCCCGGATGTCGGGATGGACGGGCAGAAGCGGCTGAAGAACGCCAAGGTGCTGTGTGTCGGCGCCGGTGGCCTCGGCTCGCCGGCCCTGATGTACCTGGCCGCGGCCGGTGTCGGCACACTCGGCATCGTGGAGTTCGACGAGGTCGACGAGTCGAACCTGCAGCGCCAGATCATCCACAGCCAGGCGGACATCGGGCGCTCCAAGGCCGAATCCGCGCGTGACAGCGTCAAGGGCATCAACCCCTACGTCAACGTGGTCCTTCACGAAGAGCGGCTCGAGGCCGAGAACGTGATGGACATCTTCAGCCAGTACGACCTGATCGTCGACGGCACGGACAACTTCGCCACCCGCTACCTGGTGAACGACGCGTGCGTGCTGCTGAACAAGCCGTACGTCTGGGGTTCGATCTACCGCTTCGACGGTCAGGCCTCCGTCTTCTGGTCCGAGCACGGTCCCTGCTACCGCTGCCTCTACCCGGAGCCCCCGCCGCCGGGCATGGTCCCCTCCTGCGCCGAGGGCGGCGTGCTGGGAGTGCTCTGCGCGTCCATCGGCTCCATTCAGGTCAACGAGGCCATCAAGCTCCTCGCCGGCATCGGTGAGCCGCTGGTCGGCCGGCTGATGATCTACGACGCCCTGGAGATGCAGTACCGCCAGGTCAAGGTCCGCAAGGACCCGAACTGCGCGGTCTGCGGCGAGAACCCGACCGTCACCGAGCTCATCGACTACGAGGCCTTCTGCGGCGTCGTGTCCGAGGAGGCCCAGGAGGCGGCGCTCGGCTCGACGATCACTCCCAAGCAGCTCAAGGAGTGGATCGACGACGGCGAGAACATCGACATCATCGACGTCCGCGAGCCGAACGAGTACGAGATCGTCTCCATCCCCGGCGCGCGACTGATCCCGAAGAACGAGTTCCTGATGGGCAACGCCCTCCAGGACCTGCCCCAGGACAAGAAGATCGTCCTGCACTGCAAGACGGGTGTCCGCAGTGCGGAGGTCCTCGCCGTACTCAAGTCCGCGGGCTTCGCGGACGCGGTGCACGTCGGCGGTGGCGTGATCGGCTGGGTCAACCAGATCGAGCCGCAGAAGCCGGTCTACTAGGCCGCAACCGGAGAACCGGACTTCACGGAACTGCACTCCGGACTGGACTCCACAGACCCGGGCTCCACAGAACCGGAACCCACAGAACCGGACTCCGCCGGAAGGGGCCGGCCCTTAGGGGCCGGTCCCTTCCGCATGCCAGGGCACGCGAGCCCGACAGGGCGGGGCCGGACAGGGCGGGGCCGCAGGTCCTGCCGTGGCTAGCCGCAGGTCCTGCCGTCCTCCGGGATGTTGCCGTCCAGCAGATAGCTGTCCACGGCGGCGGTCACGCACCTGTTCTCGGGGCTGTAACCACCATGGCCCTCGCCCTTGTTGGTGAGCAGCACCCCGACCCCTTCGCCCAGCTCGTCCGCCATCCGCCGCGCGCCCTCGTACGGTGTCGCCGGATCGCCCGTCGTGCCGACGACCAGGATCGGGTCCGCCCCCTTCGCACTCGCCTCCGGCGTCTCCCGCTCGCCCGGCACCGGCCACTTCGCGCACCACCCCGCCGTGTCCCATGCCAGGAACTCGCCGAACACCGGGGATATCTTCCGGAACTCCGGCAGCAGTGCCCTGGCCTCCGCCGCGGTGGGCCGCTGCTTGTCGTCCGCGCAGGATATGGCCCGCTGCGAGTGGCTCTGCGTACCGTAATGCCCGCTCTTGTCACGGTCGTTGTAGAAGTCGGCGAGCGAGAGCAGCTTTGTGCCGCGGCCGCGCAGCTCGGCCTCTTCGAGGCCCTGGGTCAGCTCGGGCCACAGGCTCTTGGAGTAGAGCGACATGACGATGCCCGTGAGGGCGAGACTCTCGGTCAGCTCACGGCCGCCGTCCGCGGGCAGCGGTTGCCGGTCGATCCGCTCCAGCAGCCGCGCTATCCGCTGCGAACCCGCCTTGGGGTCCTCTCCCTTGCTCGCAAGGTAGTTGTCAAGGGCGCGCTGGAAGCCGGTGGCCTGATTGCGAGAATGGCCGACCGCGTCCGCCGTCGGGTCCACGACGGCGTCCAGCACCGTCCGCCCCACGTTCCCCGGGAAGAGGTGGGCGTACGTCCCGCCGAGCTCCGTGCCGTACGAGATGCCGAAGTAGTTGAGCTTGCGGTCGCCCAGGACATGGCGGATGAGGTCCATGTCGCGCGCGGCGTCGGACGTACCGACATGCGGGAGGACCTTGCCCGAGTGAGCGGCGCAGCCCGCCCCGAAACTCTCGGAATCCTCGAAGTACACCGCCTCCTCGGCGGGGGTGTCGGGTGTGAGGTCGACGCGGGACGCGGCCTGCTCCTGCTCCTTGTCGTTGCGGCAGACCACCCCGGAGCTGTCCGCGACCCCGCGTGGGTCGAAACTCACCAGGTCGTAGCGGGAGTTGAGCTTCCCGTACTCGTCGGCGAAGCCGGGCAGGCTGTCCACTCCCGAGCCGCCGGGGCCGCCGAAGTTGAACAGCAGCGAGCCCAGCCGCTCGTCCTTGTCCCGTGCCTCGCGGCGAATCAATGCGATGGAGATCGTCTCGCCGTCGGGGGCGTCGTAGTCGAGCGGGACCTTCACCTCGGCACAGGTCCAGCCGCCGCCCTCGCAGGGCTGCCAGTCGGGCCGCTGCTCGGTGAGCGCGTCGGGCAGTCCGCGCGCCGCGTCGCCGTCGCGCACCGGTGCGGGAGTCCCCCGTCCGCCTGTATCGCTGGGGTTGCTGTCACAGGCAGTCAGCGCCCCGCCGGCCACCGCCAGCGCGACGGCCGTCGCCCCCACCCTCGTACGCCACGTCATTCCAGGCCCCCCAGGTGTCGCCCGACTGATCCAACTGCCGCCATCCTAGGTGCCATCACTGACAGTGACCACTGCTGTGGATATCGTCGCTGTCGATATCGGCGCTGTGGAAATCGGGACCGTGGGGGACTGTGGACAAACCGGCACTGCGGAGCCGTCACGGTGGACACCGTCACTGGCAGACGGTCCCCGCGGCCGGGACCCGCCCGTCCAGGAGGTAGCTGTCCACGGCGTTCTGCACGCAGGCGTTGCCGCTGCCGTACGCCCCATGGCCCTCGCCGCGGTACGTCATCTCGATGCCGACACCCTTGCCGAGTGCCTCGGCCATCGCCTTGGCGCCCGCGTAAGGCGTCGCCGGATCCCCGGTGTTGCCGATGACGAGGATCGGGGCGGCTCCCGGGGCGGAGACGTCGGGGTGCTCCCACTGCCCGGGCACAGGCCACTCGGAGCAGCCCATCAGACCCCAGCCGAGATAGTCGCCGAAGACGGGCGATGCCTTGCGGAATTCGGGCAGCTTGGCCTTGGTCTGCTCGAGTGTGTACCGATCCTTGAAGTCGACGCAGTTGATCGCCGCGTTGGCCGCCTGGATGTTGCTGTAGTGGCCTTGCCTGTCACGTCCGTTCATCGCGTCCGAGAAGGCGAGGAGCAGCGCGCCGTTTCCGCCGTCCGCCTCGTCGAGGCCCTGCTCCAGCAGCGGCCAGTACTCCTTGGAGTACAGGGCCTGGGCGATGCCGTTCGTCGCCTGGGTCTGGGTGAGCTCGCGGTCGCCCGTGGCCGGGATCGGCTTCTTCTCGAGGCGCCCGAGCAGATCGATGATGAACTGCTGGATCTCCTGCGGGGTGCTGCCCGGCAGCTGGCATGCGTCACCGCGCGCGACACAGTCCTTGGTGAAGTTGTCGAGGGCCAGCTGGAAGCCCTGGGCCTGGCCGAGCGAGCCCTCCTCGGCAGAGCTGTTCGGATCGACGACGGCGTCGAAGACGGCCCGGCCGACTTTCTTGGGGAACAGGTGCGCGTAGACGCCGCCGAGTTCGGTGCCGTAGGAGAAGCCCACGTAGTGGAGCTTGTCGTCGCCGAGCACCTGCCGCATCAGATCCATGTCGCGGGCGGCGTTCGTGGTGCCGACGTACGGCAGGTCCTCGCCGGAGTTCTTCTCGCAGCCGTCGGCGTACGAGCGGAGACGGTTCGTGTACGCCTTCTCCTCGGCGGTGTCGTCGGGCGTCGAGTCCTGCGCGTAGTACTCGTCCAGCTGCCGGTTGTCGGCGCATTCGACGGCCTGGCTGCGGCCCACGCCGCGCGGGTCGAAGCTCACCAGGTCGTAGCGTTCGCGCAGCTTCTCGTAGTCCTTGGCGGAGGCGGGCAGACCGCTGACCCCGGAGCCGCCGGGGCCGCCGAAGTTGAAGATCAGGGAGCCGATCCGCCGGGACTGGTCACGTGCCTTCGCGCGGATGAGGGCCAGCTCGATGGTTTCGCCGTCCGGATCCGCGTAGTCGCGCGGGACGTCCATGAACGCGCACTCCCACGGCGTGCCGCCGGGCAATGGCGAGGGCGCGGTGCCGCCGCCCTCCGCCTCCGAGGGGGCCGGACACGGCTGCCAGTCCAGCTTCTGTGCGCCCAGGTCCCGGCTGCCCTGCTCCTCCTCGCCGCTGCCCCCGGAGTCCGAGCAGCCGGCCGTGACGAGCAGCACGGCGGCGGTCGCCGCGGCGAGGACGGTGCCGGCCCGCCGGGCGGTGGCCGCGCGGGGGGCGGCCTGGGTGTGCGGGCCGGGGGATGTGGGCCGGTCGGGGGAGGAGGTGGGCATGAGCCCATCGTGCGCGGTACCGGGGCGGTCCGCCTGTCGACGGCGGGCCATGCGGGTGGACGTCCGGGCCGGGGCCGGTGTCCCCTCTTCGCACAGGGAGCCGCCGTACAGGGAGCCGTCGTGCAGCGAGCCGTCGTGCAGGCGCCGTGCAGCGAGCCGCCGTACAGCCGCCGTGCAGCGGCCGACTAGAGCGAGCCCTTGCGTGTGAGCTGGTTGAAGGCCAGCCACCCCGGCAGCACCGGCAGCCACAGCGTCAGCAGCCGGTACAGCAGCACGGCGGGAGCCGCGACCTCCGCAGGCAGACCCACCGCGATCAGGCCGATCGTCAGTGCGCCCTCGACCGCACCGATGCCGCCCGGTGTCGGCGCCGCGGACCCCAGGGCGCTGCCCGCCAGGAAGACCACGGCGATGCTGGCGTAGCTGAGCTGCTGATTGCCGTTGTCGAACGCCCGGATCGACGCGTCCAGGCACATCACGAACGTACCGCTCAGCAGCAGCATCCCGCCGATGCCCGTGGCCAGCTTCACCGGCCGCTGCAGGACGTCCAGCATGCGCGGCACCACCCCGGCGAACAGCGACCTCAGCCGTGTCGACACGAACTTCCGCAGGAACGGGATCGCGGTCACCACCAGCACCAGCACGGCGACGGTCAGCAGACCCGCGATGACCGTCCTGGACGGGGTGAGCGACGACGTCTTCTCCGTACCCGTCAGATAGCCGAAGGAGAGCAGCAGCAGGATGTGCGCGCCGAGCCCGAAGAGCTGCGAGGCGCCGACACTCGCCACGGCGAGCCCGGGGCGTACGCCGGAGCGCTGGAGGAAGCGGGTGTTGAGCGCGACACCGCCGACCGCCGCCGGTGCGACGATCTTCACGAACGAGGCCGCGACCTGCGCCACCACCGTCCGCAGGAACGACACCCGCTCCGGTACGAAGCCCAGCAGGCTCATCGCGGCCGCGATGTAGCTCAGCGCCGCGAAGAGGACCGCGGCCGCCACCCAGCCCCAGTGCGCCTCGGCGACCACGGTGAGGTCGGTCCTGGTCAGCTGGGACAGCAGGAAGTACGCCGCGATCGCCCCGGCGATCAGACTGACCAGCGTGCGCGGCTTGATCCGCTCGAGCCTGGCCGGCTCGACCGGCGCCTGCGGCCGGATCAACAGCACCTGCCGGCGGATCTGGGCCAGCAGATCCTCCTCGCGGGCCTCGTCCAGCGCCTCGTCCATGGCGCGCTTCTCGGCCTGCTTCTCGGCGCGCAGCGACTTACGGACCGCCTTTCTGTCGCCCTTGTCCCGCTTGCCGCCCATATCGCCGCCGCTGTCCCCGACGGATGCCTGGACCCGGGCCTGCTTGGCCGACTCCGCCGCGGCCAGCACCGCCTCGCGCTCGCGCTGCGACCGCTCCCGGGCGAGCCGCCGCAGCGTCGCGCGCGTGGAGCGGCTGAGCGCGATCGGCTGGAGCAGCGGCAGACAGTCCGCGACCGCGTCCGGGCCGAGCACCTCGACCGCCGCGGCCACCGCGCGCTCGGCGCCCACCCGCAGGCCCACCGTGGCCAGCAGCTGGGCGATGTCCATGCGCAGCACCACATCGCCGGCCGCGATCTCACCGCCGCGCAGATCGGTCAGCACCACCTTGCCGGAACGATCCACCAGAATCGCGTCGCCCGTGAGCCTGCGGTGCGCGATACGCCGCGACTGCAGCGCCCTGACCTGCCGGAACGCGCCGTGTACGACGTCGTCGGTGATCTCCTCGTCCGACAGGGAGTCCAGCGAGCGGCCGCCGAGGTGCTCGTACACCAGCATCACGGCGTCCGGGCCGAGCTCGGACGTGGCGATCAGCTTGGGCGCGTTGGCCCCGGCCGCGATCGCCGCGTACGCGAGCAGTGCCTCCTGCTCCAGCGCCTGGCGCAGCGACTGGATGGAGCGGCGGGTCGTGATGCCGCGCAGCGTCAGCCTGCGCCACACCCGGTAGAAGTAGCCCTGCGCCTGCTGCTCCCGGTCGACGACCGTCACGTCGAGCGGCGGGCCGTGCTCCAGCGTGACGAGGTAGCGACGGCCGCGGTCGCCCTGGTCGGTGGGGGTCCCCCCGGCGGAGCGAAGGGGAGAGTCCGGTACGTCCTCGGCGCGCATCGCCGTGACCGGGCGGAAACCGACATGGCGCAGACCCGCCAGCAGGGTCTGGCCGGTGGGCCGTACGTTCGGCGAGCCGACGGCGTACAGCGTGCCGTAGGCCACCGTCCATCCGATCAGCACCGTGAGGATGATCGAGAACGGTGTGGTGTAGCCGGCGACCAGCATCGCGAAGGCGTCGAGCAGCAGCACGCCCCACAGCGCCACGCGCCAGCGCGGGCGGCGGGCCATGCCGACGGCCGTCATATAGGCGATGACGGGTGCGAGATAGCCGTGGACCGGGTCGGTGAGTCCACCGCCCGTCTGCGGCTGGGTCAGCGCGTCCTGGATCTGGCCGGGTGCGGCCTCGGCGACCCAGAGGTCGGTGGCGAGAGTCACTCCATGGGCGAGCACGGCGGCGAGGACGCCGTCGGCGATGCGCAGTCCGTCCCGTTTGATCAGCCGCTCGATCGCGAAGGCGACGGGGACGAGCAGCACGGCGATGCTGGAGACCAGACCGGCGAGCTTGACCAGCAGGTCGGGAGCCTGGCCCGTGCCCTTGGAGATGTCCGATTCCAGGCCGGACGTGGTGCCGTGGGCGAAGGCGGCGATGGCGATGACGACGATGATCGCCAGGACGCCCATGAGCAGGCGCGTCAGGTCGGAGGGGCGGTGTACGCGGGCGGGGAGGAGGGGCTCGTCGCCGGAGACGCGTTCGGCGGGGGCGGCGGTGTCGCTGCACTCAGGCGCGTGCGTGGCGGGCGAGCCGGCCGGAGCGTGCGTGTCGGCTGTGGCGGGCGAGTCGGCCGGGGCCTGCGTGCCCTGAGGGTTTTGCGTGGCCTGCGTGTCGGTCGCTTCGGACGTGTCCGGGCCCTGCCCGGCGCCCTCGTCGGGGCTCGGCGCACGCGTCTCCGGGCGCGACTCGGAGCCGGAGGTGCTCGCCGCCGTCGCAGGCTGCACGCCCCGCTCCTTCGTCGCGTCTGTCTCTTCTTGATCTCGTATCACCAGTCACCGCCCGGATGATGGTGGCATGCCGCACCGACAGACGGGGGCATCAGGGTGCCCGCCCGCTGTCGGTGCCATGGTGCAGGATGGTCCGGATGAGCGATGAGGTGCCGGAACTGCCGGAGTACGCGGAGCGGGTGCTCGACGTTGCCGAACGTATCCCGCAGGGCCGCGTCATGACGTACGGCGACGTCGCGGAGTGGCTCGGCGAGGGCGGTCCGCGCCAGGTCGGCCGTGTCATGGCGCTGTACGGCGGTGCCGTGCCCTGGTGGCGCGTGGTGCGCGCGGACGGGGTGCTGCTGCCCGGCCACGAGCTGAGCGCGCTGGAGCACTACCGTTCCGAGGGCACGCCGCTGCGGGAGGCCTCGCGCAGCACGGAGGGCCACGTGCCCCGCCTGGACATACGGCGGGCGCGCTGGGACGGCGCCGTGGATACGACGGACGCAGGAGCTCACACCTGACAGCTTCCGCCATTCGGCGGTGCGATGAGTCGTCCAGGGCACATACGGAGTACCCGGAACGGTCCGGACCGGACTCCCTGCGACCCGGGCCCCACCTGGCGTAGCGTCGTCGGAACCGTCTTCGGCACCTTCGTACCCATGCGGCCCGCGCTTGCGCACCGGCCCCGGACCCTTCACCACCAGCACACCCACCAGGACCGGCGATCCACGTGAGTTCCTCCCCTTCCAGCGGGCGTACACCGCACCGTCGGGTACGGCAGGGGGTCCACCCACGCCCGCAAGGGCGCAGGGGAAGGACCCCGGGCGCGTACCGACTGGTGCGTACCACGCCGGGCCCGGTGGATCCCCCTCTCCTGGACGCGTCCCAGCGCGCAGTGGTTGACCATGAACGGGGACCGCTTCTCGTGCTGGCGGGGCCGGGGACGGGGAAGACGACGACGCTGGTCGAGGCGGTGGCGGCACGGATCGCGCGGGGTGCGGATCCGGAGCGGCTGCTGGTCCTCACGTTCAGCCGCAAGGCGGCGGTCGAACTGCGCGACCGGATGGCGCTGCGGCTGGGAGGGGCGCGGGCGCCGCAGGCGACCACCTTCCACTCGTACTGTTACGCGCTGGTCCGAGCCCACCAGGACGCGGACCTGTTCGCCGAGCCGCTGCGGCTGCTGTCGGGTCCCGAGCAGGACGTGGCGGTACGGGACCTGCTGGCCGGCCAGCTCGACCTGGAGCGCGAGGGGCGCGGCGGGGCGCGCTGGCCCGCCGAGCTCCGGGCGTGCCTCACCACGAGGGGCTTCGCGGACGAGGTACGGGCCGTGCTCGCCCGGAGCCGGGAGCTGGGCCTCGGCCCGGACGCGCTCGCCGCCTTCGCCCGGCGCGCAGGGCGGCCCGACTGGGGAGCGGCGGCCGCGTTCCTCGCCGAATACCTGGACGTCCTCGACATGCAGGGCGTGCTCGACTACGCGGAGCTGGTCCACCGCGCCGTGCTGCTGGCCGGGACCGCTTCCCTGCCCGCGTACGACGCCGTCTTCGTCGACGAGTACCAGGACACCGACCCGGCGCAGGTGCGGCTGCTGCGCGCGCTCGCCGGGGGCGGGCGGACACTGGTCGCCTTCGGCGACCCGGACCAGTCGATCTACGCCTTCCGGGGCGCGGACGTGAACGGGATCCTCGACTTCCCGGAGGCGTTCCCGCGTACGGACGGCCGCCCGGCGCCGGTCGCCGTCCTCTCCACGTCCCGCCGCTCCGGCGCGGCACTCCTGGCCGCGACCCGCCTGCTCACTCAGCGCATGCCCCTGACCCGGCTGCCTTCGGACAAGGTCCGCGCCCACCGCGAGCTGACCGCGGTCCGTGCGGGTGGCCGCGTCGAGGTCCATACGTACCCGACGACCTCCACCGAGCTGGACAACATCGCGGACATCCTCCGCCGCGCCCACCTCGAGGACGGCGTTCCTTGGAACGACATGGCCGTCCTCGTCCGCGCCGGCGACCGCAGCCTCCCCGCCACCCGCCGCGCCCTCACGTCCGCCGGCGTCCCCGTGGAGACGGACGGCAACGACCTCCCCCTCCGCCACGAACCCGCCGTCACCCCCCTCCTCACGGCCCTCCGAACCGTGGCCACACCCGTGACGGCCCGGACCGTGCCGGGGGCCGATGCCCAGGGGACCGGTGGGCCCGATGAGCCCGAGAGGGCCGATGAGCTCGCCACGCACGAGGAAGGAGGGACCCCGCTCGACCCCGAGACCGCCATCGCCCTCCTCACCTCCCCCCTCGGCGGCATGGACACCGCCGACCTCCGCCGCCTCGGCCGCGCCCTCCGCGACGAAGAGCGCGCCGCCGGCCATCGCGTGCCGCTGCCCTCCGACACGCTGATCGCCCGCGCGCTCGCCGAGCCCGAGCGGCTCACCGCCCACGACCCCGCCTACGCCCGCGGCGCCCAGCGGCTCGGCGCGCTCCTGCGCAAGGCGCGCGAGCTCCTCGACGGCGGCGGCACCGCCGAAGAGGCCCTCTGGGAGCTCTGGAACGGAACCTCCTGGCCGCAGCGCCTCCAGCGCGCCTCCCTCCGCGGCGGCGCCGCCGGCCGAAACGCCGACCGCGACCTCGACGCCATCTGTGCCCTCTTCGAAACCGCCGCCCGCGCCGAGGAACGCACCGGCGGCCGTGGCGCGCTCAACTTCCTGGAGGAGCTGGAGGCCCAGGACATCGCCGCCGACACCCTCACCCGGCGCGCCGCCCGCCCCGCCGCCGTACGTTTGATGACCGCCCACCGCTCCAAGGGTCTCGAATGGGGCCTCGTCGTCGTCGCCGGCGTTCAGGAGGGCCTCTGGCCCGACCTCCGCCGCCGCGGCTCCCTGCTCGAAGCGGACCGCATCGGCCGCGACGGCCTCGCCGAGCCCCTCACCCCCGGCGCCCTCCTCGCCGAGGAGCGCCGCCTCTTCTACGTCGCCGCCACCCGCGCCCGCGACCGCCTCGTCGTCACCGCGGTCAAGGCACCGGCCGACGACGGCGACCAGCCCTCCCGCTTCCTCACCGAACTCGGCACCGAACCACGCGACGTCACCGGCCGCCCCCGCCGCCCGCTCGCCGTCGCCCCGCTCGTCGCCGAGCTCCGCGCCACCACTGTCGACCCCGACGCCTCCGAAGAGCTGCGCGACGCCGCCGCACGCCGCCTCGCCCGCCTCGCCGCGCTCACCGACGACGACGGCCAGCCGCTCGTCCCCGCCGCGCACCCGTACCGCTGGTGGGGGCTGCACGAAGTGACCCACAGCAGCGTGCCCCTCCGCGACCGCGACCAGCCCGTGGCACTCTCCCCGAGCTCGCTCGAGAAGCTCGCCAACACGTGTGCGCTGCAGTGGTTCCTGGGCCGCGAGGTCAGGGCGGACGCCCCCGCGACCGCCGCCCAGGGCTTCGGCAACGTCGTCCACGTCCTGGCCGACGAGGTCGCCTCCGGCCGTACCCCCGCCGATCTCGCCGTCCTCATGGAGCGCCTCGACTCCGTCTGGGACGCGCTCGCCTTCGACGCCCCCTGGAAGTCCCAGCAGGAGAAGGAGCACGCGCGCACCGCCCTCGAACGCTTCCTGCGCTGGCACGTCATGGACCGCGGCGGCCGCGCCCCCGCCGCCACCGAGCACGACTTCGACGTCACCCTCCCGGCGGGCGCGTACGAGGTACGCATCCGCGGCTCCATGGACCGTGTCGAACAGGACGCGCAGGGCCGCGCGTACGTCGTCGACTTCAAGACCGGCAAGCAGGCACCCACCAGGGACGAGGTCGCCCACCACCCCCAGCTCGCCGTCTACCAGCTCGCCGTCCGCGAAGGCGCGGTCGACGACGTCTTCGACGGCCACCGCCCCGTGCCCGGCGGCGCCGAACTCGTACAACTGCGCCAGTCCGCCCCCAAGAAGGAGGGCGGCGACTCCCTGCCGAAGATCCAGTCCCAGGAGGCGCTCACCGGCGAATGGGTCGGCGACCTCCTCGCCACCGCCGCCGGCCGCGTCCTCGACGAACGCTTCACCCCCACCACCGGCACCCACTGCGGCCAGTGCGCCTTCCGGGCGTCGTGCAGCGCACAGCCGGAGGGGCGTCACGTCGTGGAGTGATCAGGCGGTGTGCGCGGGCCGGGGGAGCGGGTGGGGGTGGGCCCGGGGAGCCGGGTGGGGTGACCAGGGGCAGCGAGCAGCGGGGGGCGGCGCTGTCAGTGGGGCCCGTTAGCCTCTCTGAGGTGTCCGCACGTATCACCGACCCCGAGCAGCTCAAGGAGCTCCTCGGTATCCCGTTCACCCCGGAGCAGACGGCCTGCATCACGGCACCGCCCGCCCCGCAGGTCGTCGTGGCCGGAGCCGGTTCGGGGAAGACGACGGTGATGGCCGCACGCGTGGTGTGGCTCGTGGGCACGGGTCAGGTCGCCCCGGAGCAGGTCCTCGGCCTGACGTTCACCAACAAGGCGGCCGGCGAGCTGGCCGAGCGTGTGCGCACGGCGCTGGTCCGGGCAGGAGTCACGGACCCGGACGCGATCGACCCGGACAACCCCCCGGGTGAGCCCCGCATCTCCACGTACCACGCCTTCGCCGGACAGCTCCTCACCGACCACGGCCTCCGCATCGGCCTGGAGCCGACGTCACGGCTGCTCGCCGACGCCACCCGGTTCCAGCTCGCCGCGCGCGTGCTGCGCGAGGCCCCGGGGCCGTATCCCGCGCTGACCAAGTCCTTTCCCTCCCTGGTCAGCGATCTGCTCGCACTCGACGCGGAGCTGGCCGAGCATCTCGTACGGCCCGAGGACCTGCTCGCGTACGACTCCGGGCTGCTGCACAACCTGGAGTCCGCCAAGCTCACCAACGCCGACCTGCGCAAGGTCCCCGAGGCGGCCGCCGCCCGCCGTGAGCTGCTCGACCTCGTCGTCCGCTACCGCGCGGCGAAGCGTGCCCGCGACCTCCTCGACTTCGGCGACCAGATCGCCCTCTCCGCCGAGCTCGCGCTCACCCGCCCCGAGGCGAGCCGCATCCTGCGCGACGAGTTCCGGGTGGTCCTGCTCGACGAGTACCAGGACACGTCCGTGGCCCAGCGGCTGCTGCTCTCCGGCCTGTTCGGCGGGGGGACCGGCCATGCCGTGACCGCGGTCGGCGACCCCTGCCAGGCGATCTACGGCTGGCGGGGCGCGTCCGTCGCCAACCTGGACGACTTCCCGGAGCACTTCCCGCACGCGGACGGCAGCCCCGCCACCCGCTTCTCGCTCAGCGAGAACCGCCGCAGCGGCGGCCGCCTCCTCGACCTCGCCAACGGCCTCGCCGAGCCCCTGCGCGCGATGCACGAAGGCGTCGAGGCGCTGCGGCCCGCGCCAGGCGCCGAGCGCGACGGTGCCGTACGGATCGCCCTGCTGCCCACCCACGCGGAGGAGATCGAGTGGCTCGCCGACTCGATCGCCCACCTCGTCCGCACCGGCAAGGAGCCGGGCGAGATCGCCGTCCTGTGCCGCACGGCAGGTGACTTCGCCGAGATCCAGGGCGCGCTCGTGGCCCGCGACATCCCCGTCGAGGTCGTCGGCCTCTCCGGACTCCTGCAGCTGCCGGAGGTCGCCGACCTCGTCGCCGTCTGCGACGTCCTGCAGGACCCGGGGGCGAATGCCTCGCTCGTACGGATCCTGACCGGGCCGCGCTTGCGCATCGGCCCCCGCGACCTCGCCCTCCTGGGCCGCCGGGCCCGCCTCCTCGTCCACCGCGCCCGTGAGGACGACGAGGGCACCGATCCCGACGAGCGCCTGGCCGCGGCCGTCGAGGGCACCGACCCTGCCGAGCTGATCTCGCTCGCGGACGCGCTCGACACGTTCCTGGAGGCGAGCGAACCGGAGGACGGCCTGCCCTTCTCCCCCGAGGCCCGCGTCCGCTTCGCCCACCTCGCCCAGGAGCTGCGCGACCTGCGCCGCTCGCTCGCCGACCCGCTCATGGACGTCCTGCACCGGGTCCTCGCCACCACCGGCCTCGAGGTCGAGCTGTCGGCCTCCCCGCACGCCCTGGCCGCCCGCCGCCGCGAGACCCTCGCCAACTTCCTCGACACGGCGGCCTCCTTCGCATCCCTGGACGGCGAGGCGACTCTGCTCGCCTTCCTGGGGTTCCTCCGCACCGCCGAGCAGTACGAGAAGGGCCTCGACAACGCCCTGCCCGGCGGTGAGAACACGGTGAAGGTCCTCACCGCCCACAAGTCCAAGGGGCTGGAATGGGACGTCGTCGCCGTCCCCGGGCTCGTCGAGGACCAGTTCCCGAGCACCCGCTCCCGCGAGTCCTGGACCGCCCAGGCGAAGGTCCTGCCCCACGCGCTGCGCGGCGACGCCGGCACGCTCCCGGACGTCGCGTCCTGGGACGCGAAGGGCCTCAGGACCTTCAAGGAGGAGATGAAGGGCCATCAGCACACGGAGGAACTCCGCCTGGGCTATGTGACCTTCACCCGCCCACGATCGCTCCTCCTCGGCTCGGCCCACTGGTGGGGCCCCACCCAGAAGCGCCGCCGCGGCCCGTCCCCGTTCCTGCAGGCGCTGTACGAGCACTGTGCGGCGGGCTTCGGCGAGATCGAGGCATGGGCGGACGAGCCCGACGAGGACGCGGAGAACCCGGCGCTCCACGAGAAGGCGGAGGAGTACGCCTGGCCGCTGCCCCTGGACCCCACGGCGACGGCGCGGCGACGTGCGGCCGCGGACCTGGTGCTCGCACACCTGGATGCCTTCTCGGCGCAGGGTGCGGACGCGCTGGACGCGCCGGACGGACCGGAGGTATCGGAGGTACCGGGGGCCCGTCAGGAGGAGCTGTGGCCGGAGGAGCTCGCTCCCCTTGAGGAGGACGCCTGGGAGACCGAGCCTGCCCACGCCGACGAGCCGCGTGCCGATGAACCGTGGCAGGACGAGCTGTGGGCCGAGGAGCCGTGGCCGGACGACCTGCACTCGCTCGACGCCCCCGACGCCCTCGGCTGGTCCGACACGCATGCCGGGCCCGGCGCGCCTCACGAGCTCGACGGGGTGCCCGGGGGCCTTCCCCGGGTTCCGGGGAGCGGGGGTCCTGCCGCGCCCCAGGGCAGGGCAGAGGCGGGGGACCTCTCCCCCCGCCTCCCCGCCCAGCGCCGTGCCGAACGGCTCGCCCCCGAGGACGCCCGCACCATCGCTTCCTGGGACCGTGATCTCGAGGCCCTCACCGGCGAGCTCCGCCGCGCTCGCGCGGCCGTGCGTGACGTACCCGTACCGCCGTCCCTCTCCGCCTCCCAGCTGCTGCGGCTCGCCGCCGACCCCGACGGGTTCGCCGAGGAGCTGGCCCGCCCCATGCCGCGTCCGCCCCAGCGGGCGGCCCGCCGGGGCACGCGGTTCCACGCCTGGGTGGAGTCGCGGTTCGAGGAACTGCCGCTGCCCATGCTCGGCCCCGACGAGCTGCCGGGCCGCGACCCGGACGACCCGGACGAGGCGGAGATCGCCGACGAGAGCGATCTCGCCGCGCTCAAGGAGGCGTTCGAGCGCACCCCGTACGCGCGCCGCACGCCGTACCGCGTGGAGGTGCCGATCCAGCTCACGCTCGCGGGCCGTGTCATCCGGGGCCGCATCGACGCGGTGTACCGAGACGCCGCCACCGGGGTGTTCGAGATCGTCGACTGGAAGACCAGCCGGGCCCGCGACGCCGACCCGCTCCAGCTCGCGGTCTACCGTCTCGCCTGGGCCGAGCAGCACGGCATCCCGCCGGAATCCGTCAACGCGGCCTTCGTGTACGTACGTACCGGGGAGATCGTCCGCCCCGACGCCCTCCCGGACCGGACGGGACTCGAACGCATCCTCCTCGAGGACCCGGCCGGTGACGACCCCGCCGGTGACGACCCGGCCGGTGACGACCCGGCCGGTGACTACCCGGCCGACGAGGCCCCGGCGCTCGAGCACCCGCCCCTGGAGCCCCCGGCGCACGACCGGGCCGACGAGTCCACTCCGAGCGCCGGATAGGCTCAAGGCCATGAGCGACACCCCGGACAGCGCCGTCCGTACGTACATAGATCAGCACCGCGCCGCCTTCCTCGACGACCTCGCCGAGTGGCTGCGCATCCCGTCCGTCTCCGCCCAGCCGGAGCACGACGCGGACGTACGGCGCAGCGCCGACTGGCTCGCGGCGAAGCTCAAGGAGACCGGCTTCCCGGTCGCCGAGATCTGGGAGACGGACGGCGCCCCCGCCGTCTTCGCCGAGTGGCCGGCCGGCGATCCGGACGCCCCGACCGTCCTGGTCTACGGCCACCACGACGTGCAGCCCGCCGCCCGCGAGGACGGCTGGCACACCGACCCCTTCGAGCCGGTCGTCAAGGACGGCCGGATGTACGCACGGGGCGCAGCCGACGACAAGGGCCAGGTCTTCTTCCACACCCTGGGCGTACGCGCCCACCTCGCCGCCACCGGCCGCACCGCCCCCGCCGTCAACCTCAAGCTCCTCGTCGAGGGCGAGGAGGAGTCCGGCTCGCCCCACTTCCGGGCCCTCGTGGAGCGGCACCGGGACCGCCTCGCCACGGACGCCGTGATCGTCTCCGACACCGGCATGTGGTCCGAGACCACCCCCACCGTCTGCACCGGCATGCGCGGCGTCGCCGACTGCGAGATCGAGCTGTACGGCCCCGACCAGGACATCCACTCCGGTTCCTTCGGCGGCGCGGTGCCCAACCCCGCCACGATCGCCGCCCGCCTCGTCGCCGCGCTGCACGACGAGGACGAGCACGTCGCGATCCCCGGCTTCTACGACGGCGTCGCGGAGCTGACCGACGCCGAGCGCGAGCTCCTCGCCGAGCTGCCCTTCGACGAGTCCGAGTGGCTTCGTACGGCCAAGTCGTACGCGACCCTCGGCGAAGCCGGCCACACCACCCTGGAGCGCGTCTGGGCCCGGCCGACCGCCGAGGTCAACGGCATCGGCGGCGGCTACCAGGGCCCCGGCGGAAAGACGATCATCCCGTCGTCCGCGCAGCTGAAGCTCTCCTTCCGCCTGGTCGCGGGACAGGACCCGGACCGGGTCGAGGAGGCGATCCGCGGCTGGGTCGCGTCCCGGATCCCCGCGGGGATCCGTCACTCGATCACCTTCGGCGCCGCGACCCGCCCCTGTCTGACACCGCTGGACCACCCCGCCCTGCAGGCGGTCGCCCGGTCCATGAGCCGCGCCTTCGACGGAGAGAAGGTCCGCTTCACCCGCGAGGGCGGTTCGGGACCTGCGGCCGACCTTCAGGACGTGCTCGGTGCCCCAGTGCTGTTCCTGGGTATCTCCGTCCCGTCCGACGGGTGGCACGCACCCAACGAGAAGGTCGAACTGCACCTGCTGCTCAAGGGTGTCGAGGCCAGTGCCCATCTGTGGGGCGACCTGGCCGACGCCCTCCACTGACAGACCACCGAATCGCCCGGGGGAGTTGGAAGTACCTGTGAGCACCTTCAATCACGTCGCCCACCATGTCACCCATCACGTCGCCGACGGCCGTCCGATCGGCCTCACCGCGCCGAGCGGCATCGACCGCGCGGCGCATCACCGACTCGACGAGGCCTGGCTGGCGGCGGCGTGGAGTCACCCGACGACCCGGGTGTTCGTGGTCTCCGGCGGGCAGGTGCTCATCGACGACACCCCCGACGGCGGCACCGAACTCGTCATGACCCCGGCCTTCGAGGCTCCCGTCACCGAGACCCACCGGTACTTCCTGGGCACGGACGAGGACGGCGTCAGCTACTTCGCGCTGCAGAAGGACGCCCTGCCCGGGCGCATGGACCAGTCCGCGCGCCCCGCCGGGCTGCGTGAGGCCGGACTCCTGCTGTCCCCGCGCGACGCGGGGCTGATGGTCCACGCGGTCGCCCTGGAGAACTGGCAGCGGATGCACCGCTTCTGCTCCCGCTGCGGCGAGCGCACGGTCATCGCCGCCGCCGGGCACATCCGCCGCTGCCCGGCCTGCGGCGCCGAGCACTATCCGCGCACCGACCCCGCCGTCATCATGCTGGTCACGGACGAGGAGGACCGCGCGCTGCTCGGCCGCCAGGTGCACTGGCCGGAGGGCCGCTTCTCGACGCTCGCGGGCTTCGTGGAGCCCGGCGAGTCCATCGAGCAGTCCGTGATCCGCGAGGTGTTCGAGGAGGCCGGTGTCACGGTCGGCGAGGTCGAGTACGTCGCCAGCCAGCCCTGGCCCTTCCCGTACAGCCTGATGCTGGGCTTCATGGCCCGCGCCACCTCGTCGGAGATCAACGTGGACGGCGAGGAGATCCACGAGGCCCGCTGGTTCTCACGGGAAGACCTGCGGGCCGCATTCGAGTCCGGGGAGGTGCTGCCTCCCTACGGGATCTCGATCGCGGCCCGCCTCATCGAGCTCTGGTACGGCAAGCCCCTGCCGAAGCCGGGCTCTGCCGCATGACGTCCGCCTGACGTGCGCCTGCGCTCAGGCGCCGATCTTCTGCTTGACCTGGGCCAGCGAGGGGTTGGTCAGGGTCGAACCGTCGGCGAAGAGAACGGTGGGAACCGTCTGGTTTCCACCGTTGGCCTTCTCGACGAAGGCCGCGGACTGCGGGTCCTCCTCGATGTTGACCTCGACGTACGAGATGCCTTCCCGGTCGAGCTGGCTCTTCAGCCGACGGCAGTATCCGCACCAGGTCGTGCTGTACATCGTCAGAGATCCCTGCATCGTCTTCTCCGCTCCTCTGGCTCTGGGGTGCCCCACGGGGGTGTCCGGGTACTCGAACGTACGCGACACCATCCCCATTCCCGGCATTGGTACGACCGGTGCGGCTCCCCTGTGGACAACTGTCCCGGTGATCTCGCCGGACCTGGCAGCATGGCGGGGTGACAGCAGCAACGCACTCCACTCTCTTCCCTCACGTCCCCGAGTCGGCGGACGCGGTGCTCGACGGGCTCGACCCCGAGCAGCGCGAGGTCGCGACCGCCATGACCGGCCCGGTGTGCGTCCTGGCGGGCGCCGGTACGGGCAAGACGCGCGCGATCACCCATCGCATCGCGTACGGGGTGCGGGCGGGGATACTCCAGCCGTCGAGTGTGCTGGCCGTCACGTTCACCAACCGCGCCGCGGGGGAGATGCGCGGCCGGCTGCGGCAGCTCGGCGCGGGCGGGGTGCAGGCCCGCACGTTCCACTCGGCGGCCCTGCGCCAGCTCCAGTACTTCTGGCCGAAAGCCGTCGGTGGTGAGCTGCCGCGGCTGCTGGAGCGGAAGGTCCAGCTGGTCGCGGAGGCCGCCGCGCGCTGCCGGATCAGGCTCGACCGCAATGAGCTCAGGGACGTGACCAGCGAGATCGAGTGGGCCAAGGTCACCCAGACCGTGCCCGCCGACTATCCCGCCGCGGTCGCCAAGTCGCTCAGGGACGCTCCGCGCGACCCGGCGGAGATCGGCCAGATCTATGCGCTGTACGAGCAGCTGAAGCGCGACCGCTCGGTGATCGACTTCGAGGACGTCCTTCTGCTCACGGTCGGCATCCTCCAGGACCGTCATGACATCGCCGAGCAGATCCGCCGTCAGTACCAGCACTTCGTGGTGGACGAGTACCAGGACGTGTCGCCGCTCCAGCAGCGGCTGCTGGATCTGTGGCTCGGCGACCGGGACAACCTGTGCGTCGTCGGCGACGCGAGCCAGACGATCTACTCCTTCACCGGAGCCACCCCGGACCATCTGCTCAACTTCCGCACCCGCCACCCGAACGCGACGGTGGTGAAGCTCGTCCGCGACTACCGCTCGACCCCGCAGGTGGTGCACCTCGCCAACGGTCTGCTGCGCCAGGCCCGCGGCCGCGCCGCCGAGCACCGGCTCGAGCTGATCTCGCAGCGCGACCCGGGCCCCGAGCCGGCCTACACGGAGTACGCGGACGAGCCAGCCGAGGCCGAGGGCACCGCCCACCGCATTCGTGACCTGATCGCCGCCGGCGTCCCGGCCGGGGAGATCGCGGTGCTCTACCGTGTGAACGCCCAGTCCGAGGTCTACGAGCAGGCCCTCGCCGACGCGGGTGTGCCGTACCAGCTGCGCGGCGCCGAGCGGTTCTTCGAGCGCGCCGAGGTGCGGGAGGCCGGGGTGGCCCTGCGCGGCGCCGCCCGTGCCGGGGGGAACGACCCGCTGCTCGACGATGCGGAGGACCTGACGGCCCAGGTCCGTGCGGTGCTCTCGACCAAGGGCTGGACGACCGAACCCCCGGCAGGTTCCGGTGCCGTCCGCGACCGTTGGGAGTCCCTGGCCGCGCTGGTCCGGCTCGCCGAGGACTTCGCCCGCGTCAGGCCGGGGGCTACGCTCGCCGATCTGGTCGCCGAGCTCGATGAACGAGCGGCCGCCCAGCATGCCCCGACCGTCCAGGGCGTCACCCTCGCCTCGCTCCATTCCGCGAAGGGCCTGGAATGGGACGCCGTGTTCCTGGTCGGCCTCACCGAGGGCATGATGCCGATCACCTACGCCAAGACCGACGAGCAGGTGGAGGAGGAGCGGCGGCTGCTCTATGTCGGGGTCACGCGCGCCCGGCTCCATCTGTCGCTGTCCTGGGCGCTGTCCCGCTCGCCGGGTGGCCGGGCCTCCCGCCGTCCCACCCGCTTCCTGGCCGGACTGCGGCCGGGCTCCGCCGCACCCGGCGCGGGCCGTGCGGGCGGCGCCGGTGGCATCGAGCGCGGCAGCGGCTCCGCCGGACGGCGCAAGCGGCGTGGGCCTGTTCTGTGCCGGGTGTGCGGCAAGACGCTCACCGACGCCGGCGAGATGAAGCTGATGCGGTGTGAGGACTGTCCGTCAGACATGGACGAGGCGCTGTACGAGCGGCTCCGCGAGTGGCGCTCCGAGCAGGCCAAGGAGCTGGGCCAGCCCGCGTACTGCGTCTTCACCGACAAGACCCTGATGGCGATCGCGGAGGCCGTGCCCGGCAGCGAGGGCGAGCTCGCCGGCATCTCCGGCGTCGGCGGGCGCAAGCTGGAGCGTTTCGGGGCCGATGTCCTTGCCATCTGTGCAGGTCAGCAAGTTGGGGGAGGCGACGAGGGTGACTGATACAAACTCGTCGAAAAAATAGTTTGCGCCCGCCCCAGTCATCCCCATAGGTTCTTAACCACGAGAACAGCGGCTTCTCTGAAGCCCTGTCCTCGTGCTGTACTTATCCGAATACGCGCGATCGGCCTCGGCCGGTCCCAGAGACGCCGAGAGGAGGCGATTCCAGTGATCAGCATCAACACCAGCTTCATCCGCACCACCGCCAAAATGACCGATCGCTCGGTCGTCTCCGCCTGCTCGCTCGGCCTCTCCGGTTCGGCGTTCATTGGCACCGGTCTGTCCGGCTTCTCGGCCGTGCTTCCGGTCTCCCTCCCTGCGGGTCTGCCCGTCCGGGAGCGCAATGAGCGACCGACCAAGGCACTGGAAGCAGGAGTAGCAGCGGCAGAGGCCAAGGCCTATGCCTTTGCGGCGGCCAGTGCCGGCACCAAGAAGCAGACGACGCAGCACCACACGATGTGGGCCTTCCGTGGGCTCGAACCCTGGAGTGATCCAGCCTGATACGCCATCAGGCCGGCGCCTTCAGGGCCGCGGAACCCCACCAGGGATCCGCGGCCCTTCTGTTTTCCCCGATGAGGAAACAGCCGAAGGGGCCTCGGGACCAGCAAGACCCGGTACCAGCCGAAGCCCGGTCAACAGACCGGACCGACCAGACGAGGAAAACACCACCGTGCAACTCGAAGCGCACGCCCCGTCCGTACCGCCTTCCGAAACGATCCCCCCGCCCGGCCTCACGGAGGACTCCACCTTGACCCCGCTCACCGCGCTGACCGCGCTCGACGACGCCATCGAGAACCTCGGCGTGCCCGTCCCCTGCCGCTCGTACGACCCGGAGGTCTTCTTCGCCGAGTCGCCGGCCGATGTCGAGTACGCCAAGTCCCTCTGCCGGACCTGCCCGCTGATGGAGGCCTGCCTCGCAGGCGCCAAGGAGCGGCGTGAGCCGTGGGGTGTCTGGGGCGGAGAGCTCTTCGTCCAGGGTGTCGTCGTCGCCCGGAAGCGGCCGCGTGGCCGCCCGCGCAAGAACCCGGTCGCGGCATGATCGCCGCCGGCACCATCGACCGTCCCCTCACGCACGATCCCCAGAAGCAGGCCCCGATGACCTCTTCCACGAGCGAGCCGAACGGCTCCGCCACCCCAGCCGTCACCACCATCGGCGCGAACGCCTCGCGTCAGAACAGGACCCGAGAGATGCAACTCATCCCAGAAGCCCTGGCTCGTGCGCATATGCATGAGCGCCTGCGGGAAGCCGACGTGGAGCGTCAGGCCGCGCGCCTGCTCGCCGCCCGTCGGATGCAGCGGCGCGCCGAGCGCGTGTCGATGCGTGCCCGCCGCGCGCTGGCCATGGCCGTCATGCAGTAGCCGACGACCACAACCCAGCCGCACACTCCGTATGCACACCTCCTGCCGCGGGGGCCGGTCCGAACGGACCGGCCCCCGCGGTGCGTTGTCCCTGCCGGTAGCCCCGCACGGGGTTATCGTCACGAGGTGGACCAGCAGACTCATCACCCTGTCCAGCCGGGTGCCGAGAACGTCGTGTGTTCCCGGTGCGGCAAGGTCGCCGAGGACACTCCACCGACCTGGACCTGCTCCGTGGAGAACGGTCGGCGCCACTACTTCTGCGACGAGTGCGCCCGCGCCAACATCAGAGCCATCGAGGGACGGCTCGACTCCGCCTGGTGGTGACGGACCCGGGTCACGGAGACCCCGGTGTGACGAGTCTGCGGTGACGGAGGCTGCGGTGGCTCAGACCCCCGCGAGTACCTCGTCCCCGTCCGCCTCCGGGTCCGCGTCCCTCTCCGCCTCCGGCACGAAGCCCGGCAGCCATGCCTCCAGCTCGTCGCGGAGGCGCACCGTCGCGTTCAGCTGACAGAGCACCCCGATGGTGCTCAGCGTCACGCGATGGATCAGCAGATAGGCGGGCGGCAGATTGAGCTGCTTGCCCAACTGATGGGCGGGGGAGCGGGGGTCGGCGATCCGTGCCGCCTGGTTCCGCATCCAGCCGCGGGTGAATGTGAAGGTGTCCGCCTCGGCCGGCTCGATGATCGGCAGCAGATACTCGAGCACCGTCTCCGGGTCGAGGTCGATCGACTCCTTGACGAAACCCTCCTCGCACAACAGCCCGTAAACCGCTTCGGCCTCGCCCTCCAAGGTCATCCGAAGCGAATCGCCGATGGTCGCGGGAAGCCCGCCTGGCAGCCGGTCGACCGTGCCGAAGTCCAGCACCCCCAGCCGCCACTCCCCGTCGCCGCGCTCGTCGCCGCGCTCGTCGCTCCCGTCGTCCGACGGGAGCAGCCGGAAGTTCCCCGGGTGCGGATCCGCGTGCAGCAGCCCGGTGCGCGCCGGGCCGGAGAAGAGGAAGCGGGCCAGCAGCTGTCCGGCTCGGTCCCGCTGCTCCTGCGTCCCGTCGCTGATCACCTCGGCGAGCGGTATCCCGTCGATCCACTCGGTCACCAGCACCTGGTCGCTCTGATGGACCACATCCGGCACCACGACATCCGGATCGTCCGCGAACTCCGCCGCGTGCTCCCGCTGGGCCTGGGCCTCCAGTCCGTAGTCCAGCTCCTCGGAGACCCGGTCCCGGAGTTCGGCGATCAGCGGCTTGATGTCCATGCCCGGGATCAGCGGGCCCAGCAGTCGTGCGAACCGGCTGAGCTGGGTCAGATCCGACAGCAGCGCCTCACCGGCCCCCGGGTACTGCACCTTCACCGCGACCTCGCGACCGTCGTGCCAGACCGCCCGGTGCACCTGGCCGATCGAGGCGGCCGCCGAGGGCTTGTCCTCGAACTCCAGGAAGAGCTCGCGCCAGTCCTCGCCCAGCCGCTCCGCCAGTACCTCGTGGACCGTGCTCGTCGGCATCGGGGGAGCGGCGTCCTGGAGCTTGGTCAGCGCTGCCCGGTAGGGTCCGGCGATCTCCTCGGGCAGTGCCGACTCGAAGACGGACATGGCCTGCCCGAACTTCATCGCACCGCCCTTCAGCTCACCGAGGACCTTGAACAGCTGCTCCGCCGTGCGCTGTTGCAGCTCGCGTGCGACGATCTCCGCGGACTTGCCACCGATCCGCTTGCCCAGGCCCCAGGTGGCCCGGCCGGCGAAGCCCAGTGGCAGAGCGGCCAATTTGGCGGTGCGGGTGACCGCTTTCCGGGGAAGATCAGACATTACGCCCCTCCAAAACCCAGACTGCCGTGCTGCGTGCGGCGGTTACCCGGCCATTGTGTCCTGCGGTGTCCCGGCCCCCGAGGCGCGCTCCCCCTCAGTCTGCCCGGCCGCACCGCACGCACAGTCCCTGTGACCCGTGAACTGCTCCGAGCGCCAGTCCAGCAGCGGCAGTGTCGCCTCCCACCGCGCCCCCGTGCTCGCCGGCAGATCGCCGTCCAGGAACGCCAGAGCATGTGCCGCCGCCAGCCCGGCGACCGCGGTGGCGAGGCCGACGTCGCAGGGCCCCGCCCCCTCGCCGCGGCTGCCCGAGCGCCACTGCGCCAGCATGCGCGGCCAAGCCGGATCCTGCTCCGCCCTGGCCAGCTCCAGGCACCCCGCGCACGCGCTGCCACCCGGCAGGACGAGCGGCCCCACCACACCGGTCGCCTCCACAACCCCCGCGTACAGATGGGGAGTCCCGGTGGCGATCCACTCCTCGGCGGCCCCGGCATCCGGTGCGTACGCCGCGAGACCGTCCCGGGGAGCGACCACGACCAGGGAGAGCGGGGGCTCGTCCGGCGGTGGACCACCGGGCGGACGCCGCACCGCGCGGGGCGCCTTGACCGGGGCGGCCCCGCGCACGAGCCGGTCCGCCGCCGCATGCCTGCGCTCGCCGATCGTCTCCGCCGGAAGCGCACCGGGCGCCACGTCCCATGGCTGCACATGCCCGCCGTCCAGCACCTCGACCTGCCCCACACCCGAGGCGGACAGCACCGCAGCGAGCGCCGCCCCGACCCGGCCCGCGCCCCGCACCTGGACCCGCATGGCGCCTCGGGCGGCCAACCGGGCCATCCCGCTTCCCGGTTCCGGATGGACGACGGAGAGCGAGGCCAGGTCGGACCTGAGCCGGTCGACCGTGGCGCCCGCCCGCTGCCGTAACGCATCGGCCGCCGGTCCGCCACCCGTCGCATCCTCGACCAGGCCCGCCTCCGTCAACCGGCCCAGCAGCGTGTCCACCTGGCCGTCGGGCAGCCCCATCGCCCGGGCCTCCTCGCGCAGCCGGGGCAGCCCGCGCGTCCCGTCGAAGAGCGAGAGCAGGCTCCCGGTCGCCGTGTCCACCGGACCGACCACCACCGCATGCGCCGGCGTCGCACCGAACTGCACGTACTGAAGATTCCGCCAGGCACGCCGAAGCGCCGGCTTGACCATCGGATGCATATCCGCACCGCCCCCGTACCGGTCCTGTTCGGACCCTGTTCCGTCTCTGTTCCACCCATCGGTCTTTCGGGCGGATCTTTCTGGCATCAGAATGCACGGACCCGGCGGCGGCTGCGGAAGGTTATCCACAGGCATCGGACATTAGTCATTCAAATGGTGCACGCCGTCGAGTGGATCAAGTTCGAACCGACCCGGGGGCGGGACTTCCCGCCCTGACAGCGGGTAACGTCGGGGCGTGTCCGCCGACCGAACGCACAGCGCCGAAAGCCAGCAGCTCAGCGTGACCCGACATTCGCCCTGCTCCGCCGCGACGAGCGCGGTCGAGGTCCGCAGAAGCGCCCGGCGCAGCAGAACGGTTTCCGCGTACCGGGAGGGCGACCGGACCATCGTCCTCATCCCGGCCCGGATGTCCGAGGCGGAGGAGCGGCGCTGGGTGTCGGTGATGCTCGACAAGCTGGCCGCCCAGGAGAGCAAGCGGACCCTGGGGGACGCCGAACTGGTCGAGCGCGCGGAGCGTTTGTCCGAGCAGTACCTCGGCGGGCGCGCCCGGCCCGCGTCGGTGCGGTGGGTGACCAATCAGAACACCCGCTGGGGGTCCTGCACTCCGGCGGAGGGCAGCATCCGCCTGTCGCACCGGCTTCAGGGCATGCCGGAGTACGTCGTCGACTACGTGCTCGTCCACGAGCTCGCCCATCTGCTCGTGCCGGGCCACGGGCCGCGCTTCTGGCGGCTCCTCGAGGCGTACCCGCGTACCGAACGGGCCCGGGGCTACCTCGAAGGTGTGGTGGCGGCGGAGCGCCTCCCCCATGTGCCTGCCGCGCGCGGAGGGTGAGTTTCGCCGATCCTGTACCGAAGGTGTCCCGACTTGGCTCATTGTCGTTCCCAGCCGTTAGCCTGGCGCGACGTATTCGTATTTCGTCGGGATGGGGGACGGTCGTTACGCATGGCCAGGGAATTCCAACGAGGCCACAAGGCCAAGATCAGTGATCTGACTCCGGGGACCGACCTGTACGTAGGTGTGCAGATCGCCGCGCCCGGACTGACCTTCGACATCAGCTGCTTCGGTCTCGACGCCAACGAGCAGCTTTCGGACGACCGGTATTTCATCTTCTTCAACCAGCCGAAGTCGCCCGAGGAGTCCGTCCAGCTGCTCGGCGCACAGGCCGGTGACACCGAGTCGTTCCGGGTCACGCTGGACCGCATCCCGGCGAACATCCACAAGCTGTCCTTCACGGCCACGATCGACGGTGCCGGGCAGATGTCCCAGATCGGCCCCGGGTACCTCAGGATCGTGGCGGGCGGTGAGGAGGTCGTCCGGTACGCCTTCACAGGCTCGGAGTTCTCCACCGAACGTGCCGTGATGCTGGGTGACTTCTACCTCAAGGACGTATGGCGGTTCGCCGCCGTCGGCCAGGGCTTCGACGGCGGTCTCGACGCGCTGCTGAAGAACTTCGGCGGCGAGGTCGCCGAGGAGCAGCCCGCGGCCCAGCAGCCACCGCAGGCCGCGCCGGGGTTCGCCCCGCCGGCTTCGGCCCCCGCTCCCGCGTTCGGCGCGCCCGTTGCGCCTCAGGTCCCTCAAGTTCCGCAGCCCGCCCCTGCGTTCGGGGCGCCCCCCGCTCCGGCACCGGCCCCGGCTCCCGCACCCGCGCCGGTGAACCCGCAGATGCACGCCGCGCCGACGATCGCCGCACCGATGACTCCGCCCGCCGGCACGGTTCCGCCGCAGGCCCCGCCGTCCCCGTACGGACAGCCCGCGCAGCAGCCGCAGTTCGGCCAGTTCCCGGGCGTCCAGGTCCCGGGCCAGGTCCCCGGGCAGGTCCCGGGCGCCCCTGCCCCGTACGGCCAGCAGCCCGCCCCGTACGGTCAGCCCGGCGTGCCCCAGGGAGCGCCCCAGACCGGGGCCGGACTCCAGGCCGCCCTCCAGCCGTACAAGGAGCAGCCGACCGGCCAGCGCTGGACCCCGCAGAACCAGCAGCTCATGCGGGTCGATCTCGCCATGGGCGGCACACCCGTGCTCGCCCGCCAGGGCAGCATGGTCATGTACCAGGGCAAGGTCGACTTCAGCTACAAGAGCGCCGGTTTCGCCGGTCGCGTCGTCGGCAACGCCACGGGCCAGGAGATGCAGCTCATGCGCTGTACGGGCCGCGGCCAGGTCTTCCTCGCCGAGAACGGTGCGCATCTGCACCCCATCGAGCTCCAGGGCGACGGAATCTGCGTCTCCGCGGAGAACGTCCTCGCGTTCGACGAGTCGCTCCAGCACGAGGTCCGCCGCATCGAAGGCCACGGCATTCCCGGCGGCGCCCTGTTCACCATGCAGTTCCAGGGCACCGGCACGGTCGTCGTGAAGACCCATGGCGTCCCGGTCGTGCTCCCCGTCACCCCCACCACGTTCGCCGACTCCAACGCCATCGTGGCCTGGTCGTCCGCGTCCCAGGTGATCCTCTCCAGCCAGGTCCGGCTCCGCCGCAACGCATATCCCGGCCACAGCGGAGAGACCGTGAACCTGCAGTTCCGGGGCGCCCCCGGCAACTTCATCGTCGTCCAGCCGTACGAGGTCTGAGGGAGCCCGAAGAATGAACCAGCAACTCGCGGGCTACGCCCCGACACCCGTCACGGCCCGGATGGAGAACCACGGCCGCACGATGCTCAAGGTCGCCATGGCCTCCGGCCAGGACCTGTATGCACGCACCGGCTCGATGGTCGCCTACGAGGGCTTCGTCCAGTACGAGCCCAACCCGCCCGCCGTCCGGCAGATCGCCTCCCAGTGGGTGACCGGCGAGGGCGCACCCATCATGAAGTGCTCGGGCGACGGACTGCTCTACCTCGCCGACTACGGCGCGGACGTCGTCGTCATCAACCTCAACAACGACTCTCTGTCCGTCAACGGCACCAATGTGCTCGCCTTCGACGCGCACCTCCAGTGGGGCGTCGAGCGCGTCAAGGGCCTGGCCAAGTTCGCCGGGCAGGGGCTGTGGAACGTCGAGATCGCGGGCACCGGCTGGGTCGCGCTGACCTCCCGCGGCACCCCGATCGTCGTCGACTGCGGCCGCGGCGAGGACGAGACCTACGTGGACCCGGACGCCCTCGTCGCTTGGTCGCCGAACCTGAAGGTGAAGGGCAAGCGCAGCTTCAAGGCCTCGTCCCTCATCGGGCGGGGCAGCGGAGAGGCGTACCAGATGGCCTTCTCCGGCCAGGGAATCGTCGTCGTACAGCCGAGTGAGGACAGCACCGACCGTCTGCGGATCCGGCGCTGAGGGGGAGCGAGAACACACCATGCAGAGCCCGCTTTTCAGCTACGCGGAACAGCAGTCCCAGGAGCGGTACGTCGTCCAGAACCCGCAGCTCCTGCGGGTCGCGCTCACCGGGCAGGACGACGTCCTCGCCCGCAAGGGCGCCATGGTCGCCTACCAGGGGCTGATCGACTTCGACGGCGAGTACCAGTCACAGGGCCAGCGGCGTGCCCGCGCCCACACCGGTGAGGGCCTCGACCTGATGCGCTGCTCCGGCCAGGGCACGGTCTATCTCGCCAACCTCGCGCAGTACATCCACGTAGTGGATGTCGATCAGGAGGGCATGACCGTCGACAGCGCCTACGTGCTGGCGCTGGACTCCTCGCTGCACACCGAGGTCATCGCCGTGGACAGCCAGTACGGCATCTCCGGCTCCGGCAAGTACCAGCTCAACATCTCGGGACGGGGCAAAGTCGCCCTGATGACCTCGGGCCAGCCGCTGATGATGCAGGTCACCCCGGACAAGTACGTCAACGTGGACGCCGACGCGATCGTCGCCTGGTCGTCCTCGCTGCGCGTCCAGATGCAGTCCCAGACGCACTCCACGGGCGTCTGGCGCCGCCGGGGCAACACGGGGGAGGGCTGGGAGCTGAGCTTCCTCGGACAGGGCTTCGCCCTCGTCCAGCCCAGCGAGGTCCTCCCGCCGCAGAACGCCCAGATCGGCCAGGGCATGCGCGCCCAGTTCGGCATGGGCCAGCACGGCTCTCACAGCCAGAACCAGAACAACGCCTGGAACTAGCCGCACATCGGTAAGGGGCGGTCGCGAGGTGGCGACCGCCCCTTACCCAGCTGCTGGTGGCTCACCGCTCGCGGCTACAGCCTCGCGCGTGTCCGCTCCATCAGCCGCACCACCGAATCGTCGGCCACGTCCGCCACCTCATCGTACGCGAACCAGCGCAGATCCAGCGACTCGTCGCTGATCTCCTCGATGGAGCCCGACGGCGCCAGCGCCGCGTACTGCACATCGAGATGCCAGTGGCAGGGCGCCGGAATCGGGTGCCGGTCCAGCCTCACCGGGCCGCCCGCCAAGAGTGTCAGGCCACGCACCCCGGACTCCTCCGTCGCCTCACGCAGCGCCGCGGCGGTCAGCGTCGAATCCCCCGGCTCACAGTGGCCGCCCATCTGCAGCCACATGCCCAGCTTCTTGTGCAGCGTCAGCAGCACCTGCCCGCGCTCCGGGTCGATCACCAGCGCGCTGGCCGTCAGATGCCCGGCCTCACACGCCTTCCACATGCCGTCGGGGTGGGCATCAAGGTGATCCAGATACGTCTGGCGCAGCTCTTCCTGGTCCTCGTACGCCTTGAGTACGCGGACGGCGTCGTCGTACAGGCTCACTTGTCGGTGTCGTCCTCGTCGTCCCGGCCGGACGTGTCCCGACCCTTGGCGTCCTGCCCCTTGTCGTGACCCTTGGCAGCCTCGCCGAGCATCTTGTCCAGCTCCGAGAAGTCGAGCTGCTCGCGGTGCACGAAGCCGTCCGGGTCGTCCAGGTCGGACGCGGTCGGCAGCATGTCCGGGTGCTCCCAGAGGCGGTCACGGCCGTCGAGCCCGCGCGCGTCGGTCAGCGACGCCCACAGCCGGGACGCGTCCCGCAGCCGGCGCGGACGCAGCTGGAGACCGATCAGCGTGGCGAAGGTCTGCTCGGCCGGGCCACCGGACGCGCGGCGCCGACGAAGCGTCTCGCGCAGGGCGTCCGCCGAGGTCAGCCGGTTCTTCGCGGCATCGTGCACCACGGCGTCCACCCAGCCCTCGACCAGCGCGAGCGCCGTCTCCAGGCGGGCCAGCGCCGCCTTCTGCTCAGCGGTGTCCTCCGGCTGGAACATGCCCTGCTGGAGCGCCTCCTGCAGCTGCTCGGGGTGCGCCGGGTCGAACTGGCCGACGACGTCCTCCAGCTTGCTCGTGTCGACCTTGATCCCGCGTGCGTATCCCTCCACCGCGCCGAACAGATGCGAGCGCAGCCACGGCACATGGGCGAAGAGCCTCTGGTGGGCGGCCTCGCGCAGGGCCAGATACAGCCGCACCTCGTCCTTGGGGACACCGAGGTCCTTGCCGAACGTCTCCACGTTCAGCGGAAGCAGGGCGGCCTTGCCGGCCGGTCCCAGCGGCAGTCCGATGTCCGTCGAGCCGACGACCTCGCCCGCGAGCACGCCGATGGCCTGACCGATCTGCTGGCCGAACATGGCGCCGCCCATGGAGCGCATCATGCCGATCAGCGGCCCCGCCATCGCCTGCATCTCCTCGGGCAGCACATCGCCCATGGCGAGGCCCACGCGCTCGGCGACCGGGTCGACGAGCTGCTGCCACGCCGGGAGGGTTGCCTCGACCCACTCCGCGCGGCTCCACGCCACGGCGGTGCTCGCACCGGAGGGCAGCGACGTCACGCCGTCCAGCCACAGGTCGGCGAGACGGACGGCCTCCTCCACGGCGGCGCGCTCGGCATGGCCGACGCTCGCGTCCTTCGTGCCGTCCTGCGTGCCCTGGGAGACGGTCTGGCGGGCGATCTGCTTCGCCATGTCCCAGTTCACCGGGCCGCCCTCATAGCTCAGCATCTGGCCGAGCTGCTGGAAGGCAGCGCCGAGGTCGGTCGGGTTCAGCGAACCGAACATCGCGGCGAACGGATTCTCCGCACCGCCCGCCCCGGCACCGGGGAACCCGAAAGCGAAGGGGTTTGCCGGGCCGCCGCTCTGGCCGCCGGAACCCTGCCCACCTCCGGCGGGGTCCTTCTTCTTGCCCTCGTCGCCGTTCTCCGGCTCCTCCGGCGGAAGGCCGAATCCGAATGGGGTGTCACTCACGGGTTTCCTCGGCTCGTAGGGCCGCCGGCTTCCTGCCGGCGGCGACTGCCCGACAACCACCAGCCTAAGCGGCGCCCCGCCGGCCGGAGCGGCGTCGCCGCCCCGGCCGGCCAGGCATCGCTCGACATCCGGGCCGGACAAGGGCTAGATGCTCCGTCGACTCATGGCCTGCGGCAGGATGGACGCCACCTGGTACGTACGCGTCATTCGCGTACCTACTGAAGACAACCGCTGGAGACGCCCGGTGAGTTCCCCAGATCCGCAGGTTCGCGCAGCGCGAAACCATTCAACCCCGGCCATGGGGCGCGGCCCCGTGGTCGCGGTCACCGGCGCCGCATCGGGCGCCGGCGACCTGCTGACCAGGCGCCTCGTCGCGTCCGACGAGATCAAGCAGGTCATCGCCATCGACGAGCGGCGTGGCGACGTCCCCGAGGCGCACTGGCACATTCTCGACGTCCGCGACCCGGCGATCGCCGAGAAGCTGCGCGGCGCCGACGTCGTCGTCCACCTCGCGCTGGACCTCGACCTGGAGACCGACCCGGCGGCGCGTACCGCGTACAACGTACGCGGTACCCAGACCGTGCTCACCGCCGCGGCGGCCGCGGGCGTCCACCGGGTCGTCCTGTGCACCTCGGCCATGGTCTACGGGGCACTGCCCGACAACGACATCCCGCTCTCCGAGGACGCGGAGCTGCGCGCCACGGCGGAGGCCACCGGCGTCGGCGACCTGCTGGAGATCGAACGCCTGGGCCGCCGCGCGCCCCGCGCGCACCCGGGGCTGAACGTCACGGTGGTAAGGCCCGCCGTCCTGGTGGGCGGTACTGACACGGCCCTCACGCGCTACTTCGAGTCGCCGCGTCTGCTCGTGGTCGCCGGATCCCGTCCCACCTGGCAGTTCTGCCATGTCGAGGACCTGGTGAGCGCCCTGGAGTACGCGGCCCTGGAGAAGGTCGACGGTGAGTTCGCGGTGGGCTGCGACGGCTGGCTGGAGCAGGAGGAGGTGGAGGAGCTCAGCGGCATCCGCCGCATGGAGCTGCCCTCGGCGGTCGCACTCGGCGCGGCGGCGCGGCTGCACCGGATCGGCCTCACCCCGTCCCCGGCGGGGGACCTCGCCTACACGATGCACCCCTGGGTGGTCAGCGTCGGCCGGCTGCACGACGCCGGGTGGCGGCCGCAGTGGACGAACGAGGAGGTGCTCGCCGCGCTCCTGGAGGAGGTCGAGGGCCGGCACACCGTCGCGGGCCGCCGTCTCGGCCGCAAGGACGCCACGGCCGCCGCCGGTGCCGCGGGCGCGACCGTCGCGCTGCTCGGTACGGCCGCGCTGGTACGGCGTGCCCGCAAACGGCGCGGCCTCTGAGGGCGACGCCCATGCCCGTGCCTCCCTTGTCCCCGCAGGCCTGTAGGAGGCTCCAAGCACGGCCCTGCCCGCCCGGTCGAAAGCGCTATTCCGCGATGTCAGCGGCGTACGGCACGATGGGCCCATGGCACGTACGAACGAGCACCCCGGTGAGCAGGCGGCAGCGGACCCCATCCGCCTCCTGGAGATCCGCGACGCCCCGCTCTCCGTCGACGAGGTCTTCCGCGCCGTCGGCGACGACGCGGCCGGAGGCACGGCGCTCTTCGTCGGCACCGTGCGCAATCACGACGCCGGCGCCGACGTCGACACGCTGGGCTACTCCTGCCACCCCACCGCTGAGGCGGAGATGCGGCGCATCGCCGAGAAGGTGGCTGCGGAGTACCCGGTCCGCGCCCTGGCCGCCATCCACCGTGTGGGCGATCTGGAGGTCGGAGATCTGGCCGTGGTCGTCGCGGTCTCGTGCCCGCACCGCGGCGAGGCGTTCGAGGCCTGCCGGAAGCTGATCGACGACCTGAAGCACGAGGTCCCGATCTGGAAGCACCAGCGTTTCTCCGACGGTACGGAGGAGTGGGTGGGGGCCTGCTGACACCGTCGTCGGGATGAATGACGGGGCTCCCTGCCGGCAGGCAGGGCGAGTCGATTTGCGTAACCGCCCCCCTGGCACCAGCGTTGAACCGACGGATGGTTAATCTGCTGATCGGTCAGCTGTTGCAGCAGTTGCTCCAGCTCATGGGGTTGGGAGGTCGGGATGGCGGCACTTGCCTGGTTGTTGATTCCGCTTATCGCTGCCATCGGCGCAGCGATATGGGGAAGCTGGGCCTCGCGTAATCGAACCACCGGGGACGTGGCCGAGCTCGCGGGCTATGCCCGCTTCCGGGATGCCATGGAGAAGTCCCACTCCCACTCGGACGCCGCCTGACACAACCCCTCCCTCACGGGCCCCGTACGGACCGGCCCGACGGGTGCACTGACAGACCAGTCCCGTACTGTCGTTCCATGCCACGCCGCACTGCGACGATGCTCGCCTCCACCCTCGTCCTCATTGTGCTGCTCTGTGTGGGCGTGTTCATGACGCCGCCCTATTCCGAGATGACCCCCGGACCCACGGTGAACACGCTCGGCGAGTCCGGCGGCGAGCCGGTGCTGCAGATCTCCGGACGCAAGACGTATCCGACGTCCGGAAACCTCAACATGACGACGGTCCGGGTCACCGGCGCGGATTACAAGATGAACCTCGCCGAGGTCGTCTACGGCTGGCTGGCCCACGACAACGTGGTGGTGCCGCACGAGATCCTCTATCCGGACGGCAAGACGGAGGAGCAGTCCAATCAGGAGAACGCCGAGGAGTTCACCCAGTCCCAGGAGAGCGCGAAGGTCGCGGCGCTGCGGGAGCTGGGGATCCCGGTCAGCACACGTGTGGTCGTCTCCTCCATCCGCAAGGACAGCCCCGCTCAGGACAGGCTGCACGCCGGTGATGTGATCAAGGCCGTGGACGGCAAGCCGGTCAAGGCGCCGGACGATGTCGCGAAGGCCGTCACCAAGCACGATCCCGGCGGCAAGGTGGTCTTCTCGATCGTTCCGGCGAAGGAAGCGGCCGCCGCGGAGAAGGCCGGCAAGGAGCCGACCGCCGCGCAGGACGTGTCCGTGACCACCGTGAAGTCGGACGAGGGCGACCGGGCCATCGTCGGCATCACCGCCGGTACGGACCACACGTACCCGTTCACCATCGACATCAAGCTCGCCGATGTGGGCGGACCGAGCGCCGGACTGATGTTCGCGCTCGGCATCGTCGACAAGCTCACCCCCGCCGATCTGACCGGGGGCAAGTTCGTCGCAGGCACCGGCACGATCGACGACAAGGGCGTCGTCGGCCCCATCGGCGGCATCGAGATGAAGCTGGTCGGCGCGCGGAACGCGGGGGCGGAGTACTTCCTGACGCCCAACGACAACTGCGAGTCCGCCGCCTCCGACATCCCGGACGGCCTCACCCTGGTCAGGGTCAAGACCATCGACGACGCCACGAAGTCCCTGGAGAAGATCCGCAGCGGCGACACGGCGGGGCTGCCCAGCTGCTCCACAGGCTGACCGGGCGACGGGGGCGCGCCCTCAGCTGAGCACGCCCCCGGCGCTCCCACGGCCCGCCCCCCGCCTCGCAGCTACGCCTCGAACGTCGCGGCCAGTGCCTCGGCGAGCCCCGGCACCAGGTCCGAACCGGTCAGGACCTCCGTCGGGGAGTCCTTCTCCCGGAGCCTCAGCGCCGACTCCCGCGCGCCGTCGCGGAGCACCGCCACCGTCATCCGGACCTCCTGGCGGTCCGGGTGCCCGGCGACCCACTTCGCCAGACCGGCCTCGTCGAGGCCCTCCGGTACGGACGTCTCGGCGGACGGCGGCAGCATCAGCCGCTCCACCGTCAGCGCGCAGCCCGCCACCGCGTCGGGCCAGGCGATCGTCGCGAGGAACTCGTCGAGCGCGGTGCCCGAGGGGATCTCGTCCTGCTCGACCGGGGTCAGCGGAGCGGCCGCCTCACCCTCGTCGAGACCGAGCTGGGCGGCGAGGCCCGGCTCCTGTGCGCGCAGATACGTGGTGTCGACGAGGGCGAAGAGCCTCGCCGGCTGGTCCCAGCCGAGGCCGGACGCGTACTCGTCGATCTCGAGCACCGCTCGCGTGAGCGGGCTCGCGGCCATCGGGGGGCCAGAGGGGGAAACGTTGGACATGGTCAATATCCTGCCTCCTTCGGGCCCGAAGTCGGGAACTAGGTAAAGCCTCAGCAAGTTCCATGTGTGGGCCCTACGATCGCTGGGCCTGCGTTACACACGACTTACACGACAGCGAACTCGAGGGGCGCACGTTGGCTTTCCAGATGCCGGACCGCGGCGGAGGCCCTACCGGGCCACGGATCAGAGTCGGCCGGCCGTCCCGGCGGGTCCGCACCCTGCTCATGACCCTGGGTGTGCTGGCCGTCCTGGCCATGGCCTTTGTCATGTTCGCCGGGTTCTGGACCGACTGGCTCTGGTACCGCTCGGTGAAGTACTCGTCGGTGTTCACCACCACCCTCTGGACCAAGATCGGCCTGTTCGCCGTCTTCGGCCTGCTGATGGCCGCCGTGATCGGTGTGAACATCTGGCTGGCCCACCGGTTGCGCCCGCCCCTGAGCGCGATGTCGATGGAGCAGCAGAGCCTCGACCGCTACCGGATGGGCATCGCCCCGTACAAGAAGTGGGTGCTCCTCGCGATCACCGCGCTCGTCGGGCTGATCGCCGGAGCCTCCGCCTCCTCCCAGTGGCGCACGTGGCTGATGTGGGTCAACGGTGTGCCGTTCGGGCAGACGGACCCGCAGTTCCAGATGGACGTGGCGTTCTACGCGTTCGATCTTCCCTGGTACCGGTTCCTGCTCGGCTTCGGCTTCGCCGCCGCCGTGCTCTCGCTGATCGCGGCCGCGCTCACGCACTATCTGTACGGCGGGCTGCGCATCACCAGCCCGGGCGCTCGGGCGACCGCCGCCGCCACCGGCCATCTGTCGGTGCTGCTCGGCTTCTTCGTCGCCCTCAAGGCCGTGGCGTACTGGCTGGACCGGTACGGCCTGGCCGTGAAGTCCAGTGACTTCAAGGCGACCGGCAACTGGACGGGCCTGCGGTACGTCGATGCCAACGCGTATCTGCCGGCCAAGACGATCCTCTTCTGCATCGCCGTGATCTGCGCGGTGCTGTTCTTCGCGACGCTGTGGCGCCGCACCTGGCAGCTGCCGGTGATCGGCTTCGGCCTGATGGTGCTGTCGGCGATCCTGATCGGCGGCCTGTACCCGGCCATCGTGCAGAAGTTCCAGGTCCAGCCGAACGAGCAGGCCAAGGAAGCCCCGTACATCCAGAAGAACATCGACGCCACGCGCATGGCGTACGGCATCGACAAGGCCAAGGCCGAGAACTACACCGGCAAGGGCGACCCGAAGCGCAAGGCGGAGCAGCGCGACCAGGCGACGTCCGCCGCCAGCTACCGGCTCGTCGACTCCAACGTCGTCTCGCCCGCCTTCCAGCAGCTCCAGCAGGAGCGCAAGTACTACCAGTTCCCCGCGACCCTGGACGTCGACCGGTACACGGGCCCCGACGGAAAGCCGCAGGACACGGTCATCGGTCTGCGTGAGCTCAACATCAAGGGCATCCCCAAGCGCAACTGGATCAACGACCACTTCACCTACACCCACGGCTACGGCGCGATCGCGGCCAAGGGGACGAGCACGGTCACGGACCCCGACCAGGGCACGGTCGGCGCGCCCGACTTCACCGAGTCCGGACTGCCGACGACGGGCCAGCTCGGCAAGTACGAGCAGCGGATCTACTACGGCGAGAAGACCGAGCAGTACTCGATCGTGGGCGGCCCGCAGAAGGAGCTCGACTACGAGAAGAACGGTGAGGAGACCACCAGCTACAAGGGCAGGAGCGGGGTCGACCTCTCCAGCGCGTTCAACCGCGCGGCCTACGCGGTGGCCTTCAACGAGCCGCAGATCCTCTACTCGGGAGCGATCGGCGAGGGCTCGCGGGTCCTGTACAACCGCACGCCGAAGGAGCGCGTCGAGGCGGTGGCCCCCTGGCTCACCATCGACGGCGACGCCTACCCGGCGGTGGTCGACGGCCGCATCAAGTGGATCGTCGACGCGTACACCACGACGAACGGCTACCCCTACGCCTCGCGTACGACGCTGGGGGAGACGACGGCCGACTCGCTGACCGACAGCCAGCGCGCAGTCGTCGCGCAGCAGAACCAGGTCAACTACATCCGCAATTCCGTGAAGGCCACCGTCGACGCGTACGACGGCACGGTCGACCTGTACCAGTGGGACACGGAGGACCCGGTCCTCAAGACCTGGATGAAGGCCTTCCCGGACACGGTGAAGCCGAAGGGCGACATCGAGCCGGGACTGCTGGCCCATCTGCGCTACCCGCAGGACATGTTCAAGGTCCAGCGCGAGCTGCTCACCCGCTACCACGTCACGGACCCCGAGCAGTTCTACAGCGGCAGTGACGCCTGGCAGGTGCCGGACGACCCGACGAACCAGGACAGCAGCGCCGTCCCGCCGTACTACCTGAGCCTCAAGATGCCCGGCGAGAATGCGCAGAAGTTCTCCCTGACGACGACGTTCACGCCCAGCGGGCGCCCCAACCTCGGTGCGTTCATGGCCGTCGACGCCGATGCGAACAGCAAGAACTACGGCTCGATAAGGCTGCTCAGAGTCACGTCGACCGTGCAGGGGCCCTCGCAGGTGCAGAGTGAGCTCAACAGTGTGCCGGAGGTCGCGACGTTCGTCCGCGACCTGAGGGGTACGGACTCGGAGATCGACTACGGCAACCTGCTCACGGTTCCGCTGGACGGCGGGTTCCTCTACGTCGAGCCGGTGTACGCCCGAGGTGGCGCCGCGAACTACCCGCTGCTGAAGAAGGTGGCCGTCTCGTACGGCGGGAAGCCGGTCTTCAAGGACAGCCTGGCGGAGGCGTTGAACGCGGTCTTCGGTGTCGACGGCGCGGAGCAGCCGCCCACGACGCCGCAGCCGCCGAGTGACACGACGAAGCCGCCGGTCACCGGTGACACGGCGCTGAAGCAGGCCATCGCGGACGCGCAGAAGGCGTACGAGGAGGGTCAGGCCGCGCTCAAGAAGAACGACTGGGCGGCGTACGGCAAGGCCCAGGCCGACCTGCAGGCGGCGCTGGAGCGAGCGGCCGCGGCGCAGTCGCAGCAGTCCCAGCAGCCGCAGTCACCACCGCAGGGAGAGTCACCGCCGCAGGGAGACTGACCGTCACAGGGACGGACCGCAGGCCGAGCGGTTGACTGCCCGGTGGCCGAGGGGCCGCCGGGCAGTCACCTCCGGAAAGTGGTCGCCACGCACCGTGGTACGGTTGGTGCACAACGACGCGGGGTGGAGCAGCTCGGTAGCTCGCTGGGCTCATAACCCAGAGGTCGCAGGTTCAAATCCTGTCCCCGCTACTGAAGACGAGGGCCCGGATCCATTGAGGATCCGGGCTCTCGTCGTGTGTCTGTGGGGCGTCCGTGGGAAGTGGGCGCCGGATGGGGCGAGTTGGTCGGGGCGGGTCGGGGTGAGACGTGTTTGACTTATCTCTCTGTGGGCATGTCGACAAAACGCTGAAGTGACCTCACTGGCTGCGGTATACCAGGTGTACGCGGGTTGCAGGTGGTGCGACGATGGGATTTATGGGGGACAGGGCAACTCTGTTGAAGACAGGGCGGTTTGCGCAACGGCATACCGGGACCGCAATGAGTGCGGTCGGGATCGATGCTGTGGAGGCGACAGGCGCTCTGGATCTTGTCGAGCCCGTCAACGCTCTGGCGCCCGCCGACCTCGCGGGGCCCGCTGCGTCCACCGACCACGTGGAGCCCATCGAGCCTGTCGAGCCCAACGAGTCCGCCGAATCCGCCGAATCCGTCGAGCCCGTTGACGCCGCTGACACTGTCGAGTCGGCCGAGGCGGAGACCGAGGCCCGGCACCGTCGCGCGGCCGAGGCCGGGAACACCGCGTCCATGAGTGTCGTCGGGGCGATGCTGCTGCGACGTGGCGACCTCGACGGCGCTGAGCCGTACCTGCGCGGCGCGACCGCCGAGGGCGACCGCGCCGCCGCGAACAATCTGGGTGTGCTGCTCCATCAGCGTGGGTACGCCGACGAGGCGGCCGGCTGGTGGCGCATCGCCGCCGTCGCGGGCTCCGCGGCCGCCGCGCACGCCCTGGGCCGGCACTACCGCGAGCGCGGCGACGAGCCCGCCGCCGAGTACTGGCTGCGCCAGTCCGCCGAGCAGGGCCACGCGCTCGGCGCGTATGCACTGGCCGATCTGCTGGAGCACCGCAGCGAGCCCGGCGCGGAGCGCTGGCTCCGCGCGGCGGCGGAGCAGGGCCACCGGGAGGCGGCCTACCGGCTGGCGCGTGCGCTGGAGCGGCACGCCGTGACCGCGGACGTACGCGCGGACCGGCCGCAGGGCGTCCGGCTCCACAACGGCAGCAGTGCGCCCGGCGGCAGCCGTGCGGCCGGACGCGGGAGCAGTGGTGGGCGTGCGGAGGGCGCGGGCGGTGGTGCGCCCGGTCGCACCGACACCGGCGCCGGGGCGCGGGCGCTCTGGCGGGAGGCCGAGCAGTGGTACCGGCAGGCCGCCGCGCGGGGGCACCGGCGGGCCGCGCTGCATCTGGGGGTCATCCTGGAGCGGCGGGGCGAGCTGAAGGAGGCCGGGCGGTGGTACCTCACGTCCGCGAAGGACGGCGAGGCCCGTGCCGCCTGCGCGCTCGGGTTCCTGCTGCGGGACGCCGGTGACGAGGAGAGCGCCGCCGTGTGGTGGCTGCGTGCCGCACAGGACGGCGACGGCAACGCGGCCAACGCCCTCGGCGCGCTGCACGCCGCCCGCGGGGAGCAGCAGACCGCCGAGCGCTGGTACCGCGCGGCCATGGACGCGGGCGACGTCAACGGTGCGTACAACCTCGGCCTGCTCTGTGCCGCCCAGGACCGCACCGCCCAGGCGGAGCAGTGGTACCGCCGTGCCGCCTACGCCGGTCACCGCGAGGCCGCCAACGCGCTCGCCGTGCTGCTTCTCCAGGCCGGTGACGCGGCCGGTGCGGAGCCCTGGTTCTCCAAGGCCGCGGAGGCCGGCAGCGTGGACGCCGCGTTCAACCTCGGCATCCTGTATGCGGGCCGGGACGACGACCGTACGGCCCTGCGCTGGTACGAGCGCGCCGCAGCGGCCGGGCACACCGAGGCCGCGCTCCAGGTCGGCATGGCCTGCCTGCGCGACGGCGAGGAGCAGGAGGCGGAGCGGCATCTGCGGTGCGCGGCGGGCAACGGCAGCGCCGAGGCGGCGTTCCGGCTCGCGGCGGTGCTCGACGCGCGGCAGGCGCCGCCCGGTCCGCCGGCACTGGGGGAGCCGGTGACCGGGAAGACCGAGTGCGAGGAGTGGTACGAGCGGGCCGCGGAGCAGGGGCACCGGCGTGCGCAGGTGCGCGTCGGCATGCTCGCCGCGGCGCGCGGTGACCTCGCGGATGCGGCCCGGTGGTACCGGGATGCCGCGGAGGCGGGCAGCCGGAACGGAGCGTTCAACCTCGGCCTGCTGCTTGCGCGCGAGGGCAACGAGCGCGAGGCGGCTCTGTGGTGGGCGCGCGCCGCCCGTGCCGGGCACGGGCGTGCGGCGCTGCGGCTGGCGCTGCTCGCCGCGCGCCGGGGGGAGCTCACCGAGGGGCAGCAGTGGTGCGCGCGGGCCGTGGAGCTGGGTCCGGAGGAGGTTGCGGAGCGGGCGGCGGCGCTGCGGGAGGCGCTGCACCAGGAGCTCACGGCGTGACGGCGAGTGGCGCCACACCGTGACGAACAGGCGAACGGTTATCGATTTGCGCTGGTCGGTGGGGTGACGTACTGTTGGGTTCACCGACGCGGGGTGGAGCAGCTCGGTAGCTCGCTGGGCTCATAACCCAGAGGTCGCAGGTTCAAATCCTGTCCCCGCTACTGAAGCCGAAGGCCCGGATCCATCAGGATCCGGGCCTTCGGCGTTGGTGCGTTTTCTCGGGTGCGGCCCCGGTGGGTGGTCTTGTGCCCACCCGTCCGGGGGCTACGCGCTCGCGCAGTTCGGGCAGATGCCCCGGTAGGTGACCTCGACGTCGGAGATCGTGAAGCCGAAGCGCTCCGCGTCCGGAAGGTCCGACAGGGGGTTGCCCATCGGGTGGACGTCGCGGATGGCGCCGCAGCGTGCGCAGACCAGGTGCTGGTGCGGACGGTGCGCGTTCGGGTCGTACCGCTTGGCGCGGCGGTCCGTGGAGACCTCCAGGACCTCGCCCAGTGACACGAGCTCACCCAGCGTGTTGTACACGGTCGCCCGGGAGATCTCCGGGAGCCGCTCGACGGCACGTGCATGCACCTCGTCGGCGGTCAGGTGTACGTGCTCACCGTCGAGGACCTCGGCCACGACGCGCCGCTGCGCGGTCATACGCCAGCCGCGTCCGCGCAGTCGTTCCAACAGGTCACTCATACGTATCAGCCTAACAGCAGGGGGAATCGCGTCCCGAACAGGTGTGAGTTTGGATGCTCACTTGACTTGGACAATGTCCATTGTAGGATCTGGAACGGAATTGGCCAAGGGACAGGACTTGCCGTCGATGACGCAGGACACGCAGGAGGCGCACGTGACCCAGGGACCGCTCACCACGGAGGCCGGCGCACCGGTCGCCGACAACCAGAACAGCGAGACCGCGGGCGTCGGAGGTCCGGTTCTGGTCCAGGACCAGCTGCTGCTCGAGAAGCTCGCGCACTTCAACCGTGAGCGCATCCCGGAGCGCGTCGTCCATGCGCGCGGGGCCGGTGCCTACGGCACGTTCACCGTGACGGCCGACGTCACCAAGTACACCCGCGCGAAGTTCCTCTCCGAGGTCGGCAAGCAGACCGAGACGTTCCTGCGCTTCTCCACCGTCGCGGGCAACCTCGGCGCGGCCGACGCGGTCCGCGACCCGCGCGGTTTCGCGCTGAAGTTCTACACCGAGGAGGGCAACTACGACCTCGTCGGCAACAACACCCCGGTGTTCTTCATCAAGGACGCCATCAAGTTCCCCGACTTCATCCATACGCAGAAGCGCGACCCGTACACGGGCAGCCAGGAAGCGGACAACGTCTGGGACTTCTGGGGCCTCAGCCCCGAGTCGACCCATCAGGTGACCTGGCTCTTCGGCGACCGCGGCATCCCGGCGTCGTACCGCCACATGAACGGCTACGGCTCGCACACGTACCAGTGGAACAACGAGGCCGGTGAGGTCTTCTGGGTCAAGTACCACTTCAAGACCGACCAGGGCATCAAGAACCTCACCCAGGCCGAGGCCAACAAGCTCGCCGGTGAGGACCCGGACAGCCACCAGCGCGACCTGCGCGAGGCCGTCGAGCGCGGCGACTTCCCGAGCTGGACCGTGCAGGTCCAGATCATGCCGGCGGCCGAGGCGGCGAACTACCGCTTCAATCCGTTCGACCTGACCAAGGTGTGGCCGCACGAGGACTACCCGCCGATCGAGATCGGCAAGCTGGAGCTCAACCGCAACCCGGAGAACATCTTCGCGGAGGTCGAGCAGTCCATCTTCAGCCCCGCGCACTTCGTGCCGGGCATCGGCCCGTCCCCGGACAAGATGCTCCAGGGTCGTCTCTTCGCGTACGGCGACGCCCACCGCTACCGCGTCGGCATCAACGCCGACCACCTGCCGGTGAACCGTCCGCACGCCACCGAGGCGCGCACCAACTCCCGTGACGGCCTCCTCTACGACGGCCGCCACAAGGGCGCCAAGAACTACGAGCCGAACAGTTTCGGCGGCCCCTTCCAGACGGACAAACCCCTGTGGCAGCCGGCCGCCGTCTCCGGCGCCACCGGCGAGCACGCGGCCCCGTTGCACGCCGAGGACAACGACTTCGTCCAGGCGGGCAGCCTCTACCGCCTGATGTCCGAGGACGAGAAGGGCCGGCTGATCGAGAACCTGGCGGGCTTCATCGCCAAGGTCTCCCGTGATGACATCGCCGAACGCGCGATCGACAACTTCCGCCAGGCGGACGGCGACTTCGGCAAGCGGCTGGAGGCCGCGGTCCAGGCCCTGCGCGGCTGACACACCAGCACTGGACCGCTTGCCGTAGAGAGAGGGCCGGATCCCCGTCCAGGGGGCCCGGCCCTCTCGCATGCTCCAGTCCTTGTCCGTTGCTAGCCGCTGAGCGTGGCTGCCGTCGTGTGCTGCCGGGCGGCGGGCGTCCAGCACCGGATGATGTCGCGTACGGAGACGACCCCGACGGGACCGTTGGCGTCGAGCACGATGAGATGGCGGAAGCCGCCGTGCGTCATGGCCTCCGCGGCCTCCTCCAGCGTCCAGGAGGGCGCGGCGAAGACGACGTCGGTGGTGGTGTGGGTGCCTGCGGTTTCGCGGTCGGGGTCCTGACCGGCGCCGAGCGAGTTCAGGATGTCCCGCTCGGTGAGGATGCCGAGACCGCTGGTGTCGGTGTCGAGGACGACGGCCGCCCCGACGCGGCGTGTTGCCATCAGCCGGGCAGCTTGCCGGAGGGTGTGTGCGGGGCCGATGGTGAGGACCACCGTGCTCATGGCGTCACGGACGAGCATGGATGGAGCCACCTCCTTGGTGAACCGTTCAACGAGAACCGATTCACAAGTTCACAAGTGGGGGGACTCTCAGGGTTGCAGTGATTCCGGATGCCAACAAGAGGGAGTGCGTCGTCCTTTGGGGGGAACGTGAGCGATGACTCCCGGGGTCCGCCGGTCAGTAGCGCTGGTTGAGGTAGCCCAGCAGCTCCTCGTGCAGCAGCCCGTTCGACGCCGCCGCATTGCCGCTGTGGGGACCGTGCACGCCGTCCAGGCCGGTGAAGGTGCCACCCGCCTCCTGGACCACGATCGCGGGCGCCGCCATGTCCCAGAGGGACAGCTCCGGCTCCGCGCAGATGTCCACCGAACCCTCGGCCACCATCATGTACGGCCAGAAGTCGCCGTACGCGCGCGTGCGCCACACCGCCCGGGTCAGGTCGAGGAAGCCGTCCAGCCGCCCGTACTCCTCCCAGCCGCTGATCGAGGAGTACGCGAACGACGCGTCGGCGAGCCGGGAGACCTTCGAGACCTGGAGCCGGGTCGCCGACGACAGGCTGCGGCCCGTGTATGCGCCCGCGCCCTTGGCCGCCCACCAGCGGCGGCCCAGTGCCGGTGCCGACACAACGCCGACGACCGGGTGGTAGCCGCCCTCGCCGGCCTCCATCAGGGAGATCAACGTCGCCCAGACGGGAACCCCTCGGACGTAGTTCTTCGTGCCGTCGATCGGGTCGATGACCCAGCGCCGCGGGCCGGTGCCCTCGATGCCGTACTCCTCGCCGAGGATCGCGTCACGCGGCCTGGCGCGCTGGAGCTGGGAGCGGATCAGCTCCTCGGCCGCCTTGTCGGCCTCGCTCACCGGCGTCATGTCCGGCTTGGTCTCGACCTTGAGGTCGAGCGCCTTGAACCGGGCCGTCGTCGCCGCGTCGGCGGCGTCCGCGAGGACATGGGCGAGACGCAGATCATCGTGATAGTCGGCCATGGTCGAACTCTATCTCCGAGGCCTGAGGCGGGTCCGGCCCCTCCCGTCCCCTGGTCGGGAGCGGCCGATGGCCGCAGGCGCCCTTGACAGCGCGTGGTCGCCCGTCAACTCTGAGCGCAGAGCCGCAGGGCCCCGGAGGTCCGACTGGGAGGCCACGATGCCCGCAGCGCGAGAAGCACTGCTGAACGCCGCTCTCGTTGCGCTGTCCCATCTGCCCTGGTCCGGGATCCGGATGGTCGATGTCGCCTCCGTGGCGGGGGTCTCCCGCCAGACGCTCTACAACGAGTTCGGCAGCAAGGACGGCCTCGCCCGCGCGCTCGTGCGGCGCGAGGCCGACGCGTACCTCCACGGGGTCGACCGGCTGCTGCTCCTGGAGCGTGCCGCGGGCAGGGTCGAGCAGCTCGTGGCCGTCGCCGAGTGGACCGTCGGCGAGGCCCGCACCAGGCCGCTGCTTCGTGCCCTGCTCACCGGCTGCTGGGGGGAGCGCCTGCCCGCACCGCGTGCCGTCCTGCCCGCCGCCCGCTCCGGGGTGCCCGCGCAGCGCCGCGCGGACGCCGGCCATCCCGCCCCCGCCGAGCTGGCCGCGGCCGTACGGGACCGCTCGCTCGCCGCATGGGAACAGAGCGCCCGCAGCCGTACCAAGGAGGAGGCCGCCGAGGTCGCCCACCGCTGTGAACTGGCCGTACGGCTCGCGCTCTCGTACGTCGTCGCGCCCGCCCCCGAAGGGGTCGGTCAGCTGGTCCGTACGGCCCTCAGTGGGCCGGGCTCGAGAGCTGCAGGCCGATGACGCCGCAGATCACCAGGACGATCGAGACGATCTTCAGGGTCGAGGCCACTTCCCCGAGGAAGATCATTCCGTAGATCGCGGTGCCCGACGCGCCGATGCCCGTCCACACCGCGTACGCGGGGCCGACGTCGAGCTTCCGCAGCGACAGCGTCAGCAGGCCGAAGCTGCTCATTGCGAAGATGGCGAATGCGATCGTCGGCCACAGACGCGTGAAGCCGTGCGACAGCTTGAGGCAGATCGCGAATCCCGTTTCCAGAAGCCCAGCGACGACTACGAGCAGCCACGCCATGGTCAGGTGCCTCCCGTGTCCGCGTCAGTGACTGCTTCGTCTCACTTGGTGCGATTATGCACTTACCAGCCGCGGTCGCTCGCAAACGTGCGCGGCTCAGTCGCCTTCGCGTCGCTCGCGAGTGGCCAGCAGTCGCCTCAGTGAGTACAGACGCGCGGGATCGGCGTTTCCCTGAGCCACCCACTCGTCGAGTGCGCAGTCGGGCTCGTCGTGCGAACAGGCCCGCGGACACCCCTCCGTGCCCGGCTCCAGGTCCGGGAAGGCGTGGATGACGAGGGACGGGTCGACATGGTGCAGCCCGAAGGAGCGCACGCCCGGGGTGTCGATCACCCAGCCGTTGTCCTCGCCGGCGAGGGGGAGTGCGAGCGCCGAGGTGGTGGTGTGCCGCCCGCGGCCCGTGACCGCGTTCACCACGCCGGTGCTGCGCCACCGGTCCTTCGGGACCAGGGCATTGACCAGGGTCGTCTTGCCGACGCCGGAATGGCCGACGAACGCGGTGGTCCGGCCCCTGAGGTGCTCGTAGACCCGCTCGGCCGCGACGCCGCCCACGAACTCGTCGCGGGTGGTGACGACATGGGGGATACCGAGCGCGCCGTACATCTCCAGCAGTTCGTCGGGCGGGGCCAGATCCGACTTGGTCAGCACCAGCAGCGGCTCCAGGCCGCCGGCGAAGGCCGCGACCAGACAGCGGTCGATCAGCCGCGGGCGCGGCTCCGGGTCGGCAAGGGCCGTCACGATCGCCAGCTGGTCGGCGTTGGCGACGACGACGCGCTCGTAGGGATCGTCGTCGTCGGCCGTGCGGCGTAGGACGGACCGGCGCTCGCCGATCCGGACGATACGGGCGAGTGTGTCCTTCTTGCCGGACAGATCGCCGACCAGCTGGACCCGGTCGCCGACCACGGCGGCCTTGCGCCCCAGCTCGCGAGCCTTCATCGCCATGACCGTGCGGTCGTCGACGAGGCAGGTGAGCCGGCCCCGGTCGACGGTCAGGACCATGCCCTCCGCCGCGTCCTCGTGCTTGGGGCGGATCGACGTACGGGGACGATTGCCCTTGGGGTTGGGGCGCTGACGGATGTCGTCCTCGTCGGTGTGCTTGCCGTAGCGGCGCATCTCTTGCCGTCCCTGCTCAGTTGCCCGCGAGCATGTCGGTCCACATCCTCGGGAAGTCCGGCAGGGTCTTGGCGGTCGTCGCCACGTTCTCGATCTGCACTCCCTCGACGGCGAGGCCGATGATCGAGCCGGCCGTCGCCATCCGGTGGTCGTCGTACGTGTGGAACACCCCGCCGTGCAGCGGGCGCGGGCGGATGTGCAGCCCGTCCTCGGTCTCGGCGACATCGCCGCCGAGCTCGTTGATCTCCTTGGTGAGCGCGGCCAGGCGGTCCGTCTCGTGGAGGCGCAGATGGGCGACGCCGCGCAGCGTCGAGGGGGAGTCGGCGAGCGCCGCGACCGCGGCGATGCCCGGGGTCAGCTCGCCGACCTCGCTCAGGTCGACGTCGATGCCGTGGATCCGGCCGGTGCCGGTGAACGTCAGCCCGGCGTCGGTCAGTTCGCAGGAACCGCCCATTTCGGTGAAGATCTCACGCAGCGCGTCACCGGGCTGGGTGGTGCGCTCGGGCCAGTCGCGGACGGTGACACGGCCGCCCGTCACCAGTGCGGCCGCCAGGAACGGCTGGGCGTTGGACAGATCCGGCTCGACGGTCAGGTCCCGGCCCAGCAGCGCGCCGCTGCGCACCCGCCAGACGTTCGGCTCGCCCCCGGTCTCCGGCTCGTCGACCTGCGCCCCGACCGTACGGAGCATGTCGACGGTCATCCGGATGTGCGGCATCGACGGCAGCGTGGAGCCCACGTGCCGCACCTCCACGCCCTGGTTGAAACGCGGGGCCGAGAGCAGCAGGGCGGACACGAACTGCGAGGACGACGAGGCGTCGATCTCCACCGGGCCGCCGTCCAGCGCCCCGCCGCCGTGCACGGTCATCGGGAGCGCGCCCCGCCCGTCGTCGTCGATCCGGGCGCCCAGGGCACGCAGCGCGTTGATCACGCCGCCCAGCGGACGCTCGTACGAGCGCGGGTCGCCGTCGAAGCGGATCGGGCCGTCCGCGAGGGCGGCGACCGGCGGCAGGAAGCGCATCACGGTGCCCGCGTTGCCGACGTCGATCGTGGCGGGGCCGTGCAGCCCGGCCGGGATGACCCGCCAGGCCTCGCCGCTGTCCGGGCCGCCGGTGGAGGTGGAGCTGGAGGAGACGGTCTCCTCGATGCCGACGCCCATGGCCCGCAGGGCCTCGGCCATCAGCAGCGTGTCGCGGGAGCGCAGCGGGCGGCGCAGCCAGCCCGGCTCGGCGGCCAGCGCCGCGAGGACCAGTCCTCGGTTGGTGACCGACTTGGATCCGGGCACGGTGACCGTCGCATCGACAGACCCGCTCGCATGCGGGGCGGGCCAGAGGGCGGGGTGCTCGGCGTGCACGGGGGTATCGGTCATGGCCTTCACTTTAGTGGGCGGCAACCACCCCGGGTGTTCCCCGACCGGTCACAGACCGAGCAGCCAGCGACCGCCGCCGATCAGCGAGCACAGCGATACGGCATGGAAGAGGAAGAACCACATCGCGGGCGGCACATACGTCAGCCGTGCCAGCTGGTCCGCGTCCGAGTCGGGCGCACCTCCGTGCCTGCGCTTCGCCTGCAGCTCGAAGGCCGGCCGTACGCCGCCGAGCAGCAGGAACCACACCGCGGCGTACGCGAACGCCGCCTGCACCGCCGGCTCGGTCAGCCAGGACACCAGCAGGAATGCCGCACCGGTGAGGATCACGGTGAGCGCTCCGTACGCGTTGCGGATCATCACCAGCATCGCGATCAGCAGCGCGGTCGCCACCCACAGGAGCAGCGTGATGCGGTGCGCGGCGAGCAGCCAGGCACCGCCGAGGCCGAGCAGCGGTGGAGCCGTGTAGCCCGCGGCCGCGGTGAGGATCATGCCGAGGCCGGTCGGCTTGCCGCGGCTGACGGTGAGGCCGCTGGTGTCGGAGTGCAGCCGGATGCCCTGCAGGCGGCGGCCGGTGACCAGGGCGATCAGGCCGTGGCCGCCCTCGTGGGCGATCGTGATCGCGTTGCGGGACAGCCGCCACAGCGCGTGCGGGACCACCGCGACGAGGGCGAGCGCGGCCGTGCCTATGACCAGCCACTGCTCGGGCGCGGGCTGGATGCCGAAGATTTCGGGAGTGGCCATTTCCGGGGTGGCTCCTCGGGACGCTGGGGGTCGTGGCAGTGTGGCACTCATGTGCGGAAGGTATGCAGCGAGTCGCAGGCCCGAGGACCTGACGGGACTCTTCCAGATCGAGAAGTGGGAACCGGCGGAGACCCTGGCACCCGACTGGAACGTGGCCCCGACGAAAGAGGTCTACGCGGTACTCGAGCGTCCTCTGAAGGACGCGGACGACCGCCGTCCGGTTCGCCAGCTGCGGAAACTCAAGTGGGGACTCGTCCCCTCCTTCGCCAAGAACCCCGAGGGCGCGGCCCGGATGATCAACGCCCGTGCGGAGACCGTCCATGAGAAGCCCTCGTTCCGCCGGCCCTTCCTCGCCCGCCGCTGCATCCTGCCCGCCGACGGCTACTACGAGTGGGTCACCGGCGCGGACGAGCGCGAGCTGGAGGTGGAGGGGAAGAAGAAGCGGCCCCGCAAGCAGCCGTACTTCGTCACCCCGGCCGACGGCTCGGTCTTCGCGATGGCCGGGCTGTACGAGTTCTGGCGCGACCGGACGCTGCCCGACGACCACCCCCAGGCCTGGTGGGTGACCTGCTCGGTGATCACGACGGAGGCGGAGACGAGCCCACTGGCGGTCGCGCCCGCCGACGGCCCGCGCTCGCTGTCCGACATCCACCCGCGCATGCCGCTGATGCTGACGGAGGACCGCTGGGACGCATGGCTCGACCCGGTGCGTACGGATGTGGACGAGCTGCGCGCGCTGCTGGCGCCGCCGCCGCCCGGGCTGATGCGGGCGTACCCGGTGACGACGGCGGTCAGCAACGTCCGCAACAACGGCCCGGAGCTGCTGGAAGAGCTGGAGGCCCCTGAGGTGGGCACGCTCTTCTGAGATCTCCGGGGCTGGTGGTGTGACACTGCTTACGTGACACAGAGCGAGATCGTCGAGACACCGGCGGGGGATGCCCGCATCACCTGGCACCCCGCCACCGGCAGGGCCCGGCTCGTGCTGGCCGTCAGCCATGGCGCGGGCGGCGGCATCGGGGCGCGTGATCTGCAGGCACTCGCCGAGGAGCTGCCCGCCGCCGGAGTGACCGTGGCCCTCGTGGAGCAGCCCTGGCGGGTGGCCGGCAAGCAGGTCGCACCCGCACCGAAGACCCTGGACACCGGCTGGCGGGGGCTGTGGCCCGCGCTGGAGGAGAAGGGGCTGCCGATCGTCGCGGGCGGGCGCAGCGCCGGGGCGCGCGTGGCCTGCCGCACCGCGCGTGAGCTGGGCGCCCGCGCCGTACTCGCGCTGAGCTTCCCCCTGCACCCGCCGGGCAGGCCGGAGAAGTCCCGGGCCGACGAGCTGCTGGGCGCCGGGGTGCCCGTACTCGTCGTCCAGGGCGGCAACGACCCCTTCGGGAAGCCGGAGGAGTTCCCCGAGGGGGAGTACGAGCTGATCGAGGTGGACTCCGCGGATCACGGGCTCTCCGTGCCCAAGCGGGCCGCGCTGACCCAGGAGGAGGCGCTGGCCGTGGTCGTCGACGGCGTACGGAAGTGGATCACCGCGCAGGCCTGAACCTGCCCGATCATGACGGCCGTGCGCGCCCGGGAATAGCCGAGGGCCGGCCCTCTGTTGTGTCCGACGTCAGTGCAGGAGCTTGGAGAGGAAGTCCGTCGCATGGGTTCGACCATCTGCCCCAGTCGTTCGCACGCCTCTGACCTGGAGTGGACGGTCCTTCCGGCGGTCGGGACCGGCGCCATTCGGGCGGCGGGCGGAGCGGTTGGTCGTCTATCCTCCGATTCGAGCGGGTCCGGTTTCGGTCTCGCCACAGCGTTGGAGGAGGTGGGTCCGGTCACTGGGACCGACGACGGCCGTACGGAAGAGACGACCGCCGAGCGCAACGCACGATTCGAGCGGGACGCTCTCGGCTTTCTCGACCAGATGTATTCGGCCGCGCTCCGCATGACGCGGAACCCGGCCGACGCAGAGGATCTCGTACAGGAGACGTACGCGAAGGCGTACGGCTCGTTCCACCAGTTCCGCGAGGGCACGAACCTCAAGGCCTGGCTGTACCGCATCCTCACGAACACCTTCATCAACTCGTACCGCAAGAAGCAGCGCGAGCCGCAGCGCAGTGCCGCCGAGGAGATCGAGGACTGGCAGCTCGCGCGCGCCGAGTCCCATATGTCGACCGGCCTGCGCTCCGCCGAGTCCCAGGCGCTCGACCACCTGCCGGACTCCGACGTGAAGGAAGCGCTGCAGGCGATCCCCGAGGAGTTCCGTATCGCCGTCTATCTGGCGGACGTAGAGGGCTTTGCCTACAAGGAGATCGCGGACATCATGGGGACACCCATCGGTACGGTGATGTCCCGACTGCACCGGGGCCGCCGCCAGTTGCGCGGAATGCTCGAGGACTACGCCCGTGAGCGCGGGCTGGTCCCCGCCGGCGCCGGGGAGTCGACGAACGATCTGAAAGGCTCGGGCTCATGAGCTGCGGAGAGCCGCACGAGACGGATTGCGCAGAGGTTCTCGATCATCTCTACGAGTTCCTCGACCATGAGATGCCCGACGCCGACTGCACCAAGTTCGAGGTGCACTTCGAGGAGTGCTCTCCGTGTCTGGAGAAGTACGGCCTGGAGAAGGCGGTGAAGAAGCTCGTCAAGCGGTGCTGTGGCCATGACGATGTGCCGGTCGATCTGCGGGCCAAGGTCATGGGCCGGATCGAGCTGATCAGGTCGGGCGAGGCCGTGCCGGAGCATGATGTGACGGCGGCGGAGGCGGATGTGCCGACCGCGAAGGCGGAGTAGCCGCTGCCGTAGAGAAGTGGGTGAGGGGCGCGCCGGATGGGTGCGCCCCTTCGTCATGCGCCGGCCGCTCATGCGCTCGTCCCTTGTGCGCCGGCGCACGCCCGGGATCCGGTCCGCGGAGATCGCTCGTGTCACCCGATGGTGCTAATCGGTCGTTCTCAGCCGCCGGGGATCGGTCAACTCGCTAGCCTGACGCTCTATTTGAGGCGGCCGAGGAGGGCTGAGGGCGGGTGAGAGACATCCCCGGCGGGGCGCGCGTGTTGATTCTCTGCGCCGTGGCGTGCGCCGGCGCATGCGTGCTCGCCTCGGTGCTCTCCGGAGCCGACGTGCCCTGGAGCGCGGTCGCGCTGCTCGCCGGGGTCTATGCGGTGTGCGAGATGCCCGCCCGCTTCCCGTTCCTCGGGCGGTTCCTGGGCGGGTCCGTGCCGATGGGTGCCGGATCGTTCTTTCCCGTGCTGCTGGCGGCGGCGCTGCTGCTGCCGCCCGCCGCGGCGGCGCTGGCCGCGGTGCCGGGTGCGCTGGTCGCCCACGTCGAACAGCGGCCCGCGGGTGTACGGAGGGTCTGGCGTGCCGCCCAACTCGCCCTGGCCGCCTGGGCCGCGTCCTGGGCGGCCCTGCTGTGCGGAGGGATCGGCACCACCCCCGCCTTCCCGCGAGCGCTGCTGCCGGCGGGGGCCGCCGCGCTGGCGTTCTGCCTGGTGCTCAGCGCGCTCGACGGGGCCGTCCTGGCCACTGCCGAGCGGCTGCCGGTGCGGGCGGCCTGGCGCGGGCTCCTGCCCGGCTCGCTCGCCCCGCACACCGTCCACGGGCTGGCCGGGCTGATGATGGCCGTGCTGTGGCGCAGCCCGTACGGCCCCGTCTCCGCGCTGTTCGTGCTCCTGCCGATGTACATCTCCTGCTGGGTCTTCGCCCAGTACCACCAGGAGCAGAGCGCCCACCGTTCCACCATCCGGGCCCTCGTGCAGGCCGTCGACATCAAGGACGAGTACACGCGCGGCCACAGCGAACGCGTGGGGCAGGCGTCCGTACTGATCGCGCGCGAACTGGGCATGGACGAGGAACGGCTGGAGGTGCTCCGCTTCGCCGGGATCCTCCACGACGTGGGCAAGCTGGGCGTGCCCACGCGGGTGCTGCGCAAGGACGGGCCCCTCACACCGGACGAGCGCCGCGTCATCGAGCTGCACCCGGAGTACGGGCACGAGATCGTGCGCGGCATCGGCTTCCTCGGCGAGGCCAGGGCCGCGATCCTCCATCACCACGAACGCCTCGACGGCAGCGGCTACCCGTACGGACTGGCCGGCCGCCAGATTCCCGAGTTCGCCCGTGTCGTGGCGGTCGCCGACGCCTTCGACGCGATGACCTCGACCCGCTCCTACCGACGGGCCCGCCCCGTCGCGTCGGCGGTCGAGGAGCTGAAGCGCTGCGCGGGCACCCAGTTCGACCCCCAGATGGTCCGCGCCCTCGTCCGCGCCCTGTCCCGCCACGGCTGGCAGACGGCCGTCACCGCGGACGAGCCCCTGCCGGGGGCGGTGGGCCACCCCGCCGGCGCTCCGGCCGGCCCGGCCGACCCATGCGCCCCGGTACCCGCGGGCGGGCCGAGCCACGCCGCAGGTGCCGCCGGAGCCCCCTCGGCGCCCCCGGCGCCCGTTCCGGCCTCGGCCGCCGCCACGCGCCACGCCGCCGGCCCGGCCTCGCCGGCAACCGGCTTCCCCGCCACCGCCCCGGTGCCGGGCACCGGCGACCGACAGGGACGCGGTCCCGCCCCCGTGCCCGACGCACCGGACCCGGCCCGCACCTCGCCCGGCCCCGCCGCGGACCTGGGTGGGCCCGGCGCGGTTACGGATGACCCCGCAGCGGACCCCGGCGACCGAGTGCGCCGCGTCGTCGACGCCGTCGTCGGGGCGCGGGCCGCCCGGGGCCTGGCCGACAGGCGGCGGGGCGGATGAGACGACGGGTCCCGCGGACCGTCGCGGGTGTGTACGGGGCTGCCGCGGCGCTCACCGGGGCAGGGCTCGGGTGGACCTTGTGGACCGGGATCGAGGAGCCTGGGATCGCGCTGGCGTTCGGGGTGCTCATCGCCGTCGGGGAGCTGGCCCGCTGGGGCGCGCTGCCGGGGGAGCGCGAGCCCGCGCCCCTCGGCTCGGCCGGGGCGCTGGCGTACGCGCTGCTCGACGAGACCGCCGGCAGGAGCAGCACGCACGGCGTCCTCCAGGTGGTCGCGGTCGTCGTCGCAGGTGCCCTCGCCGGAGTCGTACCGCACATCGCACGAGGCCGCGGCCCCGCACTCGACCAGGTGGCCCGTCGCGTGCTCACCGTCGCCTTCGCGGCGGTGTGCTTCCAACCGCTCCACCACTCCGGCGAATTGGCCGACCGCGTCGGCAAGGGCCCGTACTACGCGCTCTACCTGCTGCTCCTCCTCGTGCTCACTGCGCTCTGCGACGCCGTGCTCGCCGCCCTGATGCTACGCGCGCGCACCCGCTACCCGTACGGCCCGCTGCTCCGCGACGAACTCCGCTCGCTCCTCGGCATCGGCTCCGCCGTCTGCGCCACCGGCGCGGTCATGGCGCTCGGCGTCGCCGTCGCCGGACTCTGGGCGCTCCCCGTCTTCTGCGTACCGCTGCTGCTGACCCAGCTGTCCTTCCGGCGGTACGCGGCGGTACGCACCACCTACCGCCAGACGATCGCCTCGCTCGCCCGGGCCACCGAGATCGCCGGCTACACCCCCCACGGCCACGCGCACCGCGTGGCCGCGCTCAGCACCGCCGTCGGCCGGGAGCTGGGACTCTCCGGGCCCGAGCTGACGGTTCTGGAGTACGCGGCGCTCATGCACGACATCGGGCAGCTCTCCCTCGTCGACCCCGTACCGGAGGGTGCCACCGCCCGGCTCCCCGCCGCCGAGCAGCGCCGTATCGCCCTGCTGGGCGGCGCCGTGGTCCGCCAGACCGGCGTTCCCGCGGCCGTCGCGGTGGTCGTGGAGCGGCAGGCGGACCCGTACCGGGAGCAGCCGCTCCCCGCCCGTATCGTCCGTGCCGTCAACGCGTACGACGATCTCACCGGTGAAAATGCCAAAGGCGCACTCGGCGCACTGGAAGAGCTCCGCCTGGGGACCGCGCACGACTACCAGCCGGAAGTCGTGGAGTCCCTCGCCCGCGTCCTGTCCCGTGAGGGATGCGGCCCGCAGGGCTTCCGTTGACGGTGGTGACGGGAGACGGGCGGGCGGTCTGGCCCCCTCCAGGCCTGGGTAACCCATGGGTAATGAGCGGGCGTCCGACCGGGCATGGTTGGATGCGAATGAAGGCAGAAAGAAGAGACACGGCTACAAAGACACAGACAGCCATGTGTCCGGGGGAAGTGACCCGAGCGACCGGCAGGCGGGAATCGTGAGGATCTTCGGGAAGGTACGGCATCGGCCCTCCGCCTCTTGGCGGCAGGCCACCGACCGCGCGTTCACGCTGATCGGCGACGGCCGGTACGAGGACGCGGGCGCGCTGCTGACCCGCGCAGCGGACCTGGAGCCCTGGCTCTCGGAGTCCTGGTTCAATCTGGCGCTGCTGCACAAGTTCCGGCACGACTGGGAGCAGGCGCGCGCCGCCGGCCTTCGCGCCGTCGCGCTGCTCGACAAGGAGACCGGCGCCCCCGACTGGTGGAACGTGGGTATCGCCGCCACCGCCCTGCAGGACTGGCCGCTGGCCCGCCGCGCCTGGCAGGCGTACGGGCTGCGGGTGCCGGGCGAGGCCGCCGCGAGCGGAGAGCCCGTCGGCATGGAGCTGGGCAGCGCGGCCGTACGGCTGTCGCCCGAGGGCGAGGCCGAGGTCGTGTGGGGCCGCAGGCTCGACCCGGCCCGCATAGAGGTGCTGTCGATCCCCCTGCCGTCGTCCGGCCGTCGCTGGGGCGAGGTCGTCCTGCACGACGGCGTACCGCACGGTGAGCGCACCACCGCCGCTGGACACAGTTTCCCCGTCTTCGACGAGATCGAGCTCTGGGCGCCCTCGCCCGTCCCGACCTGGGTGGTGCTGCTGGAGGCCGCCGGGGAGGAGGACCGGGATGCGCTGGAGCAGCTCGCCGCCGACGCCGGTTTCGCCGCCGAGGACTGGTCGTCCTCCGTACGGCTGCTCTGCCGCGCCTGCTCCGAGAGCCGGATGCCGAGCGCCGAGGGCGACGGCGAGCACCTGGACCCGCACGACCACAGTGAGCCGGGCCACCCGGGGCCGCTGGGCCATCGCACGGCCGGGGACCTGTGGGTGCCGGAGCGCGAATGCGGGATCGCGGCGCCCGCCGGTCTGGTGCGCGGGCTGCTGGACGGCTGGGTCGCGGACAGCCCGGACAGCCGTGAGTGGCGGGATCTCGAGGAAGTCTGCTGACGCAGGGCCTTAGGCTGTACGGAACAAACAGACGGGCACCGAGGAAGGCGTACGGCGGACAATGGCGCAGCAGGAGACGGACCAGCACACGGACCAGCAGGTCAACGATGGTTTCGTCGTGGACACGGAGGACTGTGAGGAGCGTGAGCGGGCGTACCGCGAGCGCGGCACGGCCCGTCCCATCACCGTCGTCGGCAACCCCGTGCTCCACAAGGAGTGCAACGAGGTCACCGAGTTCGACGACAAGCTCGCGGCGCTGATCGACGATATGTTCGCCAGCCAGCGGGCGGCGGAGGGCGTGGGCCTGGCCGCCAACCAGATCGGTGTGGACCTGAAGGTCTTCGTCTACGACTGCCCGGACGACGAGGGCGTACGTCACACCGGCGTTGTCTGCAACCCGGTGCTGCAGGAGCTGCCGCCGGAGCGCCGTGTGCTCGACGACTCGAACGAGGGCTGCCTGTCCGTTCCGACGGCGTACGCCTCGCTGGCCCGGCCGGACTACGCCGAGGTGCACGGGCAGGACGCGGAGGGCAAGCCGATCAAGGTGCGCGGCACCGGCTACTTCGCCCGCTGCCTGCAGCACGAGACGGACCACTTGTACGGCTACCTGTACATCGACCGGCTGTCGAAGCGCGACCGCAAGGACGCGCTGAAGCAGATGGCGGAGGGCACGCCGCGCTACGAGACCGTGCCGAACGACTGACGTCGCATTCCATGTGGTGAGGGCCCCGTTCCGGTGACCGGTGCGGGGCCCTCACCTTGCCGCCATTGGGCGGACAAATGACGGCTGTCCACGCCCTGTTGACGCGCGTTGACCGGACCGCCAGTCTCGGGCGTGCACGCGCTCATCCCCATCCTGTGGACTCGTCATGGAGGGCCGATGCCCAGACGCACCGCACGATTCCTGCTGTCCTTTGTCATGCTCATGGCCGCCTCGCTCGGTGGTGTGATGGCCACGGCCGGCACCGCCCACGCCGACGGCTGCTACACCTGGTCCCGGACCCTCTCGCAGGGGACATCCGGCGCCGACGTCACCCAGCTGCAGATCCGGGTCGGGGGCTACCCCGGCTACGGCGCGGTCCTCGCCGTCGACGGCGACTACGGCCCGGCGACAGCCGCCGCCGTCAAGCGCTTCCAGTCGGCGTACGGGCTCACCGCCGACGGCATCGCAGGACCCCAGACCTTCAACAAGCTCTACGCCCTCCAGGACGACGACTGCACCCCGATCCACTTCACCTACGCCGAGCTCAACGACTGCAACTCCACCTGGTCGGGCGGCGCGGTGAGCGCGGCCACCGCCAAGTCCAACGCGCTGCGCACGATGTGGAAGCTGGAGGCCATGCGCCACGCCCTCGGCGATCAGCCCATCACCGTGACCAGCGGCTTCCGCTCGTACGCCTGCAACAGCGCGGTCGGCGGGGCCTCCGACAGCCGCCATCTCTACGGCGACGCGGCCGACCTCGGCGCGGGCCCGCACTCCCTGTGCAAGCTCGCCCAGCAGGCCCGCAGTCACGGCTTCAACGGGATCCTCGGCCCCGGCTACCCGGGCCACAGCGACCACACCCACGTCGACCACCGCGCGAGCCGCTACTGGTCGGCGTCGAGCTGCGGAATCTGACCCCGGCCGGATCGCTCACGCGGCCCTGACAGGCCCGCGGAACGTACGGCGGTACGCGTTCGGCGTCGTCCCGAGCGTGCGCAGGAAGTGGTGGCGCAGAGCGGCCGCGTTGCCGAATCCGGCGCGGCCCGCGATCGCGTCCACCGTGTCCTCCGTGGCCTCCAGCAACTCCTGCGCCAGCAGCACCCGCTGGCGCAGGAGCCAGCGGTACGGCGTGGTACCCGTCTCCTGCTGGAAGCGGCGCGCGAAGGTCCGCGGCGACATGTGCGCCCGTGCCGCCAGCTGCTCCACGGTCAGCTCGCGGTCGAGATGGCGCTCCATCCAGGCGAGCACCTCGCCGACCGTGTCGCAGCGGGTACGCGGCAGCGGCCGGTCGATGTACTGCGCCTGGCCGCCGTCCCGGTGCGGCGGTACCACCATCCTGCGCGCGATCTTGTTGGCGACCTCCGGGCCGTACTCGCTGCGTACGAGATGCAGGCAGGCGTCGATCCCGGCCGAGGTGCCGGCCGACGTGATGACCGGGCCGTCGTCGACGTACAGCACATCGGGGTCGACGAGCGCCCGCGGATGCCGGCGGGCCAGCGCGTCGGCATACCGCCAGTGGGTGGTGCAGCGCCGGCCGTCGAGCAGCCCCGCGGCCCCCAGCACGAATGCCCCGGCGCACACGGACAGTACGCGCGCCCCACGGTCGACGGCCGCGCGCAGCGCCTCCAGCAGCGCCTCGGGATACTCGCGCTCCACGTAGTGGCTCCCGGTCGGCACGGCGATGAGATCGGCCTCCGCGAGCCGGTCGAGCCCGTGCTCGACGTCCAGCGTGAACCCGGCGTGGGTGCGCAGCCGGGGCCCCTCGGCGGAGGCCACGGCGAAGTCGTGGACGGGGAGTCCTTCGTCGCTGCGGTCCAGGCCGAAGACCTCGCAGAGGACCCCGAGTTCGAAGGGGTGTACGCCGTCGAGCAGGACGACTGCCACGTTCTTCAACATGGCCTCAGTGTGGCAGTAATTCGACGATTGGCGACAGTCCTGCCACTGATATTTCCGAGCCCCGAGGACGACAGTGGAGGACATGAACACATTCCTCAACTACCTCGTCACCCTGGGAGTTCTCCTCCCTCTCGGTCTTCCTTCGCTCGTCGGGTACGCGAGGGACCGCGCCATCGACCGCCAGCTGCGTGAGGCGGAGCGCGCCGGCGTTCGCCATGACCGCGAGGTGGGCGACGCCGTGTACGTGGCCCGCTCCCGGTCGGCTCTGCCGAGCAGCGGTGCCCAGCGGCCAGGGACACACCGCAGGCACAGTCGGTCCGCACCAGGGGTATGCGCTTAGGTCCGGTCTCCTCGATCACGAGCCGTTCCTGGACACGATCGGGAACCCAGCATGCAGCGCTGCGAGTTGTTACTGGCGACGCTTCCTTCTCGTGAACTCCTCTGTCGACGTCGTCATCAAGACGGATGCCGCCGTCGGTGCGGTCCTGCCCCAAGACTCCTTGGAGCAGGACCACGACTCGTGATCAGAAGTCCTCGTCCAGGTCCACCGATCCCTCGACGGCCACCTGATAGGCGGACGGCCGGCGCTCGAAGAAGTTGGTCAGCTCCTGGACGCCCTGGAGCTCCATGAAGGAGAACGGGTTCTCGGAGCCGAAGACCGGAGCCAGGCCGAGGCGGCGGAGACGGTCGTCGGCCACGCATTCCAGGTACTGGCGCATGGAGTCGGTGTTCATGCCGGGCATACCGTCGCCGCACAGATCACGGGCGAACTGAAGCTCGGCGTCCACCGCCTCCCTGATCATCGCGGTGATCTGCTCGTCCAGCTCGGCATCGAACAGCTCCGGCTCCTCCTTGCGGACGGTGTCCACAACTTCGAACGCGAAGGCCATGTGACAGCTTTCGTCGCGGAACACCCAGTTGGTGCCGGTCGCCAGACCGTGCAGCAGCCCCCGCGAGCGGAACCAGTACACGTACGCGAAGGCGCCGTAGAAGAACAGCCCCTCGATGCACGCCGCGAAGCAGATCAGGTTCAGCAGGAAGCGGCGGCGGTCGGCCCGGGTCTCCAGGCGGTCGATCGTCTCGACCGAGTCCATCCACTTGAAGCAGAACTGGGCCTTCTCGCGGATCGAGGGGATGTTCTCGACGGCGGCGAAGGCGGCCGTGCGGTCCTCGGGATCGGGAAGGTACGTGTCCAGCAGGGTCAGATAGAACTGGACGTGCACGGCCTCCTCGAAGAGCTGGCGGGAGAGGTACAGCCGCGCCTCGGGGGAGTTGATGTGCTTGTAGAGCGTCAGCACCAGGTTGTTCGCGACGATGGAGTCGCCGGTCGCGAAGAAGGCCACGAGCCGGCCGATCAGGTGCTGCTCACCGGGGGAGAGCTTGGCGAGGTCGGCGACGTCGGAGTGGAGGTCGACCTCCTCCACCGTCCACGTGTTCTTGATCGCGTCCCGGTAGCGCTCGTAGAAGTCCGGGTAGCGCATCGGGCGGAGCGTCAGTTCGAAGCCCGGGTCGAGCAGATTCTTCGTTTCCGTGGTCGTCATTACTGGCACGCCTCGCAGGACTCGGGGTTCTCAAGGGAGCAGGCGATCGCGTCGGCATCGGGGGCCGCCTGCTGTACGGGGACGGTGGTGGCGGCCGGCTTCGCGCCGGAGGCGGCACGGGCGATGCGGGTCGCCGGGCGGGAGCGCAGGTAGTACGTCGTCTTCAGGCCCTGCTTCCAGGCGTACGCGTACATCGAGCTGAGCTTGCCGATGGTCGGCGTCTCCATGAACAGGTTCAGCGACTGCGACTGGTCCAGGAACGGGGTGCGGGCCGCCGCCATGTCGATGAGGCCGCGCTGCGGGATCTCCCACGCCGTGCGGTACAGCTCGCGCACATCCGCCGGGATCCAGTTCAGGCCCTGCACCGAGCCGCTGGAATCGCGCAGCGCCTCACGGGTCTGTGCGTCCCAGACGCCCAGCTTCTTCAGTTCGTCCACCAGATAGGAGTTGACCTGCAGGAACTCGCCGGACAGCGTCTCGCGCTTGAAGAGGTTGGAGACCTGCGGCTCGATGCACTCGTACACCCCCGCGATCGAGGCGATGGTCGCGGTCGGCGCGATGGCGAGAAGGAGGGAGTTGCGCATCCCGGTTTCGGCGATCCGGGCCCGCAGCGCCGCCCAGCGTTCCGGCCAGTTGAGCTCGACGTCGTAGTGGTCCGGGTGCAGCACACCGCGCGCCGCCCGGGTCTGCTCCCAGGCGGGCAGCGGGCCGTTCCGCTCTGCGAGGTCGCAGGACGCCTCGTACGCCGCGAGCATGATCCGCTCGGCGATACGCGTCGACAGGGCCTTCGCCTCCGCCGAGTCGAAGGGCAGCCGCAGCTTGAAGAAGACGTCCTGCAGGCCCATCGCGCCGAGGCCCACCGGGCGCCACTTGGCGTTGGAGCGGCCGGCCTGCTCGGTCGGGTAGAAGTTGATGTCGACGACGCGGTCGAGGAACGTCACGGCCGTACGGACGGTCTCGTCGAGCCGCTCCCAGTCGATGTCACCGGCCGGCGTGACGAACGCGCCCAGGTTGACCGAACCCAGGTTGCAGACCGCCGTCTCGCCGTCGTCCGTGACCTCCAGGATCTCTGTGCAGAGGTTGGAGGAGTGGACGACACGGCCCGGCTCGGCGGTCTGGTTCGCGGTCCTGTTGGAGGCGTCCTTGAAGGTCATCCAGCCGTTGCCGGTCTGGGCGAGCGTGCGCATCATCCGGCCGTACAGCTCACGCGCCGGAATGGTCCTGCGGGCGAGGCCCACCGCCTCCGCCTTGCGGTACGCGGCGTCGAAGTCGTCGCCCCACAGGTCCACGAGCTCGGGCACGTCGGCGGGGGAGAAGAGCGACCAGTCGGCATCCTCCTGCACCCGGCGCATGAACTCGTCCGGGATCCAGTGCGCCAGGTTGAGGTTGTGCGTACGCCGCGCCTCCTCGCCCGTGTTGTCGCGCAGCTCCAGGAACTCCTCGATGTCCGCGTGCCAGGTCTCCAGGTAGACACAGGCGGCGCCCTTGCGGCGGCCGCCCTGGTTCACGGCGGCGACGGAGGAGTCGAGGGTCCGCAGGAACGGCACGATGCCGTTGGAGTGGCCGTTGGTGCCCCGGATCAGCGAACCGCGGGAGCGGATGCGGGAGTACGAGAGCCCGATCCCGCCCGCGTGCTTCGAGAGCCGCGCGACCTGGTGGTAGCGGTCGTAGATGGAGTCGAGCTCGTCCAGCGGGGAGTCCAGCAGATAGCAGGACGACATCTGGGGGTGGCGGGTGCCGGAGTTGAAGAGCGTGGGGGACGAAGGCAGATAGTCCAGCCGGCTCATCAGCCCGTACAGCGCGGCGACTTCGTCGAGGGCGCGGAGCGAGTCGTCCTCGGCGAGACCGGCGGCCACGCGCAGCATGAACTGCTGCGGCGTCTCGATCACCTTGCGCGTGATCGGGTGCCGGAGGAGATAGCGGCTGTAGAGCGTGCGCAGACCGAAGTAGCCGAAGCGGTCGTCCGCGACGGGGTCGATCAGCGCGTCGAGCCGGGCGGAGTGGGCATGTACGAACGCGGCTGTGCGGTCCGCGATCAGGCCCTCGCGGCGGCCGACGGCGATGGAGTCGGAGAAGGCGGCCGCCCCCTGTGAGGCCGCCTCCTCCGCGATGGTGAGGCTGAGCAGCCGGGCCGCCAGTCGCGAGTACGCCGGGTCCTCGGAGATCAGCCCCGCGGCCGCCTCGGTCGCGAGCTCCCGCAGCTCGGCCTCGTCCGAGCCCGCGTGCCGGCCACGGAGCGCGGCGGCGGCGACCCGGCCCGGGTCGGTGTCGGGGAGATCGGCGGTGAGGTCGGTCAGGATCCGCAGCAGCGCGGTGCCTGGACCGTCGGCTCCGTCGGCGCGCTGCGTTGAAGCAGGATCGGGCGGCGCGATGGTCACGGGGTGCTCTCCCTCGCTCGGCTCGGGGCCGGCGGGGTGCTCGGGGCACGGGCGCACGCCTGTGGGGGCAGGTGCTCCGCGTCCACCGGCCTTTTCCGCGAGGCCCGGACGTCTTGGCACCCGGGCCGGATGGTCCGGGCGCACCGTGGGCAGGTCTTTGGACTCGTCGGCGCGCGTAAAAGCACACCGGCACACCATTGCGGGACAGTTCCGGATTCCCACCGGATTCCCCTGCGCGACAGCGAGCATGAGCATACATGTGGGGGCGGGGAGTTGCGTCACCCCCCACATGTTGTGTCGCGAGGCTCGCTGGAGCGCTAGAGCTCCAGGGCGTACGTCAGCAGGGGCAGCAGCCCGGGGACCGGCTCCCAGTCCCGCTCAGGGGTCCGTACGAAGCCCAGGCCCGCGTAGATGCGGTGCGCGGTGTGCATGGTGTGCTGCGTGGACAGCACGAGCCGTACGCAGCCGTCCGTGGCCCGTGCCCGGTCGACGCACGCCCGCACGAGGGCCTCGCCGGCACCCTGGCCGCGCCCCTCCTTCGCCACGGCGAGCATCCGGAACTCGGCCTCGCCTGCGCGTGCGATGTCGGCCCATGGTCCGCCGGACGCAACGAACGTCACCCCGCCCAGCACCTGCCCCTCCGGGCTCACGGCGACGAGCACCTCGGCGTCCGCGGCCCGTGCCGCCACGTCCCGCAGGACGTGCAGATACTCGTCGCTCTCCCCGAAGTCGAGCAGCCCGTCCCCGAGATACGCCTCCGCGGTGATCGCCCCGAGCACCTCGTACTCCGCGGGCTCGGCGCGCCTGATGATGAAGTCCATGCGGGTCAGTGTTCCGTACGGGCCGGAAGATCCGCCCCGCCGCGAAAAGGCGATCGGCGCAGGCTCGGTGAGCCTGCGCCGATCGCGAACGGGTCCTCCCGGTGGGTCAGTGCGTGCTCGCGCCGACCTTGGGGAGCTCCACCTGGACGCCCGCGTCCCCCGCGTCCGCCGTGTAGTCCTCCGGGGACGTCTCGTCGACCCCGTCCGGCGCCTTCACCGCGCGCAGGACGAATGTCAGGACGACCGTGACCACCACGTTCAGCACAAAGGCCGTCAGGCCGATGTAGCCGATCTCCCCGATCCCGGGGATCTCCGCCGACGACCCGCCGAAGTGCTTCTGCGTGGGGCTCGCGACCCCGTACGCCGCCAGCGTGCCGTACAGCATGCCGGCCGCCCAGCCCGCGATCAGCGCCCAGCGGTGGAACCACCGGGTGAAGAGACCGCCGACCAGTGCCGGGAAGGTCTGCAGGATCCAGATGCCGCCCAGCAGCTGGAAGTTGATGGCGACCGTCTTGTCCATCGTCAGGACGAAGACCAGCGCGCCCACCTTCACCAGCAGCGACACCAGCTTCGACACCTTGGTCTCCTGCTCCGGCGTCGCGTCCGGCTTCAGGAAGTCCTTGTAGATGTTCCGCGTGAAGAGGTTCGCCGCCGCGATCGACATGATCGCCGCCGGCACCAGCGCGCCGATGCCGATGGCCGCGAAGGCCACGCCCGCGAACCAGTCGGGGAACATGTTCTCGAACAGCTGCGGGATGGCGAGCTGACCGTTGGTCACCTTCACGCCGGCCGCGATCGCCATGAAGCCGAGCAGCGCCAGCAGCCCCAGCATCAGCGAGTACAGCGGCAGGATCGTCGTGTTGCGCCGGATCACGTCACGGCTGCGCGAGGACAGCGTCGCCGTGATCGAGTGCGGGTACATGAAGAGCGCGAGCGCCGATCCGAGCGCCAGCGTGGCGTAACCCCACTGGCCGAGCTCCCCGGGCACCAGCGCGCCCCGCGGCTTCTCCGTGGCCGGGTTGATCTGCGCGAACGCGTCGCCCGCCTTGGCGAAGATGTCGTCGAAGCCGCCGAGCTTGATCGGGATGTAGATGATCGCGACCGCGATCACGATGTAGATCAGCGTGTCCTTGACGAAGGCGATCAGGGCCGGCGCCCGCAGCCCGGACGAGTACGTGTACGCCGCCAGCACACCGAAGGCGATCAGCAGCGGCAGGTCCTTGATGAACCAGTTCGTGTTCTCGCCGCCGCCGACGCCCATGACGTCCAGCACCGCCTGGATGCCGACGAGCTGCAGCGCGATGTACGGCATCGTCGCCAGGATGCCGGTGACGGCGACCGCCAGCGACAGCCCCTTCGAGCCGAAGCGCCCGCGCACGAAGTCGGACGTCGTCACGTAGCCGTGCTTGTGCGACACGGACCACAGCCGCGGCAGGAAGGTGAAGATCAGCGGGTAGACGAGGATCGTGTACGGCACCGCGAAGAAGCCTGCCGCGCCTGCCGCGTAGATCGCGGCGGGTACGGCGACGAAGGTGTACGCCGTGTAGAGGTCGCCGCCGAGCAGGAACCAGGTCACCCAGGTGCCGAACGAGCGGCCGCCCAGGCCCCATTCGTCGAGGCTGTTCTCGTTCTCGGCCCTGCGCCAGCGCGACGCGAGGAAGCCCATGACCGTGACGGCCAGGAAGAAGAAGATGAAGACGGCGAGTGCGACGCCGTTCACGCCGTCCTTCACTTCGACGCCCCTTCCTTGCGGGCGCGCTGGTCACGCTGCCAGAGCGTGTAGGCGACCATGGTCAGCGCCGTCGATATGACGACCCAGAGCATCTGGTACCAGTAGAAGAACGGGATCCCGGCAACGGTGGGCTCGACCTTTGCGTACGAGCTGACCCAGAGCATCGCGACGAACGGTGCGATCAGGCAGAGGGCCACCACTGCCCGTACCGGGGTGACGACCGGTTTTCTGTGTTCGGGTACTTCGGACATGAGCGGCTCCCGTCCCGTCGCTGATCAGCGGTGCTGATGTAACGCGCACGAAATCTAGGGGACGGTTCCGCTTGATGGAACCCTGGTCCGGATAACGGACGAGGCAATCGCCCAACGGCTCGGCTCAGCCGCTCGGCGGCCGAAATCGACCGCTCGGCGGCTGATTCCGACCGCTCAACCCCTCATGTGGACCGCTCGGCCCGCCTTCGGGGACTCAGTCCGCACCCAGCCCGTCAGCCCGTCAGTCCGCCTCGGGTCGCTGCAGCCTCGCCACGCTGTGCTGTCCCGGGGGTACTGCATCGGATTTGCGGCTGCGCCGCGGGCCGGACCCCCAGCCGTCAGTCCGCCTCGGGTCGCTGCAGCCTCGCCACGAACTTGTACCGGTCCCCCCGGTACACCGACCGCACCCACTCCACCGGTTCGCCGTTCCTGTCCAGCGAGTGCCGGGACAGCATCAGCATCGGCAGGCCCACGTCCGTACCCAGCAGCCCCGCCTCGCGCGGCGTGGCCAGCGAGGTCTCGATGGTCTCCTCGGCCTCTGCCAGATGGACGTCGTACACCTCGGCCAGCGCCGTGTACAGCGACGTGTACTTGACCAGCGAGCGCCGCAGCGCCGGGAAGCGCTTCGCCGACAGATGCGTCGTCTCGATCGCCATCGGCTCGCCGCTCGCCAGTCGCAGCCGCTCGATCCGCAGCACCCGTCCGCCCGGCGAGATGTCCAGCAGCCCGGCCAGCGTGTCGTCGGCTGTGACGTATCCGATGTCCAGCAGCTGGGACGTGGGCTCCAGGCCCTGCGCCTTCATGTCCTCGGTGTAGGAGGTGAGCTGGAGGGCCTGCGACACCTTGGGCTTCGCGACGAACGTGCCCTTGCCCTGGATCCGTTCCAGCCGGCCCTCGACGACCAGCTCCTGGAGGGCCTGCCGCACGGTCGTGCGCGAGGTGTCGAACTCGGCGGCGAGGGTGCGCTCGGGCGGGACGGGCGTGCCGGGCGGCAGCGTCTCCGTCATGTCGAGCAAGTGCCTCTTGAGCCGGTAGTACTTGGGCACGCGCGCGGTACGGGTTGCCGCCCCGCCCTCCGTCTCCGTGCCACCCCCGTCCGTGGCCATGGCCTGCCTTCCCGACTCGTGTGCTGCTGCCGTCACCGGCACCTCCGTCTGTTGCGGCTCACATGGTGGCACGGTCCGGTCACGGGTCGTCGCCCTCCCCTCAGGTGTCGGTCCGATAACGGACGCGACAGCCCTTCTTATACACCCTTGACACCCCTAAAGGTCTAGGCCAAGCTCCGCAGTACTGGTCTAAACCATTAAAGACCAAGTCCCAGCCCCACGAGCAGTACTCGGCGTATGCCTCCGTACGTCTTCGCGGTGGGCGGGGGGTTGCAGCATCCCTGAGGAGGGTGGCGTGAAGCGCAAGCTCATCGCGGCGATCGGCGTCGCGGGCATGATGGTCAGCATTGCCGCGTGTGGCTCCGAGAGCGACAAGGGCGGGGACAAGGCCGGAGCGGACGTCAAGGAGCTCACCGTCTGGTTGACGGTCGACGCCCAGAACAACTGGCCCGAGCTCGTCAAGGCGGCCGACGACGCGGTCGTCAAGAAGCACCCCGGCATCAAGATCAAGCACGAGTACTACGGCTGGCCGGACAAGAACGCCAAGCTCGACGCCGTGCTCGCCACGGACAAGGCGCCCGACGTGGTCGAGATGGGCAACACCGAGATGCTCGGCTACATGGTCAAGGGCGCGTTCGCCGAGGTCGACCCGGCGAAGTTCGAGCAGTCCGACGCCTGGCTGGACGGCCTCAAGGAGTCCGTCACGTACGACGGAAAGTCCTACGGCGTCCCCTACTACGCCGGTGGCCGCGTGGGCAACTGGCGCAAGGACGTCGCCGCCGAGGCCGGTGTGAAGGCTCCGCCGAAGACCTACGCCGAGCTGACCGCCGCCCTCGACAAGATCCAGGCGAAGAAGGGCAACAAGTTCAGCGCCTGGTACCAGCCTTCGCCGGACTGGTACGCCGCGATGTCCTTCGTCTACGACGCGGGCGGCGCCATCGCGAAGAAGGACGGCGACCAGTGGAAGGCCAGCCTCTCCTCGCCCGAGTCCATCAAGGGCCTCAACGAGTACAAGAACGTGCTCGACAAGTACATGAAGGCCGACAAGACCAAGGACGAGTCGGACCGTTACATCGTGTACGGCCAGGGCAACGCCGGCATGATCTTCGGCGCGGCGTGGGAAGGCGCCACCTCCGAGGCCCCGGAGAACGACAAGACCGGCAAGCTCAAGGGCAACCTCGAGAACTTCGTGATGCCCGCTCCGTCCGGCAAGAACCTGCCCGTCTTCCTCGGCGGCTCGGACCTGGCCATCCCGGTCAAGTCCAAGGCGCAGGGCGTCGCCGCCGAGTGGATCAACGCCTTCACCGGCGCCCAGGGCCAGAAGGGTCTGATCGGCAAGGGCAACCTGCCGAACAACAAGACCGACCTGGCCACCCTGAAGGCCGACCCGAAGACGGTCGTCCCGGCCACCGCCGCCGAGTCCAACTGGTTCGTCCCGATGGCGCCGGGCTGGGGCCAGGTCGAGAAGGCCCAGACCCTCAAGACGATGCTCCGGGAGATCGGCACCGGCAAGAAGACGGTCGAGGAGGCCGCGAAGGCGGCGGACGCCGCGATCGACAAGGTCATCAACACCAAGTGACCTTCCGGCAGGGCTCCGTCGGTCGCCGACGGAGCCCTGCTCCCGTACGAGGAGAGGGACCGCTGAGGAGCGCCCGATGAGTGCCGCAGACACAACCACTGCCAAGGTGCCGCCGACGCGGCCATCGTCAACCAAGGGCGCCGGGACCGGGGCCGGATCCGGATCCGGGGGAGCCGGAAGGCCGGGGAAGCGGCGCGCGGGCGGCGGGGCCGGGCTGCCCTGGGCGCTCCTCGCGCCCTGTCTGATCGTCCTGCTGCTGGTCCTCGGCTATCCGCTGGTCCGGCTGGTCGCCCTCTCCTTCCAGAAGTTCGGACAGGCGCAGCTGTGGGGCTTCCAGGAGCCCGAGTCGGTCGGCCTCGACAACTTCACCAAGATCCTGGGCGACGGCGAGTTCTGGTCCGTCGTCGTGCGCACGGTGGTCTTCGCCGGCGGCGCGGTCGTCCTCACGATGGTCCTCGGCATGCTGATCGCGCTGCTGCTGCAGCGCGTCTCGGGCTGGGTGAAGACGCTCATCAACATCGCGCTCGTGGCGAGCTGGGGCATGCCCATCATCGTCGCCACCGCGATCTTCAAGTGGCTCTTCGACACCGACTACGGCGTCCTCAACTGGGTGCTCAGCCAGGTGCCCGGGGTCGACATGATCGGGCACAACTGGTTCGCCAGCGGCCCGCAGGGCCTCGCCGTCATCATGCTGCTGGTCGTCTGGGGCGCCGTGCCCTTCGTCGTCATCACGCTGAGCGCAGGACTCACCCAGGTGCCCAAGGAGCTCGAAGAGGCCGCCCGCCTCGACGGCGCCGGCGCGTGGGGCGTCTTCCGGTACGTCACGCTGCCGATCCTCAAGCCCATCATCGTGATGCTCACGACGCTCTCGGTGATCTGGGACATGGGTGTCTTCCCGCAGGTCTTCGTGATGCGCAACGGCCACCCGGAGGCCGAGTTCCAGCTGCTGACCACGTACTCCTACGACAAGGCCTTCGTCGTCAACGACTACGGCGGCGGCTCGGCGATCGCCCTCGTCACCGTGCTCCTGCTGCTCGGCGTCGTCGCGGTCTACATGCGCCAGATGCTCAAGATCGGAGAAGTCGAGTGAGCGCTGTGACTCAAGGCGCCGTACGCCGCCCCACGAAGCCCCGCAGGAGCAAGCTCGGCTGGAACCTGCTCGGCCTGCTGGTCTTCGTCTCCGCGGGCTTCCCGGTCTACTGGATGCTCAACACGGCCTTCAAGCCGGCCAAGGACGCCATCGACCCGAACCCGCACTTCTTCCCCAGGACGTTCACCCTGGCGAACTTCTCGCGGGCCCTCGACATCGCCGACTTCTGGGGCCCCGTCGGGCGCAGCCTCATCGTGTCGCTCGTCGTGGTCGCCATCGGCATCGTCGTCGGCATGCTCGCGGCGCTCGCCATCTCGCGCTTCGCCTTCCGCGGGCGCAAGATCGTGATCGTGGGCATCCTGGCCGTCCAGATGGTCCCGCTGGTCGCCATGATCATCCCGGTCTTCCTGCTGCTCAACGACCTCGGTCAGTACGACAGGCTCACCGGCCTGATCATCACGTACCTCACCTTCATCCTCCCCTTCACGGTGTGGACGCTGCGCGGGTTCATCGTCAACATTCCGCGGGAGCTGGAGGAGGCGGCCATGGTCGACGGCTGCACCCGCACCGGCGCCTTCGTGCGCGTGGTGTTCCCGCTGCTCGCGCCGGGCATGGTGGCGACGTCCGTGTACGGATTCATCCAGGCGTGGAACGAGTACCTGTACGCGCTGATGCTGATGAGCCAGCAGAACCAGACGGCCACCGTCTGGCTCGGCAACTTCACCACCAAGCACGGCACCGAATACGCCCCGATGATGGCCGGCGCCACCATGATGGCCGTCCCCATCGTGATCCTCTTCCTCCTCGTCCAGCGCAAGATGGCCGCAGGTCTGACGGCCGGCGCAGTGAAGGGATGACGCCGCCTCATGACGACGCTCGCACACGGCACCGACACGCTCACGCGTGACGCACTCGCCGTCCTCCAGCCCGGCTTCCTCGGCACCACCGCGCCCGACTGGCTGCTCCGCCGGATCGGCGAAGGGCTCTCGTCCGTGGGCCTGTTCGGCCGCAACATCGCCTCGCCCGAGCAGCTCGCGGCGCTCACCGCGCAGTTGCGGGCCGAGCGGGACGACGTCATCGTCGCCATCGACGAGGAGGGCGGGGACGTCACCCGCCTGGAAGTCCGTACCGGCTCCTCCTTCCCCGGCAACTACGCTCTCGGGTCCGTCGACGACGTCGAGCTGACCCGGGACGTGGCCGCGGAGCTCGGCCGTAGGCTCGCCGCCTGCGGGGTCGATCTGAACTGGGCTCCTTCGGCCGATGTCAACTCAAATCCGAACAATCCCGTCATCGGGGTACGTTCCTTCGGTGCCGATCCCCGGCTGGTCGCCCGGCACACCGCCGCGTACGTCGAGGGCCTGCAGTCCGCGGGAGTGGCTGCATGTACCAAGCACTTCCCGGGGCACGGCGACACCGCCGTCGACTCGCACCACGCCCTGCCCCGCATCGATGTGGACTTGGCCACGTTGCACGCCCGTGAGCTGCTGCCTTTCCACGCAGCCATCGCAGCGGGTTCCAAGTCGGTCATGAGCGCGCATATCCTGCTGCCTGCGCTCGACCCGAACCGCCCGGCGACCCTGAGCCCGCAGATCCTCACCGGTCTGCTGCGCCAGGAGCTGGGCTTCGACGGACTCATCGTCACGGATGGCATGGAGATGCAGGCCATCGCCGCGACGTACGGAATCGAGCGCGGCAGTGTCCTCGCGATCGCCGCCGGTGCCGACGCGATCTGTGTCGGTGGCGGCCTGGCCGACGAGGACACCGTGCTGCGGCTGCGCGATGCGCTGGTCACCGCGGTACGCAAGGGCGAGCTGCCCGAGGAACGACTGGCCGACGCGGCCGCGCGCGTGCGCGCGCTAGCGGACTGGACCAGGGGGGCCAGGGGGGCGGCATCGGAGCCGGGCGCGGCTTCACAGGAGGGGACCGCGCCCGGCACCGGCACCGGTACCGGCATCAGTGCCGACATCGGTCTGGTGGCGGCGCGACGGGCCGTGCGCGTCACGGCGGGGGAGGAGCCCTTCGAGCCCCTGACCTCCGCGCCGTACGTCGCCGCGTTCACCGCTGTCGCCAATATCGCCGTCGGGGACGAGACCCCCTGGGGCGTCGCGGCGGAACTGGCCCGGCTGCTCCCGGGCACGGAGACGGGGACGTACTCGGACGCGGCGGTCGATGACATCCTCCTGGCCGCGGGAGACCGCCGGATCGTCGCGGTCGTCCGCGACGTCCACCGGCACGCATGGATGGCCCGGTCCCTGGATGCCCTCCTGGCGGCCCGCCCGGACACGATCGTGGTCGAGATGGGCCTCGATGAGGCCCCGCCGCGCGGCGCGCTCCACGTCGCCACCCTGGGCGCGGCCCGAGTCTGCGGCATCGCGGCCGCGGAGGCCCTCACGGGCGTGTGACCAAGCACGACGGCCCCGGTCCCGCACCGCGGAACCGGGGCCGTCGCGTCCGGCGGGTTGTGGGCAGTCGTTCCGCGATGGGCCCCCAGGGTGAAGTCCTGGGGAGAGGAACGGGTGGGCCAACCCACCCACCGGCCCGCCCGCACCCGGGCGACAAGCTCGGATCCGGACTGCAGCTGCCGGCCACCCTGTCGGGACGGCCGGTGGCCCCGGGTGTCCGTCCTCGAACGCCGGACGGGCTGGAAATGGGCGATCCGCACCGGTGCAAAGTCCGAGGCCCGGGCCGCCCCGAGTGGGGGCCCGGGCCTCGCCGTCCGGCCTGGCAGGGGCTACAGCCCCTGCCAGGCCGGCTTCGCCGCGTACGTCGCGCGGAAGTAGTCCGCAAGCTTCAGCTTCGAGGCGGCAGCCTCATCCACGACGACGGTCGCGTGCGGGTGCAGCTGGAGCGCCGAGGCCGGCACGACCGCGGCCACCGGCCCCTCCACGCTCGCCGCGACCGCGTCCGCCTTCCCCTCGCCCGTGGCCAGCAGCACCAGGTGCCGCGCCTCCAGAATCGTCCCGATCCCCTGCGTGATCACGTGATGAGGCACCTGCTCGATGTCGCCTTCGAAGAAGCGCGCGTTGTCCACCCGCGTCTGCTCCGTCAGCGTCTTGATCCGCGTACGGGACGCGAGCGACGAGCACGGCTCGTTGAACCCGATGTGCCCGTCGGTCCCGATCCCCAGCAGCTGCAGGTCCACCCCGCCCGCCTCCGCCAGTGCGGCGTCGTACGCCTCGCACGCGCCCTGCACGTCGTCCGCCGACCCGTCCGGGCCCAGGAACGCCTCCGCGTCGAGCCCGAGCGGCTCGACGACCTCGCGCAGGACGACCGAGCGGTACGACTCGGGGTGCCCGGCCGGCAGGCCCACGTACTCGTCGAGCTGGGCGATCCGCGCGCGCGACGCGTCCACCTCGCCCGACCGTACCTTCGCGGCCAGTGCCTCGTAGACCGGCAGCGGGGTCGACCCGGTGGCCACCCCGAGCAGTGCGTCGGGCTTGCGGCGGAGCAGATCCGCGATGCCCTGGGCGATGAGCTCTCCGCCAGCCTTGGCGTCCGGAACGATGACAACTTCCACGCTGGGCCTGCCGATCGGTCGACGATATGTGGTATAGACCAATCTAGCAGAATGGGGCGGCGCCCCGGTGCATTCCGGCTGGCGGGGGTGCGGTTCCCCGTGGTCGACTGAGCCGGACGGCGACGCCGGCCATCACACGTTCTGGGAGGCACTCAGCATGTCCGCCACGACGTCCGCCGAACACAGCGAACAGCCGGGACGGATCATGTCCGGCGAGATGGCGGAGCAGCCCGCGGTGCTGCGCCGGATCCTCGACCAGGGGGCGCCGCGGATCCGCGAGGTCGCCGCCGCGATCGCCGAACGCAAGCCCCGGTTCGTCCTCCTCACCGCACGCGGCACGTCCGACAACGCCGCCCTCTACGCGAAGTACCTGCTGGAGATCCAGCTCGGGCTGCCCTGCGGGCTCACGTCCATGTCGACGACGACGGCGTACGGCGCGAAGCCCAACCTCACGGACGTCCTCGTCATCACCGTCAGCCAGTCCGGCGGCTCGCCCGACCTGGTGGCCTCCACGCAGGCCGCCCGGAACGCCGGTGCGGTCACCCTCGCGGTGACGAACAACCCGGACTCGCCGCTCGCCGCGGTCTCCGAGTTCCACATCGACATCCTGGCCGGTCCGGAGAAGGCCCTCCCCGCCACCAAGACGTACACCGCGTCCCTGCTCTCCCTGTACCTCTTCGTCGAGGGCCTGCGGGGCGGGGACGCCTCTGCGGCGCAGGTCCTGCCGGGACTCGCCGAACAGATCCTGGCCCGCAAGGACGAAGTCAGGTCCCTGGCCTCGCGCTACCGCTTCGCCGAGCGCATGGTCATCACATCCAGGGGCTACGGCTACCCGACCGCCAAGGAGGCGGCCCTCAAGCTGATGGAGACGAGTTACATACCCGCTCTCTCCTACTCCGGGGCCGATCTGCTCCACGGCCCGCTGGCCATGGTCGACAACATCTCCCCGGTGATCGCGGTCGTCACGGACGGTCGCGGCGGCGAGGCCCTCCAGCCGGTCCTCGACCGCCTCCGCGGCCGCGGGGCCGACCTCGTCGTCGTGGGCCCCGAGCGCCAGGTCGACGCCGCGTCCGCGGGCTTCGTCCTGCCCACGGAGGGGGTGGCGGAGGAGGTCCAGCCCATCCTGGAGATCCTGCCCCTCCAGCTGCTGGCGTACGAGGTCACCATCGCCCGTGGTCAGGACCCGGACGCGCCGCGCGCTCTCGCCAAGGTCACCGAGACCCACTGACCCCCGGAAAGACCCCGGAAAAACCCGCGGGCCGCGGCGCCGGGACGGGACCCTCAACCCGTCCGGCACCGCAGCCCGGAGTTGCTCGGCCGGCGGGTGTGCGGCCCGCGCGGCCGTTGGAGGCAGCGGCGCAGTCAGGGCAGAGAGCGCCGGGTACCTCGGTCCACCCTCCTGTGCGGGGAGGGCGGAAGTTCGTTTGAAATCATTGTGGACTAGACCATTCTTGTCTGTCCATCCATACGTTCGGACCGATTCCGGGTCCATCCTCCACCACGGAGCCCCGTCCCGTCAGGTTCATACCGAAGGTACGCTCGCAGCGTGCCCTCCATGAACGACCTCGTACGCCAGCACACCGCTCTGAGTGAGTCCGACCTCGAGTGGCTCCATCTGCTGGTCTCGGAGTGGCAGCTGCTCTCCGACCTCTCCTTCGCCGACCTCGTCCTCTGGGTCCCCACCCTCGACGGCACGCGCTATGTCTCCGTCGCCCAGATGCGGCCGAACACCGGCCCCACCTCCTATCAGGACGACATGGTCGGCCATTTGGTTCCCCGCGGCCGCCGCCCGCTGCTCGACGCCGCACTGGACGAGGGCAGGATCGTGCGCGAGGGCGACCCGGAGTGGCGCGAGGAGGTGCCGGTGCGGGTCGAGTCGATCCCCGTACGCCGCGAGGGCCGCGTCCTCGGCGTCATCGCCCGCAACACCAACCTGCTGACCGTCCGCACCCCGAGCCGGCTGGAGCTGACGTACCTCCAGTCCGCATCGGACCTCGCGCAGATGATCGCCGCCGGCTCCTTCCCCTTCCCCGGCCAGCAGGTCGACATGGACGCTTCCCCGCGCGCCGGGGACGGACTGATCCGCCTCGACGCCGACGGGATCGTCCAGTACGCGTCCCCGAACGCCCTCTCCGCGTACCACCGTCTCGGTCTCGCCGCCGACCTCGTCGGACAGCACCTCGGCCAGGTCACCGCCGAACTCGCCCCGTCGCGCGGCCCCGTCGACGAGGCCCTGGTCAAACTCGCCAGCGGATACGCGCCCCGCGAGACCGAGGTCGAGGGCAACGGCGGGGTGATCCAGCTGCGCGCCATCCCGCTGAAGCCGAAGGGCACGCGCATCGGCTCCCTCATCCTGCTCCGCGACGTCACCGAACTCCGCCGCCGCGAGCGCGAGTTGATCACGAAGGACGCCACCATCCGGGAGATCCACCACCGGGTGAAGAACAACCTCCAGACGGTCGCCGCGCTCCTGCGGCTGCAGGCCCGCCGGATGGATTCGGTACGCGGCCGGGAGGCGCTCAACGAGGCCGTCCGCCGCGTCGGCTCCATCGCGATCGTCCACGAGACGCTGTCTCAGAACCTCGACGAGCGCGTCGAGTTCGACGAGATCGCCGACCGGGTCGTCGCGATGGTCGCGGAGATCTCCCCGGGCAAGGTCGTGTGCCGCCGCACCGGACGTTGCGGAATCCTCGACGCCGAGGTCGCGACGCCGCTCTCGATGGTCCTGACCGAGGTCCTGCAGAACGCCCTGGAGCACGCCTTCGCCCCGGGGGAGCACGGCACGGTCGAGGTCGCGGCGGTGCGCGGCGGGCCGCGTGGCCATGAGCGGCTGCTGATCACGGTCCAGGACGACGGCCGTGGCCTGCCCGAGGGCTTCGATCCGCAGCGGGCCGGAAACCTGGGCCTTCAGATCGTCAGGACGCTGGTCGAGGGGGAGTTGGGCGGCACCTTCGACATGGTGCCGGGCCTTGAGCGTGGCACGCGTGTCGTGCTCGACATCCCCGTACAAACCCAGAAATAGCGGCGAGAAGGCGCAAACAGCAGCGAGCCCCGGACCGTTTCGACACGGTCCGGGGCTCGAACGCTGTGAGTTACTGCTGCGCGCTGCGGCTCGGGGGCGGTGAGTGCGTACTCGCCGTACGCGCCGCCGGGCTCAGGCTCGTAACAGGTGGCGTCAGGCGCTGGCGTTGCGCGCCCGGTTGCGAGCGGCGCGGCGCTTCATCGCGCGGCGCTCGTCCTCGCTGAGGCCACCCCAGACGCCGGAGTCCTGGCCGGACTCGAGCGCCCACTGCAGACACTGCTCCATGACGGGGCAGCGGCGGCAGACGGCCTTGGCTTCCTCGATCTGCAGCAGCGCAGGACCGGTGTTGCCGATGGGGAAGAACAGCTCGGGGTCTTCCTCGCGGCAAACGGCGTTGTGACGCCAGTCCATGGCTGCTACCTCTCTTGGTATTACGTGCAGGTTGCTTGTGAATGTGAACGCTTTCACGAATCCCCCCGCAAGGGAAGGGCCAACGCCCAGGCGAACTGGTGCGGTCCGAGTTTGAGGAGGGGTTCTGGCTCTCAGGGATGCCGGTTCTGCGGGCCGTCCCGATCGCCATGTAGAGATTCGCAAACCTCGGCGGCGGATACAACCCCTTCCGGAAAGTTTTTTTTGATTCCTCGGTGTCGACTAGGTCACAGCCGTACTTCCATGGGGTGGACCCGCGCCTAAACGTTCGAGTGGAAGGAGTTTTGCCCCTTCCGCTCACACAATCACACGCAGTGCACGGCGTACGCCTGTGAACGTCACGCTCGTTCGCAGGCCGAGGTGGTCACCATCCATCTGGAACGGCATCGGGGCCTTCGAATGCAAGGTGAAGTCCGTCAGGTCATGAAGAGAGACGGCGTGCTTGCCGTGCGGGCCGCGCTCGGGGGTCGAGGTGAGCAGCTGGGTCGCGTAACGAGCCAGCGCGGGGGCCGAGAGCCGGCTCAGGGCGAAGATGTCCAGGGCGGTGTCGAACGAGGCGTCCGGGGACGCGTACACCGGACGATTCCCCAGGTAGGTCCAGGGGGAGGTGTTGCAGACTATCGACAGCACAAGATCCTTCACCGGCTCCGCGCCGGGGCGCTCCAGCGTGATCGCGCCGCGTCGGCGGCTCGGGTCCTCGAGGAACTGACGGGCCGCCTGGCGCACGTAAAGGGCGTGCGTCGATCTCCTGCCGCGCTCCCGCTGCTGTTCGACCCGGCCGACGACGCCGGCGTCGAAACCGAATCCGGCGCAGAAGGTGAACCAGCGGGACGGGACCGCCTCGTCCTCCGTGCCGGGCGTGCCGGACGCCAGTCCCAGGCCGACCGTCCGTTCGGTGCGCTTGCTCAGCGCGTCCAGGATCGCGCCGGTCGCCTCCACGGCGTCGTTCGGGAGGCCGAGCGCGCGGGCGAAGACATTCGTGGAGCCGCCGGGGACGACCGCGAGGCGGGGGAGGGCGTCGGGGTCCGGGCCCGAGTGCAGCAGGCCGTTCACGACCTCGTTGACGGTGCCGTCGCCGCCGAGGGCGACGACCAGGTCTATCTCGTCGGAATCGGCCGCGCGCCGGGCGAGGTCGCGCGCGTGGCCCCGGTACTCGGTCGTCACGGCCTTCAGCTTCATCTCGCTGGCGAGGGCGTGGATCAGAACGTCACGGGTGCGTGCACTCGTGGTGGTTGCTGCCGGATTGACCACGAGGAGTGCGCGCATGGGCGCCAGCGTACCTACCGGGTGGTACCGGGCCCAGCCCCGGGCCGGAGTGCGGACCTGGGCCGGGGCTACCCTGCTGAGGTGAGCAGTGAGCAGATTCCCGAGCCGCGTCCCGCCCGTCTGACCGCCGCGGCGGCCGTCTGCGGGCTGGAGGCCCTGGCCCTGATCGCCGGCGGCATCTACATGCTGGTGACCGGACTCATGGGCAACCCGGAGAGCACCTCCCAGGCCGAAACGGGCGGCGTGACGCTCATTGCGCTCGGCGTCATCCCGCTGCTGGCGGCCAGGGGCCTGCTCCTGCGCCGCAGCTGGAGCCGCGGCCCGGCGATCATCACCCAGCTCATGGCCCTCCCGGTCGCCTGGACCCTGCTCCGCTCCTCGGGCACGCTCCTGATCCCGGCCGGGATCGCCCTCGCGGTGGTGGCGGTGGCGGGTCTCGTCCTGCTGGTCAACCCGTCGACGACCCAGGCGCTCGGTATCCGCGGGCGCGAGTAGCCCCCGGCAGGGTGGGTTCGTGCCCACCCGTCCCTCCCCCCAGGACTTGGTCCTGGGGGCCCTGTGGGACCAGTGCCACAAACCACCGGGGTCGGCCACCGACGGCGACCGCTCCCCTTACTCCTCCACCAGCAGCTTCTCGCGCAGCTGCGCCAGCGTCCGCGCGAGCAGGCGCGACACGTGCATCTGGGAGATGCCGACCTCCTGCGCGATCTGCGACTGGGTCATGTTCCCGAAGAAACGCAGCAGCAGGATCCGCTTCTCGCGCGGCGGGAGATCCTCCAGCAGCGGCTTCAGCGACTCCCGGTACTCGACGCCCTCCAGCGCCTCGTCCTCTGCGCCCAGCGTGTCCGCGACCGCAGGGGACTCGTCGTCGGTGTCGGGGACGTCCAGCGAGAGCGTCGAATACGCGTTCGCCGACTCGAGGCCCTCCAGGACCTCCTCCTCGGAGATCCCCAGGCGCTCCGCGAGCTCGTGCACGGTCGGCGAGCGGCCGTGCTGCTGGGAGAGCTCCGCGGTCGCCGTCGTCAGCGAGAGCCGCAGCTCCTGGAGCCTCCTCGGCACCCGCACCGCCCAGCCCTTGTCGCGGAAGTGGCGCTTGATCTCGCCGACGACCGTGGGCGTCGCATACGTCGAGAACTCGACACCGCGCTCCGGGTCGAACCGGTCCACCGACTTGATCAGGCCGATCGTGGCGACCTGCGTGAGGTCGTCCAGCGGCTCCCCGCGGTTCCGGAACCGCCGCGCCAGGTGCTCGACCAGCGGCAGATGCATCCGTACCAGCTGATTGCGCAGCTCGGCGCGCTCGGGCGACCCCTCCGGGAGTTTGCGCAGCTCGATGAACATCGACCGCGCCTCGCTCCGGTCACTCGCATCGTGGTGCTGGTGCTGCTCGCTCATATGGGCCGCCCGCTCTGCCTGCGCCTGCTCCGCCGAGGCCGAAAGGCCATCACGTTCATCCACCGCCGGATGCGGCCTGGCCTGCTGCTCCGGGATGCCCGCCGGTGTGTACACCGGCTCCGCCGGAGCCGCACGCCCGCGCTCCTCGTCCCGCACCGGACCGTCCCCGTCCCTCACGCCGGCCCGGGTCCCGCGCCGCGCTGTTTGTACAGGCTGATGGAGACCGTACGGTCCTCGGCGACGGAGGAGTCGACCTTGCCGGCCAGTGCCGAGAGCACCGTCCAGGCGAAGGTGTCGCGCTCCGGCGCGCGCCCGTCGGTCGTCGGAGCCGAGACCGTGACCTCCAGGGAATCGTCGACGAGCCGGAAGACGCAGCTGAGGACGGATCCCGGAACGGCCTGCTGCAGCAGGATCGCGCAGGCCTCGTCGACCGCGATGCGCAGGTCCTCGATCTCGTCGAGGGTGAAGTCCAAGCGCGCCGCGAGTCCGGCCGTGGCCGTACGCAGCACGGACAGGTAGGCACCCGCAGCGGGCAGCCGGACTTCCACGAAGTCCTGAGTCCCGGGCTCGCCTGCGATCTGGGACACCCTCACCTCCAAGGTGGCACAAGGTCGATCGAGGCCCCAGGAGGAAGATCCCGGAGCCGAGTGCTGCGCATCGGTGCGCAGCCCGTACCTGGACTGGCGACGCTATCGCGATCCATGGTGCCGTGTCGCCGGGACCCCTACCCGACGCTGTCACTCATGGTAAGCACATGGGTACGCACAGTGGCTAGAGGTGTGCGAAGCCCAATTGAGAAGAACCGGCGGAGGGTTGACGTACCCAGACGTCAGACGATCGAACCGTCCACGAAGCACCACCGCCAGCTCTCTCCGGGTTCCAGGGTCCGCATCACCGGATGCCCCGTCCCTTCGGAGTGCCGGAAGGCGTGCCGGCTCACCGAAGAGTCGCAACATCCCACGTGCCCGCAGGTCAGGCAGATCCGGAGTTGCACCGGATGAGTCCCGTCCGCCAGACATTCGGGACAAGTATCACTCAGCGGCGCGGGCTCAGGGTGCGGCAGGTCGAGAACATGCGGGCACTCGCTCATGATTGCCAGGTTACGACGCGGCTGACGCAGGTGAGGTCGGTGAGAGATGTACGTGCTGCAAGTGGTGGCGCTGATCGCGGCGAGCGCGGCGATCGCCGGGGCGGCCCGCAGGACGCCGGTCCCGGCGCCGCTGATGCTGGTGGCCGCGGGGCTACTGGCCTCGTACGTACCGGGAGTGCCCCCCTACGCCCTCGACCCGAACATCGTGCTCCCCCTGATCCTGCCCCCGCTGCTGCACACGGCCGCCCTCGACAGCTCGTACCTCGACCTGCGGGCCAACATCCGGCCCGTCGCGTTCCTCTCGGTCGGTTACGTGCTCTTCGCGACCTTCGCCGTCGGCTGGCTCGCGTATCTGCTGGTGCCCGACCTGCCACTGGCAGCCGCGCTCGTGCTCGGCGCCGTCGTGGCCCCGCCGGACGCTGTGGCGGCCACCGCCATCGCCCGCCGCCTCGGCCTGCCGCACCGCATCACCACGATCCTCCAGGGCGAGTCCCTGGTGAACGACGCCACCGCGATCACCGCCTACCGGGTGGCGGTGGCCGCAGCCGTGGGCGAGGGCGTGGGCTGGGCGGGCGGCATCGGGGAGTTCGTCCTGGCGGCGGCGGGCGGTGTCGGCGTCGGGCTCATCCTGATGGTGCCGATCCACTGGCTGCGTACGCACCTGAAGGAAGCCCTGCTGCAGAACACCCTCTCCCTGCTCATCCCCTTCGTCGCCTACGCGGCCGCCGAGCGCGTCCACGCCTCCGGCGTCCTGGCCGTCGTGGTCGTCGCTCTCTTCCTCGGCCACCGCTCCTGGCAGGTCGACTTCGCGACCCGCCTCCAGGAGGCGGCCGTCTGGAAGGTGGTCGCCTTCATTCTGGAGTCGTCGGTCTTCGCGCTCATCGGGCTGCAGCTGTCGTACGTCGTCCAGGGGCTCGGCGCCTACGGGGTGCAGGAGTCCGCGATCTACGCCCTCGGGGTCTTCATCGCTGTCGTCGTGGTGCGCTATGTCTGGGTCTTCCCCGCGACCTTCCTGCCGCGCATGCTGTCGAGCCGGATCAGGGAGCGCGAGCCGGGCGTGACCTGGAAGACCCCCGTGATCGTCGGCTGGGCCGGGATGCGTGGTGTCGTCTCGCTGGCGATCGCCTTCTCCATCCCGCTCACCGTGCAGGGAGGGGGGCCCTTCCCGGCCCGCAATCTGGTGCTGTTCCTGACCTTCACCACCGTGATCGGGACGCTCGTCGTGCAGGGGCTGACCCTGCCGCTGCTGATCCGTGCGCTGAAGCTGCCGCAGCGCGACGAGCAGGCTGCCACCCTGGCCGAGGCACAGGCCCAGAGCGAGGCATCCCGAGCGGCCGAGGAGCGCCTGGACGAGCTCCTCGCGGACGAACACAATGCCCTGCCGGGACCGCTCGCCGACCGGTTGCGCACGGTGATGGAGCGCCGCAGGAACGCCGTCTGGGAGCGACTGGGGACGGTCAATCCCCTCACCGGGGAGTCCGTGGACGACACCTACCGGCGGCTGTCGCGCGAGATCATCGAAGCCGAACGGGAGGTCTTCGTGCGGCTGCGTGACGAGCGGCGGATCGACGACGAGATGATGCGTACGCTGCTGCGGCGGCTGGACCTGGAGGAGGCGGCCGCCTACCGGGAGGGCCCGGGGGACTGAGGGCTCCCCGTGATCACGGCCGCAACGGCCGTTCCGGGCGCGAAGGCGCCCTCATCGGCGAGAGCGACAAGCCCGTACAGCATTTTGGCGACATAGAGACGTTCGACGGGCAGTCCGTGCCGAGCCTCGAAGTCCTCGGCGAAGGCGTCGAGTGCCGGGGTGGTCCGGGCGTAGCCGCCGAAGTGGAACCGCTCGTCCAGCGTCCAGTCGCCGGCCGGGCCGCCGAAGGCGTCCTTCTGCAGGGCCCGTATCTCGTCGTCGAGGAAGCCCCCTTTGAGTACCGGGATGCCGAGCGCCCGCTGCCCCGGTGCGAGCCCGGCGGCCAGGCCGGCGAGCGTCCCGCCCGTCCCGCACGCCACAGCTGCCACGTCGGCCACGCCGCGCAGCTCGCGCCCGAGGTCCGTACAGCCGCGCGCGGCAAGCGCGTTGCTGCCCCCCTCCGGGACGACGTAGCAGTCGCCGTACTCGCTCAGCAGGGCGGCCAGCACGTCCGGGTCGGTCTTGCGGCGGTACGTCGTCCGGTCCACGAAGTGCAGTCGCATGCCGTCCGCGGCGCACCGGGCGAGCGAGGGGTTGAGCGGGAGGCCGGCGAGTTCCTCGCCCCGTACCACCCCTATGGTGCGAAAGCCCAGCAGCCGGCCCGCGGCGGCGGTGGCGCGCAGATGGTTGGAGTACGCCCCACCGAACGTCAGGACCGGACGGCCGGCGGCGGCGAGCAGATTCGGGGCGAGCTTGCGCCATTTGTTGCCGGGGAGATCCGGGTGGATCAGATCGTCGCGCTTGAGCAGCAGCCGGACGCCGTGCCGGGTGAAGCGCTCGTCCTCGACCGGCTCCAAGGGCGAGGGGAGCCGGGGGTGCAGGGCACTGAGGTCGAACGCGTTCACCCGGCCATTGTCACGCGCGCGTCATGCGGGGCGCTCCCCGGCGGCGGCCGCCCGCGTCACTCCGGTCACTGCCCGGCGGCCGTACCGTGTCGTCACATGAGCCGTTCCTCGATACGGGAGCGCATGGATTTCATGGTGAAGCCGCGCGGGTCGACCTTCCCCGGCTGCCACTCCCGATGGCCGATCACCGAACGGGCCGTCCAGCCGTGGCGGCGGCAGACCGCCGCCGCGGCCTTCTCGATGGCCTCCAGCTGGACCGCGGGCCACGGGTCCTCGCCGTCACCGAGGTTCTCGCACTCGAAGCCGTAGAAGTGCCGGTTTCCGTCGGTGTTCGCCTCGTTGTCCGGCGGCAGCCCCCGCTCGGCGACGACGGCGCGCAGGACGTCGTCGTCGCCGAGCCCCGCGTGGTTCGCGCGGCCGTAGCCGACCAGATGGACCTTGCCGTCCTTGGCGATGACACCGTGGCAGAGCGGCCCGGGGAGGGACGCATAGCCGTCACGGCAGATCCGGACGGTGTTCGCGGTGCCCTTGGTGACGGTGTGATGGATCATCACGCCGTGCACCGGCCCCCAGGGGCCCTTGTGATTGCGGTTGTGGTTACGCCAGTCGCCGACCTGGACGACCGTGAGCCCCTCGTCGCGCAGGGCGTCGAGGAAGCTGCTCGCGGACATGGGTGGGGCCATGGCCGCCTCCTTTTCGTTTGGTGCGCTGCTGTGTCGTGTCGTGGGGGAGCGGTGGTGAGCGGAACGAGTCACCCGTACCGCGCTTGCAAGGGGTTACTACCCCAACACCCGTGGCAGGGCGCGCGATACGCGCGGCGTACGAGCCGATCCGGACAGGACCTGGGCGGACGCGGGTGGACCTGGGTGGACCTGGGCCGGACGGGTGGAGAGCGCGTGTCATGCCCCGCCAATGCCCGGCTAGTCCCACTCATTTGTGTAATGGCGTGCCGACTCTCCGTGATGGAAGGCTTTTCGTGCAGGTCAACCCATGATTGCGAGGGAGTCTCATGTCGGTTGGTTCGGTTGGTGACGAGGTGCGCGAGGGCGGCCAGGACCAGGCGGTGCCGCAGCAGAGTCTCGGTACGGCCGCCGCGCGGAACTTGGCGACCACCACCAAGTCGGCGCCGCAGATGCAGGAGATCACCTCCAGGTGGCTGCTGCGGATGCTGCCGTGGGTTCAGGTACAGGGTGGTACGTACCGGGTGAACCGACGGCTCAGCTATTCGGTGGGCGACGGCCGAGTCACCTTCGTCCAGACCGGCAGCCAGGTCGAGGTCATTCCGGCCGAACTCGGCGAGCTGCCGTCGCTGCGAGGGTTCACGGACGATGCCGTGCTGGGCGAACTGGCGCAGCGCTGCAGGCAGGTGAGGTTCGCGCCCGGCGATGTGCTGGCCACCAAGGGCGAGCCGACGGACCGGGTGTTCCTCCTCGCGCACGGCCGCGTGGAACAGATCGGTACCGGTCCGTACGGCGACGAGGCGGTGCTCGGAGTCCTGGCCGACGGGGCCTACTTCGGGGACAGGTCCCTGGTCGACGCGGGCGCCGTATGGGAGTTCACGGCCCGGGCGGACACCGCGTGCGTCGCGCTGGAGCTCACCCGGCAGGACGTCCAGATGCTCGCGGACCGGGCGGACGGGCTCCGCGCCCACCTGACCGCCGTTCTCTCCATCCCCCATCAGCGGACCAACAAATACGGTGAGGCCGCCATCGACCTGTCCGCGGGCCATGTCGGCGAAGCGATCGTTCCGCACACGTACGTGGACTACGAAGCGGCTCCGCGTGAGTACGAGCTGAGCGTCGCCCAGACCGTGCTGAAGGTCCACAGCCGGGTGGCGGACCTCTACAACCAGCCGATGAACCAGACCGAGCAGCAGTTGCGGCTGACGGTCGAGGCGCTGCGCGAGCGCCAGGAGGACGAGCTCATCAACAACCGGGAGTTCGGGCTCCTGGCCAACTGCGACTACGGGCAGCGGCTGCAGCCGCACGACGGTGTGGCCAGCCCGGACGACATGGACGAGCTGCTGTCCCGGCGGCGCGGCTCCAAGCTCTTCCTCGCGCATCCGCGCGCCATCGCCGCTTTCGGGCGCGAGTGCAACAAGCGCGGCCTCGTCCCGGAGAGCGTGGACATCGGCGGGCATCGCATCCCCACCTGGCGCGGAGTGCCGATCTTCCCCTGCAACAAGATCCCGATCTCGGATGCCAGGACCACGTCCATTCTGTGCATGCGTACGGGTGAGGACGACCAGGGCGTCATCGGCCTGCAGCAGAGCGGCATCCCCGACGAGATCGAGCCCAGCCTCTCGGTCCGCTTCATGGGCATCGACGAGCAGGCGATCATCTCGTACCTGGTCACGGCCTACTACTCGGCGGCGATCCTCGTCCCCGACGCGCTCGGTGTGCTGGAGAACGTCGAAGTCGGCCGCTGGCGCTGACCGGCCGGCCGGCTGACGTACCGGCCCTCTGAACCGGCGGGGGCGGCGCCGCTCCTTCCGTCCGCCCCCGCCCCACCCCCCTCTGCAGAGGAAGAGACCGTGACCATGACCAGCACGGATGCCGCCACCGATGGCCACGAGGCCGCGGCACTCCTGGAGCGCACCCGTACCGCCGTCAACCCGCGGCTGCGAGACACCGTCGAGTCGCTGCCCGGTTCCATACGCCGTGTCGCGATGTACCACTTCGGCTGGGAGCACGCCGACGGCACCCCGGCCGCCGGGTCGGCGGGCAAGGCGATCCGGCCCGCCCTGGTCCTCGCCGCCACCCGGGCGCTCGGCGGCGACCCGCAGCAGGCCGTGCGCGCCGCGGCCGCGGTCGAGCTCGCGCACAACTTCACGCTGCTGCACGACGATGTGATCGACGAGGATCCGACGCGCAGACACCGGCCCACGGCCTGGACGGTGTTCGGCACCCCGGACGCGATCATCGCGGGCGACGCCATGCTCGCCCTCGCCCTCCGGCTGATCGCCGAGGACCGCCATCCGGCGTCCGCCGCCGCCTCCGCCCGGCTCGCCGCCTGTGTCATCGAGCTCTGCGCCGGGCAGCAGGCGGACTGCGCCTTCGAACAGCGCGGTCCCCACGAGGTCTCGCTCGACGAATGCGTCGCCATGGCGACGGCGAAGACCGGGGCCCTGCTGGGCTGCGCGTGCGCCCTCGGCGCGCTCTACGCGGGCGCGGACGAGGAGGAGATCGCCGCGATGGACGCCTTCGGACGGGAGGCCGGACTGGCGTTCCAGCTCATCGACGATCTGATCGGGATCTGGGGCGACCCGGAGCGCACGGGCAAACCGGCCGGTGCCGACCTGGCCGCGCACAAGAAGTCGCTCCCGGTCGTCGCGGCGCTCAGCTCGGGCACCGAGGCGGGAGCGCAGCTGGCCGAGCTGTACGCACAGCCGATGGACACCCGCACCGTCCGCCGCGCGGCCGAGGCCGTCGACCGCGCGGGCGGCCGGGACTGGGCACAGCTCCAGGCGGCGGACCGGATGGCGCGGGCGGTCCAGCAGCTGTCCCGCGCGGTACCGGATCTGGCGGCGGCCGGGGACATGCTGTCCCTGGCGGAGTTCGTCACACGCCGCACGCGCTGAGCGCGTAGCCGCATGCGCGCCCGGCCCGCCGCGGCGCCGACCGGCGGAGCGGCCATGCCCCGTGCGGCGGCGGCCCGGGCCCCAACTCTAGGATCACCACGACCAGTTGGTGATCTCGGAGAGGGGTCCGGGCATGGGCGTACGAATACGGCAGGCGAGGGAGAGCGACCGCGACACGGTGGTGCGGCTGCTCGACGAGGCGTTCATGCACGACCCGGTGAGCAGCTGGGTCTTCCCCGACGAGGACCATCGGCGCAAGGTGCACGGCACCTTCATGGGCGTCTTTCTCGACGTCACGCTCGCCGAGGGCCGGGTCGACATGACCGAGGACGGCACGGCCGCGGCGCTCTGGCTCCACGTGCCCGCCGGCGCGCCCGACGCGGAGGACGACACTCCGGCCCGGATGCGGGAGATCGCCGATCCGGACAACGAGCGCGCCGAGCTCATCGGCCGGCTGACCGGCGCGGTCCATCCGCACGACCGGGCGCACGAGTATCTGCTGCTCATCGCGGTCTCCCCGGAACGGCAGGGCCAGGGTCTCGGCTCCGCGCTGATCGCACCCGTGCTGGAGCGCTGCGACCGCGACGGTGTGCCCGCCTATCTGGAGGCCAGCAGCGCCCGCAGCAGCAGGCTGTACGAGCGGCTCGGTTTCACCTTCATGGGGCGCACGGTCGACCTGCCGGACGGCCCGCACATGTGGCCGATGTGGCGCGAGCCGGTCACCTCTCGGGAACGATCCGCGTGACGACGGTCTCCACCAGCTCGTCGAGCTCCCGGTCGGCGAGCACATCGGGCAGCGTGAAGTGCTCCAGCATGAGGCCCGTCATCGCGAGATAGAGCGCGAGGAACGTGTCCGCGTCGCCCGGCAGCCCGGACTCGAAATGGGAGCGGCGGTTCTCCTCCAGCACGGTGCGTACCGCGCGGTTGAGCTCCGCCTGGAGGGCCGGGCGGCGGGTGGCCTCCAGGCGGAGCTCCAGCATCGCGAGATACCCGGTGCGCTCGGCGGCCATGCGCCGTACCAGCCAGCGCATCAGCTCGACATACAGCTCGCGGGTGGGCTCCGGCCGCATCGCCTCGTCGACCTGGACCGGATCCGGGGTCATCCGGACATGGATCCGGGCGCCCGCCTGAGTGAACAGGTCGTCGCGGTTGGCGAAGTAATTGGACGCCGTCCCCGCCGGCACGCCGGCCTGGCTGTCGACGGCGCGAAACGTGAGGCCACGGGCCCCTTCGCGGGCGAGGACCTCGATGGCGGCATCCACCAGGGCGATCCTGCGCTCCGGGTTCCTGGCCATCTCTGCGCCTACCTCCTCGACATGCCTTCCGGAAAAGACCCTTGCGTAACCACTACACATGGAGCACTATACCTGCAGTGGTTCGGCTGGATCGACTCGACTCGACCCGACCGATCCGGACCATGGCCAATGACCCCGAGAGAATCAGAGGACCGGTTTGCGCAAGCTCACCTACTTCATCGCCTGCTCGATCGACGGCTTCGTCGGCGACCCGAGCGGCGACGCCTCGTCCATGTTCAAGTACGTGGACGAGGAGTTCCTGCAGTTCCTGAAGACGGAGTATCCGGAGACAGTCTCGGCCGAGGGCCGGCTGCTGCTGAACCTTCAGGACACGGAGAACAAGCACTTCGACACAGTTATCCAGGGCCGCGCCAGCTATCAGCTGGGCCTGGATGCCGGAATGACCAGCCCGTACGGGCACATGCGCGAGTACGTGGCGTCGAGCACGATCGACAAGTCCCCCGATCCGAACGTGGAGATCGTGTCCGGCGACCTGGTCGCCAGGATCCGCGAGCTCAAGGCGGAGGAGGGCGGGCTCGGCATCTGGCTCTGCGGTGGCTCGCGCATCGCCGGAGCCCTGCTCGCGGAGATCGACGAGCTCGTGATCAAGACCTATCCGGAGGTGTACGGCTCCGGGATGCCGATGTTCGGCTCCGGCTTCGCCGTCACCGAATTCGCGCTGGACACGGTGCGTGCCTTCGGCAACGGCGTGCTCGTGCGGAAGTACAGCAGGAAGCGGTAACCGCGAGCACTGTCCGCCGTGAGCATGCCGACCTATCCTTGACCCATGGGCAGCGAAGGACGTCGGACCGTCCGCCGCCCGCCAGGCCAATACGTATGTCCGGCCTGCGGACAGCCTGTCGGTACCGTCATCAAACGACGCAAGATCCTTGGGGCGTTCGTCCCCGAGTGGGTTCCTGTACCTTGTCGCAACCCCGACTGTGAGCTCGGCGCCGCGCGGGTCGCGGGCGCGGGAGCCGCTGACCTCGCGGAAGGCGGAGAAGACGCCGCGGCTACCCGACCCGCCGAGGGTGAGGACGGAGAGCCGGCCGCCGGCTCGACGTCGGGTTCAGCCACCTAGACGTCGGGTTCAGCCACTTAGCGGGCCTCGACGGGAGGCTTGTAGGTCCGTTCGGGCGTTCGATGCATTCGAAGGGGTGACCGGCTGTACGGCGGAGCCAGTCATACCGCTACAGTCCGCGCCATGTCATCGGAGTCGACGGAAGTCTGGACCGGCTGGTACCGGGACCGCCGGGGTGCGGAAGCGATCGCGATCACGGTCGCCATGAGCGGGCAGGAAGTACGGACCCGCATCAGGGGAGTTGAGTACGAGGGCCCGAGCTTCGCCACCCTGGGCGCGGCGGGGTCAGGTGAAGCCCTGTCAGGCTGCGTACTGGAATGGGACCTGCCGCAGCCCGTCGCCCTGGACGGGGCGGTGCAGCAGGCCACGCTCAGCTGCCTGCTGGCGCTCGGCGAACGCGGGGCGGACGGCCGCCCCGAGCGGGTGGATCTGAATCTGACCCTGCACTTCGGCGGGGCGGCGTACGAGTCGGGGATCGCCGGGGGCGATTTCGACGAGGCGCTCGGGCGCATCCGGCGGCAGCTGCCGGAGGGTGCGGCCTTCGGGCGGAGGCTGCTGGAGAGCGCCTGACCTGTGCACGGTTCGACGAGGGCGGTACCGAGGCGGACTCCTCGGTGCCGCCCTCCTGGGTTCACCGCCCGGCGGTTCCTGGCCTCAGGAGTGACCGTCCCAGCGCCAGCGGGGCGTCGGGCCGGGGTCGCCGAGGTCCTCGTCCACGGGACCGGCCGAGACCTCGCGCGCGATCGTGGTGCCCCAGTCGAAGTACTCCATGACGCGCCTGCGCAGCACTGCGTCGTCCGGGAGATCCTTGTCCACCGCGGCGCCCATCAGCTCCATCCAGCGCAGTCGTTGCTCCTCGGTGATGGAGAGGCCGAGATGGGCACGGAGAAGGGCCTGATGGCCGCCGAGCTCCTCGGTGAAGCGGGCAGGGCCTTCGAAGACCTCGGCCAGCCAGACCGCGACATGCTCCACATGACTGGGGGTGAAGTGCGCGAAGACCGGTGCGAGGAGTGGATCGGCGAGCACGGCTTCGTAGAAGGTCGAGGACAGCCGCCGCAGGGTTTCGGCGCCCCCCACGGCCTCGTACAGGGTCTCGGGACGCTCGGCCATACGGGAACCTCCAGGGGCACGGGCGGTGCGGTGCTCTGTCTCCTGGATTCAACACGAGCCGGCTCCGTTCCACGGCCGTATCGCCGTACCTCCGCTCTGCGCGAAAACGCCCCGCGCCCAGGTACGGGGTACCTGGGCGCGGGCGCCGTGCGGGAGTGAGCCGACGGTCGCCGGGCTTTGCCGGGTCAGGAGACCTTCGCGAGGGCGGCGGCGAGGCCGTTCGCCCAGAGCTGGTCGACGCGGACGCGCTCGGCCGCGTCCGGCCGGGTGTTCCGGCACGGCGGGCCGGGCTGCCGCCCGGCATCAGCTCGCTGCACGACCCGGAGTAGCGACGTGAACCGACGCGACGTCAGTGCACCACCCGGCCACGGAGGATGATCCTGGCCGGATGCGCCAGGACCCCGGGGTCGAGGGCCGGATCCGCGTCGTACGCGACGAGGTCGGCGGGCGCGCCCTCCGTCAGTCCGGGCAGGCCCAGCCAGTCGCGAGCGGTCCAGGACGCCGCGCCGAGCGCCGTCTCGGCGGGCATGCCGGCCCGCGCCAGCCACGCCGCCTCCGCGGCGACCGTTCCGCACGGGAAGCTGTCCGTCCCGGCGAGGACGGTGACGCCGGCCTCGTACGCCGAGCGGACGTTCGCGAGCATGCCCTCCCAGCCGGTGATCCAGTCGTCCCGGCGAGCGCTGCGCTCACGCGCGTACCACGCGTCCGCGCTCGCGCCGAAGACACCGAGTGTGGGCACAAGGGCCGTGCCCTGCGCGGCCATCCGGTCGAGCAGCCCCGGGTCGAGATGCATCCCGTGCTCCAGACTGTCGGCCCCGGCCAGCACGGCGTTGCGCGCGCCCTCGGCGGTCTGGCAGTGCACCGCGACCTTGCCACCGGCGGCGTGCACCGCCGTCACGGCCGCGGTCAGCAGATCGAGCGGCACGGCCGGTTCGTCCCATCGCCAGTCGCCGATGACCTTGCACCAGCCGGAGGAGGCCGTCGCTTCCTCCACCGCCGCGACCGGAAGTTCGTCCTCGGCGATGTCACGCCCGGCCCCGGGGAAGAACCGCCCTGGTGTCGCCGGCCACCGCCCGCCGACCGCACCCGTGGCAACTCCGCGTCTCCCGCAACCCACTCCGGCATCCGCGACGCCGTCCCGGGCGTCCGGACCAGCAGCACACCGGCGTCCCGGTGCTCCAACAGGTGCTTGCGCAGTACCGACTCGTCGAAGGGCGAGTCGGTGGACTCCGTACCGGGGTGCGTGTGCACGTCGACGAGCCCAGGCAGCAGGAAGCCGCCGTCCACAACGAGTTCGGCGTCCCCACCGGGTGCCGGGCCGGTGCGCAGCCGGTCCCCGTCGAGCCGGAACGTACGGTCCTCGCGCTCGGGCAGGACGACGCCCCGCACCCACAACACGCTCACGTGCCGCCGCCCTTCCCGTACTCCGCGGCGAGTTCCTTCCACAGGTGCCGGAGCGTCTCGTCGTCCACCCTGTCGCAGGCGGCGGGGGCCGGGCCCGGCTTCGGGGCGTCTCCGGTGGCGGGGACGTCCCCGAACGACTCGGCCATGGCGGACTTGCAGGCCGCGATGTCGGCCTCGGTGGCCTCGCAGGCGGTGCCGGCGGCGAGCAGCACGGCGGCGATGACACCGGTGACGTGTACGGCGCGCATGGTCCCTCCGGACGTCGTGTGGTGAGAGGGCACATCATGGTGCAGCGCGTCCGCGACTGAAGGGGCCCACCCGGCGAACCGGGGAGCCCCGGGTCTCAATCGGCTGGGTCGGTGACCTGTAGCGATCTTTGCTGTGGGGTGCTGACCTGGCCCTTCTTGATGCTGGCGATGGGGTGCGACGGTCTTGATCGGGTGTCCTGCGGACTGTGTGCAGACCACGGAAATGCTGTCGGGTCACGCACACTCGACCCCGGCGATGGGCGCGCGATTACCGGCAAGGCGGTTGGTAGGGAAGGTCCGGCAGATATCGCTGCCACTCCTGCCGGGTGATGGGATCGCCGACCGAGTCGCAGATGTCGCCGACGACGCGTTCCGGGTTGGTGTCCCAGTGCTCGATGCCCGCGGATGCCCTGACGATGGCAAGGAATTCGCCGTCCGGGCTGAACTGGAGCGCGTAGAAGTCGGCGGCGCGCGATGAGCCGGGCAGGTAGGAGTGCCGACTGGGAGCCTTCGGATCGGTCAGGTTCCAGATCTCGGGGCGTTCGTCGGCAGCCCAGGTTTCCTTCGCGGTCAAGGCGAGGCGGGTTCCGTCGGGGCTGAAGGCGATCGGGCTGCCGTGGACGCCCACGGTGACGTGGGACAGCTCGTCGGTGAGCCGGTGCCCCTCGACGCGCCACAGCCTCAGCGTGCCCCCGCTGTCGTAGACGGCGAGCAGCTTGCCGTCCGGACGGAACGCGACGTGCACCGAGTCGATTCCGGTCTCGACGGGGCGCGCCCACCGCTTCTCGGGATGCGCCGGATCGGTGAGGTCCCAGCTCTCCAACTCGTCCGCGGGCTGGGGCCGGGTATCGTCCGGATCGGCGAAGGGGGAATCCGTGAGGAGGAGCGACTCGCCGTCCGGGGAGAAGTCGAGCTTTGTGGTCGCCGCGTCGATCCGGGCGATCTGCCGCGGACGCTTGGGGTTCGCGATGTCGTAGATCCGTACGACCGGTGTCTTGCGGTTGTTGTCTCTCCAGCCGTTCATGTCGGACACGGCCAGGACGGGCTCGGTGGGGCTGAAGGCGATCGCCGCCACACCGTTGTCCAACTCGTCGATTGTGGTCAGCGGTCCGCTTCTCGGGGGCGCCGAGGTGCTGCGCAGCCGCAGACCGACAAGCTCCTGCTTCTTGCCCTTCTTGTCGGCCTCACCGCCCTCGTACACCTCCACGTTGGCGAGGAGGCGTCCGTCCGGGCTGAGGGCGATGTCCCCGCCCGTGAACATGTTGGGGGAGCGGGTCGCGGCCAGCAGTTTGGCCGAGTGCGGCATCTCCGTCACGTCCCACAGGTAGTTCACGCCCACTCCCTGAAGGGCGATCAGTGGTTTCTTGCCGACCACCCGGTAGTCGAACTGGCCTCCGGTTCCGGGCGTCGCCGGAAGGAACGCCTCGGCACCCGGCTGGGCGGAGTTGTTGAGGTAGAAGACGCGCACGCCGTGGTCGGTGGCCTGCAACAGTCTGCGGGGCTTGGCGGGGTCGAACAGGGCCATCCCCACCTCGTCGTAGCTTCCCTGGCCGCCGCCCGATGCCCCGGACAGAATCGCGCCGGGAAGGAGGTTCTTCTGGTAGATCCACACGTGCCAATTGCTGCCGCAGGTCCCGACGACGTACTCGCGGATCGGGCTGAATGCCAGGGAATTCAGGCCCTCGTAGCAGGGGGTGGACGTGTCGCTCGTCGAGTCGTCCTTCTGCTTTTCCATCCGCCGGGGCTTGTCGGGCGCGTTCAGCAGCCACAGCCCGAGCTCGTCCCCGTTCTTCACGGCGACCGGAGCCGCGAGCATCCGTCCAGTGGGGTTGAAGGCCACCCGGTGCAGCGGCCTGGGGTTCACGAGAATGCTGCGGTCGTACTTCGCCCCCTCAAGCACGGCGACGCGCTCGGGGCGCCCGGAGTCGGCCGCCCTCCAGAGCTGGATCCGGCCGTCCTCGCTCATGCTGGCGAGCAGGTCCCGCTTGGGGGACACTGCCAGGGAGTCGATCCGTGCGGAATGTGCCCGGAGTGTGGGCAGCGGCCTCGGCGCGGCCCGGTCGCCGATGTCCCAGACGCGGATCTCACCGGTCGTCAGGCCGCCGTACAGGGTCTTGCCGTCCGTACTGAGGGCGAGCGCGTGGACGGCGTGGTCCAGCTGCGGCGCGGCGGTCTGCCTCGGATGGTTGAGATCCGATATGTCCCACAGCCGCACCCACGCCGTCTTCGGCCGATGCTCGTCGTAGGTGACCGCAGCGAGTGTCCGGCCGTCCCGGCTGATCGCGACCGGGCCGATCACGCCCGCTCCGACCCGCGCGGAGCCGCCCCGGAAGCGCAGCTCGATCGCGTCGCCGACGGAGAGCGCGAGGATGCGGCCGTCACCGCTGTAGGCGAGGTCTTGGGCAGGCTCCTCTGCGTTGATCACACCAGGCGTGCGCCGGCTGTTGAGCAGCGCCCCGCGCCCCGCGTCCTTGTTCATCCGGTACGAGACCAGGCTGAGCTGCTTGGCCAGACCGGGCTGCTGGTCGCGGAGGTCCTCGGCCTCGGCGGCGAGGTACCGGGCCAGGTCGCGTTCGCCCGCCCGCTCGGCCCGCCGCTGGAAGATGACGGAACCGATCAGCCCGGATGTGGCGAGCACGACCAGGGCCATGAGGAACGCCACCGCGATCCGGACCCGGCGCACACCCCGGCGCTCCTGCTGCCAAGAGGCGTCCACGAACTCGGCGAGCACAGACTCCGGTTCGACCGCGCTCGCCGGCGACGACTCGGCGCGTTCCCGTACGGCGGCCAGTCTGCTCCCCCGGTACAGCAACGAGGACTCCCGCCCGGCCCTCGCCCACGCCCGGGCGTCGGCGGCGAGTTGCTGGCGGGCGCGCAGCCAGTCCCGGTCCGCGTCGACCCACTCCGTCAGCCGGGGCCAGGCGCGCAGCAGCGCCTCATGGCTGATGCGCGCGGAGTCGTGGTCGAGCGTGAGCAGGCGGGCCCGGGTGAACCGGTCGATGGCTCGCTGTGCGGCCGCTGTGTCGGGCAGCCCATGCAGAAGCGCGGAGCGGTCCACGGGCTGGGCCGTGTCGGCGGAGTCCTCTCCTACGCGCACCAGCCGGGGCAGCATGAGCCGTACGGCTTCCCTCCCCTGCCGGTCGAGTCCGTCGTACGTGTCGTCGGCGGTGGTCTTGATCGCCTCCGCAATGCCGCCGGCGGCACGGTACTGGACGACGGTGAGCCGCGATCCGGCGCGTCGCAGCCAGGTCGCCCACAGGACATGGGACAGCAGCGGCAGCGCCCCCGCGGCCGGCTGCCGGTCTGCCGTCGCGCCGAACTCGTGCAGGATCACCTCGGCGAGGCCCTCGTCGAGGACCAGCCCCGCGGCGGCGGCCGGTCCCTCGACGGCGGCGTGGAGTTCGTCGGGGGTCATCGGCTCGACCAACAGCTGGGTGTCGCGCAGAGCGGCGAGCAGTTCGGGGTGCGCGGCCGCCTGACCGTAGAAGTCCGCCCGGAGCGCGAGCACCACCAGCGCCCCCGGCCGGCCCCCGCCCGAGGGCCGGGCCAGGGCAGTCACCGCCCGCAGGAACGCGGTGCGCTCCGACGGGTCCGGGCACAGCGTGAACAGTTCCTCCAGCTGGTCGACAAGGACGATCAGCCGCTGCTCCGGCCGGCCAGCCAGCAGCCGTTCGGCCAGCTCGGCCGAGCGTTCGGGATCCTCCCGCAACAGATCGACGGACTCGGGGCTGGCGTCGAACCGAGCTGCCAGCCGACGGAGCGGGCTTCTGTCGGGGGTGAGGCGCAGGGAGAGCCAGGAGGTGGTGCCGAGCAAGCCCCGCTCACGCAGTCCGGCCGTGAGACCGGCGTTGAGCAGGGAGGTCTTTCCCGAACCGGACGGGCCTACCAGAACCAGCGGGCCCGGCTCATCCGCCCCGGCCACCTCCGTCAGCGCGGCGAACACCCGCTCCGTCATACCGTCACGCCCGAAGAACACGTCGGCGTCGTCCACCCCGAAGGCGTCCAAGCCCAAATACGGGCAGCGGCCGGGCGCGGGCTCCGCTTCCTCTGGAGGCCCCGCCTGCGTCGGCACCGCCGGGTTCGGTGCGATGACGAGGTGTCCCGAGCGGTCCCCGGCCTGGCGCCGGGGCAGCGGCCCCTGCCGGTCACTCATCGCCCGGAAAACCCCGTCGAACACGGCATCCAGGGTCAGCGGCTGGAGCCCGCGCGGGTCGCCGTGCGTCAGCAGCTCGATGAGCGCACCGGTGAACGCGGTGTGCGCGGCGCCAGGAGGCGCGAGAGCCAGCTGTTCCGCGGACCCCATGAGGTACATGCCGTGCGCGGGCGTCATCGTGAACGCAGGCAGGGACGGGCTGCCACTCAAAGAGGCCCGCCCGGAGAAGCAGCAGTCGAGTACGACGACGACGGACGACGCCCGGCTTGCCTCCAGCGCCTGCCGCAGCGAGGAAAACGACAGCGCCTGGTGCTCGGCCATCCCGGGGGTGAGGCGGTCGGTGCCGGTCGCCGCCAGGTACAACTCTCCGTCCGGGCCGAGCAGACCGTGCCCGATGAAGTAGACCAGCAGCACGGTGTCCGCGCGCTGAGCCTCCTCGGTGACGGCCCGCGCCATGGTCTGCGCGTCGGCCGGATCGAGCAGCGTACGCAGACGGTCGGGCCGCACCCCGCAGCGCTCGATCAAGGCCGTGCGCAGATCCTGGCAGGAGGTGGCGACCGCGGGCACCGACGTCAGCAGGGGGCCCTCGTGCGTGGCGGTCGCGATCAGCAGGACCCGTACGCCCGCGCCGGACAGGTCCGTCACGGCAGCTCGCGACGCTCGGGCCCGCCCGCGTCCCCTTGTTGCCGACTCAACAGGTCGGCGACTTCGGCCACTTGCTGCTGCAGAGCGTCAGCGTCGAGACGGGAAACCCGCTTCGCGGTCAGCTCCAGCGAACTGCGGTCGGGGAGCGTCACCTTGATGTGCACATCACCACGGCGGGTGCGCAGCCAGGCGATGAGACCGGTGGCGAACGCGGTTGCCGCACCGGCCGGGCCGAGAGCCACAGTCAGCGCGTCCAGCACCGGCCCCAGAGTGCCGGGCTCCGGAGGTCGCTCCTTGCCGTCGACGCGGCCTCGTAACTCCTCGATGCCGGACAACCACTCCTGGAGGGAGCGGAGCCGGTCGCCCGCATCAGGGCCTTCCGCGATCACTGCAATGTCCATTGCTCCCCCGTCGTTACCGCCGCGCAAGGTACCCAAGCTGTCACTGCTGCAAATGAGGCTAGCGATGTCCATCCGCGGCTGACTAGAGGCACATGGTGTCCCAGGGGTTCGAGGCCAACTACCGTGTCTGCAGTGCCGGAAGAACATGGCACGGGCTGAACCGCCAAGGCATTGGTGAACCGCGATTTCGTTGCCAGTGCGCCGATCCGCTCCTGGGCCGCCGACTTCGCACATGTCGCACCCGGCCAAGGCGGCGATCCCAGCCTCGATCGGTTGGATCGGAGACCCGGACGACAACGCACCACGCCTCTGCGGTCATCATCCCGCGGATCTGCGCACACCCTGTGGCCAGTTGGAAAAGGACCGCACCCGGGCCGTCATGGACGCCGTGCTCGGCGGCCTGCGGACCGGGTGCGGACAGCTAGGCGAGGCGACCCGCGAAAGCGCAGGTCAGAAGGCCTAGGCAATGATCAAGCCTTCTTGGTCTCCCAGAAGATGCGGTCGATCTCGGCGATGAGCTCCAGCGCCTTCTCGCCCGTCTTCGGGTCCTTCGACGCCTTCGCGGCCGACAGCGCCTTCAGGGTCTCGTTGACCAGCTCGTGCAGCTGCGGGTACTTCTCGAAGTGCGGGGGCTTGAAGTAGTCGCTCCACAGCACCGACACGTGGTGCTTGGCGAGCTCCGCACGCTGCTCCTTGATGACCGTGGCGCGGGCCTGGAAGTGCGGGTCGTCGTTGGCGGCCATCTTCTCCTGGACGGCCTTGACCGACTCGGCCTCGATGCGGGCCTGGGCCGGGTCGTACACGCCGCACGGGAGGTCGCAGTGGGCGCTGACCTTCACCTTGGGGGCAAACAGGCGGGAGAGCATTGAGCTGTCCTTCCTCGTGATCGTCTTCTCAGGTGGGACATTACTCCGTGAGAGACCGGTTTTCGCGAGCGGCCCCTAGGGCTTAGGCCAAAAGTCCAGGGCGCGTATGGGTCCGCCGGCGGAACGTACCGTGGGACCGGGACCGGACCGGGAGGACCGGCCGGGACCGGACCGGGGCCTGGAGGTGGACGATGACGGAGCTGGGGCGGGAGCCGAGGGTGCCCTTCGGGATCGCGGAGGTGACGGGGCCCTCCATGTATCCCACGCTTGCGCACGAGGACCGGCTGCTCGTGCATTACGGGGCCGGGCTCAGGGCCGGGGACGTGGCCGTGATGCGTCATCCGTTGCAGCAGGATCTGCTGATCGTGAAGCGGCTCGTCGAGCGGCGCGAGGGCGGCTGGTGGGTGCTGGGTGACAACGTCTACGCGGAGGGCGACAGCCGGGTGTTCGGCACCGTGCCCGACGAGCTGCTGCTGGGACGTGTAAGGCTCCGCTACCGGCCGCGCGGCGAGGGCCGGACGTCGGTGCGCTCCGTGGTGGGCTGGGCGGTCTCCGCGCTGCGGCCCGTGCTGTCCGACCGCTCGGTCTCCAGGCGCTTGCGCGCCCGGTAGGCGGCGACGTTCGCGCGCGTCGCACAACGGTCCGAGCAGTAGCGGCGGGAGCGGTTCGTCGAGGTGTCGAGGTAGGCGTTGCGGCAGGGGGCCGCCTGGCAGAGGCCGAGCCGGTCGACGCCGAACTCGGTGAGGTGGAAGGCGAGGCCCATCGCGGCGATCGCCGCGTATCCCGCGGTCGCGTTGGACGGATGGTCGGCGAGGTGCATGTGCCAGCGCGGCCGGCCCTCGTCGTCGAGGTGGTCGTGACCGGAGATCTGCGGGCTGACCGGGTACTCCAGGAGCAGCGAGTTGAGCAGGTCGACGGCCCCTGTCTGGTCGCCGGAGTCGGCCGCCGTGAACACTGCGCGGAGTCTGGCCCGTACCGAACGGAAGCGGGTCACGTCCGCGTCCGTGGCGCGGCGGGCGGCCTGGGAGGACGGGCCGAAGAGCTCGCGGACCGCCTCGACCGAGGTGAGCGTGTCCTTGTTGCGAGCCGGCTCCTCGGTGTTGACGAGGCGCACGGCGTAGTCCGAGTAATAGGCCAGTTCCACTTGTAGTCCTTACGGATGAGGTCTAGTGTCGGCGATGGGTGCGGTAACAGATGCCCTGAGTTCGAGGGTATTACGGAGTGGAGGGAAACCCATGACGGAGACCGCGGCGGACGCGCACGCGACCGGAACCGACTGGCAGGCCTGGCAGGAGAGCTGGGACCGTCAGCAGGAGTGGTACATGCCGGATCGCGAGGAGCGCTTCCGGGTGATGCTGGACATGGTCGAGGCCGTCGTCGGCCCCGAGCCGAGGGTCCTTGACCTCGCGTGCGGTACGGGAAGTATCACGGACCGGCTGCTCAGGCGGTTCCCGAAGGCGGTCAGCGTCGGAGTGGATCTCGACCCCGCCCTGCTGACCATCGCCGAGGGCTACTTCGCGGGGGACGACCGTGTCACCTTCGTCACCGCCGACCTCACCGACTCCGGGTGGACCGCCGCCCTCCCGCACGACTCGTACGACGCCGTCCTCACCGCCACCGCCCTGCACTGGCTCCACGCCGGACCGCTCGCCACCCTCTACGGCCAGATCGCCCGGCTCGTCACGGACGGCGGCGTCTTCATGAACGCCGACCACATGAGGGACGACACCACCCCCCGCATCAACGCCGCCGAGCGCGCCCACCGCCACGCCGCGATGGACCGCGCCAAGGCCGCCGGAGCCCTCGACTGGGCCGACTGGTGGGCCCTGGCCGCCGAGGACCCGGTCCTCGCCGCCCCCACCGCCCGCCGCTTCGAGATCTACGGCGAGCACGCCGACGGCGACACCCCGCCCCTCGACTGGCACGCCGCGACCCTCCGCGCGGCCGGCTTCGCCGAGGCCCGCGCCGTCTGGGCGTCCCCGTCCGACTCCCTCGTCCTCGCACTCAAGTAGCCGCCGGACACCCCCTGGCACGCGGAAGGGCGGGTACGGGACGCATCGCGCCCGTACCCGCCCTTTACGGTCCGTCCGCTAGAGCACCTTGGAGAGGAAGGCCTTGGTGCGGTCGTGCTGGGGGTTGGTGAGGACGTCGCGGGGGTTGCCGGATTCCACGACGACGCCGCCGTCCATGAAGACGAGGGAGTCACCGACCTCGCGGGCGAAGCCCATTTCGTGGGTGACGACGACCATGGTCATGCCGTCCTCGGCGAGGCCGCGCATGACGTCGAGGACGTCGCCGACCAGCTCCGGGTCGAGGGCGGAAGTGGGCTCGTCGAAGAGCATCAGCTTGGGTTCCATCGCCAGGGCACGGGCGATGGCGACGCGCTGCTGCTGCCCGCCGGACAGCTGCGAGGGGTAGTTGCCGGCCTTGTCGCCCAGGCCGACCCGGTCGAGCAGACGGGTGGCCCGTTCGCGTGCGACGGCCTTGGTCTCGCCCTTTACCTGAACCGGTGCCTCCATGACGTTTTCCATGGCCGTCATGTGGGGGAACAGGTTGAAGCGCTGGAAGACCATGCCGATGTCGCGGCGCTTGAGGGCGACCTCGCTGTCCTTGAGTTCGTAGAGCTTGTCGCCCTTCTGGCGGTAGCCGACGAGTTCGCCGTCGACGTAGAGCCGGCCTGCGTTGACCTTCTCGAGGTGGTTGATGCAGCGCAGGAAGGTGGACTTGCCGGAGCCGGAGGGGCCGATGAGGCAGAACACCTCGCGGGGGGCGACCTCGAGGTCGATGCCCTTGAGGACCTCGACGTGGCCGAAGGACTTGTGGACGCCTTCGGCCTTCACCATGGCGGTCATGCGTTGCCTCCCTTCGGGCGGCCCAGGGACAGCAGGTTGGTCTTGATCTTCTGCAGCGGGGTTGGCGGCAGGCTGCGGCTGGAGCCGCGGGCGTAGTACCGCTCCAGGTAGTACTGGCCGACGCTGAGGATCGAGGTCAGGACCAGGTACCAGGCGGCGGCGAGGAAGTACATCTCGACGGGTGCGCCGGAGGTCTGGCCGATGTTCTGTGCCTGGCGGAACAGTTCGGTGAACTGGACCGCGGCCACGAGGGAGGTCGTCTTGAGCATGTTGATGACCTCGTTGCCCGTGGGGGGCACGATGACGCGCATGGCCTGGGGGATGACGATGCGCCGCAGGGTCCTGCTGTGGCTCATGCCCAGGGCGTGGGAGGCCTCGGTCTGGCCTTCGTCGACGGACAGGAGTCCGGCGCGGCAGATCTCGGCCATGTAGGCGGCCTCGTTGAGGCCCAGGCCGAGCAGTGCGGTCAGGAACGGGGTCATGAAGTCCGACCACTCGTCCCGGTAGAAGCCGAGGTTGATGTACTCGAAGACGAGTCCGAGGTTGAACCAGACGAACAGCTGGACCAGGACGGGGGTGCCGCGGAAGAACCAGATGTAGAACCAGGCGATCGACGAGGTCACCGGGTTGTGGGACAGGCGCATCACCGCGAGGACGATGCCGCCGAAGATGCCGATGGCCATCGACAGGACGGTCAGGAGCAGGGTCTTGCCGACGCCGTCGATGATGCGGTCGTCGAAGAAGTACTCGGGGATCGCGTCCCAGTTGATGTTGCCCTGCGAGAAGGCGTAGACGATCAGCCCGAACAGGGCGATCGCGACGACCGCGGAGACGTACCGGCCGTAGTGCCGGACCGGAATCGCCTTGATGGCCTCCGGACCCGCAGCAGGCGGCGGCGGTGCGTCCTCCGGGCCCGTCTTTTCGATGTCGACAGTCACGTGGAGCCTTTCAGTGCCGAGTCGGTGTCCCGATGTCCCTGCCGGGATCAGGAGCCACCGTTGATCTTGGCCTCGGTCACCGCGCCGGCGTCGACGCCCCACTTCGCGATGATCTTCTGGTACTCGCCGTTCTTGATGATCGCGTCGAGCGCGGCCTGGATCGCGTCGCGCAGCTGGGTGTTGGACTTGGCCACGGCGATGCCGTACGGCGCCGCCTCGACCTGCTCGCCGACCAGCTGGAAGTCCTTGCCGCCGCCCGAGGTCTTCACCGCGTACGCGGCGACCGGGAAGTCGGAGGAACCGGCGTCGGCTCCGCCGGCCCGCAGGCGGGTCTGGGCCTCGAGGTCGTTGTCGAACGCCTCGATGGTGATCTTGCCCTTCTTGGCCTTCTCGCACTTGGCGTTCTCGGCCTTGGCGAGGTCCTCGGAGACCGTGCCGCGCTGGACGACGATCTTCTTGCCGCACAGGTCGGCCCAGGTCTTGATGCCCTTGTCGTCGCCCTTCTTGGTGTAGATCGAGACACCGGCGGTGAAGTAGTCGACGAAGTCGACACCCTCGCCGACCTTCTTCTGGGTCTCGGAGTCGATGCCGTTCTGACGGTCCTTGGTGTCGGTCATCGCCGACATGGCGATGTCGTAGCGCTTCGAGCGCAGACCGGTGATCAGCGTGTCGAAGGTGGCGTTCTCGAACTCGAACTTCACGCCGAGCTGCTTGCCCAGGGCGTCAGCCAGGTCCGGGTCGATACCGACCGTCTTGCCCGAGTCGTCCTTGAACTCGACCGGCGGGTACGCGATGTCCGAACCGACCTTGATGACGCCCTTGTCGCGGATCGTCGCGGGAAGCTTGGCGGCGAGCGGGGCGGCGGAAGTGGCGCCGCCCTCCTTCTTGGCGCCCTCGGTCTGGTCGCCGCAGGCGGTCAGCATCAGGGCGCCGGCGACCGCGATCGCGCCGACCGCGGTAAGCCGGGACGTCCGGGTCCTCGCGGTGAACGGGCGGCGGGTGGTGCTTGCGGTCATGATCGGGTTCCTCCGGCGGGTGATGGGAGTTGCCTGCAGGTCGGCACGCACCATCGGGCGTCGCGACCTTGTGTGATTACGGCATCTTGCCATTCGGATCGGCCGATTCAGGGGGCCAGCCATGTCAAAATCGGATAACGGGTCACCCCCGAACACCGACAGGCCGGTACATCACGACCGGACCTTCTGCGGAGTTGCCTACTTCCGGCCGGAAAATCTCCGGTGAATCTCGGCATGCGGACGGGTTTCGTTTCGCAAACGTATGCATTGCTGTGCCCTTGCGGACTTGTCCCCATATTCGGCCATGAGCCGCTTCACCGCCCGTCACGGCGCATCCACTGATCATTCATGGCCCGGCAACTGTGCTGATATCGACTCGTCGGCGGTACCTTCCGTCAGGTATGAAGGATCCTTACACCCCTCATCCGGGGACCAGGGCGCGTTGTGCGGCGCGCCCGCGCGTACGTACCTCCCCCTGACCGGCGGGCCAACCGACCGGGCTCAGGGCACGGACGCGGTGCCCACCCACCCCTCCTCAACCAGGAGCGGCCACCCTCAACTGATGCAGACTTAAGGGGTCCATCACATGGCAGCCGAGATCGTCAATCCCCACAGCGGGAGCGGTACGGAAGCGGAGAGCGTCACCGGAGAGTCCGGCGAACCCTTCGATCCGGCCTTCGCCCTGCACCGCGGCGGCAAGATGGCCGTCCAGGCCACGGTGCCGGTGCGGGACAAGGACGACCTGTCCCTCGCGTACACACCGGGCGTCGCCAAGGTGTGCACCGCCATCGCCGAGCAGCCGGAGCTCGTGCACGACTACACCTGGAAATCGCAGGTCGTGGCCGTGGTCACGGACGGTACGGCCGTGCTCGGCCTCGGTGACATCGGGCCGGAGGCCTCGCTCCCCGTGATGGAGGGCAAGGCGATCCTGTTCAAGCAGTTCGGCGGCGTGGACGCGGTGCCGATCGCGCTCGCGACCAAGGACGCGGACGAGATCGTGGAGACCGTCGTGCGGCTCGCGCCGTCCTTCGGCGGTGTGAACCTGGAGGACATCTCGGCGCCGCGGTGCTTCGAGATCGAGCGGAAGCTGCAGGAGCGGCTCGACATTCCGGTCTTCCACGACGACCAGCACGGCACGGCCGTCGTGACGCTCGCGGCCCTGCGCAACGCGGCGAAGCTGACCGGGCGGGGTCTGGGCGACCTGCGCGCGGTCATCTCGGGCGCCGGCGCGGCCGGTGTCGCCATCGCGAAGTTCCTGCTGGAAGCCGGGCTCGGGGATGTCGCGGTCGCCGACCGCAAGGGCATCGTCAGCCGCGACCGCGAGGACCTCACTCCGGTCAAGCGGGAGCTCGCCGAGATCACGAACCGGGCGGGTCTGTCCGGCTCGCTGGAGACCGCGCTGGCCGGCGCCGACGTCTTCATCGGTGTCTCCGGCGGTACGGTCCCGGAGCCGGCGGTCGCCTCGATGGCGCCGGGCGCCTTCGTCTTCGCGATGGCCAACCCGAACCCGGAGGTCCACCCGGACGTCGCGCACAAGTACGCCTCGGTCGTCGCGACCGGGCGCAGCGACTACCCGAACCAGATCAACAACGTGCTCGCCTTCCCGGGCATCTTCGCGGGCGCGCTGCAGGTGCGGGCGTCCCGGATCACGGAGGGCATGAAGATCGCGGCGGCGAACGCGCTGGCGGACGTGGTGGGCGACGAGCTCGCCGCGGACTACGTGATCCCGTCGCCGTTCGACGAGCGGGTCGCTCCGGCGGTGACGGCGGCGGTGGCCGCGGCGGCGCGGGCGGAGGGCGTTGCTCGCCGCTGACGCTTTTCCCGGGGGCTGACGCCCCCGGGCCCCCACGGTCCCGGACGCCCTGTGGCGCCCGGGACCGTGGCATTTGGGCCCCGCCCCAGGGGGTATGGGGTGCCCGGTGCCGTGGGGGGACCCCCGGACGGGCTGGGTGGTCGGGGGTGCCCGGTACCTGGCGGGTGCCGTCCGGGTCCGCTCCGGGGCTTGTGTCCTGGACTGCGCTGCATCCGATATGCGGCTCCGCCGCGTGGTCACCGCGCTTCGCGCGAGTTGCGGGCGCTTTTACGTCCGGAACACGACCCCTGCGCGTCCCCCATCACGGTCACCGGCTCTGGCTCGCGCCGGTGGGTCGCGGATCGCCGGTGGTTTGTGGGCAGTCGTTCCGCAGCGCAGAACGGGTGGGCCCGGGGCGCAAGAGGGTGTGCGTCACACTCGTGCGCGGTTCCGTCGGGCCGTGGCCCGGCCTATCGTCAAGGTCATGTTCGCCGCCTACGCCGCACGCATCGACCGCGACCAGCCGCTCACCGGACTCGAGCTGGGTGAACGCCCGGCACCGGAGGCGCCCCCAGGCTGGACGGTCGTCAACGTCAAGGCCGCCTCCCTCAACCACCACGACCTGTGGTCGCTGCGCGGGGTGGGCCTGTCCGAGGACAAGCTCCCGATGATCCTCGGCTGCGACGCCGCGGGCATCGACGCGGACGGCAACGAGGTGGTGCTCCATTCGGTCATCGGCCAGACGGGTTACGGCGTCGGGCCGCGCGAGACCCGCTCCATCCTCACGGAGAAGTACCAGGGCACCTTCGCCGAGCAGGTCGCCGTTCCGGTGTGGAACGTCCTTCCGAAGCCGAAGGAGCTGTCCTTCGAGGAGGCCGCCTGCCTGCCGACCGCGTGGCTGACCGCGTACCGGATGCTCTTCACCAACGCCGGGGTGCGCCCCGGCGATTCGGTCCTCGTCCAGGGCGCGGGAGGTGGCGTCGCGACCGCCGCGATCGTTCTCGGCAAGGCGGCGGGGCTGCGGGTGTACGCCACCAGCCGCGACGAGGCCAAGCGCAAGCGGGCGGTCGAGCTGGGCGCGATCGACGCCTTCGAGCCGGGCGCGCGGCTGCCGCAGCGCGTGGACGCGGTCATCGAGACCGTCGGCGCGGCCACCTGGTCGCACTCGATCAAGTCGCTGCGACCCGGCGGCACACTGGTGATCTCCGGCGCGACGAGCGGCGACCGCCCCTCGCACGCCGAGCTGACCAGGATCTTCTTCCTGGAGCTGAAGGTCGTCGGCTCGACGATGGGGACGAAGGACGAGCTGGAGGACCTGCTCGCCTTCTGCGCGGCGACGGGCGTACGGCCGGTGATCGACGAGGTGCTGCCGCTGGACCGGGCGCGGGAGGGCTTCGAGAAGATGGCGTCCGGTGAGCTGTTCGGGAAGATTGTCCTGACGAACTCTTGATGGGTCGTCAGATGCGCTGATGGGATCTCCGGCACTGTCCCTCGTCGTGCCGGAGGTCATCCATGCGCCGCCTTCTCGCCGTCCTCGCCTGTTCCTTCGTCCTGGCCGCGGCCACCCCCGCTCATGCGGACCACCGACCGGTGGACATACCCCGGCTGACCGACGACCGCGGGCGGGTCCTCACCCTGCGCGGCTGGAACGTCGAGGACAAGACCCGCCGTGGCGAACAGGCCCTGTCCGCGATCACCGAGCGGCACTTCCGTGACATGCGCGCCCAGGGCTTCGACTTCGCCCGGCTGCTGGTCTTCTGGGACGATCTGGAGCCCGTGCGCGGCCGCTTCAGCGAGTCGTACCTGCGCAAGATCGAACGCGTACTGGACTGGGCCGGGAAGTACGACATCCAGGTTCTGATCGACGCTCACCAGGACGTCTTCGGCCCGGCCTTCGGGCATCGCGGCATCCCTGCCTGGGCCACCCGCACCGACGGCCTCCCGTTCACGCCGCATCCGGACGACTGGTTCGCCGAGTACTTCGAGCCCGCCGTGCAGCGGGCCTTCACGCACCTGTACGAGGATCCCGATCTCCAGCGCGCCCAGACACGCATGTGGCGCGTCCTGGCCGATCGCTTCGAGGATCATCCGGCGGTCCTCGGTTATGACCTGATCAACGAGCCGATGGGCGAGCTGCGCGAGGGCGAGGACCTGCCGGCTGCCGCGCGCCGTATCGAGCGCGACCAGCTCACCGCGATGTACAACCGCCTCGCGGACGCGGTCCGTTCGGTCGACCGCGACAACTGGGTCTTCGTCGAGCCGACGCCGATCGTCGGCGAGGGCGTCCCGACCGGGCTCGGGAAGATCAAGGACCCGAAGGTCGTCTACGCCCCGCACTTCTACAACACCGCGATGGAGGCGGGTGCGGACTACGACCCCGCCGCGGGCTGGATCGAGTCGTACGAGGCCGCGGTCACCGGCTATCCGAAGACCTACCGGGTCCCGGTGGTCGTGGGGGAGTGGGGCCCGCTCAACAACTCCATGCCGAACATGGGCCGTTTCTACCGTGACGCGCTCGCCTCGCTGGCGCGCTACAGCTCGGGGTGGGCGGGCTATGTGTGGTGCTACGGCGGCGGGTACTGCGCGGTGGACGGTGACGGCCGCTTCCGTACGAACAAGGAGCAGACCGCGGCGCCGTACGCGCGGGCGGTCGCGGGCCTGGTGCGTACGGAGGCATGGGATCCGGTGGAGGGGGTGTATCGGCTCTCGTACGACGCGCGCGGGCACGTCACCGAGCTCTCGCTGCCGCCGGCTGAGGCGGGGTGGCGGGTCGCGGTGTCCGGCGGTTCGCTGCGGGGTGATCGCGTGTACGCCCGGCCGGGTGCGAGGGTGACCGTGACTGTCAACCGGGGTTGACGTCTCCCATGGTGTCAACGTAGGTTGACGTCATGACCGAAGCAACCGATCTCGCCGAGCGGGCGGGTGACCGTGACCCGCGGGTCGGGCTGCGGGCCGTCGCCGCGCTGCGGCGGCTGTTGGAACAGCTCGAGGCCGTCCAGGTCAGAAGTGCCCGCAACCAGGGCTGGTCGTGGCAGGAGATCGCGGCCGAGCTGGGCGTCAGCAGGCAGGCCGTGCACAAGAAGTACGGGAGGCAGTGATGTTCGAACGGTTCACACAGGGCGCCCGCGCGGTGGTGACGAGCGCGGTCGCCCACGCGGAACAGGCGGGCGCGGCCTCCGTCACCGCGGAGCACATGCTGCTGGCGCTCCTGGACCAGGAGGGCACGAAGGCGTCGTTCGCCTTCCGGTCGCTCGGGGTCGCGGACCGGCGCGCGTCGGTGGAATCGGCGCTGGCGGACGCGCGACGGCGGGGCGGGCTCTCGAAGGCGGACACGGACGCGCTGGCCGGGCTCGGGATCGACGTCGCGGAGATCGTCGCGCGGGTCGAGGAGACGCACGGCGCGGGTGCGCTGGCCGGTGACCGCAAGGACAAGGGGTGGTGGTCGGGGCGCCGCGGGTTCTCGCGCGAGGCGAAGGACGCGCTGGGGAAGTCGCTGCGGATCGCCGTGGGCCGACGGGACCGGACCATCGGCGACGAGCACATCCTGCTCGCCCTGGCGGCGGGGCCGGGGATCGTGGCGGAGATCCTCGCGGACCACGGCGCGACGTACACGACGCTGGAACATGCGATGTTCCCTTCGGGGTGAGGCCGTTGCGCGGGGTGAGTGTCCGCCTGCGGCCCAGAGCTTCGCCTGGGGGACCCCCATCTCGCTTCGCTCGCCCTGCGGAACGACTGCCCACAAGCTGGTTCGCGACCCACCGGGGCGAGCCCCGGAGCGGACCCGGACGGCAACCGCCAGGCACCGGGCACCCCCGACCACCCAGCCCGTCCGGCGTTTGAGGACGGACACCCCGGCCCACCCGGCGGTACCGGGTGCACACGACGGACATCCCGGCCGCCGCCACGGCACCGGGCAACCCCGTACCCCCGCCACGGCGAGGGCGCGAACGCCACGGTCCCGGGCGCGCAATCGCGGCCGGGACCGTGGGGGTGCGGGGGCGTCAGCCCCCGCCGCGCAGCAGCGCTGCGATGTGCGCCGCCGCCGTGGACAGGTGGCGGCGTGCCTCTCCCAGTTGCGCCGGAGTCACGCCGTGGTCGCGGGCCGCGTCGCGGATGTCGTCGCGGAAGCGGTCCAGCAGGCGCTCCAGGTCGCGCGCCGGGTCACCCGACCCCGTCGCGTCCTTCGCCCAGTCGGGGTCCGCGTCCGCCGGCTCCGGCTTGACGTACGGCGGCCACGCCGTGCCCCGCGCCATGTTCCCGAGCTGGGACGTGAGTTCCGAGAGCCCTTCCCGTACTCCCGTGGGCCAGTCGCCCCGAGCGAAGTGGCCCTGCACCTGGTCCTGGACCTGGCGGGCGATGCGCTGGACCTCCTCGCGGGCCCGCTCCTGCGCCTCCTTGGCCTGGCGCCGCGCGGCCTGTGCGTCCTCCCGGGCCCGCCGGGACTCGTCCTTCGCCCGGCGCGCCTGCTCCTTCCACTCCTGCTTGGCCCGCCGCAGCTCCTCCTTCGCCGCGCGCCAGGTCTCGCCGTCGTCGAGGCCCGGGCCGGTGCCCGCGTGGCCGCCCGCGCCGCCCACGCCGCCGCGCCGGTTCGCCGACGCCGCCTCCCGCATCTCGCTGCGCAGCTTCCCCGCCGCGCCCCGCACGTCGTCACGGATCTCCGCGGCCAGCTCCGAGACGGACTCGCGGATCTCGAGCTCCAGGTCGGCCAGTTCACCGCTGCGCCCGGCGAGCTCCTCCCGCCCGGCGTCGGTGATCGAGTACACCTTGCGACCGCCCTCGGTAGCGTGCGTGACGAGGCCCTCGGCCTCCAGCTTGGCCAGTCGCGGATACACGGTGCCGGCGGACGGCGCGTACAGCCCCTGGAAGCGCTCCTCCAGCAGGCGGATCACCTCGTAGCCGTGGCGCGGCGCCTCGTCGAGGAGCTTCAGCAGATACAGGCGCAGGCGGCCATGGGCGAAGACGGGCGGCATGTCAGAGCACCTTTCCGGTGGGTGCGTCGCCGGCGGCGGGCACGTCCTCGTACGGTTCGTCCTCCTCGGGCGGGCGCCGCAGCAGCGCGATGGAGCCGGACACGGTCGTGGCCCGCAGCGTGCCGTTGCCCGTGCCCAGCGTGCCGGTGATCTTCTTCGCGCCCCACTGCCCGCTGACCCGCAGGTCGTCGAAGGCGTTGGAGACGGACCCGCTCGCGGTGTTCGCCTCGACGCGTGCGTCCGCCGGGTGCGGCAGTCGAATGGCGACCTCACCGGAGACGTTGGTGAGCCGGATGTCCGTCGGGGTCCCGTCGAGGTCGATCACCATGGCGCCGCTGACCGAGTCCGCCCGTACGGACGAACCCGCACCGTCGATCACCGTCAGATCGCCGGACACGGAGCTGAAGCGCAGGTCGCCGGTGACCGCCTGGGCCTCCAGGCTGCCGGACACGCTCTCGGCCCGGACCGTGCCTGACAGCCCGACGAGGGTGGTGTCGCCGCTGACGCCGCGCACCTCCGTACGCCCGCGGATCCCGGAGACGACGGCGCCGGCGCCGATGACGCCGACCTCCACCGCCGCGTCGGCGGGGACGGCGAGGGACACCACCGCGCTGCGGTGCCAGCCCTTGCGGTCCAGGAATTTGAGGAATCCCTTCCAGGGCAGGTCCTCGTACGCGACGGAGAGGGTGGACCCGGTCCGCTGCACGACGAGCGGCGGGCCCTCGATCGCGGAGATCTCCAGCCGGGCGGAACTCTCGTCGGTACCCACGACGTTCACCGTCCCGTTGACGATGCGCACGTTCACCGATGTGACGGGCTCGTCGAAGGTGAGCTTCTGGGGCTCGGTGACTGTCCACGTCGAGTCTGGCATGGTGCTGACCTCCCGGGCCGGCCTGGACGCAACATATCGCGTCTCCTGGTGGATACGATATATCGCGACCCCGGGAAGTCAAGATGTGTTCCCGTCGGCGGGACGCAAGCCGATGCCATGGGCGTCAAACAGGGGCAAAGTGCCCTAGCGTATGGCGCATGGACGCGACATCCGTGGGTGCTCTGCTCCTCTGCCGGGCCGAGCCCGCCGCCGTGCGGCCCTCGGCCCATCTCCTGCGCGAGCAGCTGGTCCTCGCCCCGGCCGGCCACGGCTGGAGCGTGCTCGTCCCGGAGGGCAAGCCCTGGCTGACCGGCGCCGAGCCCGTCGACCGGGTGCTCACCGGCTGGGCCACGGCTCTCGCGGTCGGTACGAACTGGCCGGTCCTGGCCCTGTGGTGGGACGCCGACCGGGCCGGCTACACCCTCGCCGCCGGCTTCCGCCGCACGGTCGACTACATCTGGCTGGCGGACGGCACCCCGGCCGGCGAGGACGAGGCGATGCGGACGTTCGCGGCGCGGCTCCACCTCGACCCCGTCCTGGACGTACAGGCCCTGGAGCCACTCACCCGCCCCGACTCCGACGCGGACGCCCGCGCCCGGCTGCGCGGTCTTGTCGCGGTCCTGGCCGGCACCGGCCTCGCCCTGCCCGCGGGCCTCACACCCGGTGAACCCGCCGACCGGCTCCGCGCGGTCGCCCATGTCCTCCCCGGCGCCGAGTCCGTGGAGTGGCACGGCTGGCGCGATACGGTCCGGGCCGAGCTCGACGCCGTCGAGGCCGGCCCCCTGGGCCCGTACCTCGTCGGCCCGACCGCCCGTGCACTGTCCGCGGTCCAGCTCGCCGCCGGCCTCCCCCTCGCGGCCTGGGGCCTCACCCGCCGCAGCCCGGGCTGGACGACGGCAGGCGTGATCCTGCTGGCCCACGGCGTCCTCGGCCTGGCCTACGACCGTCTGCGTACGCGCCCCGGCGCGCCGTGACCGCGTGGCCGTCGCGACCGGTGCGGCCGTGGCGACCGGTGCGGCCGTGGGGCCGGGCGCTCGGCGGGGCCGCGGTGGCCGCCGCCTCTACTCCTCGTCGTCCTCGTCGTCGAGCCGCGCCAGCCAGGTGGCCAGCCGCTCGACGGGGACCTCGAAGTCGGGATTGAGATCGACGAACGTGCGCAGCTGCTCGGCGAGCCACTCGAAGGTGACCTCCTCCTCGCCGCGCCGCTTCTCCAGTTCCTCGATGCCACGGTCGGTGAAGTACATGGGAAACAGCCTAATGTCCCCGCCGGACACGCCCCGGCCCGAACCGGCGGCCCCTCCCGGGCGTCCTGCCCGGTGACGCCCACATCGGCCCCGTACTGGGGTTAATCTGCGGGGAGTTGGGGGAACGGGGGATGCCATGGGGGACAGCGAGGCTCGCATCACGCGCATTGTGCTGCCGGACGGCACACCGGTCTGGGCCCGGATCTCCGGTGCCGAGGAGCTGGAGCAGCCGCGACGGCCCACGTCCGGTGGACCGCCCGGCGGACCGGGTGACGCACCCGGCGGCGCGCCCGGAGGGCTGTCGTACAGCGACACCGGGTTCGCGGAGCAGGTGCAGGCCAGGGTCGAGAGCCTGCAGGGGGTGGTGACCGGCGTCGCGCGGTCGCTCGCCGAGCCGTTGCGCGCGGTGCGGCCCGACGAGGTGAGCGTGGAGTTCGGGATCGAGCTCACCGCCAAGGCGGGCAAGGTGGTCGGGCTGCTCGCGGACGGTGAGGCCAAGGGCGCCATCAAGGTCACGCTCACGTGGACCGGCGGCGGACCGCCCGTCGACAGCCCGCACGCGCCGTCCGTGCCTCCGCAGACGGCGACCCCGCCCGCCCCGCCGATGCCACCCGCGCCCCCTGTCACGGCCACGGGCGGCTGGACGGCACCCGGTACGCCGGGTGCACCCGGTCCATCCGGCTCCCCCGGCACCCCCGGCGCACCGGTGCACCCGGGCGGCTCCACGCCGTCCGGCGGCGGCGGATCATGAACGAAGGGCGGGACGGGGGCGCAGGGGGCGTTCCGGAGCGGACGCGTCGTGCCCTCATGAACCTCGTGATGGCCGCGACCGTACGTATCCACGGGACGGAGCCGGGGCATGCTCCTGCCGGATCGGGCGGAGGGTTCCTCGGGAGTGGCTTCTTCGTCGCCCCGAGCTGGGTCCTCACGTGCGCGCACGTCGCGATGCAGGGGGAGGGGCGCGAGGTGGACATCGTCTTCGAGAGCGCGCCCGGCCGTGGCGAGACCTCGGTCCGCGGCACCGTCGTCGCCGCCCTGCCCGAGAGCCGCCAGGCCGCGACGCCCGGAGATCCGTACGGCTCGTACGGCTCGTACGACTCCCACGGCGTGCGGGCCGGCGGCTGGCCGGCCCCCGATCTCGCGCTCATCCAGCTGCTGAGGCCCGTCGAGCACGCCTGCGTCTACGTCAGCGAGCGGCCCGGCGCCCTGTTCGCCGGGGGCAATGTCCTCTACGCCGGGTGGACCGTCGCCGACGGGCGGCCGAAGCGGCTCACCGGGCGGTGCGAGGTGATGGGCACGTTCGGCGGCTGGGCCGACGCCGACGAGCAGATCCGGCTCGACGGGGACTGGCTGGTGCCGGGTGTCTCCGGTGGGCCCGCGGTCGATCTGGCGCGCGGCGAGGTCGTGGGCGTACTCAAGTCACGGCTCGACAGCGGCAAGGGCGGCACCTCCATCGGGGTCGAGCGGCTCCGCTCGCTGCCCGTGCCCACGGGAGCGGTCACGGCCGAGACGGACGACGTCTACCAGGCCGTCTTCCACGCCCACGACCGCTACCACGCGGACCGGCACACCAGCCCCGTCGGCACCGACCGGACCTGGGCCGACGTGCAGAGCGAACTGCGTCCCGGGTCCGCCTGGCGGGCGCTCAATCCGCAGCAGCGCATCGACCTCCTCGGGCGGCTCGCCGAATTCCCGCCGCCGGTCAGCACCCACAGCCTCCTCGGTCTGCTGTCCGGGCTGCCCGGGAGCCGGCCCGGTGACCACGGGCCGGCCCCGCGCGGCTGGCGCGACGGACTCGGCGCGCTGTACGAGGCCACGAGCGGGGACGGCGCACTGGAGCTGATCCTGCGCTACTGCATGGGCGTCATCGCCGCCGAGCGGCCCTTTGCCGCACCCTCCGCCCTGACCGCCGAGAAGTCCCTCTGGGAATGGGTGAAGCGGGTCGCCGACGACCGCCTCTCCCGGGAGTTCCGCAACGAGCTCGCGCTCCGGTGGCACACCCATCGCGCGGACCACGAGCACCACCGCACCCCCGCGCCGGAGCCCGCGGACGATCCCGCCCGGGAGGGTGAACGCCCGTTCGTGCTGCTGGAGCTGGAGCCGCGCGGCTGGGAACGGGACCGCTACGACTGGCGGATCGGCGTCGCCCGCCACACCGGGGACGTCCTGCCCGTCGCCGAGGACAGCAACGGCACGGCGCTCGACGCCCTTCCGGCCAGGATCGCCGCACCCCTCACCGAGGCGTTCCGCCGGTGCGACGAGCCCGGCAGTCCCGCGGTGCTGCAGGTCGCGGTGGCGCGGGCGCTGCTCGGACTCGACGTCGACAACTGGCGCGTACCGCCGGACGGGCCACCGCTCGGGGCCGTACGCCCTGTGGTCGTGCGCTGCTCCGACCTCGAACCGCCGCCGACGGACGCCGCGGCGGCGGAGCGCTTTGCGCGCTGGAACCGTACGAGCAGTGCCGTGATGCGGGCCGCGGTCGTCGATTGCGAGGACGGATTGCGGGTACCCGTCCCCGAGGTGGCGGAGCTGCGCGCGCTGGCGCACGAAACGGTGCCGGTGCTCTGCCGGTTCGGCGCGCCGCCGGACCCGGAGTCCACGGCAGGGCTCGTGCGCGTGCTCGACGGTGGCTTCGGTGTCGCCCTGTGGCGGCGGGGTACGGACGTCGACCGGTCCGACGGGGTCTGCATGGAGTTCCACCGGCGGGCCGCCGACACGCTCACCGAGGCCGGGACCGCAGGCCAACTGCCCGGGAGGGTGCACGAACTGAGACGCGGGGTGCTCGGGGGGCGCACGGAGACGTTCTGGTCGGACGGGATCGTCCTGTTCTACCAAGATCCACACCATCCCCTGCCCGGCGCCGGGCTGCTGCTGGAGGCACCGTGAACGGCCGGTCCGGTCCTCCCCTTACGGTCCGTACAACGGCTCGCTACCGTGAAGCACGATCGGCTGCCGCTGCCCCCTGCGGACGAGTGACGCCAGTGACCCGAGTCATGCCAGTGACGCCAGTGACGTCAGAGACGCCAGAGACGCGAGCGACGACGAGGAACACGCAATGAGCGAACCCAGCGAGTGGCTCATCTACCGAGGCGCAGGCGAACCTCACGACGGCATCGAGCAACTGCCGCCGCCGCCTCCCTGGCGGGACTTCGCGGGCCGGCACGACGCCGCCACCGCCGGCGGCGAGCCCGGCGAGGGCCAGGACGGCTCCGCCGACCGGCGCCTCGGCGGCTACCGCCACGAGGCCGAACTGCACCGGCCGGGCGCCGAAGAGCTCGAAATGATCAACGCGGCGCTCTATCTGCGGCGCCCGCTCCTGGTCACCGGCAGCCCGGGCGCGGGCAAGAGCACCCTCGCCCACTCCGTCGCGCACGAGCTGGGGCTCGGCCGCGTGCTGCGCTGGCCCGTCGTCAGCCGCACCACCCTCCAGGACGGGCTGTACCGCTACGACGCGATCGCCCGGCTGCAGGACGTGCAGATCGCCGCGCACAGCGCGGAGGTGTCCGGTGAGCGGCCCGCCGACGACATCGGCAGCTACATCCGGCTGGGCCCGCTGGGCACTGCGCTGCTGCCGTCGGACCGGCCCCGGGTGCTGCTCATCGACGAGCTGGACAAGAGCGACATCGACCTGCCGAACGACCTGCTCAACGTCCTGGAGGAGGGGGAGTTCGAGATCCCCGAGCTGGAGCGGATCGCCGACCGGCTGCCCGGCGGCGAGGCCCGGGTCCTCACCCACGACGGCGCCAAGGCGACGGTGAGGGGCGGCCGGGTGCAGTGCCGCGCCTTCCCGTTCGTCGTCCTCACCAGCAACGGGGAACGCGACTTCCCTGCGCCCCTGATGCGCCGGTGCATCCATCTGGAGCTGGGCCGCCCCGACCACCAGCGGCTCGCCACCTTCGTACGCGCGCATCTCGGCGCCGAGGCGGCACGCTCGGGCGAGGATCTCATCGCCCACTTCCTGGAGCGGTCACGCAGTGAACTCCTCGCCACCGACCAGCTGCTGAACGCGATCTACCTCACCGACGCCGCCGCGCCCGCCGGCCGGGACCGCCTCGCCGAACTGCTCATCCAGCGACTCGACCGGCCGAGGTGATGTGCTGATGCCCGACGCCGTGGCACGGCACGGACCAGGATCAGGATCAGGACCAGGACAAGGACCAGGACCAGGACCGGGTGGACCGCCGGGCGACCGTCCGGACGCCGACCGCACGGATCCCGGCAGCCCTGAGGGTGGCCGCCCGGAGCCCTACGACGGCGGTCTGCTGCCCGCGTTCGTCGCCCGGCTGCGCGAACTCGGCCTCGACCCGGATGCCGAGCAGCTCTGCGACGCTCTCTGGCTGGCCCGATGGACCCGGCGTCCCGGACAGGACGCGGGACCCGTATCCGAGCCCGTCGCGCCGGCCCCGCCGCCCGACGCCGGCCCCGGCCCCGGCCCGCGGCCCGACCCGCTCCCGACAGCCGAGGACGCCCCGCCGGCCGACGCACCGGCGCCGCGCCCCGACGTCACCGGAGGCGACCGGCGGATCGCCCTGTATCCCGTACCGCCGCGCGACGGACCGAAGGCGGCAGCAGGCCGGCGTGGCTCCGCGGCGCTTCCCCTGGGCGTACCGGCCGCCCCCACCCTCCCGGCCCCGCTCGAACTGCAGCGCGCCCTGCGTCCGTTGCAGCGCTACCGGCCCGCCTCCGCGCCGCAGCGCCGCACCCTGGACGAGACGGCGACCGCGGAGCTCAGCGCCCGCGCGGGCGGACTGATCATCCCGGTGTTCCGCGGGGTCCAGCGGGCTGACGCACTGCTGCAGTTCGTCATGGACGCCTCGTCGTCGATGCGGGTCTGGGACCGTCTGTTCGGCGAACTCCAGCAGATTTTCGGCCAGTTGGGTGCCTTCAGGGATGTCCAGGTGCGCTATCTGCACCAGGGGCCCGACGGCTCGCCCCTCGTCAGCCGCCGCCTCGGCCAGGCCGCCGCACCTCTGCACTCCGCGGACCGGCTCAGCGACCCGACAGGACGCCGGGTCACGGTCCTGCTCAGCGACTGCGCGGGGCCGCTGTGGCGCAGCGGACGCGCCCACCGGTTGCTGCACCAGCTGGCCCGGCAGGCTCCCGTCGCCGTCGTGCAGCCGCTTCCGCAGCGGATGTGGAACCGCACCCGGCTGCCCGTCACCTACGGGGTGCTGTCCCGCGGCGAAGGGGTCGCCGGCGCAGCTGTGCTGAGGGTCGGTGACGAGGCCGGAGGCGTACCGCCGCGGACGCGGCGCGGCGAGCTCCCGATTCCCGTACTGCCGCCGGTGGCGGGGGCACTCGGCGCCTGGGCCAGGCTCCTGTCGGGGACGGGCGCGGGACACGTCTCCGGTGCCGTCGGCTGGGTGCGTACGGACCATGAGGCGCTGCGGGCACCCGGAGCCGGCCGAAGGCTCTCCTCGCTCCAGCTCGTCAGCAACTTCCGGTCGGCGGCCTCCCCGTCCGCCGGACAGCTGGCCGTGTATCTGGCCGCGGCCCCGCTCCATCTGCCGGTGATGCAGCTGGTGCAGCGGACGATGCTGCCGGACTCGGGCCCGTCCGAGCTCGCCGAGGTCCTGCTGAGCGGACTGCTCACGCAGGCCGGGCGCGGCGCCGGGAGCGGCGCCGTGGGCAGGGACGACGGACAGTGGTACGAATTCGTGCCCGGCGTGCGGGAGGCGCTGCTCGGGCCGCTGGGGCGGGACGAGGCGCTCCTCGTGCTCAAGCACTGCTCGGAGTACATCGAGCAGCGGTTCGGCAAGGGCGGGCCGAACTTCCCGGCCCTGGCACTGGCCCAGCTGGACGACGGAAGGCACCGCTCCCTGTACGCGGCGGACGTCGGCGCTGCCGACGACTCCGCATACGGCGAAGACAACGGTGACAACGGCGACAACGGAAACGGCGGAGACGGCGGTGAGAGCGGGGAGGCCGGCGGCCGGCGCGTCCCGCACCCCTTCGCCGAGGTCGCGGCGCGCGTGCTGGAGCGGTTCCTGCCGCTTCCGGAGCAGTTCGCGCCCCAGGCCGGCACGCCGACCGGCGAGCCGGTGACCCCGGGCCGGGCGACGGGCGCCGCACGGGAGAACGCCCGAGCCCTGCTGAGGCAGTTCGAGTCCGACGGCATGGTGCAGTACCTGATGGACGCCGTGCAGCTGCTGCGCGGCGCGATCGAGCGTGAGCGGCAGGCCGGGCCCGGCCCCGATCCGGAGCTGTGGGCGGAGTTCGCCCGCTGTCTGCTGCGGCTGTGGGAGGTCCAGGGCGACGCGGAGCTGCTGCGCGAGGCCGAGCGGGCCGCCGAACGGGCATCGGCGCAGCCCGGTGCCGTACGGGAGCGCGCCGTACTGGCCAAGGTGCTGCACGCCGCGGCCGACGACCGGCGACGGCGCGGTGACCGGCGCGGCGCCCTGGAGCTGCTGCGGCGGGCCGACCGCGAGTACACCGCGGCCTGCGCGGCCCCCGGCCTCGAGCCCGCGGAGGCGCTGCGGCTCACCCTGGAACGGGTACGCGCCCTGGAGGCACAGTGGCGGCTCGGCGGCGACAGTGCCCTGTTGCAGGGGGCCGTGGGGATGCTGGAGGCGTTCGCCGACGTCTGGCCCGACCAGGAGAACCGGCCGCTCAGCCTGCCGCTGGCGCACGGACGCACCCTGCTCCGTCTGTCCGGGGCGACGACCGACATCGAACAGTCCCGGGTGTACGCGGGGCAGGCGGCGCGCTCGCTTCGCAAGGCGTTCGCGCCCGACGGCAGCGATCAGGCAGGCGGTCGGCCGGCAGGCGGGACCGATGGCCGTACCGGCGGGCAGACCCTCGGCACCCGGCTGCGGATACTGCTGGACCTGGTGGACGCCCTCCTCCGCTCCGGCGACGGCACGGACGAGGCCGGAACCCTCGTCGAGCAGGCGCTGGAAACGGCTCGCGAGCCCCGGCTGCGCGCCTCGCTCCAGGCCAGGGCGGGGCGGGTGTGTGTGGCGCGGTACGAACAGTCCGGCGATCCGGCCCGGTTGGAGCGGGCGGCCGAGTGGTTCGGCCAGGCGTCCCGCGGCGTGCCCCGCGACTCCCGCGCCCACGCCGATCTGCTCGCCGAGTGGGGCAGCGCCCTGCTCCGGCGCGCGGAACTCCCGGACGGCCGCCCGCACATAAGCACCGCCGTACGGGTGCTGCGCGACTGCCGTACGGAGACGGCGGCCGGCAGTGCCCACCAGGCCGAGCGGGTGCTGATGCTGGGCCGTGCGCTCATGCTGCGGCACGCGGCCACCGATGACCGGGTGGATCTGCGGGAGGCCGAGCATCTCTTCGGGCTCGCGGCACGGGAGGCGCGCGATCCGCTGACCGCCGCGGGCTGCTGGCTGGAGCTGGGCAGGGCCCATCTGGCGGCGTACCGGAGTCTGGGCAGGCCGGCCCGGCTCGACGAAGCGGCAGAGGCCTTCCGTGATGCCGCGGATTCCGCCAGGGAGGCCGAAGCGGAGCTGGACAATCCACAACAGGTCCAGCAGGCCGTCGAGTTGAATGCTAGGGCCAACCACTGGCGGGGTAGGACCTATGAGGACGCGGGCCGGCCGAGGGCGGCGCGCGAGGCGTACCGGGCGGCCGCCCAGGAATGGCGCAAGCTGCCGGACCGGGGCGGTGCCGATGGCGAAGCCACCGCGGAGCGGCTGGCGGAGCTGGAGCGGTAAGCGGCAGGAGCGGCCGGAGCGACAAGCAGGAGCGGCCGGAGCGACGCGAGCGACGGGCTCGACGGCAACGGGGAGACGAGATGGGCGAGTCGGTACGTGAAGGTGCGGCGGGACCCGCGGACAGCGGAGCGGGGCTGCCCGATCTGCTGGGCCTCGACCTGGAGGCGCTGAGGACCCTGGACCACCCGGTGCTCTCCGAGGTGCTGGCGGATCTGCGGGGCAGGGTCGAGCAGCCGCGGGAGATGCTGTGGGGCTTCAACAACGCCTTCTGAAGCGCGTGCCGAGCCGTGCGCCGAGCCGTGCGCCGAGCCGTGCGCCGAATCGTGCGTCGAACCGTGCGTCGAACCGTGCGTCGAGAAGTGCTTCGAAGCACGGTCCGAAGTGCCTTGCGAACCCCCGTCCGGCCGGGACACGTTTTCGGCCCCCGGGCCCGTCGAACAGGACAATGTCCTCCGCCCGAGGTTTGCCCGGCTCGCCCCCCAGGGATATTCGCCTCGGACCGGCAGCGGGGGCCGTCCCGGAAGGCGTGTCAGGGGCCGGACAGCATGGGGGTGCCGGAGTGTCGCGGAAGACGGTTCCCCCCGTGCCCTTTGCACAGTTCATCGTCAAGATGCACGGCCGCTGCAACCTCGCGTGCCGCTACTGCTACCTCTACGCGGGCCCCGACAGCACCTGGCGCACCCGTCCCGCCGCCGCCCCGTCCGACGTCCTCGACCGCGCCGCGGCCCGGATCGCCGAGCATGCCGCCGCGCACGGCCTGAGCGACCTCTCCCTCGTCCTGCACGGCGGCGAACCGCTCCTCGCGGGCGCAGGCCGGCTCGCCGCCTTCACCGATCTCGTACGCGAACGGGTCCCGACCGCCTGTACGGTCCACGCGACCGTACAGACCAACGCCACCCTGCTCACCGGCGACCGCGTCAGCACCCTCGCCCGGCACGGCATCCGCATCGGCCTCAGCCTCGACGGCGGGCTGCCCGCCCACAACACCCTGCGCACCGACCACGCCGGGCGGCCGTCCTGGCCCGCCGCCTCCCGCGGCGCCCGGCTCCTCGCCGACCGCCATCCGGACGCGTACGCCGGCATACTCACCGTCGTCGACCCGCGGACCGACCCGGCCGAGATGTACGCATCGCTGCTCGCCCTGAAGCCGCCCGCCATCGATCTGCTGCTCCCGCACGGCAACTGGACCAACCCGCCGCCGGGCCTGGACCCGGAGGGCCGGGCCACCCCGTACGGGGACTGGTTGAGCACGGTCTTCGACCACTGGTGGCCGGCCGAGCGCCGGGAGACCCGGATCCGGCTCTTCGAGGAGTGCATCGCTCTGATCCTCGGCCTGCCCGGCGCCACCGAATCCCTCGGCCTGGACCCCGTCAACGCCGTCGTCGTCGAGACCGACGGGGCCATCGAGCAGGTCGACTCCCTGAAGTCCGCCTACGACACGGCCGCCGCCACCGGGCTCGACATCTTCCGGCACGGCTTCGACGAGGCCCTGCGGCACCCGGGGATCGCCGCCCGCCAGGCCGGTGCCGCCGCGCTCGCCGCCGAATGCCGTGCCTGCCCGCTGCTCACCGTCTGCGGCGGCGGTCACTACGCCCACCGCTATCGCGCCGGGCACGGTTTCACCCAGCGCTCGGTCTACTGCGCCGACCTCCAGCGGTTCATCCGCCATGTGGCGGGCCGGCTGACCGAGACGACCGCGGGGGCCGCCCGGTGAGCCCCGCCGTTCCGGCTCCCGCCGTCCCGGACCGGGGGCTGCACGCACTCGGCCGCACCGAAGGCGGCACGGAGACCCTCGACCTGCTCGTACGCGATCAGCACACCCGTCGGCTCGTCCTGCTGCGGGCCCTCCTGGACGCGGCGCAGGACGCCCCGGCGGCGGTCTGCCCGCCGGAGTCGGTCCAGCGGCTGAACGACGACTGGGCGCTGCTGGAGGCCGCGGAGCGCGCGGACCGGGCAGCGGTGCGCGAACTGCTGCTCTATCCGCTCGTCGGGCCCTGGGCACATCGCTGTCTGTACGGCCTGACCGCACCCGCCCCGACCCCCGGGCTCCGCGCCGACCTCGACCACTTCGGTGCGGTCGCGGCGGCGGGCGCAATCCGGGCGGGTCTGCCTTTCACCGCCCGCCTCACCGCCCCTGAAGGACTGCTCGCGCTCCCGCTCCTGGGAGCTCTGCGCGTGTCCCCGGGTCCGGTCGACATCGCCTTCGCCGACGGTGATCTGACGATCCGTCAATCACCCGCGACCCCCTTCGCCGTACGTATCGGAGCCGACGGCGCCCACTCCGACGACCCGCGCTGGCTCCCCGCGTTCACCCTGCCCGCCGTCCTGCCGGGTGCCCTGCCCGTACCCCTCGACGACCTCCACCCCCACCGCACCGCGGGCGGCGGACTCGAGCAGCACGGGCTCAAGCCCGCCGCCTGCCTCGACGAGCGCGAGCGCAAGGACTGGGCCCAGTCCTGGTCCGGTGTGGAGCCGCTGCTCCGGCTCGGCGGCGAACACCGGCTGAACGAGGCCGTGGCCCTGCTCCGCTGCCTGGTCCCGCTCGCCCCGCCGCCCGGATCGACGGTCGCGGGGGAGGGTGCCGCGCACTGCAGCGGCACCAGGCGCGAGGCGTTCGGCGCGGTCCTCAGCAGCAAGCCGTCCACCCCGGCGTTCATCGCGTCGACCCTCGTCCATGAGCTCCAGCACACCAAGCTGGCCGCGCTGAGCACACTCGTACCGCTGCACCACGAGGACGCCGCACCGCGGCATTTCGCGCCCTGGCGGTCCGATCCGCGGCCCTTCGACGGGCTGCTGCAAGGGGCGTACTCGCACGTCGCACTGGCCGACTACTGGCAGCGCTTCGCGCTCGGTGCCCAGAGCGCCCGGCACCGCGACATGGCCTGGGCCGAGCACGCCCGCTGCCGCGAGCAGGTGGGGGCGGTGCTGCCCGTGCTGGCCGGTTCCGGAGCGCTGACGCGGGAAGGCCGGATCCTCGTCAACGGCATGATCGAGCTCTACGACCATCTGGCTGATCATCCGCCACCTTCGGGACACCTGGCGCGCGCAGTGGCATATGTCAGTACCGCGCGCGTGATCTGGTGCCAGCGGAACGTGGCGCAGCGGGCGTGAGCGGGGGCCGCGTCCCCGGTGCGGATGCCCGGTGCGGACGCCGGCGCGGGTGTATGTTCATAAGGCTTGTGACGAATCAGGGAGACGGTTCAATGCCCGGAGTACGTAAGCAAGTTGGAGCCACCGGGACGCAGACCGTCACCATCAGTTTTGCCGGGTTCAACCGGGCCTGGGCGGCCTGGATCGGCGACCGTCTCGAGCGCCGCGGGATGCGCGTCGTCTTCCAGCGCTGGGACCCGCCCGTCGAGACCCCGCTGGAGGAGACCCTCCAGGATCTGATGCTCGCCCCCGGCCGCATCCTCGTCGTGCTGAGCGAGTGGTACTTCCAGCTCGGCCCCCGCAGCCACGAGGAGTGGAACAGGGCGCTGCGCGAGGTGGTGGCCGATGCCCCCGACCGGTTCGCGGCCGTCAACATCACCACCTCCCGCATCCCCGCCGCCACTGCCGTCTTCGGCGCGGCCGACCTCACGAACGTCGGCGCCGACGAGGCCGAGCGGCGTCTCCTCGCCCGCCTCGACCTGCCCACCGACCCGCTGCCGGAGCCGGGCGACGACCGGCGCGGCCCCCGCTATCCCGCCGACACCCCCGAGGTCTGGGGCGGCGTTCCGCGTCGCAACACCCGCTTCACCGGCCGCGAGCCCCTGCTCAACGACGCGTACCACGCCCTCCAGGAAGCGGGCTCCGGCGCAGGTGTGGTGACCCTGCACGGCATGTCGGGCGTGGGCAAGACACAGCTGGCCGCCGAGTACGTGTACCGCTTCGGCTCCGAGTACGACGTGGTGTGGTGGGTGTCCGCCGAGAAGCGGGTGACCTACCGGCAGAAGCTGGCCGAACTGGCCCCGGCGCTCGGCCTGTCCACCGGCGCCGAGTACGGCGAGAGGCTGCGCGCGGCCCGCGACGCGCTGCGGCGCGGGGAGCCGTACTCGCGCTGGCTGCTGGTGCTCGACGGGGCCGACGAGCCGGAGCAGATCTGGGATCTGGTGCCGACCGGCCCCGGACACGTCCTGATCACCTCGCGCAACCCGGAGTGGAGCGAGCACAACAGCAATCTGCTGGAGGTGCCGGTCTACGACCGTATCGAGTCGGTCGCCTTCATCCGCCGCCGCGCGCCCCGGCTCACCCACACCGAGGCCGATCAGCTCGCCGAGGCCCTGGAGGACCTGCCGCTGCTGCTCGACCAGACCGCGGGCTGGCTCAACGACTCGGACATGTCGGTCGAGGAGTACATCGAGCTCCTCGAAGGCGGCATCGACCAGGATGTCGTCAAGGTGTCGGCGGACTTCCCGCTCGCCTTCCAGACAGCCTGGTCGATACTGCTCAACAAGCTCCGCGAGACCGTCCCCGAGTCCGTCGACCTGCTGCGCCTGTGCACCTTCTTCGCCCCGGGCTCCGTCCCCGTACGGCTGCTGAAGGAGATGCCGCCCGGCGTGCTGCCCGAGCAGCTGACCGGGCTGATGAACGACCCGCTGCTGTGGAACAGGGCGATCGGCCAGCTGCGGCAGTACTCGGTGGTCCGGCTGGAGTCCCACGAGTCGGTCTCCGACGAGGCGCCGTCGTCGGGCGAATCGCTGTATCTGCACCGTATGGTCCACCAGATCGTCCGCAAGGACATCCCGGAACGGGACCAGAAGGAGTTCATCGAGGTCGTCCGCCGGGCTCTCGCCGCCGCCGACCCCGGCCGCCCCACCGACACCCGGCAGTGGCCGCGGTACGCGGAGATCACGCCGCATCTCAAGCACGCGGACGTCCTCCGGAGCACCGACCCTGCCGTCCAGACCCTGGTCCTCAACTGCCTGCGCTACATGTACCTCTCGGGCGAGTACCGGGCGGGTATCAAGCTCGGCGAGCGGGCCCTGGCCGCCTGGAAGGAACTCCTCGGCGAGACCCACCCCCGGGTCTGGGACCTCAGCTACCACTACGCCAACCTGCTGCGCGCCGTCGGCGACTACGCCGGCACCGAGGCCATCGAGCGCGCCGCCGTCGAGCATCTGCGGGCCGAGCGCGGCCCGCAGGACCTGGAGCACCTGCGCGCGGCCGGCGGTCTCGCGGCCGATCTGCGCGGACTCGGACGGTACGACGAGGCCGCGGAGCTGTCGGGGTGGATCCTCGGCGCATACCGCGAGCTGCTGGGCGAGCAGGACTCGCGCACGCTCAACGCCCAGAACAACCTCGGCACTTCACTGCGGCTCCTGGGGCGCTACGGCGAGGCCCTGGAACTGAACAGGCGCACCTTGGAGGCACGCAGGCAGCTGCTGCGGCCACGGCACGCCTGGACCCTCTACTCGGAGATCAACTACGCGACGGACCTTCGGCTGCTCGGCCGCTACAGCGAGGCCGAGTCACTGCAGGCCCAGAGCGTCCGCATCCATCGGCTCGTCATGGGCCAGGGCAACCCGCAGACCTTGCGGGCCGAGCACAACCTCGCCCTGTGCCAGTACCGCATGGGCGAGTACCGCAAGGCCGAGGAGCTGCTCACACGGGTACTGGAGCGCGCCGAACGCGTGCTCGGCGAGGCCGACCCGCTCACCGTCATGTTCGCCGCCAGCCAGTCCTGCTTCGCCCGCGAGCACGGCGACATCGACCAGGCCCGGGACATAAGCGAACGCGTCGTCGCCGGCTACACCGACATGCTCGGCGAGCGCCATCCCTACACCGCGGGGACCAAGGGGAACCACGCCCTGATCCTGCGCAGCGTCGGAGAGCGCGAGCAGGCCCACGCCATCGTCGAGGAGGCGCTCGCCGACATGACGCAGGCTGTCGGCGAGCACCACCCCTGGACGCTGGGCTGCGCCATCAACGCCTCCGCGCTCCGCAATCTGGTGGGTGACCCGGAAGGCGCCGCCGAGCTGACCGAGGCCACGATCGGGCGGGCCACCGAGATGCTGGGCCGGACGCATCCGCTGACCCTCTCCTCCCGGATCGCCCACGCGGCGGACCTCCGCGGCCTGCGGGACCGCCAACGTGCCGACAAGATCGAGAGGGAGGCGCTGGACGACCTGGAGGCGACACTGGGGCTGCACCACGTCCACACGGTCTCCGCCCGGTCCAGGAACAGGCCGTACTGGGACTTCGAGCCACAGATGATCTGACCGGGCGGCCCGTGCGGGGTGATTGACGCCAGTACTACCGGGAATAGTCCTGAGGCACCGTCAGTCGGTATGTGCGCGGACGCCCACAGGGTATGAGGGGGAGCGAATGACGGTTCTTTTAGGTCCTGCCGTGCCAGGAGAGGACGGGCCGATACCGGTTCTGGTCGGCCACGCGGGGCAGCCGGTCATGGAGACCGGCAGTGCCGACGACATCTACGCCGACGGGGAGACCCGGGAGGGCGCCGCCCAGCGCGTCCTCCAGGTCGCCAGGGACAGCTACACGGAGGGGCTCGACCTGGCCCGGCGCTGTGCGTCGCAGGCCATGCGCCGGCTCGGCGATCTGGGGGAGGGGATGCGGCCCGACGAGATCGAGCTGCAGGTCTCCATCACGCTCGACGCCGGGATGGCGGCGGTGGTGAAGGCGGGCGCGGAGGCACAGCTCCAGGTCACCTTCCGCTGGCAGCCGGGCCGCGAGGACATGGCGACGGCCACCGCCACCCGGGTCGCGGGCCCGGCCTCCGCACCCGCAGCCGCCCCCGGGGCGGACTCGTGAGCGGAACCCCGTTACCGGCGATCCCGATCCTCCCGTACAGCCGCATCGTGGGACAGGAGGACCTCAAGCTCGCGCTGGAGCTCAACTTCGTCGCCCCGCGCATCGGCGGCGTGCTGATCACCGGTCAGCGCGGCACCGCCAAGTCCACCGTCGTCCGCGCCTTCGCCCTCATGTCCCACGGCGAACTCCCGGTCACCCTGCCGATCAACGCGACCGACGACCGGGTCATAGGGGGCTGGGAGCTCGACGCGCTGATGCGCGGCGAGGCGAAGGAACAGCCCGGACTGCTCGAAGAGGCCCATGACAAAGGGCTGTTGTACGTCGATGAGGTCAATCTTCTCGACGACCACCTGGTGAACATCATCCTCGACGTCGCGTCGACAGGCGTGCTCTCCGTCCAGCGTGAGGGCATCGCCGCGGCCAAGCACCTCTCCTTCGGCCTCGTCGGCACGATGAACCCCGAGGAGGGCGGGCTGCGTCCCCAACTCCTCGACCGTTTCGGGCTGATGGTCACCGCCACCGAGCTGGACGCCGAAGCCCGCCACCGGATGATCATGACGGTTCTGGCCTTCGAGGAGGAGCTCGCCAAGGACTCCTCCCCATGGCGGACGGACGCCGAGCGGGAGGGCCAGGAGCTCCGGCGCGCCCTGCTGGCTGCCAAGGACGCCCTCCGCGATGTCGAGATGGGCGAGGACGTCACCCGGCTGTGTGCCGAGGCCGCCCACCGGCTCTCCGCCGTGGGGCACCGCGGCGAACTGGTCACCGCTCAGGCGGCCCGTGCCCTCGCGGCCCTGGAGGGCGCGGGACAGGTCACGCCCGCGCACGTACGCAGGGTCCTGCCGCTCTCGCTACGGCACCGCCGCCCCGACGGCGGCCAGGGCGGCACCTACGCGTGGGGGCCGGAGGACGAAGCCGGTATCGAAGACTTCTTCGACGACTGAGCCGCCCATGAGCGCCGATTCCGAGAGCCGCGAGGAGACGACGTCCGCGTTCGTCCCCCCGGCCGCCGACGGGCTCCAGCGACGACTGGTGGCTGCCCTCACCTGCGCCGCCGTCGAGCCCGCGCTCTCCGGAGTGCTGCTGTTCGACCTCCCTGCGGAGCTCGTCGCGCCCGTCTCCGAAGCGTTCGCCGCGCTGCTCGTGAGAGCCGCTGGACTGCCCGACGGCACCCCTGTGCGCCGCACGGCCCTCGGCGCCGCCACCCGTGACGAAGACCTTTGGGCACGCCCCCAGCTCCGCCGCGGACCGGGCGGTATCGGTTTCACCTTGGTGCCCGGCCCCCTCACCGAGACCGGCGAGGAGCCGTCCCTGGTCGTCGTGCCCGATCTGGCCCGGCTCAGCCTCGCCGGAATGCGGGCCGCGGTCCAGGTGCTCGGCGCGGATGCCGCCCCCGCCGAGCTCGCGGGACCGCCGCGCCAGTGGCGTCCCCGAGCCCGCTGGCTCGCCGTCTGCCAGGCGGACGACACGGTCCGCATCTCACCGCATCTCCTCGACCGATTCCCCATACGGCTCTCCGTGGCCGGACTGCGTACGCTCCCGGGCACCGGCCCGCTCGGCGCCCTGCCGGACTCCTGGCACAGCGCACTGGTGCGTGCCGAAGAGGTTCCGCCCCCGCCCTTCGCCGAGGCAGCGGCCACACGCGTACTCGAACTCCTCGAACACCGCGCCGGCCATCGCCGGCCCCTCGCACTCGCCCGTATCGCCCGCGCACTGGCGCGCCTCGGCGGCGCCGGCGAGGTCACGGCCGACCGGGTCGACGAAGCGGCCCGGCTGATCGGCCTGCCGCAGGCCCCGCCCGGGCAGCCCGGCCCGGAGCCGGTCCCGCGTCCGGACGTCACACCCGCCGCCGGACCGGATCGCGCTCGGGGCCGTGGACCGGGGTCCGCCGACCGCGCTCCGGACGGGCAGTCTCGCGTGCCCGCCGGCACCCCGGTGCTCGAACCCGGACCCCCCGAGCACATGGGCGGGGGACCCGCACCCGGCTCCCCGCCGAGCGTCACCCCCTACCCGGAGGACGCGACGGAACGGCCGCCCGACTCCGCTTTCCTGCGCATCCCCGCCCGGCGGTTCACCGGACCCCTCGCCGCTCGGGGAGCCGTCATCGGTGTGCGACGGGCGCACGACCTGTGGGACCTCGCCCTTGTCCGTACGGCTATGGAAGCCGCCAAGTACCAGGTGATGCGCGGCAGTCCGGAGCGGCTGGCCATCGCCCCCGCAGATCTACGGGTCTACGTAAGGGCGCCGGAGCCGGAGCGGCTGCTGGCACTGGTACTGGACCACACGTGCCGCGACGACTGGGACTGGCACGAGGCACTCGAGCCGTTTCTGCAGTGGGCGTACATCAGCCGGGCCGCCGCCCATGTGGTCGAGATCGGCGGCCGGGGCGCAGTCAACGAGTTGCGGGCCGAAGCCTTCGCCGCCCGCAGTGTTCTTGACCCCCGGATCGCGGCCGCACTCGCCCGCGCCCCCGGCCGCAGTACCCCGCTCGCCCACGGCCTGGAGCAGGCGGGGCATGCCCTGCGGCGCGCTTTCCAGCACCACAGCTCGGGTCAGTCGGAGGCGCTGCTGGTCGTGGTCACGGACGGCCGCGGCAATGTGCCGCTGCATGTCAGCCACGAGGGCCGGCCCCGCCGTTCCGCTGTCGGACGCGCCGGTGTCGACGACGCCCTGGCGGCGGCCGCCCGCATCAGCGGCATGGACCGCACCCGGTTGCACTGCGTGGTCGTCGACCCGGCGCGGCAGCCGTATGCGGAGCTGCCGTACGACCTGGCCGATGCCCTCGGCGGCAGTGTTGTCGAGGGGCGGCCGGCGGAGGGGGCGGCCCGTCATGTGGGGTGACCGGCGCGGCATGCGGCGACGGTTCGACCGGGCCGTCGACCAGGTGCGCCGCCCCAGACGGATTGAGGTGCCCGCGAACGCGGTGCCGGGCACGACGGACGGACTGGGCGCCGGCGGTGTCGACCCCTTCAGGCGCCCACCCACCGCCACGGCCCTGATCAGGGTCCGCAGGCACTACCATCCGGACGGCCTGCAGGCATTCGGGTTCAGCGGCGTGTGCGAAGGCGTGGCCCCTCTCCCGCACACCAGCGGACCCACCCAGCTGCGCCCCCCGGCGATCGGCCTCGGAAACGCCCGTCAAGGCGGTGAGGGGCCGTCCGAGCTGCTGTACAACATCCGTCTCTGGTCCCACAATCAGCGACAGCTCGGGAAGTGGATCAACAAGGCGCGAGTCGTCCACGGCGACGAGCTACAGGTGGTCATCCGCGACGACACCGGATTCGAGCTGCCCTGGGAGGCGCTCTGGTTGCCGGCCGACCCGGAACACGGCCTCGAGGAGGGGTTGCTGGGAACCCTCGTCGTCCTGTCCCGATGGCTGACCATCCACGACCTTCACATCGACTTCCCGGAGAATCCCGCCGATGCCAAGGGACGTGTGCTGGGCTACTTCCACACCGGTATGCACCAGGACATCAATGCGTTCAAAGGGTTCAGCCACAGCGCCCACAAGACCATCAGCGGCTTCCTGAACGACCTCGACACTCACCCGGGCGAGTCGACCGGGCTCGTCTACATGGCCTGCCATGGCACGTACGACGAGCGACTGAGCGCACTCTCCCTCGCCGGGGTGACGTGGTCCGAGTACAACGCCCGCCCGATGGACGTGCTCGACGGGGACCGCTCGATGGTGTGCCTCAACGCCTGCCACTCCGGGCGCTTCGTCCGCAACACCGGTCTCGGCGAGGACGCGCTGCGCGGCTTCGCCGAGCTGTTCCTCCGCAAGGGCGCCGGAGGCTGCATCGTCACCGCGGGTCAGGTGGGCGAGCGGGAGGCGCGCGAACTCATCCATCAGCTGGTGAGCGCCGTGACGGCCGACCCCTGGCAGCCCGTGGCCCAGTCGCTGCGGGACTTCCGGGTCCGCGCGCTCCGCGCCTTCGGGGATCTCAACCGCATCCCGCGCGCCCGGCGCGACGACGGGCACGTCGACAAGGAAGGCCAGGAGCGGGTCATGCGTCTGCTCTACAGCCTGATGTTCCAGTACTACGGGCACCCGCGCAGCACCCTCGCCCTGACCGCGGCGAACGGGGCCCTGGAGCGACAGGTGGCGCACCGTGAGCGGTGAGGAACGGCCCCTGCTGATCGAACCCGTCGTCAGCCGCCCGCACGAGGCCGAACCGGGACGCACGTATCTCGTCACCGTCGACCTCCGCGGCCCGCTCGCCCCCGACGGCTCCGACTGCCACGACGCATGGCCCGGACCCGACGAGGAACTCACCTTCACCGTCGGACTGGACGGCGCACCGCACTTCGTCTGCGAGGTGCTCGACGACCCTGGTGTCGTACTGCACCGCTTCGGCGGTACGTACGGTCCGGCCCGGTTCGTCGTCACAGCGGGCCCGGTCACCGGGCCCGCATCGCTCTGGCTGACCATCAGCAACCAGTGGGGAATGCCGGTCCGCAAGGCCGAACTCCCCTGCCGGATAGGGGAACCTTCCCATGAGGAGGCCGCGCGCTCGTCGGTCGTCCGGTACCTACCCGTGCAGCCGGGGAACGCGGAGCAGCGTGACGCGGATGAGGAATGGGATGCGGCGGCCGCGCCGACGCGGCGCCGGGGCGTGCTGCGCGCCGTTCTCGACCTGTTCAGCCCCTCACCACGTGACGAGTCGACGGGGACGGCGGAGACACACCGGGACCCTCCGCAGGCCACCGAGGCGCAGGAAGCCCCGGAGGCCTCGGCGTCTTCCCGGCGCTCCCCGTCCGACACTGCCATCACCATCAGTTTTGCCGGGTTCAACCGGGCCTGGGCGGCCTGGATCGGCGACCGTCTCGAGCGCCGCGGGATGCGCGTCGTCTTCCAGCGCTGGGACCCGCCCGTCGAGACCCCGCTGGAGGAGACCCTCCAGGATCTGATGCTCGCCCCCGGCCGCATCCTCGTCGTTCTCAGCGAGTGGTACTTCCAGCTCGGCCGGCGCAGCGATGAGGAGTGGAACAGGGCGCTGCGCGAGGTGGTGGCCGATACCCCCGACCGGTTCGCGGCCGTCAACATCACCACCTCCCGCATCCCCGCCGCCACTGCCGTCTTCGGCGCGGCCGACCTCACCAACGTCGGCGCCGACGAGGCCGAGCGGCGTCTCCTCGCCCGCCTCGACCTGCCCACCGACCCGCTGCCGGAGCCGGACGGCCGGCGCGGCCCCCGTTACCCCGCCGACGCTTTGGAGGTGTGGGGCGGCGTTCCGCGTCGCAACACCCGCTTCACCGGACGTGAGCGCTTGCTGAGCGACGTGTACCTCGCCCTCCAGGAGGCGGGCTCCGGCGCAGGTGTGGTGACGCTGCAAGGCATGCCGGGTGTGGGCAAGACTCAGTTGGCCGCCGAGTACGTGTACCGCTTCGGCTCCGAGTACGACGTGGTGTGGTGGGTCTCTGCCGAGAAGCGGGTGACCTACCGGCAGAAGCTGGCCGGACTGGCCCCGGCGCTGGGCCTGTCCACCGGCGCCGAGTACGGCGAGAGGCTGCGCGCAGTCCGTGATGCGCTGCGCCGCGGGGAGCCGTACTCGCGCTGGCTGCTGGTCCTCGACGGGGCCGACGAGCCGGAGCAGATCTGGGATCTGGTGCCGACCGGCCCCGGACACGTCCTCATCACCTCGCGCAACCCGGAGTGGAGCGAGCACAACAGCAATCTGCTGGAGGTGCCGCTCTATGGCCGCGCCGAGTCGGTCGCCTTCATCCGCCGCCGTGCGCCCCGGCTCACCCACACCGAGGCCGATCAGCTCGCCGAGGCGCTGGAGGACCTGCCGCTGCTGCTCGACCAGACCGCGGGCTGGCTCAACGACTCGGACATGTCCGTCGAGGAGTACATCGAGCTCCTCGAAGGCGGTGTCGACCAGCGTGTCGTGAGGGTCTCCCCGGACTTTCCGATGGCGTTCGAGACGGCTTGGTCGATACTGCTGAACAAGCTCGGTGAGACCGTTCCCGAGTCCGTCGACCTGCTGCGCCTGTGCACCTTCTTCGCCCCGGGCTCCGTCCCCGTACGGCTGCTGAAGGGGGTGCCACCGGGCACCCTTCCCCCGCAGCTGTCCGGGCTGATGAACGACCCGCTGCTGTGGAACAGGGCGATCGGCCAGCTGCGGCAGTACTCGGTGGTCCGGCTGGAGTCCCAGGACTCGGTGTTCGACGAGGACTCGTCCATGGGCGAGTCGCTCTATCTGCACCGCATGGTCCACCAGATCGTCCGCAGGGACCTGCCCGAGACTTTGCGCGCCGAATACACCGACGTGGCTCGCCGCGCGCTTGTCGCAGCGGACCCCAGGCGCCCCACCGACACCCGGCAGTGGCCGCGGTACGCGGAGATCACTCCGCATCTGGAGTGGGCCGACGCGCTGCGCAGCACCGACCACTCGGTACAGGAGCTCGTGCTCAACTGCCTGCGCTACATGTATCTCTGCGGGGAGTACGAGGCCGGCATCCGGACCTCCGAACGAACGATGGACAGCTGGCGTGCGCAGCTCGGTGAGACCCACCCCCGGGTCTGGGACCTCAGCTATCACTACGCCAACCTGCTGCGCGCCGTCGGCGACTACGCCGGCACCGAGGCCATCGAGCGCGCCGCCGTCGAGCATCTGCGGGCCGAGCGGGGTCCGCAGGACCTGGAGCACCTGCGCGCGGCGGGTGGTCTCGCGGCCGATCTGCGCGGACTGGGACGGTACGACGAGGCCGCGGAGCTGTCGGGGTGGATCCTGGGCGCATACCGTGAGCTGCTGGGCGAGCAGGACTCGCGCACGCTCAACGCCCAGAACAATCTGGCCATTTCGTTGCGGCTCCTGGGGCGCTACGGCGAGGCCCTGGAACTGAACAGGCGTACCTTGGAGGCACGCAGGCAGCTGCTGCGGCCACGGCACGCCTGGACCCTCTACTCGGAGATCAACTACGCGACGGACCTTCGGCTGCTCGGCCGCTACAGGGAGGCCGAGTCGCTGCAGGCCCAGAGCGCCCGTGTACACCGCCTCGTGATGGGCCAGGGCAACCCGCAGACCTTGCGGGCCGAGCACAACCTCGCCCTGTGCCAGTACCGCATGGGTGAGTTCGGCGAGGCCGGGGAGTTGTTCGCCCGGGTACTGGAGCGCTGCGAACGGGTGCTCGGCGAGGGCGACCCGCTCACCATGATGTTCGCGGCCGGCCAGTGCTGCTTCGCCCGCGAGCACGGCGACATCGACCAGGCCCGGGACCTGAGCGAACGTGTCGTCGCCGGCTACACCGACATGCTCGGTGAGACCCATCCGTACACCGCGGGCACCCGGGGAAACCACGCCCTGATCCTGCGCAGCGTCGGAGAGCGCGAGCAGGCCCACGCCATCGTCGAGGGGGCCCTCGCCGACATGACGCGCGCCGTCGGGGAGGATCACCCCTGGACGCTGGGCTGCGCCATCAACGCCTCCGCGCTCCGCAATCTGGTCGGTGATCCCGAGGGGGCCGAGGCACTGAGCCGGGACACCGCGCGCAGGGCCGGGGCGGTGCTGGGCGACGACCACCCGCTCACCCTCTCCGCCCGCGTCGCCCTCGCGGCCGACCTACGGGACCTGCGCAGGCGCGCCGAGGCGGACGCGGTCGAGGAGGAGGCGCTGGCGGCACTGACGGCGTCGCTCGGCGCCCAGCACGTCCACACCGTCGCCGCCCGATCCCGGGTCCGCCCCTTCTGGGACTTCGAGCCCTCGATCATCTGAATGGGGAACCGACAAAATGCGTCTACCTGCGGTTCTGTGGCTTTTGGGCTGTGGCGATCCCGTCCCCGGTAGGCAGCTACTTCATGCCGTCCTGACGCGTTCGCACGGTTGCCGGCCCTGACGAGGAGGGTTTCGGCCGGCTCTCTTTCCCCGCTCGGGCCCGGTCACGGAACCACGCGCCCGTACGTACCAGCACGGCTGCCCCGGCCCCGTACAGGGGCAGCCACTGGGTCGTCGTGGCTGACAGGCAGACGGCAATGGCGTCATGGCTCAGCGTCACCCCGATGTAGGTGGCGAACCATTGCCAGGAACCCTGCGCGAGTGCGGCCGTCAGCACGGCGGCGAGTGCAATGCCGAGGGGGTTGCCGCATGACAGGGGTACGGATTCGGGAAACGGGACCGGCCCCCACCGGTGCGATCGGTGGGGGCCGGTCCCGTCAAGCGTGAGCGGTCGGTCTCGGATCAGGCCTCGAAGACCTCGTTGACCAGCTGCTGCTGCTCCGCCTGGTGCCGCTTCGCCGAGCCCACCGCCGGGGACGACGAGTGCGGGCGGGAGATGCGGCGCAGGCGCTCGCCGTGCGGGATGTCCGCGCCGACCGCCAGGTCCAGGTGGTCGATCAGGTTGAGCGCGATGAACGGCCAGGCACCCTGGTTCGCCGGCTCCTCCTGGGCCCACAGGTACTTCTCGGCGTTCGGGAACTTGGCGATCTCCTCCTGGAGCTCGGCACCCGGCAGCGGGTACAGGCGCTCCAGACGGATGATCGCGGTGTCCTGGACGCCCCGCTTCTGACGCTCGGCCTCGAGGTCGTAGTAGACCTTGCCGGACGTGAAGACGACCTTGCGGACGGCGGCCGGGTCCACGGACGCGTCGCCGATCACCGGGCGGAAGCCGCCGGTGAGGAACTCCTCCGCCTTCGACGCCGCGGCCTTCAGACGCAGCATCGACTTCGGGGTGAAGACGATGAGCGGCTTGTGGTGCGGGTTGTGGACCTGCCAGCGCAGCAGGTGGAAGTAGTTCGACGGCAGGGTCGGCATGGCGACCGTCATGTTGTTCTGCGCGCAGATCTGGAGGAAGCGCTCCGGGCGGGCGGAGGAGTGGTCCGGGCCCTGGCCCTCGTAGCCGTGCGGCAGGAGCAGCGTGACGCCGGAGGTCTGGCCCCACTTCTGCTCGGCCGAGGAGATGAACTCGTCGACGACGGTCTGCGCGCCGTTGACGAAGTCACCGAACTGGGCCTCCCACATGACCAGCGCGTCCGGGCGGGCCAGCGAGTAGCCGTACTCGAAGCCCATCGCCGCGTACTCGCTGAGCAGCGAGTCGTAGACGTTGAAGCGGGCCTGGTCCTCGGCCAGGTAGAGGAGCGGGGTGTAGTCCTCGCCGGTCTCCTGGTCGACGAGGACCGCGTGGCGCTGGCCGAAGGTGCCGCGGCGGGTGTCCTGGCCGGCGAGCCGGACCGGGGTGCCCTCCATCAGCAGCGAGCCGATGGCCAGGGTCTCGCCCATGCCCCAGTCGATCGTGCCGTCCTCGACCGAGGCCGCGCGGCGCTGCATCTGCGGCATCAGACGCGGGTGGACGGTGATCTGGTCCGGAACGTTGACCTGCGACTCGGCGATCCGCTTGACGACCTCCTGGGAGACCGCGGTGGTGACGGCCACCGGGAACTCGGCCTGGGCGTCCGGGACATGGGCCGGGGCGGGCTGCGCGGTGGCCTCGCGGACCTCCGCGAAGACCTTCTCCAGCTGGCCCTGGAAGTCCTGGAGCGCCTGCTCGGCCTCTTCCAGCGTGATGTCGCCGCGACCGATGAGCGACTCGGTGTAGAGCTTGCGCACCGAGCGCTTCTTGTCGATCAGGTTGTACATCTGCGGGTTGGTGAACTGCGGGTTGTCGCCCTCGTTGTGACCGCGGCGGCGGTAGCAGATGAGGTCGATCACGACGTCCTTGTTGAACGTCTGGCGGAACTCGAAGGCGAGCCGCGCGACGCGGACCACGGCCTCCGGGTCGTCGCCGTTCACATGGAAGATGGGCGCCTCGATCATGCGGGCCACGTCGGTCGCGTACATCGACGAGCGCGACGACTCCGGGGCGGCGGTGAAGCCGACCTGGTTGTTGATGACGATGTGGACCGTGCCGCCGGTGCGGTAGCCGCGCAGCTGCGACATGTTGAGCGTCTCGGCCACGACGCCCTGGCCGGCGAAGGCCGCGTCACCGTGCAGGGCGACCGGCAGGACGGTGAAGTCCGTGCCGCCCTTGTTGATGATGTCCTGCTTGGCGCGGACGACGCCCTCGAGGACGGGGTCCACGGCCTCGAGGTGCGACGGGTTCGCGACCAGGCTGACCTTGATCTGCTCGCCGTCGAGGCCGGTGAAGGTGCCGTTGGCGCCCAGGTGGTACTTCACGTCGCCGGAGCCGTGCATCGACTTCGGGTCGAGGTTGCCCTCGAACTCGCGGAAGATCTGCGCGTACGACTTGCCGACGATGTTCGCCAGGACGTTGAGGCGGCCGCGGTGGGCCATGCCGATGACGACCTCGTCCAGGCGGGACTCCGCCGCGGAGTCGATGACCGCGTCGAGCAGCGGGATGACGGACTCGCCGCCCTCCAGCGAGAACCGCTTCTGGCCGACGTACTTCGTCTGCAGGAAGGTCTCGAAGGCCTCGGCCGCGTTGAGGCGGCGCAGGATGCGCAGCTGCTCCTCGCGCTCCGGCTTGGCGTGCTGGCGCTCCACCCGGTCCTGGATCCACTTGCGCTGCTTGGGGTCCTGGATGTGCATGAACTCGATGCCGGTGGTGCGGCAGTACGAGTCGCGGAGCACGCCGAGGATGTCGCGGAGCTTCATCATCGACTTGCCGCCGAAGCCGCCGACCGCGAACTCGCGCTCCAGGTCCCACAGGGTGAGCCCGTGCTCGGTGATGTCCAGGTCGGGGTGCTTGCGCTGGCGGTACTCCAGCGGGTCGGTGTCGGCCATGACGTGGCCGCGGACCCGGTAGGAGTGGATCAGCTCGAAGACCCGGGCGGCCTTGGTGACGTCGTCGTCGTGCGAGGCGTCGATGTCCTTGAGCCAGCGGACCGGCTCGTACGGGATGCGCAGCGCCTCGAAGATGCCGTCGTAGAAACCGTCCTCGCCGAGGAGGAGGTTGGCGACGATCCGCAGGAACTCGCCGGAGGCGGCGCCCTGGATGACCCGGTGGTCGTACGTCGAGGTCAGCGTCATGACCTTGGAGATGCCCAGCTTGTTGAGGGTGTCCTGGGAGGTGCCCTGGAACTCGGCCGGGTAGTCCATCGAGCCGACGCCCATGATCACCGACTGGCCGGGCATCAGACGCGGCACGGAGTGCACGGTGCCGAGGCCGCCGGGGTTGGTGAGCGAGACGGTGACGCCGGTGAAGTCGTCCATCGTCAGCTTGTTGTTGCGGGCGCGGCGGACGATGTCCTCGTAGGCCTGCCAGAACTCGAAGAAGTTCAGCGTGTCGGCCTTCTTGATGGCCGCGACGACGAGCTGGCGGTCACCGTTCGGCTTCACCAGGTCGATGGCGAGGCCGAGGTTGATGTGCGGGGGCTTGACCAGGACCGGCTTGCCGTCCTTGTCCCCGTACGACCAGTTCATCGACGGCATCGACTTGATCGCCTGCACCATCGCGTAGCCGATGAGGTGGGTGAAGGAGATCTTCCCGCCCCGGGCGCGCTTGAGGTGGTTGTTGATGACGATCCGGTTGTCGAAGAGCAGCTTCACCGGGACGGCGCGGACGGACGTGGCCGTCGGCAGCTCCAGGGAGGCGTTCATGTTCTTCGCGACGGCGGCGGAGGGGCCGCGGAGGGGCACGATCTCGGGACCCTCGGGGGCTTCCTTGGCCTCCTTGGCCGGCGCGGCCACCTTGGCGGCGGGCGCGGCAGCGGCGGGCTTCGCCGGAGCGGCCGGGGCCGGGGCCGGAGCCGGAGCCGGGGCGGCCGGCGCGGCGGGGGCCGCGGGCTGGGCCGGGGCGGCGGGGGGCACGGGCGCCGGAGCCTGTGCGGAGCTCGGCGTCGGCGTGGCCTCGGCGGCGGGGGCCGGGGGCACCGCTGCCCCCGCGGCAGCGGCGCCCGAGGCGGCCGTACCGCCCGGCTTGTAGTCGGCGAAGAAGTCCCACCAGGCTCGGTCGACCGAATTCGGGTCCTGGAGGTACTGCTGGTAGATCTCGTCGACGAGCCACTCATTGGGACCGAACGCGGCAGCGGGGTTCTTCCCCTGCCCGTCAGGGTCGGTCGAAGTGCTCGAGTTACTGGGGGACTGAGACGACACGGCGGCAACCGCCCTCTTCCGCTTCACAAGGTGATGGACAGCGGAAATAAAGGCTACGCCTCCACGGCCGGGAGGTGCAGGCCGGGCGTCGGCTTCGTCGCCTAAGTCACACCAGCCAGTCGGTTTCGGCGTAGGAAATGGCGGGAAACATGCGTGGTTCCCCTTCGAAACGGGTACGCGCCACCGCGGCTACGGCCTTCTGGCCCGCACCCCTGAGCGCCCCCACGCAGCGTGTGGGCTTCCGGTTCGAACCCTACGTCAACCGCGCCGCTGAGGGACTCCCGGAAGAGTGACCTGGATCCGGCAGCCTCGTGCCGATTCGGCCACGCCGATGCGCCCGCCGTGCAGCTCCACGGCCCAGCGCGCGATCGCCAGGCCCAGGCCCGTACCGCCGTCGCTGCCAGGACCGTGCGGCGACGGGACGCTGCCGCGGTTGAAGCGCTCGAAGACCTTGTGCCGCTCCGACTCCGGGATGCCGGGACCCTCGTCCTGCACCTCCAGGTCCAGCGACTCCACCTGTGGGCCGCGGCGGGCCCGTACCGTGACCCGGCCGTGCGGCGGGGAGTGCTTCACGGCGTTGTCGATCAGATTGGCCACCACCTGGTGCAGCCGCTCGGCGTCCGCGTGCGCCGTCAGCTCCGGCGGGGACACGTCGAGGTGCAGATGGACGTCCTTGCGGGTGTGGCTGCCGGAACCGGAGGGGAGCCCGCGCTGCCCGGCGGCCAGATTGGCCTCCTTCAGCACCCCCGACAGATACGGCCACACCTCGAAACGCCGTGCCCTGAGTGGTACAACACCGTTGTCGAGCCGTGACAGATCCAGCAGGGTCTCGACGAGCCGGCTGAGCCGCTCGGTCTGCTTCAGCGCCGTACGCATCGTCTCGGGGTCAGCGGCGGAGACACCGTCCACGACGTTCTCCAGCACCGCGCGCAGCGCCGCGATGGGGGTGCGCAGCTCGTGGGAGACATTGGCGACCAGCTCCTTGCGGTGCCGGTCCACGGCCTCCAGATCGTCGGCCATGCGGTTGATCGTGTTCGCGAGGTCGCCGAGCTCGTCGCGCCGGTCGGCGCCACTCACCCGCCGGGTGTAGTCACCGTGGGAGATCGACTTGGCGACCGTGTTCATCTCGTCCAGCGGCGCGGTCAGGCCGTGGGCCACGAACTGCGTGATCAGCAGGGTGGTGATCATCGCGAAGACGGTGATGTAGCGCAGCTCGGCCCCGGTCCTGAAGGCGACCAGCGCCAGCCCCGAGGTGATCAGCACCGACACCACCACCAGGGCGCCGAGCTTGGTCTTGATCGATATCTCGACCGACCCCAGCTCGGACCTGAGCCGGCTCAGCCGGCTCATGGCGCCGGGGTCTCCAGCGCGTAGCCGACGCCGTGGACGGTACGGATCCGCTCGGCGCCGATCTTGCGGCGCAGCGCCTTGATGTGGCTGTCGACCGTGCGCGTACCGGACGCGTCCGCCCAGTCCCAGACCTCCGCGAGCAGCTGCTCGCGCGAGAGGACCGCACGCGGGGTGTTCGCCAGGCAGACCAGCAGGTCGAACTCGGTCGGCGTGAGATGCACGTCGTCGCCCTTGACGCGGACCCGGCGCTGCGCGTGGTCGATCTCCAGCTCGCCGAGCCGGAGAATGCCGCTGCGCGGCGTCACGGCGGCGAGTGCGGCCCGCTCCACCCGGCGCAGCAGGACATGCACCCGGGCGGCGAGCTCCCGCATCGAGAACGGCTTGGTCATGTAGTCGTCGGCGCCGACACCGAGCCCGACCAGCATGTCGGTCTCGTCGTCGCGGGCCGTGAGCATCAGGACCGGCACGGGCCGCTGCGCCTGAACCCGGCGGCAGACCTCCAGGCCGTCGAAGCCGGGCAGCATCACGTCGAGGACCATCAGATCCGGCTGCCAGGCCTCGGCGGCGTCGACCGCTGCCGGGCCGTCCGTCGCCGTCTGGACCAGGAAACCCTCCGCGCGCAGTCGTGCCCCGATCGCCTCCACGATGGTGGTGTCGTCCTCGACCACCAGCACCCGGCGCTGGGCACTGGCCGTCGAGTACGACGCGGCGCCGTTGCCGCTGGTGTGTGTCTGCTCCATCGCCCCGCCCCTGTCGCGCACTGCGAGCTGCGTGTAGATCGGTGTGTCAGGTCAGTCAGCGTAAAGGCATCGATCGGTTCCCGGCTACGCAGGGCGAACAGCGAGATGGACCACGTCAGGTACGCCTCGGGCAACGCGGATCTCTTCGGTCCTTACCCCGCTGAATCCGGCATTCCGCAATGACTCTTCGAAATCGGCGGAGGGTTGGGCCGACCATACCGCGAGCACTCCGCCGGGCCTCAATCGCCTTGCACAGGCGGCCAGTCCGGCAGATGAGTACAGGCTCTCGTTGTCCTCGGTGACGGTCCAGTCGGGCCCGTTGTCGATGTCGAGACAGAGCGCGTCATACGTGTCGGAAGCGTCATGGACGTACGCGACGAGGTCCGTGTGGAGAATCACGGTCCGCGGGTCGGCGAGCGCGTCGGCGGAGATCGCGCGGAGCGGTCCCGTGCGGTGCCAGTCGATGATCGCCTGCTCGCGCTCGACGACGGCGATCCGTCCCCAGGCGGGTTCGGCGGCGGCATGGGCCAGTGAGAATCCGACACCGAGCCCGCCGATGAGCAGGGCGGGTGTGTCGGGGACCGGTTCGGCGGGCGGTTCAGGGCGGTCGGCCAGAACGCGCAGCGCCGCCTCGACCAACAGCCGCTCCGAGCGGCCGTCCGAGGTGTCCATCAGGAAGCACCCGTTGGCGATGATCTCGTGGACCGGCCGGCCGCCGGGGCCGCCGCGCTCGCGCAGGACGACCTCGCCGTACGGTCCTTCGCGCCGGTCGAGCGTACGAGGAGCCGATGGACTGCATGGCATCACCATGATCTGCAGACTACGAGAGTGCTCGGACGGGCGCCGCGCAGTTTCCCCCGGGTTCCCCGGCGCGCGATGCAGCGCGGGGGCAGGCAAAGGGCGCGAAGGTGCGCCGTCATGGACGGCGGGTGACGGCGGTGACGGCGGGTGACGGCGGTGAGGCAAGCGCGTTGCCCGGAGGGGGATTTGGCGTCGGGCCCCGGTGTGCCGGTTGCCTTGTGTGACGCAGGCCATGGACGGGGTGCGTGATGATCGCGTTGGCTGGGCAGGGTCGGGGGGCTGTCGGCAAACAGGTCGATACGGAGTCGATGCGAAGGAGCTCCCGCGGTGCAGCGGCTTGAGTCACCCGATCCGGCCGAGACGGCCGGTCCCGAACTGCTGGGCGGTATCCCGCGCCAGAGGACCTCACCCGCGCGCCCGCCCTCGTCCCCCGCACCGCCTTCGTCCCCCGCACCGCCCTCGTCCCCCGCACCGCCCGCATCGCCCGTACCGCCGTTGCCCGTACGCGACAGAGCGCCCGCGCCGGCACGCCCGGCCCCCTGGCGGCGGCTCGTCCGCCTCCTCCCCACCCCGACCGGGACGCCGTTCACCTTCTGGTACGGGCTCGTCCTCGTCGCGACCTCGATGTACGCGGAGTACGGCGATCCGGCCACCGTCGCCGCCCTGCTGCGCGGCTCCAGTACGGACGTCGCCCATCTCGCCTCGACCCCGCTGCTGGTCCTCGTCGCCAGTGCCCTGTGGGTCGCGGGCGGACCGACCTCCCCGTACGCCGTCGGATTCGTGCTCGTCCTCACCGCGTTGGAGCGGCGGATCGGGGCCTGGCGCACGGCCGCCGTGTTCCTCGGCGGCCATGTGGTGGCGACCCTCGCGACGGAGATCCCGGTCGGACTCTCCGTCATGGCCGGGCAGTTGCCCGAGACGTCTCTGCACCGCCTCGACTACGGAATCAGCTTCGGCCTCCTGACCTGCGTCGGTGCGCTGGCCGGGCTGCTCACGCCGATGGTGCGGACGGTGGTTCTGGGATGGGTGTCGGTCGTCCTGCTGGGGGACCTCCTGGCGTACGAGGACCCCCTCACCGACTGGGGCCATCCGCTGGCTCTCCTGGCCGGAGTGCTGGGCGTGCCGCTCGTGCGCCGGTGGGCGTGGGCGCGGGCGTAGCCGCCGCCCTGTCCAGGCCCACGGGCATCCGTCGCTTGTGTCAGGGTGTCTTCCGCCTGTTCAGGGTGTCTTCGGGTCGTAGTACACGCTCACCAGCGGCGCGACCACCCGCCACCCCAGTGCCTCGTACAGGGCCCGCCCGTCGGGCGTCCCGCCCAGCACCCCGGCCGTGGCGCCCTCCTCGACCGCCGCGTTCTGGAGCGTACGCATCACCAGGCTGCCGAGGCCCTTGCGCCGGTGCTCGGGGGCGGTCTCGATCTGGTCGACGACCGCGGGCCCCGCCCCGCCCCGCGCGATCTGCCCGCGCGCCGCGAAGGTCCCGTCGTCCGTCGTGACCAGGACCTTGGTCACGGCCCCGTGCGTCCAGGTCCGCAGCCGGTGTCCGGCGGGCACCACGGCCTCCTCCGGCCGCAGCTCCACCGTCATCAGGAAGCCGGGCTCGTCGGGCGTCCAGTCGGGCCCGAGCCGGTCCAGGACCGTCTCCGGGTCCTCGAACACCTTCAGCCAGCGGCCGGGCGTCCGGGCCGCCGCGGCGACCTCGCGGACGGTCGCCGCCCCGCCGTCGGTGAGCACATGGCGGGTGGTGTGCCGGGGCAGCCCGACATCGATCGTGAAGCCCCAGGGCTCGGCCATGGGCTCCGCCGCACCCCGTGAGACGACCCAGCCGTCCACCCAGGCACGTATCGCATCTGTAAGAGATGAATCCGTCATGCGCTTATTACATCGGCCGCTCACGGGATCCGGCATCGTCGATCGCTCACAGCGAACGCCGTCCCGGGAACATCCGGTGGCCCCTTCTGCATTGAGTCGGCATAGCTCAACTTGACTGCCGAAGGGGAGATCATGGCTGCTGAGTCCTCGTCGTACAACGACGCCCTCACCCTGCCTGTGCTGCCGCTCGACGACGAGGTCGTGCTGCCCGGGATGGTGGTACCGCTCGACCTGTCCGACGCCGACGTACGGGCCGCGGTGGAGGCCGCCCAGGCCGCCGCTCGGTCACAGCCGGGCAAGCCCAGGGTGCTGCTCGTGCCGCGCATCGACGGGACGTACGCCGCGACCGGCGTGCTCGGCACCGTCGAGCAGGTCGGCCGGCTCTCCGACGGCGACCCCGGCGCGCTCATCCGCGGCCGCAACCGGGTCAGGATCGGCGCGGGGACGACCGGCCCCGGCGCCGCCCTCTGGGTGGAGGGCATCGGCATCGACGAGACCGTCCCCGATCCGCTGCCGGGCTCCGTCACCGAACTGGTCAAGGAGTACAAGGCGCTCGCCACCAGCTGGCTGAAGAAGCGCGGCGCATGGCAGGTCGTCGACCGCGTCCAGCAGATCGACGATGTATCCGCCCTCGCCGACAACTCCGGCTACTCACCGTTCCTGACGACCGCCCAGAAGGTGGAGCTGCTGGAGACCGGCGACCCCGTCGCCCGGCTCAAGCTCGCCACCGAACAGCTCCGCGAGCACCTCGCCGAGCAGGACGTCGCCGAGTCCATCGCCAAGGACGTCCAGGAGGGCGTCGACAAGCAGCAGCGCGAGTTCCTGCTGCGCCGCCAGCTCGAAGCCGTGCGCAAGGAGCTGCGTGAGCTCAACGGCGAGACCGAGGGAGACGAGTCCGACGACTACCGCGCCCGCGTCGAGGCCGCCGACCTCCCCGAGAAGGTCCGCGAGGCGGCCCTCAAGGAGGTCGAGAAGCTGGAGCGGTCCAGCGACCAGAGCCCCGAGGGCTCCTGGATCCGCACCTGGCTCGACACCGTCCTCGAACTGCCGTGGAACGAGCGCACGGAGGACGCGTACGACATCCAGGGCGCCAAGGCCGTCCTCGACGCCGAGCACGCGGGCCTGGACGACGTGAAGGAACGGATCACCGAATACCTGGCGGTGCGCAAGCGGCGCGCCGACCGGGGGCTCGGCGTGGTCGGCGGGCGGCGCGGGGGTGCGGTTCTCGCGCTCGTCGGCCCGCCGGGCGTGGGCAAGACCTCGCTCGGCGAGTCCGTCGCGCACGCGATGGGGCGGAAGTTCGTCCGGGTCGCGCTCGGCGGCGTACGGGACGAGGCGGAGATCCGCGGCCACCGGCGTACGTACGTCGGCGCGCTGCCCGGCCGTATCGTCCGCGCCATCAAGGAGGCCGGGTCCATGAACCCGGTGGTCCTGCTCGACGAGATCGACAAGGTCGGCTCCGACTTCCGCGGGGACCCGGCGGCGGCGCTGCTCGAAGTCCTGGACCCGGCACAGAACCACACGTTCCGCGACCACTACCTGGAGGTCGAGCTCGACCTGTCCGACGTGGTCTTCCTGGCCACGGCGAACGTCCTGGAGGCCATCCCGGAGGCCCTGCTCGACCGGATGGAGCTGGTCAGGCTCGACGGCTACACCGAGGACGAGAAGGTCGTCATCGCCCGCGACCACCTGCTCCCGCGCCAGCTGGAGCGGGCGGGACTGGCCGACGGCGAGGTCACCATCGAGGAGTCCGCGCTGCGCAGGCTGGCGGGCGAGTACACCCGTGAGGCGGGCGTACGGAACCTGGAGCGGTCCATCGCGCGACTGCTGCGGAAGGTGGCCGCCCAGCACGAACTGGGCGACCGGGAGCTGCCGTTCGCGGTCGGCGAGGGCGATCTGCGCGGGCTGATCGGCCGGCCGCACCACGTCCCCGAGTCCGCCCAGGACCCGGCCGAGCGCCGTACGGCCGTGCCGGGTGTGGCGACCGGGCTCGCGGTCACGGGCGCGGGCGGCGACGTGCTGTACGTCGAGGCGTCGCTGGCCGACCCGGAGACGGGCGCGGCAGGGCTGACCCTAACCGGTCAGCTCGGTGACGTCATGAAGGAGTCCGCGCAGATCGCGCTGAGCTTCCTCCGCTCGCACGGTGCGGAGCTCGAACTGCCGGTGGCCGATCTCAAGGACCGGGGTGTGCACATCCACTTCCCGGCGGGCGCGGTTCCCAAGGACGGCCCGAGCGCGGGCATCACGATGACGACGGCGCTGGCGTCGCTGCTCTCCGGCCGGCTCGTGCGGACGGATGTGGCGATGACCGGTGAGGTGTCGCTGACCGGGCGCGTGCTGCCGATCGGAGGCCTCAAGCAGAAGCTCCTGGCCGCGCATCGGGCGGGGACCACGACCGTCGTGATCCCCAAGCGGAACGAGGCGGACCTGGACGACGTCCCGGCGGAGGTACTGGAAAAGCTCGAGGTCCACCCGGTGACGGACGTCCGCCAGGTCCTGGAGATCGCCCTCTCCCCGGCGGAGGTCCCGGTGCCGGCGGCGGCGTAACCCCCCTCCTGGGGGGGCGCCGCCCCCGGGCCCCGGTGCGCCCTGCGGCCGGGGGCTCGGGGGTTGGCCGGCGTCCTCAAGCGCCGGACGGGCCGGGTGGGCGGCCGGTACGGGACGGTCGCCCGGCGTGTCCGTCCTCAAGCGGGACGGGCTTGAAGATTGCCCCGTACCGCCGGCGGGCCCGCGTGTCCGTCCTCGAGCGCCGGACGGGCCGGGCGGGTGGCCGGTACAGGCGAGGAGCAGGCCGTCCGGCGTATGAGGAGCGGAGTCCCTTCCCGCCCGCCAGGGCGTAGGGAGGGTTCCGGGCCGGGGCCCGAAGTCCTGCCCCCGGCGTTTGAAGTGGTCCTACGCCCGCTGGGGCGTGGGGGAGGGGTCCGTAGGCGGAGCCCCGAAACCGAGGCCGTAGGGGAGAGTGCCCGGGCGGGAGCCCAGGAATCCACTTCCCTGGCGTTCGAAGTCCCCCACGCCCGCCAGGGCGTAGGGGGAGGGGGCGCGGGGGCGCAGCCCCCGGGAGCGGGTCCGGGGTGGAGCCGCGGTGGGGGCTGGGGGCGGTGCCCCCAGTTCGGGAAGGGGCGGGGCGGGGAAAGAGCCCCCGGCGTGGCCTCGGCCGGGCCGGGGGCTCGGCGTCCGTACGGCCGTCAGCCGTTGGCCAGGGCCACGACGCGGTCCAGCGCGCCGTTGAACTTGTTGTGGTCACCCACGGTCGGGCCCGTCGAGGTGTACTGCCACATCGTGTAGTACCCCCAGCCCGCCGGCAGCGTCCCCGGCGTGGTGTTGTAGCGCGCGATCCAGAGCGGGTTGGAGGCGCCGAAGCCGCTGTAGTTACCCGTGCACTGCGTCCACCAGCTGGTGGCGGTGTAGATCACGGCGTCGCGCCCGGTACGCGCCTTGTAGCGGGTGAGGAAGTCGCGGATCCAGGTGACCATCGCGGACTGGGTCTTGCCGTAGCAGGTCGCGCCGTACGGGTTCCATTCGATGTCCAGCGCGCCCGGCAGGGTCTTGCCGTCACGGGACCAGCCGCCGCCGTTGTTCAGGAAGAAGTCCGCCTGGGCGGTGCCCGTCGTCGTGTCGGGGGTCGCGAAATGGTACGCGCCGCGGATCATGCCGATGTTGTACGAGCCGTTGTACTGCTGCGTGAAGTAGGGGTTCTCGTAGTACGTGCCCTCGGTGGCCTTGACGTAGGCCCACTTCACACCGCTGCTCCACAGCGCGGACCAGTCGACGTTGCCCTGGTGGCTGGAGACGTCGACGCCTTCTGTCTGGACGGCGCGGCTGTCGCGCGGCAGTCCGCCCTGGCCGTCGTGGGCGGCGACGCCCATGCCCATGTGGGCCGAGCCGCGGGCGGGCGCGTCCCCGGAGGAGGCGGCGGAGGCCGCGCCGGGGAGGGTGAGGAGGAGAGCCAGGACGGCGACGAGGGCGCCGGCCATGGCGTATCGGGTCGTTCCGGATCTGTGCACGGGCATGACGTGCCTCCGAAAGGCCTCGGTGGGGGGGAGATCTGACGATCTGTCGACATGTCGTCCCAGCAGTGATGGTGTGAACATGTCATGAGTGAAGCTATGTACGGAGAACCGCCGAGGGAAGAGGGGCCGGTCCCCGCCGTTGGTCTACGCCTGCGAAATACTGACCGAGCTGCGGCAACGGCCGCCGCCGAAAGAAACTTTCATCGTCGGGAAAGCGTGCGAGGGGTGCTGACGTGCACAGAAGCGGTACAGGGAGTGAAGAGGAACCCACAGGAGGGAGTGGTGTGGACCACGAATTCCAGGAGTTCCTCGCCCTGGAGCGCGAGTTGGCCGTCTTCCTGCGCCGCGCCCGTGCGAACTCCGGCGAGATGGCCCGCGAGGTCCACCCGGAACTGGAGCCCGCGGCCTACGGACTGCTCGTACGCCTCGAGGAGTCGGGCCGACAGCGCGCCACCGACCTGGCGGCCTTCTTCGGAGTCGGCAAGGCGACCATGAGCCGGCAGCTCCGCGCGCTGGAGGAGCTCGGCCTCGTGACCCGCGAGCCCGACCCGGCCGACGGGCGCGCCTCGCTCGTCCGGCTCACCGACGAGGGGCTCACCCGCTTCCGGCAGGTACGGAACGCGCGGCGCGAGCGGTACGTGCGGAAGCTGGCCGACTGGGACCGCGGCGAGGTCGCCGAACTGGCCCGGCTGCTCCACCAGCTCAACACGAGGGCGGAGGGCGCGTAGGGCCTTGGGGCGTATGGGGCGCGTGGGGTCCCTCAGGCCGCCCGCAGCCGCGCGTACACCGCCGTCGCGTCGTCGTGCGTCTTCCCGCGCAGTGCACCGCCCCGGGCCGCGTCGGCGCGCTCCAGCGCCCGCACCCGCTCGATCAGCCCGTGCGGACCCTCCTTGCCGAGCAGCCCCATGAGGTCCGCCCAGCCGCCCTCCTCGAAGAGGTCGGCCCAGCGGGACGCCCCGTCGGTGAGCGCCGCCACCGCCCGGACCTCCGCGCGGGGTGTACGGCCCGTGACCGCGCGTCCCGCCACCTGCGGGTCCGCGGCCGCCGTGAAGAAGCCGCCTTCCTTGTTGCGCAGGGCGTCGGTCGCGCTCAACGAGCGGCGGATCTCCCGCGGGATCCGGTCCAGCCTGTCGTCCAGGACGGCTCGCACCGCCCCGTCCGGCGACTCCAGCAGCAGCGTCGAGTCGGAGAGGACGAGGTGCTCGACCCACTCCTCGTCCCAGCGCGCGACGACGACCGTCGCCTGCGGCGTACGCACGTGAGAAAGGTCACAGGTGTCCTGGTGGGTGTCCGCGGTGCGCCGGATGGACAGCGCGAGGACCTCGGTCAGCGGTGTATCCCGCCGCGAACCGGACAGTTCGATCAGTGCGCCACCGAGCCGGGCGGTGAACCACGGCACGCCGTGCACACAACCGTCATCTCCCTCGGGGGGAGTCACCCCGTCCAGGACCACCAGGGAACCGCCCTGGCCCGAGGCCGGGACGGCGACGGATGCCCAGTCCTCGTCGGGGCGTTCGGGATCGCCGGGCTCGGTGGCGAGTGCGACGTACATGATCCCCAGTCTGCCCGAGCCGCCACGACTCCTTCACGAAGCCCACCAGAACGCGCAATCGGCCTGTACCACCTTGGCGACCAGCGGCTTTTGGTCGGAATGATCGACTCCGACGGGCTGCGGGCGCGCATCCTGCCAAAGCCCGCGCGGAAGTTCCAGCCCGTGCCCCGGGCGCGGGCGGAGCACGCCCGCCGGCGAGTTGTTGACCAACTCCTGAGTGTTGTTCACTCGTTCGGGTGGCGGAGTGGCCGATGCGCGTCTCCCTCCCATAAGCGCTGGAATGGTCGTAAGCCGTACCAGGGGTGGGGGGCGTTCTCGTGTTGTGACCGGCCGTCACCTCTGCTTCATGGGCGGACGAGTCGAGAATGCGAGCACCGGTGCAGAAGAAGCGGCCTCGGGGCAAGGGCGTAACGCCCAGTACGGCGTCTTCGGGGCGGGAGACGACGACCCCCGCGACCCCCGCGGGGACCTCCCAGGCCGGACCGGCCTCCACCGGCACGGGCACGGGCACGGGACGCGAGGGCCTCGTCCCCGGTGGACGTAACGTCCGGGTGCGCAGCAGGCTCGTCGCCGGCGTCGCGGCCGTCTCCCTGACCGTCGTCGCGGCGGGAGCCCCGGGCGTCCTTGCGACCTCCGACGAACTGACCGAGTCCCAGCGGCTCGTCACCCTCGCCGAGCTCAACCGGCAGGCCGTCACCCTCGCCCACTCCATCGCCGACGAGCGCGACGAGGTCACCGCGTACATCGCGGCCGGCCGCGACGACCAGACCGGACCCAAGAAGAACCGCAGGGCGGTCTCCGCCAGCCGCAGCGCCCGTGTGGACCGCCAGATCGACGAGATCCGCGGCAACGTCCCGGCCGACCACGCCGATCTGACCCGCGGCCTCGCCACCGTGCCCTCCGTCCGGCGCAGCGCCCTGGGCGGCAAGGGCACCGCCCTGGAGGCGTACAAGGCGTACACCGACATCATCGCCGCGCTGCACACGCTCGCCGACGAGCTCGCCGAGAAGACCCCCGCCCGCGCCGCCGACTCCACCCGCGCGCCCGCCGCCCTCGGCCTCGCCGTCGAGCAGGCGTCGGCGACCCGCGGACTGCTGCTCGCCGCGCTCTCCGTCCCCGAGCCGTCGAACGACGGCCCCTCCTTCGACCCCGTCACCGGGCTCCGCGTCGAGGACGAGGGCGACAAGGAGACCGAGGCCGCACGGGACGCCCTGAGCGCCGCCGCCCAGCAGGCCCGCGTCCGCGAACTCGCCGCGCTCGCCGACTTCGACCAGGCCGCGAGCAGCGACGCCCGCGACCGCCTCGGCGCCACGGTCACCGGCCCCGACGTCAAGACCGCCGAGGGCTATCTCACCCGCCTCACCGACCAGCCCGAGCTCTCGGAGAGCGACCTCAAGTCCAACCGCGAGAAGGTCGAGTCGTCCCTCTCCGCCCGTATCGAGCAGATGCGAGGCGTCGAGTCCGCGCTCGCCTCCGCCCAGGTCGAGCGGCTGGGGCAGCTGCGCGACGACGACGTCACCGCCCTCGAGCTGCGCATCGCCCTGCTCGGCGGCTGCCTGATCGTCGCCGTCGGCATCTCCGCGGCCGTCGCCCGCACCCTCACCCGACCGCTCGCGGTCCTGCGCATCGGCGCGGCCCGACTCGCCGCCTCGCCCGAGCCCGAGGCCGAGGAGCCCGTCCGCTTCACCGGCCGCAACGACGAGTTCGCGCAGGTCGTACGGTCCCTCAACGCCCTGCACGGAAAGCTCGCCGACCTCGCCGCGCGCGCCGACCGGCTGGACACCTCGCACGACGACCTGGCGGCCACCCGCGAGGAACTGGCCACCCAGCGCGCCGAGCTCCAGGCCCGTGTCGCCGAGGTGACCGGGCAGCTGGAGCAGCTCCGGAAGACCGTCAGCCACACCTTCGTCAACCTCTCGCTGCGCACCCTCGGCCTCGTCGAGCGCCAGCTCGGCGTCATCGAGAAGCTGGAGGAGCGCGAGCAGGACCCGGAGCGCCTCGCCACCCTCTTCAAGCTCGACCACATGGCCACCGTCATGCGCCGCCACAGCGAGAACCTGCTGGTGCTGGCGGGTTCCGAGCACGGGCACGCCCACGCCGGCCCGGTGCCGCTGGTCGACGTCATGCGCGCGGCGGTCAGCGAGATCGAGCGGTACGAACGCATCACCATCCAGTCGCTTCCGCCGCACGCGCAGATCGCCGGGTTCGCCGCGGACGACCTCAGCCACCTGGTCGCCGAACTGCTGGAGAACGCCACCTCCTTCTCGCCGCCCGACGCCCAGGTCGAGCTGTCCGGCTGGCTGCTGGAGAGCGGTGAGGTGATGCTCTCCGTCCAGGACGAGGGCATCGGCATGACCCCCGGCCGGCTCGACGAGCTCAACGCCAGGCTCGCCGACCCGGAGCCCGCATCCGACATCGACGGGGAGGGCCTGGGCCTGAGGGTGGCCGCGCTGCTGGCCCGCCGGCACGGCGTACGCGTACAGCTGCGCGAGCAGAAGCAGGGCGGGATCGCCGCGGTCGTCGTCATCCCGCAGGCGCTGCTGCCGACCGCTCCGCCCACCGCCGCCCCGCAGACGGCCCCCATGCCGGGCGCCGCACCCACGCTGAACCTGCCGGGCTCGGTCGCCGAGGCCAACTCCAACGCGCTGCCGGGCCGCATGGCTGCGCGCGACCCGCTGATCGCGGCGGCAGAGCAGTCGATCCGTGCGACGGAGGCAGGGACGGAGGCCGTGGAGGCGAAGCCCGAGGCCGAGTCCGAGGCTGCCGCCGATGAGCCGCTCGCGCAGGGGCCCGCGCCGGCTGCTGCCGATGAGCCGCTCGCGCCGGAGCCCGAGCCGCTCGCGCCGGGGTCCGAGCCGGCTGACGCGCATGAGCCGCTTGCCGCCGCCGAGCCCGCCCCCGCTCCGGAGCAGGCCACGGCACCCGAGACCACCCTCCAGGTCCGCCTCCCGCACCCCTCGCCCGAGCCGGACGCCCACGAGCGGATCGCCGACGGCATCGACCGGATCGACGGCATCGACCGGATCGACGGCGCCGACGGCGAGGTCGGCGCCGCGGACGGCCCCGACGCGGCCGAGCCGATCACCGACAAGGGCCTGCCCAAGCGCACCCCCAGGATCGTGGCGCCCGCCACCGGGTCAGCGGAGCGAACCACGTCCGTCGACGCGGAAGCGCTGCGCCGCCGCCTCGGCGGCTTCCACCAGGGCGCGAAGGAGGGCCGCCGGGACGTCGAGGCGGAACTCGCCGAAGCCACGCAGAACACGCAGAACATCCGGACCACCGTTCAGGCAGACCAGGAAGACCAGGAACACAGCGAGGAATCGGGGGACACCGTCGAGGAGGCACGTAGTTGACCGCGACCGGAACATTCGGGCTGAGCAGCGAAGCCCGCAACCTTCACTGGCTGTTGGGCAACCTCGTGGAGGAGGTGCCAGGCGTCCGCTCCGTCGCCGTCGTGTCGTCCGACGGACTCCTGCTGCTGTCGTCCGACCCGGCGCACAACTCAGCCTCCGCCACTGCCACCACCGCACGCAAGGACGGCCCGCGCGGCTCCAGCGCCGATCTCGCCACGATCGTCTCCGGCATCGCCAGCCTCACCATCGGCGCGGCCAGGCTGATGGACGGCGGCGGCGTCAAGCAGACCATGGTCGCGATGGAGGAAGGCAGCGTCTTCGTGATGTCCATCAGCGACGGCTCGCTGCTCGGTGTGCACGCGGCCCCCGACGCCGACATGAGCGTTGTCGCGTACCACATGGCGCTCTTCGTCGGTCGCGCCGGACACGTACTCACCCCCGAACTCCGCAGTGAGCTGCGCAAATCGTTGGAGAGCGCCAAGTGATGTCCGCCGCAGAACCCGCCCCCCGGCTTCCCGTGCGCGGCGGGGGTAAACGCCCCGCCCGCGTCCGTCCGTACTCGCTCACCGGCGGCCGCACCCGCTTCGGCCATGTCCTCCTGGTCGAGACGTTCGTCGCCGCGCTCGAAGCGGCCGACGAGCGCAAGGAGCTGACGAACGGAAACCTGGCCTCCCGGGTCATGCCGGAGATGCGGGCCATCGTCGAGCTCTGCCGCCGGATGCGTACGGTCGCCGAGATCTCGGCGCTGCTGAAGATGCCGCTGGGCGTCGTCCGGGTCCTGCTCAGCGACCTGGCGGACCAAGGAAAGATACGTGTGTACGGGACCGGGTACGGCACCGGCCAGCCCGACCGCGCGCTGCTCGAAAGGGTGCTGAGTGGACTCCGTCGTCTCTGACCTCCCCACCGTCGTGGAGGACGAGAACGTACAGCCCTGGCAGACCGACCGCAGCCGTGCCCCGATCGCCACCAAGATCGTGGTTGCGGGCGGCCTCGGCGTGGGCAAGACGACCTTCGTCGGGTCGGTCTCCGAGATCACGCCGCTGCAGACCGAGGCGCTGATGACTCAGGCGAGTGAGGAGACCGACGATCTCACCGCCACGCCCGGCAAGCTCACCACGACCGTCGCGATGGACTTCGGCCGGATCACGCTCGACGACGAGCTCGTGCTGTACGTCTTCGGCACACCGGGCCAGCCGCGCTTCTGGTTCATGTGGGACGACCTGGTGCGCGGCGCGATCGGCGCGGTCGTGATGGCCGACACGCGCCGGCTGAAGGACTGCTTCCCGGCGCTCGACTACTTCGAGAGCTGCGGACTGCCCTACGTCGTCGCCGTCAACCACTTCGAGGGGACGCCGGCCTACGAGGCCGAGGACGTACGGGACGCCCTGACCGTGCCCCCGCACGTCCCGGTCGTGATCATGGACGCGCGCAAGCGGATCACGGTGATCGAGTCGCTGCTCGCGCTCGTGGGCCACGCGCTCGACGTCACCCCCGAACAGCCCCGTCCAGCCCCCGTCCCGTAACGAAAGAGCACCGCCATGCGGAAGATCCTCATAGTCGGCGCCGGTCAGTCCGGAACCCAGCTCGCCCTCGGCCTCCAGGCGCAGGGCTACGAAGTCACCCTGATGTCCAACCGCACGGCGGACGAGATCCGGTCCGGCCGGGTCATGTCCACGCAGTGCATGTTCGACAAGGCGCTCCAGCACGAGCGCGACCTCCAGATCAACTTCTGGGAGTCCCAGGCCCCGAAGATCGAGGGCCTCGGCGTCTCCGTCGCCGGCCCGGAGTCGCAGCGGGTCATCGACTGGGTCGGCAAGCTCGACGGCTACGCCCAGTCCGTCGACCAGCGCGTCAAGATGGCCGGCTGGATGGAGACCTTCGCACAGCGCGGCGGTCAGCTCGTCATCCACGGCGCCGCCGTCTCCGACCTGGACTACTTCTCCCGTACGTACGACCTGGTGCTCGTCTCGGCCGGCAAGGGCGAGCTGGTGTCCATGTTCGGCCGCGACGCCTCCCGCTCCCCGTACGCCGAGCCGCAGCGCGCCCTCGCCGTCTCCTATGTCCACGGCCTCGGCCCGCGCCCGGAGCACCCGGACCACGAGGCGGTCCGCTGCAACCTGGTGCCGGGCGTCGGTGAGCTCTTCGTCATGCCGACACTCACCACGTCCGGCCGCGCCGACATCCTCTTCTGGGAGGGCATTCCCGGCGGACCGCTCGACGTCTTCCAGGGCGTGAAGGACCCCGCGGAGCACCTCTCCGTCACCTTGGAGCTGATGGAGAAGTTCACGCCCTGGGAGTACGCCCGCGCGACGAAGGTGGAGCTGACGGACGCGGGCGGCACGCTGGCCGGCCGTTACGCCCCGACCGTACGCAACCCCATCGGCCGGCTGCCCGGCGGCGGGCTCGCCCTCGGCGTCGCGGACGTCGTCGTCGCCAACGACCCGATCACCGGCCAGGGCTCCAACTCGGCGTCGAAGTGCGCCGCGGCGTACCTCGCGTCGATCGTGGAGCACGGCGACAAGCCGTTCGACGAGGAGTGGATGCAGTCCACGTTCGACCGCTACTGGGACACCGCCCAGCACGTCACCAAGTGGACCAACGCGATGCTCGGCGTCCCGCCGGAGCACGTCCTCAACCTGATCGGCGCGGCGGGCGAACTCCAGCCGGTGGCGGACCGGTTCGCGAACGGGTTCAACGACCCGGCGGACTTCGAGAACTTCTTCTACGAGCCGGAGAAGACGAACGCCTACCTGGCCTCCGAGACAGGGGCTGCGCAGGCCTCCGACCAGTGATCCGGAAGTCGTCGGTGCCACAGTCGGGGTACGGCGACGAGCGCGGTCGCCGGGCGACGTGCGACCGCCCCCGGCCGCCGGGCGGCCGGGGGCGGTAGAGATCTACCAGTAGATGACGGCGTATCCAGCGCCGCCGTCCGCACCGGAGTCACCAGGGAAGGGGCGGTACTCGTCGTCCTCGCCGTCACCGCCGTCTCCGCCGCTGCCGCCGACACCGGCGGACTCGGGCAGGGCAACGATGCCGTCGGCGACCGCGCCGCCCCCGTCGCCGGTGATGCCATCGGAACCGGACCGGTTCGCACCGCCGGTGGAGCACGACCCGTCTCCGCCGTCACCGCCAGCACCCGGCGTACCGGGATCGGTGTCGTTGCTCGTACCTCCATCGCCTCCGGAGCCGCCCCCGGCGGTGAGGAGCTCGTTGCCGTTCGGCGCGTTGAAGGTGGTCGCGCCACCGTCGGTTCCGTCCCCGCCGTCCCGGCCCCGGCCACCACCGGGTCCGCTGTCGCCAGGGGTTCCGACGTCCACCAGGTAGGTCTCGCCTGGCTTGACCGAGACGAGACACCAGGTGAAGCCGCCACCACCGCCCCCGCCGCCGTCACCGCCGTCGGCATCCGGCGTGCTGCCACCCCCGCCACCGCCGCCGCCACCGCCGCCACCGCCCCAGGCCTGGACGAACACCGAGGTGACGCCCTCGGGAGGCGTGAAGGTCTCGTCCTCACTGAACTGCACCAGTCCGTGGAGGACTTCGGGGTACTTAGGCTCGTACTTGCCGTGTTCCTTGCCGTGTTCCTTGCCCTGGCCCTGGCCCTGGCCCTGGCCCTTGCCCTGGCCCTTGCCCTTGCCCTGGCCCTCGCGCTGGTCTTCCTGTTCCTTGCCGTGTTCCTTGCGCTGGTCCTCCTCGTCCTCGTCGTGGTCCTTGCTGTGTTCCTTGCGCTGGTCTTCCTCGTCCTCGTCGTGCTCCTTGCCGTGTTCCTTGCGTTGGTCTTCCTCGTCCTCGTCGTGGTCCTTGCCGTGGTCCTCGCGCTGGTCTTCCTGGTCCTCGCCGCGGCCCTCGCCGCGGCCCTCGCCGCGGCCCTTGCCGTGGTCCTTGCCGTGGTCCTCCCGGTCCTCGCCGCGGTCCTTGCCGTGGTCCTCCCGGTCCTCGCCGCGGTCGCCGGGCAGGGCCGCTTGCACATCGGTGTGCCGGGACTGACGGTCGTGAGATTCCAGATCGACTGCGTGAACATTAGGAGCCATCACCAGCAGTTGGCCGGTCACAGTGACCACGCCGGCTATCGAGGCGAGCAGGACCCGTGCGCGTCGCGCCCGGGGCAGTCCCATGGGGGGGATTCGATTGTTCATGTCTTGGCTTCCTTCCCCGCGGTCACAACGACTGCCGCGGGAGTGCGAGGGGGACAGCGTGCGGACCGACTGCCCGCACGAGACTCATCCCAGCCGCCGGCACTGCGGCGCGCGCGCCACCAGCGCGCTGCATGATCCGGTCAGGTGACCCTTTTTACCCGACTGGGGTAGACAGGGCGCATACCGATGCACCCAGTTACCGGCATATTTCCTGGTGGGGGGAGGGGTTCGGGCACCACGCACGTCCCCCTACGTCGCCGCACGCCCCGATCGCCCGGCCACGGCGAACGCTCCCGGCCCGGGCAGCGCGTGCGGCGTGGGGCGAGCTACTGGTCCCGGTCCGGCGTTTGGGGAGGGACACGCGGGCCACGCGGTCGGTACCGGGCGGGCTGTTTCAGCCGGTCCGTCCCGGCCCCGCCTCCGTACCGCCGCGCTCCAGCGCGCTTGGCGCGCCGAGCGCGGCCAGTTCCTGCGCAGAGAGCGACGCCAGCAGCTCTTCCACGTCCTTCAGCCGGGCCCGCAGCGTGTCGCGCTGTCTGCGCTGCTTCTCGGCGAGCGACTGCTGCTCGTCGAGGGCCTTACGGGACGCCGTCGCCAGCGCGTCGGCGCGGAGCGTCAGACGCGTCAGGCGGGCCATCGTCGCCACCCGGTCGCGGGCCGCACGCTCCATCAGATGCCCCTGGTCGAGAGCCTGCTGCGGGCTGCGGGCGAGTAGAAGGTGGAGGTAGAGGGAGAGTTCGGAGCGGCCCTGGTACTGCAGGCGGGCCAGCCGCCCCGCGTCGCGGCGACTGCGGGCGAGCGCGTTGCGGGCTTCGGCGAGTTCGGAGCCGAGGCGCTTCGTCTCGGCGTGCTGCTCCTCGCGCAGCTCTTCGGCCGCGGTGTACGCCTCGGCGGCTTCCTCCGCCTGCCGGTACAGCTCCTGGAGCCGGGTGAGCAGTCCGGCGATGCTGTGCGCCGCGGGGCCAGGCCTGCTCTCGGGGGCAGGCGGATGGGATGCGGCCGACGGTTCGGCGGCGGCCGACCCGCTTGCCGTGGCCGACGGGCTCGAGGCGCGCCGCACGCTCGCGTCGGCTGCACCGTCCGGGGAGCTGGAGTCGTCCGGTCCTGCGGTCGCGGCTGCTGTTGCCGCGAGCGCCGTGGCAGCGGCCAGTGCGGCCGTGCAGACCGAACGCAGCATCCTTCCTGGCACGGCATCACCTTCCCTCGGTTACAGGAGGGATGATGCGTCCGCGATCGTGTGACAACCGCTCGACTGGCCGGTCCGGCGCAACACCGTCACCCACGGGGGGCCGATTCGCGGGCTGTGCGGCGTGGCTGCTGGCTACGGGCCGACCGGCAGCGCGTACAGGGTGCTGTCGCGCCACACCACGGCGGTGCGTCCGGCGACGATGCCCCGGTAGCCGCTGGGCGAGGGCGACTGGCCACCTGCGTCCTGGAACTTCCACAGCCGGCTGCCGTCCTCCGTGCGGAACGCGGTGACCTGTGTGGGCTCCAGGGTCAGCACGGTGCGCCCGCTCGTGGACAGCAGCGGGCGCGGGCGCCCGCCGCCACCGGCCTCCGTCGACCGCACCCAGCGGCTCCGGCCCGTCGCCGCGTCCAGGGCGTACAGCTGGTGGTGCGCGGTGCCGAGGTAGAGGGTGCCGTCATGGACGACACCCTCCCCGAAGGCGTTCGGGCCGATGGCCCCCGGGGCAGGGGCGCCGGCCGCCTGCCACACGCGCTTGGCGCTGCGCGTGTCGAACGCGTGGAGGCCGGTGCCGACCGCCGCGTACAGCCTGCCCGCCGGGTCGCCGGAGACGGTGGTGTCCGGCAGTACGGCGGTGAAGTACTTGCCCCACACGAGCTTGCCGGTGACCCGGTCGTACAGCGTGAACAGCGCCAGGCCCTTGCCGGCCTTCCGCTGCTGCGCGGTGAGCGAGGCGCTGTCCTGCCGTACGAGGATGCCGTCGGGGCGCACCGCGACGCCCTGGTACTTCGGCAGCGCGCCGCGGGCGATGCCGTTCGGGACCTGGGTGCGCCAGAGCTCCTTGCGGGCTACGGCGTCGTACGCGAAGAGGTACGTGCCCGCGCCCGCCGTCCCGGTGAACCAGACGACCGGTCCGTCGGCGGCGGCGAGCGAGGTGACGTGTGCGGGGGCGGCGACGCGGTGCCTGATGCTGCCGTCCTGCGGCGAGAGCCACAGGAAGTTCGCCGCACCGATCACGAAGACGCTGTCGCCCGCGACGACGGGCCGGTGCGCGGCCTGCGCGCCCTGCTGCGTCCAAAGGCGACGGCCGGTGCGCAGATCGACGCCGGTGCTCCGGCGCGCGTCGCCGAGGACGACGACCCGGTCGCGCCACACGGCGGCTTCGAGGGGGCCGCTGTCCGTGTGCCGGTACGCCCAGAGGGGAGCGGGCGGCACTCCGGGGACGGGCGCGGGGGCCTTCGCCGGGTTCTCGGGCGTGGCCGCGGGCTCGGCGTCCCCACCGGCGACGGCCACCCCGATGCCTCCGCCGAGCAGCAGCCCGGCCACGCCGGCCACGGCCCCGGCGACCACCACACGCCGCTCGGCCCCGGCCTTGGCGGCCAGCACGGAGGCGGTGAGGTCGGACTTGGGAGCGGTGGGTGGTTCGGGTGGGGCGGGTGCCCCGGCGACTGCGGGTGCGTGTGCGACCGCAGGCGCGTGTGCGGGCGCCGCGGGGGTGCCGACGGACGGGGCCGGCATGCCACCGGCTGCGGGCAGGGCCGGCCCGGGTGCCCTCCCGCCCACCCGCGCCCGCGGGATGCCCAGGGCGGCGGTCATCTTGTCGCCGACGCGCAGGCCGACGGCCCCGAGGGCGAGGGTCTTCCGCCCGGTGCCGGGCTCCGCAGGCGCCCGGGCCGCCGACACCGTGGCCGCCTGGGCCGACAGGGCCGTCAGCAAGGACTCCGGGAGCCAGCCGTCCTTGGCCAGGGCCGATGCGCCCTCCAGGGCGAGCGTCGCCGCGGCCGTGCCGGCCGTGGGGCGCGAGGAGGGGTCCTTGGCGAGGCACGAGGCCACCAGCTCGCGCAACTCCTCGGGAATCCCGCCCAGTTCGGGGGCATCGGCCCTGATCGACGCGTCGTCGGGGAGGGCCGGGGTCGTGCCCGTGGCCGCGTACGCGAGGAGCAGGCCCAGGACGAAGACGTCCGACGCGGTGCCGGGCTGTTCGCCCGCGACCTGCTCCGGGGTGAGGTAGGCCAGGCGCACGGAGAGTCCGCCGCCCGGGCCCGCCTGGGCGTGGGCGGCGGCGCCGAGGGCGCCGAAGGCCGTGAGCCGGGGGCCGTCGGCCGCCAGCAGGACGGTCTCCGGGGTGAGGCCGTGCAGCACCGTGCCGGTCGCGTGGACCCGGGAGAGGGTCTCGGCGAGGCCCGCGCCCAGTATCCGTACCGCGCGCTCCGGCAGGGGCCCGGCGAGGGCGATGGCCTCGGCGAGCGTGAGGGCGGGGACGTAGGCGTACGCGGTCCACAGCCCCGGCCCGTCCGTGGCCCCGCCGGCCGGGGTGGGCACCCAGCCGCCCGCGAGCCGGTCCGCCGTACGAGCCTCCGCCTCGAAGCGGCGCCGGAACGCGGGCAGTGCCGCGAGCTCGGGCCGGGCGAGGGAGACGACGACGGTGGCGTCGTCCGGTCCGCCGTGTGCGACGTACTGGACGGTGCTCGCGGACTCGCGGAAGCGCGACAGCGTCGTGTACGGGCCGATGCGGCGCGGGTCGTCCTGCTGAAGCGGCTCCATCGGCGAGCTCCCCCCTGGTGGTGCGTTCGCGATGATCCTATTCGGTCACTGTGCGCCGCGCTTCGGCTTCGACCAGGGCCAGTTGAGGGTGCGGCGCTCGCGGCCGCCGGGGGCGTACTCGTACCGCCAGCCGCGCGGCAGCCCGAGCCGCTTGGTGTGGCCGGCCGGGACGCGGCGGTACGCGTAGACGGTGGGCGGCCCGCCCGCGTCGTCCGGCACCGGAACCTCGTACCACTGCGGGGGGTTGCCGGTGGGGCCGACGAGGACGGGCAGGACCCGGCCGTCCAGGGGGCCGCCGACGAAGGGGGTGTTCTCGCTTCTCACCCGCCCAGTCTCGCGCAGGCGCGCTGTTAATTCTCTTCCGCCGGTGGCTGCATCAGGTGACCCGCGTCGCCCACGACGGGGAGCACCCGGCGGGCGAGCGCCCCGACCGGCCCCGACGGGGTCTCCTGGGCGAGCAGCTCCCTGATGACACCGGCGGTCTCCTCGTCGGAGGCCGCGGTCGCGGCCAGCAGGGCGACGAGATGGTCGACGAGCCAGACCCGCAGTGCGTCGGCCGGCGGCTGCTTGTCCTCGTCCAGCCAGATCAGCGAGGCCGCCTCGACCGCGGCGATCCAGGTGCGCACCATCATCCGCAGCCGCGGGCCCGGGTCCGGGACCCCGAGGTGGACCAGGATCTGCTCGGCGGCGGCGCGCCGCACCTCGTCGACGATCGCGCTGGTACGGGACGTCTCGGCGACGCTGCCGCCGCGGAGGAGCGCGCTGAACGCGGCGTCGTGCTCGTCGACGAAGACGAGATAGCGGTCGAGGACCCGGCCGAGCCGCTCGGTGGGCGGCCCGGTGGGCGGCTCCGCGAAGCACAGCACGAGCGCGTCGGCGGAGCTGCGCAGGGCGGCTTCGTACAACTGCTGCTTTCCGCCGGGGAAGTAGCGGTAGACCAGCGGCCGGGACACCCCGGCGGCCTCGGCGACATCGTCGAGCGACACGTCCTCGGGCGCCCGGTGCCCGAACAGGGTGAGGGCGGCGCGGAGCAGCTGACTGCGCCGCTCCTCCACACTGAGGCGCCGGTACGCGCGATTCGCCGCGGGAGCACTCGGGGTCATACGGGCAGCGTAACCGCCGCGCCCACGGGCCCCGCCGCGCTGCCCCCCTCGCAGTGCGGCGTTCAGGCGAGCAGCCCCGAGCGCTTCCAGAGCCTGCGCCCCGCGCCCCGCAGCACGCCTATGTCGTCCAGGAAGTCGGTGAGGCGCTTGGCGCCCGTCTGCATCACCTCGCGGCGGTGGCCGCTCGCCTTCACCTGGGCAACCGCCTCGCGCCGGTCCAGGCCGACGTTCTCGTACACCTTGGGGTTGATGAAGCAGACGGAGAAGACCCGCGCCGCCTCGCCGCAGCTGAGGCGGGTGAACTCCTGCTCCCACCGCGGCGCGGTCACCATCTGGCGGCGCAGTTCCTCACGGGCGTAGCGCACATGGCGGGCCTCCTCCACCACGTGGATACGGGTCACGCCACGGACCAGCGTCTGGACGCGCTCGTCCGGGAAGGTGAGGCGCTGCATCCAGTCGAGGATCTCCTCGCCGAGCAGTGTCGCGGCGAACGAACCCGGCGTGGTCGACACGGTCTTCAGGACGCGCGCCAGATTGTGGTAGATCCGCGGCACCGGATAGGCCGGTGCGCCGCCCTTCTGGATCATCTTCGCGAACATCATCGAGTGCCGGCACTCGTCCGCGATCTCCGTGAGGGCGTACCGCACATGATTGCTGGTCACGGACTTGTCGTAGATGTGCCGCACGAGGAGCTGCATCAGGATGATCTCGAACCAGATGCCGAGCGACGCGAGCGACGCCGCCTCGTGCCGCGCCAGATCCATCCGCTGTTCCTCGGACATCTTCTTCCACAGCGGTGTGTCGTACAGAGACACCAGCTCGGGCGGCCAGAACCACTTGCCCTCCTCGATCGGGGCCTCCCAGTCGAGCTCCGTCTCGGGGTCGAAGGAGTGCTTGGCCGAGGATTCGAGCAGGCGCTCGGCGACCTGTTCGCGGTCCCGCAGCGGGCCGAGGGCGTCGCGGAGGAGCGTGAGATCGCGTGGGGTCACAGTCGTCATGCCTCTTATGAGACTGCGCGTCAGTAAGGCCGTCAATCCCCTGCGCGGCACTTGTTGACTGAGTGTCTACCAACGTGTGAGCCTGCCAACAGACCGTCAGTTCGTCAGTGCGAGGCGAGGGAGCCTTTCGTGTCGACGTTTGACCATTACACCAACCCGCCCCAGGAACCCGTCTGGTCCGTCCCGGCCTCCGGTGCCGCCCGCTTCAGCTGGGAGTACGACGACGGACGCGACCGCCTCCTCGCCCTCTACCGGAAGGGCAAGGACAAACAGTGGGACGGCGCCAAGCGGATCGACTGGGACCTCGAGGTCGACCCGTACGACCCGCTCGGCACCCCCGACGAAGCACTCAGCCTCTACGGCACCCGTCACTGGTCGAAGATGACCGAGAAGGACAAGGGCGAGCTGCGCCGGCACTACTCCTCCTGGCAGTTCAGCCAGTTCCTCCACGGCGAGCAGGGCGCGATGGTGTGCGCGGCGCGGATCGTCGAGTCCGTGCCCGACCTCGACGCGAAGTTCTACTCCGCGACCCAGACCATGGACGAGGCCCGGCACGCCGAGATCTACGGGCGCTTCCTGCACGAGAAGATCGGGATGCTCTACCCGATCAACGACAACCTGCAGGGGCTGCTCGGCGACACCCTGCGCGACTCCCGCTGGGACATGCCGTACCTCGGCATGCAGGTCCTCATCGAGGGGCTCGCCCTCGCCGCGTTCGGCATGATCCGCGACACGACCGACAAGCCGCTGCCCAAGCAGATCCTGGCGTACGTCATGCAGGACGAGGCCCGGCACGTCGCCTTCGGGCGGATGGCGCTGCGCGACTACTACAAGCAGCTCACGGACGCGGAGCTGCGCGAGCGCGAGGAATTCGTCATCGAGGGCTGCTACTTGATGCGGGACCGCATCCGTGGCCTTGAGGTGCTGGAGGGCTTCGGCATCCCGCGGAAGGAGGCGGAGGAGTACACCGAGCAGTCCGAGTTCCTGCACCTCTTCAGGAAGCTGCTCTTCAGCCGGATCGTGCCGTGCGTGAAGGACATCGGCCTGTGGGGCGAGCGGCTCCAGAGGGCGTACGTCGACATGGGCGTCTTCGAGCTCGGCGACTCCAACCTCGACCTGCTGATGAGCCAGGACGAGGAGCTCGCTGAACAGCTGGACCGTGAGCGCTTCGCGGCCGAGGAGGCCGAGCGGGTGGCGGAGGTGGAGGAGGCGATCGCGGAGGGCGGGGCCTGAGCGGATTTCCGGTGTACGCCGACGGTCCGGCGCGGCAGCATGGCGGCCATGACGCTCGCAGCCGACCGCCCCGCCGCGCGCCGCAGCCTTGAAGGACTCGCTCTCGGCGACGCCTTCGGGGAACGGTGGTTCCCGCTCTTCCGGGAGCCGCAGCAGGCCTACGACGACATTCAGGCCCGTCGCACGCCCCAGGAGCCCGACTGGCACTGGACCGATGACACCGCGATGGCCCTGGCTCTGCTCCGGGTCCTCGACGAGCACGGGACCGTCGACCAGGACCGGCTGGCCGCCTGCTTCGCGCTCACGTACGACGCCGATCCGGCGCGCGGCTACGGGCACGGGATGCACATGCTGCTGCCTGCTCTGCCGGCCGCTCCGGAGGACTGGCGCACGCTCGCGCCCGAGCTGTTCGAGGGCGGCAGTCTGGGCAACGGGGCGGCGATGCGGGTGGCGCCCTTGGGCGCCTGGTTCTCCCCGGACCTCGGACAGGTCGTCCGCCAGGCCGAGTTGTCCGCGCAGGTCACCCACTCCCACCCCGAGGGCGTCGCGGGTGCGGTCGCCGTGGCGGTCGCCGCGGCCCTGTCCGTACGCGGTGAACTGGACATCGCCGCGGTCGCCGACCGGACGCCGGTCAGCGCCGTACGGGAGGGGCTGGAGCGGGCCGCCGGGCTGCCGTTCACCACCGAGCCGTGGCGCGCCGCGGACGTCCTCGGGAACGGGCAGCGCATCCGGGCCGACGACACCGTGCCCTTCGCCGTCTGGACGGCTGCCCGGCACTCCGACGACCTGGTGGCCGCCCTGTGGGCCACCGCCGAGGGCTTCGGCGACGTCGACACCACCTGCGCGATCACCGGCGGCATCGTGGGCGCGGCGACCGGCGTCGACGCGGTGCCCGAGGAGTGGCTCAGCCGACGTGAGCGCCTTCCGGGCAGCTGACCAGGACGCACGCCGTGGTGGGCCGCTGATGTCATCCGTGTCGATCAACCGGCGCAGGCCCCGGGCCTGACCGGCGGGCTCACTCGACGCCCGGCGGAAACGACGTGCGCAGCGTGAACGCATAGGGCGTCGGGCCGTCCTCGCGCAGGTGCAGCAGGCGCTTCTCGTTCTCCTCGGCGACCGCGTTGACGGGGTCGAGGGCTTCGACAATGTCTTTCAACTCGGGGGAGTCGAGGGGGAATCCGAGTTGTGCGGCTCCGTTCCGCGGGCCGGGACCGCGCACCCGGCACCCGGCACCCGCCCGCACCCCCGTCAGGGCCCCGCCTCCCTCAGCGCCGCGGCCATCACCGCCCGCGCGATCGGTGCCGCGTCGCCGCCGCCGCTGATCTCCGCGCGGTTGGCCTCCGCGTCCTCGACGACCACCGCGACCGCCACCGCGGGGCGGGGTGCGTCATGGGCCTGGGCCCAGGCGATGAACCAGGCGTAGGGGATGCCCTTGTTGCCGATGCCGTGCTGCGCGGTGCCCGTTTTGCCGCCCACCACGACCCCACGCATCGCTGCCCGCCTCCCGGTGCCCTTCTCGACCGCCTCGATCATCATCCGCCGCAGCACCAGCGCCGTGGCCGGGTTCATCGCCCGCTGGTAGGAGCGGCTGGGCGTCTCCCGCACCGTGTCGCCGTCCCGCGTCGTGGTCCGCTCGACCAGGTACGGGTACGCCAGTTCCCCGCCGTTGGCGACGGCCGCGGCCACCATCGCCATCTGCAGCGGCGTCGCCGTCGTGTCGAACTGGCCGATGGACGACAGCGCCAGCTGGTCCACGCTCATGTGCCGGTCGAAATTGGAGACGGCGACCCCGGACGGGATCCTCAGCTCCTTGTCGTTGAAGCCGAATCTGCCCACCGCCTCCAGCATCCCGGGCAGCCCGACCTTCACCCCGAGGTCCGCCATCACGGTGTTGCAGGACCACTGGATCGCATACGAGAGCGATGCGTCCTCGCAGTCGCCCACGGGGTTGGGCAGCTTCGTCCTCGTCCCCGGGATGACATAGGGATCGGGCGTGTCGGTCGGGTCTTCGGGGTCGGTGACGACCCGGGCGTCCAGCGCCGCGGCCGCCGTCACGATCTTGAAGGTGGAGCCGGGCGGATAGGTCTGCCGGATGGCCCGGTTGAGCATCGGCTGTGTCTCCGACGCGATGAGCCGCTTCCAGGTGTCGGTGACGGCCGCACTGTTCCCCGAGAGCAGGCCCGGGTCGTACGACGGGCTGCTGACCAGCGCCAGGATCCTGCCGGTCGACGGCTCGATCGCGGCGACCGCGCCCCGCCGCCCGGCGAGACCGCGGTACGCGGTCTCCTGCAGCGAGGCCTTGACGGTGGTGACGACGCGGCCGCCCGGCCGGTGGGAGCGGGTGAGGTCGTTCCAGAGGGGGAGCGGGGCGAGGAGCGGGTCGGTACCGGACAGGACCGTGTCCTCGGCATGCTCCAGCAGGGTGGTGCCGTAGAGCTGGGACGCGTAACCGGTGACGGGCGCGTACAGCGGGCCGTTGCGGTACGTCCGCTCGTAGCGCAGTTGCTGCCGGGTGTCCTTGGAACCGGTGACCGGTTTCGAGCCGACGACGATGTCACCGCGCGGCGCTTCGTAACGGGCGATGACCGGGCGGCGGTTGGCCCGGTTCGCATTCAGCGCGTCGGCTTCGATCACCTGCACGCGTACGGCGTTGACCAGCAGCGCGACCAGCAGGATCAGGCAGAGCACGGCGGCGCGCCGGATGTATCGCGTCATCGTCCCTCCCCCGAAGGCGCGGCCACGGCGGGCGGCGGCTCCGTGACGGCTCCGGCCCCGACCGCCTCGGGGAGCGGGGCGCGGGCCGAGTCGCTGACGCGGATGAGCAGCGCGACGATGATCCAGTTGGTGACGACGGACGAACCGCCCTGTGCGAGGAAGGGCATGGCCATACCGGTGAGCGGGATCAGCCCGGTCACTCCGCCCGCGATGACGAAGACCTGAACGGCGAGAATGGCGGCCAGGCCGACCGCGACGAGGCGGCCGAAGGGGTCGCGCAGGGCGAGGCCCGCGCGGAAGCCGCGGGCCACGAGCAGCCCGTAGAGCAGGATGAGCGCGGCCAGCCCGGCGAGCCCCAGCTCCTCGCCCGCGGTCGCCAGGATGAAGTCGGACTTGGCGGCGAAGCCGATCAGGATCGAGTGCCCGGCGCCGAGCCCGGTGCCCTGGATGCCGCCGGCGGCGAAGGCGAAGAGCGACTGGGCGAGTTGCCCGGGCCCCTGGCCGGCCTCGATGGAGGCGAAGGGGTCGCGCCAGTCCTCGACCCGGCTGTGGACGTGCGGCTCGAGAGCGCCGACCGCGACCGCGCCGACCGCGGCGAGCAGCAGCCCTACGGCGATCCAGCCGGTCCTGCCCGTCGCCACGTACAGCATGATCACGAACAGCCCGAAGAAGAGCAGCGAGGTGCCGAGGTCCCGTTCGAGGACCAGGACGGCGACGCTGATGAGCCAGATCGTGACGATCGGGCCGAGGACGCGGCCGGTAGGGAACTGGAGCTTCCAGATCCGGCGGCCGGTGTAGGCGAGGGCGCTCTGGTTGGCGGCGAGATACGCGGCGAAGAACACCGCGAGCAGGATCTTGGCGAACTCACCGGGCTGGAAGGAGAGTCCGCCGAGCCGGATCCAGATCCGGGCCCCGTTCACGGCGGGGAAGAAGATCGGCACGATCATCAGGACCAGGGCGGCGGCGACGGAGACATAGGCGTACCGCTGCAGCAGCCGGTGGTCGCGGAGCAGCACGACGGCCGCGATGAAGAGCGCGACGCCGAGGGTCGACCAGACGAGCTGCGTGGGCGCGGCGCGGAAGCCGGGGGTCTCGAGGTCGAGCCGGTAGATCAGGACCAGGCCGATGCCGTTGAGCAGGACCGCGATCGGGAGGAGGAGGGGGTCCGCGTACGGGGCACGGAACCGTACGGCGAGATGGGCGAGCAGGGCGAGCAGACCGAGGCCCGCGCCGTACGCGACGGCGTCGGGCGGGACGGCGCCGTTGCGGGTGAGCCCGACGTCGACATAGCCGTAGACGGAGATGAGGACGGCGCAGACGAGGAGCGAGAGCTCGACCCCGCGCCGCTTCGACAGGCGAAGTGCGGGCGGGGGAGCGTCCGCTGCCGTTGCGGTCATGGCACGCAACGTAGCAAGCAGGGATCTTATGTCCTCTTATCTGTGGACTCAGGCGTGCCGTTGATCTGTGGACTCAGGCGTGCCGTCGGCGGTCGGCGAGCTGTCCTCGCCCCCGTCCCCACCTGCGTCCTCGTCCCCGCCGAGGTGGACGTACTCGGGCAGCCTCAGCCGGGCGAGTGCCCCGCCGTCCGGTGCGTTGGAGAACTCCAGCACCGCGCCGATCACCGCCGCCTGCCCGACGGCGATCGTCAGCCCGAGGCCATGGCCCTTGCCGCCCGACTCGGTACGGAACCGCTGGGGGCCGTGCTCCAGCAGATACGGCGGATATCCGGTGCCGTGGTCCCGTACCGACACCACGGGCCCGTCGACCGACACGACGACCGGCCGGTCCCCGTGCGTGTGGGCGTTGGTGATCAGATTGCCCAGCACCCGTTCCAGGCGGCGCTTGTCGGTCTCGACGCTCGCCGGCCGCACGATCCGCAGCTCCGTCTCCGAACCGGCCGCCCGCGCCGCCCGGACCATCCGCTCGGTGACCGGTGCGAGTTCGTGGATGTCGAGATCCACGGTCTCGCCGCCCGCGTCCAGCCGGGAGATCTCCAGCAGGTCCTCGGTCAGGGCGCGCATCGTACGGACCCGGTCCTGGACGAGCTCCGACGGTCGGCCCGGCGGCAACAGCTCGGCCGCGGCGGAGAGCCCGGTCAGCGGGGTGCGGAGCTCGTGCGCCACATCGGCGGTGAAGCGCTGCTCGTTGAGCAGCTTCTCCTGGAGCGTGGAGGCCATGGTGTCCAGCGCGCCGGAGACCGTGGCGACCTCGTCCTCGGGCCGCGAGGGGTCCTTGGTGCGGGGGTCGTTGACGCGGGCGTCCAGATCGCCCGCGCTGATACGGCGGGCCACCTGCGCGGTCAGATGCAGCCGGCGGGTCACGCGGCTCACCGCGAACGCGCCCACCAGCAGCGTGGCGCCGATCGCGAGGACGGAGGAGCCGAGGATCGCACGGTCCAGATTGCTGATCGTGTCCGCGCTGAGGGTGTAGTCGACGTGCACGGCTATGGCCCGTCCGTCGGCCGGGCCCGCGGCCCACATGGTGGGCCGGTCCCGGAAGTCGGAGACGACCGTTCCGCGCTTCCCGCTCAGGGCGAGGTTCCGCAGCTCGGTCGGCAGCCCCGGCGGATCGATCTCGCCGTACCAGGCGAGCGGCTCGCCCGCCTCGTACGCCTCCGTCACGTCCTCCAGGCGCGAGAGGGCCTTCTCGCGGGCCTGGTCCACGGTCTGGCGTGTCACGGACACATGGACCAGCGCGCCGAGCAGCGCGGCGAGGGCGCAGCACATGACGGTGATGAAGAGTGCGGCCTTCCAGGTCAGCGTCGCGGTCCAGGCGGGGAGGCGGGGGAGGAGCGGATGGCGGTGGGCGCGGCGGGCGCGGATGTTGCGGGTACGGGTACGGGTACGGGTACGGGTGCGAGTGCGGGTGGTGCGGGTGCGGTGCGGGGTCATCGGGTGGCCTCCGCCGACGGAACGGGCATCGGGGGCGCCGACGGCTTGACGCGGATGATCTCGTCGCGGGCGGGGAGCATCGCGCGCTGTTGTTCGTCCCAGGACCAGGCGGTGCGGTACTCGTACCCGGGGATACCGGCCGACACGGCGCGGATGATCAGGTCCTTGCCGGCGACCTCGACCCGGACGACCGCGTCCGAGTCGGACATGATCCGCGTCAGCCCGCCGTTCTCCGGCATGTAGACCCGCATCGCGGTGCGCTGCTCGGGCATCGTGATGGCGAGGATCAGCTCGTCCTTCCCGTCGCCGGTGAGGTCGCGGTAGTACGGCCTGAGTACCGGGCAGGTGCTGGGCTTCGACCTGCAGTCGCGGATCTGCCGGGCCGTCTGCGGGTAGAGCCCCTCGGCTCCTGTGACCTCCTCGGGGTGGGCGGCCACCTCGGCCTGGACGACGGCGACCGGGTCCAGGGAGTGGACGTCGCCGTCCCGCACCGTGATCCCCGGGATGCGCGTGGTGTCGCTCTCCCCGTAGTCGACGGGCGGCGCCGAGATCGGCGGCAGCTCCGGCCACAGCTCCACGGGCCCCACGGCCGTCGGCGTCGCCCCCGCGCTCTCCAGCCGACCCGCGCCCCCGCACCCGGACAGCAACAGGACCCCGGCGATCGCCGCGAGCGCTGCGCCCATGGCGGTGCGGAACGGATTCACGGAGCTGGCTCCCTGCTGATGCTGCGGCGACGCCGTCTTGCGCGTCAGACGGGGCTCGGGCCGGTCGGTCTTTCGGTCAACCTTAAGCGGAAGGGCGTACTCGCCGAGAAGATAGATGCTATCTGTCCGCTATTGCGATGATTCGGCGGGGCTTCGTCGGTTGTGTAACGGTGGGGCTCCGTGGGAGCCCGTCCGGCGTTCGACGACGGAGACGGGGGCGGCGCGGATGGTACGGGTCACGTCCCGTGAGGCTGGGCGCGGCTCCCGCCCAGCCTCACGCCCCCACCGACAGCGCCCGCCTGCACAGCGTCAGCAGGCGCTCGTCCCGTTCGATGTCGTGGGTGCCGGAACCCCCGTCGAGGACGTTGTGGCGGCGTGGCCGGGCCAGCTCGGCACGCAGGAGCGGTGCGGCGGGGGATGCCGCGGGGCCCATTTCGGAGAGGCATTCGGCGACCTCCACGCGGCCGTAGCGGTTCTCCTCCCAGGCCGAGAGCAGGACCGGGAGCGCGTCCCGGGTGTCCCCGGTGACGCGCCAGAGGGCGATCGCCGCGTCCATGCGGAGCCACCGTTCGCGGGAGGCGAGGAGGTCGTGGAGGGCGGGCGCCGCGGCCGATGCGCGGGGACCGAGGAAGCCGAGCGCGGCGGCCGCCGCGCGGCGCGCTTCGGGGCCGTCCGCCGCGAGGAGCTCCCGCAGCGGCGGCAGTACGGAACCGGCGTCACCGGAGACCGCCCAGAGCGCCCTCGCCGCGGCTGCGGCAACGGACGAGCACGGGCTCCCCAGCAGCTCGCGCAGCTGCGGCGCGGCGGGCAGCGCCGCGGGCCCGAACGCCGTGAGGGCCCGCAGCGCGGACTCCGTCACCCACTCGCCGCCCCGCTCCGGGGCGCTCCGCAGCACCCGCAGCACCTCGGGCAGCGCCTCGGCCGCCCGAAGTGCCCCCAGCGCGAGCATCAGCGGGACCGTCCCGTCGTCGAGCTCGGCCTCGGCGAGGCGGCGCCGCAGGACCGGCGCGAGCGGCGCGGCGGCGGCCCCGAGATACGGCACCGCGAACGCCACCTCACGCGGCAGCTCCGGCTTCTCCAGCGCCGCGGCCAGCGCCGGCACGGCGCGCGGGTCGCCGAGCCTGGCCAGCGCGATCAGCGCGCGGTCGTCCCGCGCGGCGCCACCCGCACCCCCGTCCCGGTTCCGGTCCCCGTTCCGGCCCTCGTCCACCTCCGTGAGCCGCGCCGCGAGCGCGTCCGCCGCGGGCAGTGCCAGCCCGAAGAGGCTCTCCAGCAGGCTCGCCGCCGCCGCCCGCAGCCGTGGCTCCGGATCGCCGAGCTGCGCCCCGACGCACCGCACCAGCTCGTCGTACGGTCCCCGCCAGGTCCGCATCAAGCCGTGGCACATCCACACGGCGTCCGTACGCTGCGCAGGGTCCCCGCTGCTCAGCCGGCCCACGAGCAGCGCGATCCGCTCGTCGACCCGGTCGCCCAGCGCCGAGTGCAGCGTCCGCAGCAGGTCGTCCGTGCCGCAGCCCTCGCCGGTGTTCCCCGGCTCGTCCGCCTCACGCAGCAGCGCCGTCGCCGTCGCCGCGACATCGGGCGGCAGGCTCCCCGGCCCGCACCTGGCCAGCTGGGTCAGGGCGGACAGCCGCAGACAGGGCGCGTGCGCCGGGGCCAGCAGCCCGGTCAGCCAGTCCACCGCCTCCGCGCGCAGAGCGGCATGGCGCAGGGCGATCCGGCCCACCGCCTCGACGAGCGCGAGCCGCACCTCCGTGTCAGGCTCGGCCTCCAGCCGGTCGCGCAGCAGCGCCAGCACGCGCGCGGGCTCCCCGTGCAGCATCGCCAGCGCGCACGGCGCGGCGAGCCGTACCCCGGGGTCATCGTCCGAGAGCAGCCCGACGAACACGTCCGCACCGGCGGCGACGGCGGCGGCTGCCATCGCGTAGTTGGCGGCCTCCTCGAACTCCTCCTCGTCCGGGTCGGGCTCGTCGTCCCCGTCCAGCTCGATGCCCCCGATGCTGGTCAGCAACTCCACGACGGCTCCCCGGTCCTGGACATCGGGGCTGGCCACGAGCTCCAGCAGGAACGGGATGCAGGCCAGGGTCGAGTCGTACACATCGCCCTGGTGGTGCACCGCGGCGTACATCGCGTCGAGCGCGGCCTCCCGCTCGACCGGATCGGGCGACGCGAGCCCGCGCAGCAGGCCCGGGACATCGTCCGCCGGACCGTACGCATGGCCCAGCGACGCCCAGTCGACCTCGTCGATCCCCGTGAACACGCCGTTCCCTCCCGCGAGCCAGGTGCCGGGCCGCATCCGGCCGATCGGGCCGGATCAGCGCCCGGGCCCTGTCCGGACTGATCGGCCGGACAAGACCTAGGGGAGAGTGTGCACCAGGACTGCGACAACGAGGACTTCGAAAACCGCCACGCCGCACAGGCCCGGTCCCCCGTCCGGGATATTGCCCCTCCGGCGCGCCTCCTGCTCCCATGGGTGGTGGGGGTGAGGGAGCGATGGGTATGACCGGACTGCGTGTCACGCCGACGGTGAGGTACGGCCGTTCACGGCTGTACGTCAGCCTTCCGGGCGGACGCAACGCCGCCTGGTACGACCGCGACACCAACCGCGTCAGCCTCGTCCTCGCCGAACTCCGCGACGAGGTCCTCGCCGCCCTCGCCCCGTACCTGACCGGCGAAGTCACGGTCGGGCCCCCGCCCGTCCCGACCGCCGACGAGCTCGTCCGGCTCGCCCTCCACCCCGACGACGACCTCGCCCCCAACCGCCCGGGCGAGGCCCTGCACCTCGCGCTGGACAGTGCGCACAGCAGGCGGCATCTGCGCGCCGATCCGCGGCTCGCCGAACTCGACGCCCAGCAGCGGCTCGGCGCGGAACTCGACCGGCTGGAAGGCGCCGGCTGGCGGGTGCTGCACTCCGTGCCGCTGCCCGGTACCGACCGCATCGACCATCTGGCGATCGGCCCGGCGGGCGTGTTCGCCGTACGCACCCTCGCGGCCCGCGGCCGTCGCGTCCGGGTCGCCGACCCGCTGGTCGCGACGGGCCGCGCCGAGCCCCGCCCCGAGCTGCGCTGGGCCCGCAGGGGAGCCCAGCGGGCCTCGCTCGCGCTGGCCGCGGCCGTCCGCCCCGTGCTCGCGGTGGTCGGGGCGGCACGGCTCGACGTGCCGCCCGTGCCGAGGGACGTACGGATCGTCGCCGACACCGAGGTGGCGGCGCTCTCCCGGCTCGGCGGCGTCCTGAAACCGGCGGACGTCGAGTCGCTGTACGGGCGCGCCCGTGACCGCAGGACCTGGCTGCGCGCCTGACCCCCGCGACAACAGGTCGAGCGCGGGTGGTCGGTGCGGGTGGTCGGTGTGGGTTGTCAATGCAGGTTGTCAGCGCAGGTTGTCCCCCCAGCCGCCCTGCAGCATCGTCTGGAACGCCCACTTCCCGTCCCGCTTGATCAGGATGTCCGCGTACCGCAGCCGCTGCTCGGTGGCGCCCATGGTCATGACCGAGTCGGTGAAGACCACGACCATCGCCGAGGTGAGGAACACGGGCGTGCGCGTCGAGTCGAAGGTGATGTCGGTGGAGCCGTCGCCCATCACCCGGGTCATGGTGGCGACGAACTGCTCGCGGTCCCACTGCGCGGACGCGCCGTTGCCCGCCGAGTCGTCGCTCACCAGATTGAGCGGAAAGACCGCCATGTCGGCCATCCGCTCGATGTCACGCCGGCCGCTCGCCGCGTCGTACTCGGCGAACCACTCCTCGATGCTCGCGAGCTCGCCGGGGGTCGGGATGTAGCCGGTGTCGGGCAGCTGGGGCACGGTCACGCGCACTCCTCATCTCATCAAACTTGACTACTGGACTCCGACAGTAATCCCCGCCCACGCGACTAGTCAAACTTGATTAATCAGATCGTCCCGGATCCTCAGGACGGTCACCACCGTGTGCCGCGTCGTTCCCCGCTCCACCTCGGCCACGAGCCCCGGCGCCACCGCGCGGTACGGCACCTCGCCCACCCCGATCGCCATCGCCAGGCCGTCTGCTGCCGTCCCCGCCTCGCGCCCGGCGAGCGCCGTCGCCGCATGCGTGCGCAGCGCCGGCGGCAGCGGGCTGGACACGACCGGGGCGTCGTCGTCGGGCAGCACGAGCACCAGCGCGGCGGGTCGGTCCGGCGGTCCGGTGAAGCCGACCACCGCCGCGTCCCGGACGTCCGTGTGCCGCAGCTTGCGCCAGTCCCGGGCGCCCGCCCGGTACGGCCCGGTGAGCCGCTTGATCACCAGGCCCTCGACACCGGTCGCCGTGAGGGTCTCGTACCAGGTGGCCGCGAGCTCCGGGTCCGTCGTCATCGGCACCGGCTGGAGCGGCGGCCCCAGCGGGCCGAGCAGCCCGACCAGCCGCTCGCGGCGGCGCGCGTACGGCGCGGCGCGCAGATCCTCGCCCGCCTCGGCGAGCAGGTCGAAGGCGGCGTACGAGGCGGGCAGCCGGCGCGCCAGGATCCCGGCCCGCCCCGCGGTGGCGGCCGCGCGGCGCTGGACGGCGGCGAAGTCGATCCGGCCGCCGGTCCAGATCACCACCTCGCCGTCGAGGACCGTGCCGTCCGGCAGCGCGAGCGCGGCCTCCGCCAGATCGGGGAACGCCGGTGTCACGATCCGCCCCGAGCGGGCCTGCAGCACGGCCTTCCCGTCCAGCGTGAAGATCAGGATCCGGTGGCCGTCGAACTTCGGCTCGTACGCCAGCCCCTCCCCGCGCGGCAGCCTGGCCACGGACTCGGCGAGCGCCACCTTGAGCGGCGGCCGCAGCGCACGCCCTGTCCGCGACGTCCGCGACGCGCTCACGGCAGGCTGCCCGCGTGGGCGGGGTCGAAGAGCGGCGCGAGGAGATCCCCGTACCGGCCGAGCCGTCCCGCGATGTCTCCGAGCCGGAACACCAGGTCCGTCGGGGAGTCGCAGCCCTCGACCTCCTCCCAGGTCACGGGCGCGGACACGGTCGGCTCCGGCCGGGCGCGCAGGGTGTAGGGCGTCGCGGTGGTCTTGGCGGCCGCGTTCTGGCTGTGGTCGACGAAGACCTTCCCGGGGCGCAGCGCCCGGGCCATCCGGTGCACCACAAGCCCCGCGAGCTCGGCCTCGGCCTCGACGGCCAGGGCCTTCGCGTACGCCGACACCTCCGCCGACGGCGTCGGCTCCAGCGGCACCAGCAGATGCAGCCCCTTGGAGCCGGACGTCTTGGCGTACGCCTCCAGGCCGTCGGCGGCGAGCCGCTCGCGCAGCCACACGGCGACCGCGCAGCAGTCCACGACGGTGGCGGGCGGCCCGGGATCGAGGTCGAAGACCATCCGGTCGGCCCTCGCCGGTTGGTCCACCTGCCATTGCGGAGTGTGGAACTCCACGACCAGGTTCGCCGCCCACATCAGGGACGGCAGATCCTGCACGACGACCTGTTCGCCGGTCTCGCGCGACGATCGCGGCACCTCGGCGACGCACACCCAGGAGGGGGTGCCGGGGGGCAGGTTCTTGGTGAAGAACAGCTGACCGTCGGGGCCGTCCGGATAACGGAGGAAGGACAGTGGCCGGTCGTGGAGGTGGGCGAGGAGGGGAGCGGCGGTGAGGGCGTAGTAGTGCAGCACCTCGCCCTTGGTGGTGCCGGTCGCGGGGTAGATGACCTTCTCCAGGTTGCTGAGCGCCAGGCGCCGCCCCTCCACCTCTGTGATGGGCGTCATACGATGAGAATCCCATGAATCCTGATGAACTCGGATGAAAGGGATGAAACGTGCGATCCATCTGGAACGGCGCGATCTCCTTCGGGCTGGTCAGCATCCCGATCAAGCTCGTGAACGCCACGGAGAGCCGGTCGATCTCCTTCCGCCAGATCCACACCGAGGACGGCGGGCGGATCCGCTACCGCAAGGTCTGCGAGCTGGACGACAAGGAGGTCCCGGCGGCCGAGATCGGCAAGGCGTACGAGGACGCGGACGGGACGATGATCCCGATCACGGACGAGGACCTCGCCTCGCTGCCGTTGCCGACGGCCAAGACGATCGAGATCGTGGCGTTCGTACCGGCCGCGGAGATCGATCCGCTCCAGATGGACGCGGCGTACTACCTCTCCGCGAACGGAGTGCCGGCCGCCAAGCCGTACACGCTGCTGCGTGAGGCGCTCAAGCGGAGCAAGAAGGTCGCCATCGCGAAATTCGCGCTGCGCGGTCGGGAACGGCTCGGGATGCTACGGGTCGTCGACGACGTCATCGCCATGCACGGGCTGCTCTGGCCGGACGAGATCCGGCGGCCGGAGGGCGTCGCCCCGGAGACCGACGTCAAGATCCGCGACGCCGAACTCGACCTCGCGGACGCCCTGATGGACACGCTCGGCGAGGTCGACATCGACTTGCTGCACGACGACTATCGGGCGGCGGTCGAGGAACTGATCGCCGCGAAGGCCCAGGGCGTCGAGCTGGAACCGGAGCGCGCACCCGCCGCGGGCGGCGGCAAGGTCATCGACCTCATGGCCGCGCTGGAGAGCAGCGTGAAGGCGGCGAAGGAGGCCCGCGGCGGCGAGGGCGGCGAGGAGGCGGCGGAGGCCGCGGAGGTCACGGAGCTCAAGCCCCGCAAGCGGGCGACGAAGACCGCGGCCAAGAAGACCGCGGCCAAGGCGGCGCCCAAGGAGACGGGCGCGAAGAAGTCCACCTCGACGGCGAAGAAGACGGCGGCGGCCGCCAAGTCCACGGCCAAGTCCACGACGAAGAAGGCAGTGGCCAAGAAGACGCCTGCGCGCAAACGCGCCTCGGCCTGAACCGGGGGCGCTGCTTCCCGGCGCCCTTGAAGCCCGTCCGGCGATTGAGGACGGACGCGAGGGCCGACCGGACGGTACCGGCGCGGTCAAGGGGGTCCGGGGGCGGAGCCCCCGGGAACGGTCCGGGGCGGAGCCCCGGTTCGGGAAGGGGCGGGGCGGGGCTGTGTCGATGTGCGGCTCCGCCGCGTGGGCCCGCGCAGGCGCCTACCCGCACCCGCCACGCCCACCGAACCCCTTACTCCCGCCGCAGCAACGCATCCAGCACCGAAGACAGGTACGCCCCTCGCTCCTCCCCCTGCGGCAGCGTCGCCGGCACCGCGTGCGCGAGCTGCGTGTGCCCCAGGTAGCTGGTGTACGCGAGGAGGCCCCGCCTGCGCGCCTCCGCCGGCGGGAAGCCGAGGTCCTCGAACAGCGCCGCGACGTACGAGACACGCCGCTCGGTCACTCGCCGGAGCACCGCCGCGACGTGCGGATGGTCCGCGGTGGCCAGGAGGGAGACCTCCAGCGGATCCTCCGCGGCAGCGGCCGTCACCTCCGTGAACAGCAGGCGCAGCCGCTTCTCCGGATCCGGCTCCCGCTCGATCGCCGTGATGATCTCCTCCGTGCAGAGCTGCTCCCATCGCGCCAGCGCCGCCTCGATCAGCGCCTCGCGGTTGGCGAAGTGCCAGTAGAAGCTGCCCTTGGTGGTCCCCAGCCGGGCCGCGAGCGGTTCCACCGCGACCGCGGCGAGGCCGCGTTCGCCGATCGCCGCCAGTGCCGCGTCGGCCCAGTCCTGTGCGGTGAGTCGAGCCATGGAACCACCGTACGGTACCGTATGGAAAAACATACGCTGCCGTATGGAGGTGCGTGATGCGCACGGTACGGAACGTCCACGAGCGGATCGTCGAGGCCCCCGCCGACATGGTCGGCGCCCTGATGGACCGGCTGTCGGCCGACGACGACCCCCTCTGGCCCACCCCCGCCTGGCCCCCTGTGCGCTTCGACCGCCCCCTCGGCGTCGGCGCGGACGGCGGCCACGGCTTCGTCAGGTACAAGGTCGTCGCGTACGAGCCGGGCCGCAGCGTCCGCTTCGACTTCGCCCCGCCCGGCAACGGCCACCACCGCATGGACATCGAGCCCCTCGGCCCCACCCGCTGCCGTGTGGTCCACGTCCTGGAGCAGCGGCAGAACCTCATGGCGGCGCTTCTCTGGTCGCTCGTCATACTGCCCATGCACGACGTCGTCATCGAAGAGCTCTTCGACAACCTCGAGCGCGCCGCCACCGGCTCCTGCGACAGCCCGGTCCGCTGGTCCCCCTGGGTCCGTCTGATGCACCGGCTCGTGTGGGACCGGCCGAAGGCGGTGAGCGTTCCCGAGGGCGCCCGTCTGGCCCGTACCGCGTTCGGGCCCGGCTTCCCGATCGACCGCGCCGACTTCTGCGACGCCTGGCAGCTACCGCTGGAGCCCGGCATGGACCGCGACCCGCGCGCCTGGCGCGGCGTACTGCCCTTCGCCGTCAAGGCGGTCGAGGGCAATGAGCTGCTGCTCGGCGAGGACGCGTCCCACCTCGACTTCCGCGCCTCGCTCCTCGTCGGCGAGGAGGACGTGACGCTCACGACCGTCGTCCGCATCCACAACCGCCTCGGCAGGCTCTACTTCGCGCCGGTCCGGTACGTACACCCGTTCATGGCCCGGCTACGGCTGCGCCGCACGCACCGCGCGCTCGCCCTCTCCGCACCGCCGGCCGCCGAGCGCCGGCGCGCTGGAGAGCCACGCGCGACGTGATACAGCCCGTGCCGCAAGAAGTGCCGCTGGGCGGCTCGGCGCGCTCGGCGCGCTCGGGATCGACCCGGCGGCACTGGGCGGCGGCGGGCGGAACGTGACGACCGATCAGGGCGGCCGACCGCATGAGCCGGCCGCCACCGTCGTCGACATCTGCCGGATCCTCGGACCCGTGCCCAGTGCTCAGTGCCCCGCGGGCCGACGGAACCGACCGAGAGCCCGACGGAGCAGGGCGCCTCACCCCGTCGCCGACCGCACCGACTCCACGAACGCCCGCTCGAACCTCTCGCGGCTCTCCGCATCGACCAGATCGAGCGAGAGGTACGGGTTCAGATCCTCCAACTCGACCAGCAGCAGCCGCCCGTCCTCGTCCCGGCACGCGTCCACGCGCTGGATGCCGCACTCGAGCCCGTTCCACTCCACGAACGCCCGCGCGAACTCCAGATCCGCCTCGCTCGCCTCGTACCGCTCCAGTTCCCAGCGCCGCTCCGGGCGCGGCGCGTAGAGCGCGTACTGGAACGTGCGGTCGACGAAGTAGAACGACACCTCGTACCGGAACCGCACCCGCGGCTGTACGAGCACCTGCCCGAACTCCACACCGGCCAGCCCGTCCCGCGGCACGAACTCCAGCCCCGCGGAGTCCGCGCCGAGCAAGGGCTTCACGACGTACTCGTCTGCTTCCGGCAGCCGCCCGAGGTCCGACGCCCGGTCGGCGGTCGGGATCACCGGGTACCCGGCGGAGAACAACTCCGACAGATAGCCCTTACCCGCCATGTCCCCCTTGCCGGTCAGCGGGTTGTAGACCCGTACGCCCTCGGCGCGCGCCCGCGCGCGGAACGAGTCGTACGCCTCCTGGTAGTTCATCACCGGTCCGCTGTTTCGCACGACGACCAGGTCGAACGCGCCCATGAGCGCCTCGGCGTCCCGCGGATGGCACAGCGCCAGCGAAAACTCCTCGCGCAGCCGTGCCGTCAGCCGGACGTCCTCGTCGCAGTACCGCCGCCCGCGCGCCTGGTACGTCAGGTCCGTCACGTAGAGCACCCGTCGTCGCCGCCCGACGTTGTCCGCCGCTGCCCCGCCCATGTCCCGTTCCTTTCGCCCCCGGAGGTAGAACCGCAGGCATCCTCGCAGGTCACGACGTCCGCTGTTGCGGCGCCATGGGAACGGGGCGAGACTTTTGATCGGGTCTTCCCGCACGCAAGTGCGGGACGCGGGACGCGTGCCGGACCGTGATGACGGCCGACGCGAATGACGTCCTTTTCGGCCACTCCCCGAATTCACCAGCCGGCGGGGATTTCATGCACTCCTTGTGGCGAACTCTCCAAGTTTCCGCGACGGCCCTGCTCGGCGTCTTGATGATGTCGGCAACGCCGTCGCCGGCCATGGCCGGGCAAGTGGACAGTCGCGTGGACCAGCCGCCGGCCGTCTCCTGTGCATGGCCGGCCGTGGTCAGTCCCACCCGGTTGAATTTCGCGTTCCCCGAGACGAACGCCACCTACTGGCTCATGCCCTACCAACTGGGCGATGGGGACCGGCTCGTGGTGGAGGGCACCTTTCCCTTTGCCCGGTTCTCGTCGTTGACGACGTACAACGCGACGGGATCGGACGTCGATTCACTCTCGGACGGCCAGATCACCCCAAATCCCGGCAGTACGAACCCCGCCACCGACCCGGACGCGAGCACGGACCCGGCTCGGCGTCGCTACCGCGTCACCGTGCAGCCGGGAGTGGCGGTCGGCTCCGGAGCCAACGTCCTGGCCGCGACCACCGGTAGCGCCACATCCGGTTCTGGGTACCTCGCGCTGCGGATCTACGTACCGACCGACAAAGCCGCCTTCACCGGCGGTGTCCCCCTTCCCGCCCTGTCGGTCCGGGAGTCGGACGGCCAGGTCCGTGCCCTGAAGACCTGCCCCGACGCCGGTTCCCGCCGGGGTCCCGACGGCCCGCTGGCGGAGGAGCTCGAGCACCTGGTGGCCACCCAGTCCGTGCCCGGCGGTTTCGAGGGCTGCGGCACCTCCACCCCGGACGCCCCGAAGCTCGCCCTGCCCAACAAGGTCGGCGGATTGTTCCCCAACCCGTACAACAAGTACCTGTGCACCCCGATCGCCTACGAACCGGGCCGCGTCGCCGTCATCCGCGGACAGGCGCCCACCTTCCCGAACACCACCGAAGGCCAGTCGGTCCTCACCAAGTCCCAGCTGCGGTACTGGTCGCTCTGCCAGAACCAGTGGCGCCTCCCCTACCCGGTGAGGTCCTGCGCCGCGGACTACCAGACGGCCCTGGACGAGAACGACCGCTACACCTACGTCGTCTCCACCCCTCAGGACCGCCCCGCAAACGCGACCGCGGACAACGGCGTGACCTGGATCCCCTGGGGCCGCACCGACGTCCCCGGCGTCCTGATCTTCCGGAACATGCTCCCGGCGTCCGACTTCCCGAACGCGATCCAGAACGTCCAGCCCGGCGAGAACCCGGCGGAGGTCATGGGCTCCTACTACCCGACCGTCACGTACTGCACGAAGGCCGAATTCACGAAGTCCGGCCCGACGGCCTGCCCGGCCCGATAGCTCGCCGGCGCGCCTCAGACCTTGATGACGGTGACGCGGCCGCCGCACAGGGCGATGAGGTCCTCGGGGTCCGAAGTGAGCACGGTGACGGGTCCGGGGGCCGCGAGGGCGGTGGCGCCGAGCAAGGCGTCGATGGCGTACTTGTGCCCGCGCAGGCCGGCGTCGGCCAGCAGGGCCGCGGCGTGGCGGGCGATCTGCTCGCCGACCGGCTCGACGACGATGCGTGACAAGGTCCATTCCAGGGCCGAACGCTTGATCCGAGGGTGGACCACTTCCACGAGCGTGGCCGCGCTGGTGATCACTCGCATGTCGTCGGCACGGGCCAGGGCGAGCCATCCGGTGACCGCCCGGTCGCGCAGCACGGCCTTGGCCAGTCCTTCACTGTAAGGAGGGCCCGGGTCTGTGTCTTGGGCTTTCTCGTGGAGCGGGTGATGCGAGTCGAACTAGGGCTCGAGCTTGGGAATCACCGTGCTTCTGCGCCTTGCTGATGGCCTGACCAGTACCAATGGGTGCCAGGGTGAAACCACCACCGTGAGGGCTGCTGATTGCAACGTCGCCGTCCGCGCTCGTTGGCGTCATCACAGTCGTCACCACCTTCATTCGTGGCGACGAGCTGGCCACCGCTTGAGGAGATCGATCGCTGATCGCTCCTATCACTCGTTCTGGTGTGCTTCTTATGCGCATTACATGCATGGTGCCCAGAATTGACCCACGATGTGTTGTGTCTCCTTCCTAGAGGTGAAACGCCATGCCGACGTATGTCGCGTTGCTGAACTGGACCGATCAGGGGATTCGGGGCTACAAGGACACCCCGCAGCGCGCCGAGGCCTTTGCCGCAGCGGCACAGAAGCTCGGGGCAAAGGTCCTGAACATCTACTGGACCGTCGGTCCGTACGACCTCGTGGCCGTCGTAGAGGCGCCTGACGACGAGACCGCCACTGCGGTGCTCCTGCAAGTCGGCGGGTTGGGCAACGTCCGGACCACGACCCTGCGGGCCTTCGGCCGGGAGGAGATGGACCGCATCATCGCCCAAGCAACTGGCTGAGGGCTTTCAGATCGAGGACTTGTTACACGAGTACGAGTGAGACTTCGAGGCCCCTGGATCCGTCCGGGGGCTTCGCCACGTCGTAGGCCGACCTGCGCCGATGACCGGCTTTCCTGTCCACGACTGGTCCACGGACCCCGACATACGGCCGCTCCGAGCGGCATACGGCTGCACATACGCGAAGACCCCGTCCTCAGCGAAAGCACTGATGGCGGGGTCTTTGGGCACCTCATAGGGTGCCCCCGGCAGGATTCGAACCTGCGCAAACGGCTCCGGTGGCCCCTTGCCCCTCTGGCGTCTGTGCTGGTCAGAGCGTCGAAGCCGGGCTGATCGGACGCGGTCCCCGAATAGACCGCGAGGCTTCGGGCTGCTGCGCTGTCCTGCCGGGGGTTTCGTGCTTCTCGCTTCCGGACTGGAACATCGGCGGCGAGGGAAAGAATCGCCCACGGTCCCAAGGCATCGTACGGGGGAGCAGACGGGTGGGCTCAGACACGATCACCGCCGTTGCAGCGACAGTCATAGCGCTTGGCTCACTCTGGGTCAGCTACACACAGACCAGATCCACGCGGTTACATAACCGCCAGTCCGTCAGGCCCCTGCTCGCGATGCGACGCATCAAGGGACACGAACAGCACAAGGCGGGCCTTCAGGTCATTAACGCTGGACTTGGGCCAGCCATTGTGACGACTTCGGAGGTGCGGTTGGACGGAGAGAACATCGGCGAGTGGAACTATCACAGCCAAGAACGCATCCTGGCATCACTGCCAGTGCGGCCAAAGGCCTACTCTCTGCGCCCGGGTGCCGTAGTCCTTGCAGGGCAGTCCACCTTCCTATTGAACCTTGACGAGTTCAGCGAAGATCAACACCGCTGGTTCTGGGAACTCATCACCCGACGCCTAGTGATCGAGATTCATTACGAGTCGCTCTACGGCGGTGAGAACTTCAAGGCGACGCCGCCCCTGTTCTGACACAGCCAGGTGTGGATGTCAGGGCGAGGGCGGGGGTCCTCAGAGATCTGCCGAGCCAACTCGTCGATGACCTGCGGTACGAACTTGAATTGATGCCCGCGCATCGCGCTGCCCTGCGTCTTTGCTCTCAGTGGCTCGCGGCTTATCGCCCGTCAGGCTTCGGAGCCCTTGTGGCTCCCTTGCCCTTCTGGTCATCCGTGCGGGCGCGCACTGACCCTCTCGATGCGAACTATGGGCGCGACGGTCGCTGAGGGTCGCTGTGGTGGTCGCGCGGGTTCCTGAGACCGCTGCTGGTCGGCCGTGGTCGCCGTGGTTGCTGTACTTCACTGCTGTACAGCACCCATCGCTAGGGCCAGAGCAACTTAGCGAGGATGATCGCCGCCACTGCAGAGAAGAACCACGGCTTCCTGACGCCCCGTCCAACAACATCACGGTCCAGTTCCCTGATGAGCACTACCAAGGCAAACATCAGGAGTGCACCGGGTAGCAGGTCAACGACGGGGTCAGGGATTCCCATGTGGGGCATGCCGAGATGGTAACCAGGTGCTGCGGCGTCCCGTACTACTCGTCGCGCCCGTTCAGTGCAGGCAGCCGGGGCCCCTGGCGAACCGGCCTTCGCGCTTCCGCGCGGTGGGTGTGGAGCCTCAATGACCCGGTCAAGCCAGCCGGGGACGAGCAGTCACGGCGTCGGAGACCTAGTTTGGAAGATCCCGTAAGTGGTTTGGGCCTGAGCTGGCACAACGCTGACCTGCAGCTTCGGTGTCACTTCGCCGTTGTTCCCCGTGACTTCCCGCTGCGGCCCGTCTCATCGGGCACGTAGCGGGCACGGACCTGGCTCAGCTCCGCACAATCATGTTGATCGATACCGGCAGGGCAACCACGCCGCCTAGCACGAAGATGCTTCCGAGGACGCGCAGGAAGCTGGGGTGCACGGCGCCCTTGCTCGCGCCTGCTGTTCCGGCCTTTGGGCGAGTCCGTTGCCCACCAGCGACTGGAAGCGAGTGGAAACCTTCCTGGTCGCCAAGGCGCCTCCGTCAGTGGGCCAGTCAACCCCTGTGGGCGATCTTGAAAACCGTCGTGGCAGCGATGTCACCGTGGGTTCAAATCCCATACCCACCGCAGGTGAATGGCCCCTGACCAGGCGAAATGGTCGGGGGCCCTTCTCATGTGGATTGTCCGTCAGCGACCGCTGTTCCCCGTTGTTTCCCGACCGGACGGGCACGGGAAGGGCACGGCACCTTCTGATCCTTAGCTCTAGGAAGATCAGACGAGCTGTACCTCGCTGCGACCGGCACTTTGGACCGGCCGATCCGGTTCCTCGCCGAGTTGGCCGGGGCCCGGATCACTGAGCACGCCCGGCGCATGATTCGCACCGCCTGGGCCCTAGGCGCACGTCGCGAGCTCGCAGACCTCCGCCTGCGTGCCTGGGCCCACATGCTCGGCTTCCGCGGCCACTTCTCCACCAAATCCCGCCGCTACTCCACCACCCTCGGCGCCCTTCGTGATGCTCGCGCCGAATGGCGTCGGGCCCAAGCGGCCCCGCCCGCCCCGCAGGACGGCGAAACCGTGCTCGTCCTCGCTCACTGGGTGTTCGCCGGAACCGGCCTGTCCCGCGCCGAAGCCTGGCTTGCCGCAACCCTCGAACCCGCCCCCGGAACGGAAGGAGAGCCGACATGGACGCCCGCCGCGACGAACTGATGACTGTCCGCCAAGTCTTGGACGAGCTGGGCGGCGTTTCTCGACGGACGTTCTACCGCTGGCGCGAGCTGGGACAGGGGCCGACCGCATTCAAACTCCCCAACGGCGAGCTGCGAGTCTGGCGGAGCGACTTCACTGCCTGGCTGCAGCAGTTGGAGGCGGCGGCGTGAAGTCCCTCGACGTAAAGGTGTGGGGCGTTCGGAAGAGGAACACCAAAAAGTCGTCCTATGATGTCCGATGGACCGTTGCCGGGAACGTCTTCTCCGAACAGTTCCGCACCAAAGGGCTTGCGGATCACTACCGGTCCAAGCTGCTTCGTGCCGCCCACGCCGGCGAAGAGTTCGACACGGACTCAGGGCTGCCCGACTCGATGGTCGAACAAGCAGCTTCGATGACCTGGTACGCCTTCGCTCTGAAGTACCTCGCCATGAAATGGCCACACGCGGCGCCGAACACGCGCAACGGGATCAATGAGGCCCTGACGGCCCTCACGATGGCACTTCTCGACGAGCGTCCGGGGCAGCCGCGTGAAGAACTGATCAAGAAGGCACTTCGCAACTGGGCTTTCGTCCTTCCCGGACCGGATGACCAGGAATTGCCGACCGAGATCGCGAGCACATTGCACTGGGTGGCCAAAGCATCCCGCCCCTCTCGGACCTCGGCGACGCTGCGATCGGCAGGGCCGTCCTGGACTCGCTCAAGCTAAAGCTCGACGGGACGGCGGCAGCTGCGGAGACTGTTCGGCGCAAGCGTCGGACACTCGTCAATGCGATGCACTATGCAGTAGATCTCGGTGAGTTCAAAGAGAACCCGATTACGGGCATCCGCTGGAAGAAGCCGAAGGTTGCCGGGGAAGTAGATCCCCGCGTGGTGGCCAATCCGGAGCAGGCTCGCGCTCTGCTGACTGCGGTCTCTTACGTTGGCGGGTATGGCCGTGCCCGCGGTCGTCGACTCGTCGGGCTGTTCGCCTGCATGTACTACGGCGCCTTACGCCCGGCCGAAGCCGTCGGCCTTACGGAGGCAGACCTGAAGCTGCCCGAGAACGGCTGGGGAACGGCACTGCTGAACCGCACCCGTCCCAGTGTCGGCAAGCAGTGGACCGACTCCGGAGATACGCACGACGACCGTGGGCTCAAGAACCGGCCTGTGGAAGAGATTCGGCTCGTGCCGATCCCGCCTCAGCTCGTCGCGATCCTTCGGGAGCACGTGGCCACGTTCGGCACTGCCGAGGACGGGCGGCTGTTCACGAACGAGCGTGGGGGAGTGGTTGGCTCGTCCACGTACTACCGCGTGTGGCAGGAAGCGCGAGAGCTGGCGCTCCCGCCGGCCGCGGTCGCCTCGCCGCTCGCTTCTCGTCCGTACGACCTTCGACACTCGGCGCTGTCGACGTGGCTCAACTCCGGGGTGGACCCGACCGAAGTCGCCGAACGCGCGGGCAACAGCGTCGAGGTCCTGCTGAGCCGCTACGCCAAGTGCATCGACGGCCGACAGGAGATCGCCAACCGCAAGATCGAAGAGCTGTTGCGCGAGTACGAGTGATGAGGCACGCAGCCATTAGCCCCTGGTCCGCATGGGCCAGGAGCTCGGTCGTGTCCCAGCCGCACGCCGTCAGCCGCCGGTTGCACCTGCCGCGTCGCGCCTCGACCGGCTATGCGGCGAGTGTCGCCAGCGTCTGCTCGGGTGCGATGAAGAGCGAGAAGTGGCCTTGGCCGGGATGGATGTGAAGGCGTGCGCCCGGTATCGCGGCGGCGAAGCGGCGGGCGTGCTGGAGGGGCACGGTGGTGTCGGCGTCCCCGTGGTGGATCGACGTAGGCACCCTGATCGACTCGAGGTCGAAACCCCAGGGTCGGGTCAGCACGCGCAGATCCTGCCCGACTCCCCAGCTGCCGCGGTGGAACGCTCGCAGGTAGTTGGCCAGGAAGGCCGCGCGTGCGTCCGACTGGGCGAGGGCACGCCGGTCGCCGGCGGGCATCTCGCTGGTCGCCAGGCGAAGGAACAGCCCTGGTGCCCGGCGCGCCAGCGTGGCCAGGCGGCCCAGAAACCAGCCACCGAAGGCCGGAGCGTGCCGGGCGATCTGCAAGGACGCGCGCTGCCCGGCTGCCATCCCGCGGGTGGGCCAGGCAGGCGGGCCAAGGGGCGCGATGAGCAGCAGGCTGCGGACGCGGTCAGGCAGCTCGGACGCGCAGGCGGCCGCGAACGCTCCGCCGCCCGAGACGCCGAGTAGCGCCACCGAGCCGACGTCCAACGCGTCCAGCACCAGGGTGGCTTCCGCAGCCCAGTCCACGACCCGCGGCAGGCGACGGGCGTCGGTGCCGCCGATGCCGGGGCGATCCGGGGCGATGAGGCGCAGTCCGAGCACGTGGGCCGCGCCCGCGAAGCCGTACGCGGCCAGCCGGGAGTCGGCCAACCCGTGGCAGAACAGCACCGCAGGCGCGTCCGGCTCCCCCACCACCTCGACCGCGATCACCCCGCCGTCGGCTCGGCGCAGCTCCACTCTCATATCGTCTCCCATGCCCTTGATCTGAGAGCTGCCTGAGCGGCTTTCCAGAGGTTCTGCGGGTAGCCGGCTGGAAGCCAGGGGCCGGTCCGGGGGTTGCGGCGGTCCGAGCCGGCCCGGTGATGCTCTTCGACAACACCTGGACCAGCCTCTGGCTCCCAGACAGTTACGCGCGCTTAGATGGGTTGACCTGGGCAAACGCTCCAAGATCCTGTCCACGAATAGTCCACAGACGGCGTCCTAGGGCCGCTCAGGGCCGCATACGGCTGCACATACGCGAAGACCCCGTCCTCAGCGAAAGCGCTGATGGCGGGGTCTTTGGGCACCTCATCAAGGGTGCCCCCGGCAGGATTCGAACCTGCGCACACGGCTCCGGAGGCCGTTGCTCTATCCCCTGAGCTACGGGGGCGTTCACCGCTCTCGGCGGCGACGGGTAGAACCCTACCAGCTCCTGCGGGGTGGCCGTGAACAGGTATTTCCAGGCAGTCACGGGTGCCGGTTCGGCGCACGTCGTCGCCAAGGGGATCCGCAGCCCGCGCGCGCACCACCGCGCCACCGCGCGGGCACCGCGCCCTCGCCGCCCAGGTCCCGCGGCTGATCCTTGTGGGGGATACAGGCACCCCGAGACCCCCGCGTCCCCCGCACGGGTCAGAAGTGGGGAAAACCCGGACGCCACCCCGCCCCGGGACCTACTCTCGAGTTGTGTCAGGCATGTCCGGCCGGGTGCTTGTTGTCGATGACAACAGGGTCATTCGGCAGCTGATCAGGGTCAATCTCGAGCTGGAGGGCTTCGAGGTCGTGACCGCGGCCGATGGTGCCGAGTGCCTGGAGGTCGTGCACGAGGTGGGGCCGGATGTGATCACGCTGGATGTGGTGATGCCGCGGCTCGACGGGCTGCGGACCGCCGCGCGGCTGCGGACCGATCCGCGGACCAGGAATGTGCCGGTGGCGATCATCAGTGCGTGTACGCAGTACGAGGTGGAGACCGGTATCGCCGCCGGGGTCGACGCCTTTCTCGCCAAGCCGTTCGAGCCTGCCGAGCTGGTGCGGCTCGTGCGGCGGTTGATGCATCGGGAGGGTCCGCCGTCAGTTGACGGCAGGCATGGTGCCGGGCGGGCGGGGAGCACCCGGGGCTGACTCCGCCTGGTCGACGCCGGTTCGACGCGCGGGCTGCCCGCATGGCGAAACCGGTTCGCGATCACACCCCCCTCCTCCCATACGCTTGTCCCGTGACCCCCGCAGAGCTCTCCCGTACCGTGCTGGGCGCCGTGCGCCGTGCGGTCGAGGAGGGTGCCCTCGGGGTGTGCGTGGCGGTGCCGGACCGGGTCAAGGTCGAGCGGCCACGGCCCGGTGGGCGTGGGGACTACGCCACGAACGTCGCGCTCCGGCTGGCCGGGCCCGCCGGGCGGCAGGCCCATGAGGTCGCGGAGATCCTGCGGGCACGCATCCACGGGGCCCCCGGAATCGCACAGATCGAGATCACCGGGCCCGGATTTCTGAACTTCACCCTGGCGCAGGGTTCCGCCGCCGCGACGGTCCGTGCTGTACGCGAGCAGGGGCCGCGATACGGCCACGGCGACGGCCTCGCCGGGACCAGCCTCGCCTTCGCGCACGCCGGCGAGCTCCGCGCCCACGTCATCACCGACACCGTCGTACGGCTGCTGTGCGCCCAGGGGGCCGCCGCACGCGTCGAGCCGGGCGGCGAGGAACGGATCACGGCCGTTCCCGTACGCGACGACGGGCTGTTCGAGCGGCTCGGCCCCGATGCCGCCCGCTGGGCGCTGCTCCGCGCCGCCGCCCACGACCGGCCGCACACCGATGCCGACCTCCTCGTACAAGGGGAGGGCAACCCGCTCTTCCGGGTGCGGTACGCGTACTCCCGCAGCCGGGCGCTCACTCGCGCCGCCGCGCAGCTCCGTACGGTCGGCGCCTACGAGGACGACGTCGACGCCCCCGCCCTCCTCGCCGCCATCGGCGATCACCCGGCCGTGCTCGCCTCCGCCGCCCGCCTCCGCGCGCCCGACCGGCTCGCCCGGCACCTCGAAACGACCGCCGACGCACTCCTCGGCTTCCAGCACACCGTGCTGCCCCGCGGCGACGAGAAACCCTCGGCCGCCCACCGCTCCCGGCTCGCACTCGCCGAAGCCGCCGGGACGGTGCTGGCCGGCGGCCTGGCCCTGCTCGGCATCAGCGCACCCGAATACTTGTAGTGGATGTGAGAGAGACAGCATGAGCCGTTCCGCGCACCCCGCCGGGCCCCGTCACGGAGACGTCCTGCCCGAGGGGCACTACACCCCGCCGCCCGCCGACCTCAACGCCCTCGACGAGAAGGTCTGGGCCCGCACCGTCCGCCGTGGCCAGGACGGCGTCGTCACCGTCGGCGGGATCGATGTCGCAAGGCTCGCCGAGGAGTTCGGCACGCCCGCGTACTTCCTCGACGAGACCGACTTCCGCGCCCGCTGCCGCGCCTGGGCCGATGCGTTCGGCAAGGACGCCGACGTGTTCTACGCCGGGAAGGCCTTCCTCAGTCGCGCCGTCGTGCGCTGGCTGAAGGAGGAGGGGCTCAACCTGGACGTGTGCTCCGGGGGCGAGCTCACCACCGCACTCGACGCCGGAATGCCCGCCGAGCGCATCGCCTTCCACGGGAACAACAAGAGCGCACAGGAGATCCACCGCGCCGTCGAGGCCGGTGTCGGGCGCATCGTCCTCGACTCCTTCCAGGAGATCGTCCGCGTCGCGCACATCGCCCAGTCGCTCGGCATGCGCCAGCGGGTCCAGATCCGCGTCACCGTCGGCGTCGAGGCGCACACCCACGAGTTCATCGCCACCGCCCACGAGGACCAGAAGTTCGGGATCGCGCTCGCGGGCGGCGAGGCGGCGGAGGCCGTGCGCCGCGCGCTCCAGCTCGACGGGCTCGAACTCATCGGCATCCACTCCCACATCGGCTCGCAGATCTTCGACATGGCGGGCTTCGAGGTGTCCGCCCGCCGCGTCGTCCAGCTGCTCGCGGCCGTCCGTGACGAGCACGGCGTCGAGCTGCCCGAGATCGACCTCGGCGGCGGCCTGGGCATCGCGTACACCTCGGACGACGACCCGCGCGAGCCCCACGAGATCGCCAAGGCGCTCGGCGAGATCGTCACCCGGGAATGCGAGGCGGCGGGTCTGCGGACGCCCCGGATCTCCGTCGAGCCGGGGCGCGCGATCGTCGGGCCGACCGCGTTCACGCTGTACGAGGTCGGCACGATCAAGCGGCTCGAGGGGCTGCGTACGTACGTCAGCGTCGACGGCGGCATGTCCGACAACATCCGCACCGCGCTGTACGACGCCGACTACAGCGTCGCGCTCGTCTCGCGCACCTCGACCGCCGAGCCGATGCTCGTCCGCGTCGTCGGCAAGCACTGCGAGAGCGGCGACATCGTCGTACGGGACGCCTTCCTGCCCGCCGACCTGGCGCCCGGCGACCTGATCGCGGTGCCCGCCACCGGCGCGTACTGCCGCTCGATGGCCAGCAACTACAACCACGCACTGCGCCCGCCCGTCGTCGCGGTCAGGGACGGCGAGGCGCGTGTGATCGTCCGGCGTGAGACAGAGGAAGATCTCCTGCGTCTCGATGTCGGGTAATGAAATATATGTCTCAGGATCCGGACGGGAGACAGAAAGGCCCGTCCGGTGAGTGAGACTGGTTCGCACCCTGCTTGATGGAGAAACGAGGTCGGATGATGCGTACGCGTCCGCTGAAGGTGGCGCTGCTGGGCTGTGGAGTGGTCGGCTCAGAGGTGGCGCGCATCATGACGACGCACGCCGACGACCTCGCCGCGCGGATCGGTGCCCCGGTGGAGCTCGCCGGGGTCGCCGTCCGCCGCCCCTCCAAGGTCCGTGAGGGCATCGACCGCGAGCTCATCACCACCGACGCCAAGGGGCTCGTCACGCGCGGCGACATCGACGTCGTGGTCGAGGTCATCGGCGGTATCGAGCCCGCGCGCACCCTCATCACCACCGCCTTCGAGCACGGCGCCTCCGTCGTCTCCGCCAACAAGGCGCTGCTCGCCGAGGACGGCGCCACGCTGTACGCGGCCGCCGAGAAACACGGCCGGGACCTCTACTTCGAGGCCGCCGTCGCCGGCGCGATCCCGCTGATCAGGCCGCTGCGCGAGTCGCTCGCCGGCGACAAGGTCAACCGCGTCCTGGGCATCGTCAACGGCACCACGAACTTCATCCTCGACAAGATGGACACCTCAGGCGCCGGCTACTCCGAGGCGCTCGACGAGGCCACCGCCCTCGGATACGCGGAGGCCGACCCGACCGCCGACGTCGAGGGCTTCGACGCCGCCGCCAAGGCCGCGATCCTCGCCGGAATCTCCTTCCACACCCGCGTACGCCTCGACGACGTGTACCGCGAGGGCATGACCGAGGTCACCGCCGCCGACTTCGCCTCCGCCAGGCAGATGGGCTGCACCATCAAGCTCCTGGCGATCTGCGAGCGGGCGGCGGACGGCAGGTCCGTGACGGCCCGCGTCCACCCCGCGATGATCCCGCTCAGCCATCCGCTGGCCTCCGTCCGCGCGGCGTACAACGCGGTCTTCGTCGAGGCCGAGGCCGCTGGGCAGCTCATGTTCTACGGCCCCGGCGCCGGCGGCGCCCCGACCGCCTCCGCGGTCCTCGGCGACCTCGTCGCGGTCTGCCGCAACAAACTCGCCGAGGCCACCGGGCCCGGCGAGTCCGTGTACACGCAGCTGCCCGTGAGCCCCATGGGCGAGGTCGTGACGCGGTACCACATCAGCCTCGACGTGGCCGACAAGCCGGGCGTGCTCGCCCAGGTCGCGACGGTCTTCGCCGAGCACGGCGTATCCATCGACACGGTGCGCCAGACGGGCAAGGACGGCGAGGCATCCCTCGTCGTCGTCACCCACCGCGCGCCCGACGCCGCCCTCTCGGGGACCGTCGAGGCGCTGCGTAATCTCGACACCGTGCGTGGTGTCGCCAGCATCATGCGGGTTGAAGGAGAGTAAGCACCCATGAGCACTCGCACTCACCAGTGGCGCGGCATCATCGAGGAGTACCGGGACCGGCTCCCGGTCACGGACACGACGCCGGTCGTCACGCTCGGCGAGGGCGGCACGCCGCTCGTACACGCCCAGACGCTCTCCGACGCCACCGGTTGTGAGGTGTATCTCAAGGTCGAGGGCGCGAACCCGACCGGGTCCTTCAAGGACCGCGGTATGACCATGGCGATCACCAAGGCCAAGGAGGAGGGGTCGAAGGCCGTCATCTGCGCCTCCACCGGAAACACCTCCGCGTCCGCCGCGGCGTACGCCGGCCGGGCCGGAATGGTCTCGGCCGTGCTGATCCCGCAGGGCAAGATCGCGATGGGCAAGCTGGGCCAGGCGCTGGTCCACGGCGCGAAGATCCTCCAGGTCGACGGCAACTTCGACGACTGCCTGGTGCTGGCCCGTGGCCTCTCCGAGAACTACCCGGTGGCGCTGGTCAATTCGGTCAATCCGGTTCGTATCGAGGGCCAGAAGACCGCGGCATTCGAGATCGTCGATGCGCTCGGCGACGCCCCCGACATCCATGTGCTGCCCGTCGGCAACGCCGGCAACATCACGGCGTACTGGAAGGGTTACAAGGAGTACGCGGCGGACGAGCTGTCCACGCACACCCCCCGTATGTGGGGCTTCCAGGCCTCCGGTTCCGCGCCGATCGTGCGCGGCGAGGTCGTCAAGGACCCGTCGACCATCGCCACCGCGATCCGGATCGGCAACCCGGCGTCCTGGGAGTTGGCGCTGGCGGCCCGGGACGAGTCGGGCGGCTTCATCGACGAGGTGACCGACCGTCAGATCCTGCGCGCCTACAAGCTGCTGGCCTCGCGCGAGGGCGTCTTCGTGGAGCCGGCGTCGGCCGCGTCCGTGGCCGGTCTGCTGAAGGCCGCCGAGGAGGGCAAGGTGGACCGCGGGCAGAAGATCGTCTGCACGGTCACCGGCAACGGCCTCAAGGACCCGGACTGGGCGGTCGCCGGAGCGCCCCAGCCGGTCACGGTGCCGGTGGACGCGGCGGCCGCGGCGGAGCGCCTCGGGCTCGCGTAGGGCCCCGGTCCCGTACGAGCCCCCGTATGTGTCTGTGTCGTACGCGTATGCGGCAGCGCCTCCCATCTCCGCACAGAAGGAGCATGGGAGGCTTGCGACACGCATCGTGCGCCTCCCATGCGCCCTATGTCGCGGCTCAACCTTCCTTCGATAGGCTGTACTGACCCCGCCCGCCGCATATGCCGCGGTGTTGCTGCCGTCACGGCCCACGGGTCTTCGTACATTCGTCAAAACCTCGTCATCCCGCCGATCAGAACCAAGGAGTGTCGTCGAGCGATGGCCGGTCCTGCGTTCCGCGCCGCCGCCGTCCGGGTGCGCGTCCCCGCCACCAGCGCCAATCTCGGGCCGGGCTTCGATGCCTTCGGCCTGTCGCTGGGGCTGTACGACGACGTCGTCGTCCGGGTCGCGGACTCCGGTCTGCACATCGACATCGCCGGCGAGGGTGCCGAGACGCTGCCCCGCGACGAGAGCCACCTGCTCGTACGTTCGCTGCGCACGGCCTTCGACCTCCTCGGCGGGCAGCCCCGCGGCCTCGAGGTCGTCTGCGCCAACCGCATCCCGCACGGCCGCGGTCTGGGCTCCTCGTCCGCCGCCATCTGCGCCGGCATCGTCGCCGCGCGCGCGGTGACCATAGGTGGCGACGCCCGGCTCGACGACGCGGCGCTGCTGGAGCTCGCCACGGAGATCGAGGGGCACCCCGACAATGTCGCCGCCTGTCTCCTCGGCGGCTTCACTCTTGCCTGGACCGACGCCGGTGCGGCGCGCGCGATCAGGATGGAACCGGCGGATTCCATCGTTCCGGTGGTTTTCGTGCCGTCGAAGCCGGTGCTCACCGAGACCGCGCGCGGACTGCTGCCGCGTACGGTTCCGCATGTCGACGCCGCGGCCAACGCGGGCCGTGCCGCACTGCTCGTCGAGGCCCTGACCAGGCGCCCCGAGCTGCTGCTGCCCGCCACCGAGGACCGTCTCCACCAGGAGTACCGGGCCCCCGCGATGCCGCAGAGCGTGGAACTTGTCAACCGACTGCGCGCGGACGGCGTCCCAGCAGTCATCTCCGGTGCGGGCCCCACGGTGCTCGCACTGGCCGAGAGCGGTGCGGCCGACAAGGTCGCACGACTGGCAGGCGAGGGCTGGGCGGCGAACAGACTGGCCCTCGACGCCGCGGGAGCGAGTGTTCTGCCGCTCGCCTCGTAGCGACACGGGATTGCCGGTGATGGAGAGGGGGAATGTTTGTTGGAGCCGGTAGTGTTAACCTCAAGTACGCAGCCCACATTCTTGTGGTGCGGTGCTTCGTGTCCCCTTCCGGGACCACCCATTCTTCCGGGAGCCTCCCAAACTGCCTGAGCAGCCTGCCTGAGCAGTTTCGAGCACGCTCCGGAACCGGCACGACACCCCTCGCTTTCCCAGGAGAGGGCCGAGCAGGGGGAACTCGGGCCGGACCTTGCACGTACATCTCTTCCGCCGTACCCGGCGGGACCACCGCCCCGACTTCGGTCCGCGATCCGAAAGATCAAAGACCGCCGTCGGACAGCACAACCGGTCGCCGAGCCAGAAGGCCGACGTCCGCTCCAGGGAAGGACCCTTCGTGAGCGACACCACCGATCTGATGGGCGTGACTGCCGACACCAGTGTCGACACCACCGCGCCCGCCGCAGGTGCTGCCACTGGCACCACCTCACGGCGCCGCCGCTCCGGCACCGGCCTCGAGGGCATGGTCCTGGCCGAGCTGCAGCAGGTCGCGTCCGGCCTCGGCATCAGGGGCACCGCGCGTATGCGCAAGAGCCAGCTGATCGAGGTCATCAAGGAGGCGCAGGCCGGCGGCAGTGCAGCCCCGGCGAAGAGCGCCGATGCGGGTGAGGCCGAGGCCAAGCCGAAGCGGCGTGCCACCTCCAAGGCCCGCACGGGCGAGGCGAGCGCCGCGGCAGCCGAGCCGAAGGCCGAGAAGGCCGTCGCCCAGCAGCAGATCGACATCCCCGGCCAGCCGGCCAGCGAGGACGCCCCGGCCGGCGAACGCCGTCGTCGCCGTGCCACCGCCCCCGCCGGCAGCCCCGAGGGCGAGGCCGCCCAGGCCGAGCCGAAGGGCGACGTCAAGACCGAGGTCCGGGCCGAGGCCAGGACCGAGACGCAGGCCGAGGCCGCCACGGACACGGCGGAAGGTCGTCGGGGCGACCGCCAGCGTGACCGCGGCGACCGCGGCGAGCGCGGCGACCGTCAGCGCGACGGCCGGCGCGACCGTGACCGTGACCGCGACCGCCGCGGTGGCAAGGGCGACGACCAGCAGGGCGGCCAGCGCCAGCAGCAGGGCGGCGGCCAGCAGCAGCGCCAGGGCGGCGGCCCGCAGGACGACTTCGACGACGAGGCGGGCGGCCGGCGCGGACGCCGTGGCCGCTACCGCGACCGCCGTGGCCGCCGTGGCCGCGACGAGTTCGGTGCGGAGCCGCAGGTCGCCGAGGACGACGTCCTGATCCCCGTCGCGGGCATCCTGGACATCCTCGACAACTACGCCTTCATCCGGACCTCCGGCTACCTGCCCGGTCCCAACGATGTGTACGTGTCGCTGGCCCAGGTCCGCAAGAACGGCCTGCGCAAGGGTGACCACGTCACCGGCGCGGTCCGCCAGCCCAAGGAGGGCGAGCGCCGCGAGAAGTTCAACGCGCTGGTCCGCCTGGACTCCGTCAACGGCATGGCGCCCGAATCCGGCCGCGGCCGCCCGGAGTTCAACAAGCTGACCCCGCTCTACCCGCAGGACCGGATCCGTCTCGAGACCGACCCGGGCGTGCTGACCACCCGCATCATCGACCTCGTGTCGCCGATCGGTAAGGGCCAGCGAGGCCTGATCGTGGCCCCGCCGAAGACCGGCAAGACCATGATCCTGCAGGCGATCGCCAACGCGATCACCCACAACAGCCCCGAGTGCCACCTGATGGTCGTCCTCGTCGACGAGCGTCCGGAAGAGGTCACCGACATGCAGCGGTCGGTGAAGGGCGAGGTCATCTCCTCGACCTTCGACCGCCCCGCCGAGGACCACACCACGGTCGCCGAGCTGGCCATCGAGCGCGCGAAGCGTCTCGTCGAGCTGGGTCACGACGTGGTCGTCCTGCTGGACTCGATCACCCGTCTGGGCCGCGCCTACAACCTGGCGGCCCCGGCCTCCGGACGCATCCTGTCCGGTGGTGTCGACTCGACCGCGCTCTACCCGCCGAAGCGCTTCTTCGGCGCCGCGCGCAACATCGAGGACGGCGGCTCGCTGACCATCCTGGCCACCGCGCTGGTCGAGACCGGCTCGCGCATGGACGAGGTGATCTTCGAGGAGTTCAAGGGCACCGGCAACATGGAGCTCAAGCTCGACCGGAAGCTCTCCGACAAGCGCATCTTCCCGGCGGTGGACGTCGACGCGTCCAGCACCCGTAAGGAGGAGATCCTGCTCGGTGCGGATGAGCTCTCCATCGTCTGGAAGCTGCGCCGGGTGCTGCACGCGCTCGACCAGCAGCAGGCGATCGAGCTGCTTCTCGACAAGATGAAGCAGACGAAGTCGAACGCCGAATTCCTGCTCCAGATCCAGAAGACGACGCCGACGCCGGGCAACGGCAACGACTGACGTCTCAGCGGAAGTTGCTGATCGGAAAACCCTGACAGCAAGTCTGAACCGCCCCCGTCACACCGGTGACGGGGGCGGTTCAGCGTTGTACGATCGGCGAGTTGCAGTGGGGGGGAACGTATTTCTGAATACGCCCACGGAATTGAGCGGCGGAGCCATGCCCTGGAACGGTCCGGGCGGGCTCCGTTCGTGTGATCGGTCCAGATCCGTCCGGTGGGACGTTCTCTCTCCTTCGAGCGCAACAACCTCGATAGGAGAACTGAGTGACAGCTAACCGAAGGGTGCGAACAGCCCTTCCCGCGGCCGCTGCCGCACTGGCGCTGGGAGGCGCGGTGCTGACGGCCGTACCCGCCCAGGCGGCAGACGCGCCGTCCCAGCGGCAGGCCGGCCAGGACCGGCCGGCCCCCGTCTCCCAGGCCGAACTCCAGGCCCGGGTCGACGGTGTGGAGGCCGTGCTCAAGAGCAAGGCCCAGCAGAACGCGGATCCCGAGCCGAGCACCACGGGCGAGGGTTCCGAGCAGCCCGCCGACACGGGTTCGATCGACCCCAAGGTCATCGGCGGGGTCGACGCGTCGATCAGCGAAGCACCGTGGATGGTGCAGCTGTACTACTTCGACGACCACGGCACCACCGACACGGCCGACGACGAGGGCTACTTCTGCGGAGGCACCCTGGTCAGCCCGAGCAAGGTCCTGACGGCGGCGCACTGCATCGCCGGTCTCGACTGGAACAAGCACGGGACCGTCATCGGCGGCACCAGCAAGCTCTTCACCTCCGGTGAGGGCACGGCTGTCGGCGTGTGGCGCCAGTGGGTGAACCCGGCGTACAACGACGTCACGATCAAGGGCGACGTCGCCGTCCTGACGCTCGGCGGCGTACTGCCGTACAAGACGCTGCAGCCGACCCCGTACGGCAACAGCGCCTCGTATGCGCCCGGCACCCCGGGCACCGTCTACGGGTGGGGGCGCACCAGCTCCACCAGTGACGACATCTCGCAGACGCTGAAGAAGGCGACCATCCCGGTCCAGGCGGACTCGGCGTGCACGTCCTACTACGGCTCGGACTTCGTGCCGGGCCAGATGCTGTGCGCGGGCAACCCGGCCAGTGGCCAGGACGCCGGTACGGTCTCGCCGTGCAACGGTGACTCCGGTGGTCCGCTGGTGGTCAACGGGCGTGTCGCAGGCATCGTTTCGTGGGGCGTGCAGGACTGCGTCGCCACCGGCGCCCGCAGCGTGTTCGCCAAGACCAGCACCTTCGCCGGTCTGATCAACCCGCGCGTCGACGACGCGAACCTCAACTTCGACGACAAGGCGGACCTGTTCGCCCGTGCGTCGACGGGTGAGGGCTTCGCGTACCACTCGCGCGGCACCTCGCTGGGCGACCGGCGTTCGGTGGGCGACTGGACCGGCATCAACGTGGTCCGCCAGGCGGATCTGAACCGGGACGACGCGCAGGACCTCGTCTACCGCACCACGGGCGGCGAGCTGTGGTGGTGGGGTTACGACGCCGCCGTCGGCGACTGGGCCGACCACAAGATCGGCACGGGTTGGGGCAGTTTCCGGAACATCACCATCACCGGCGATGTCACCGGCGACGGCCACAGCGACCTGACCGCGACCGACTCGGCCGGTGCGCTGTGGCTCTGGACGGGCCGCGGCAACGGCACCTTCAACACGCGGAAGCAGATCGGCTCCGGCTGGAGCACCTACCAGGTGTACGGCAAGGGCGACTACAGCGGCGACGGATGGCCGGACCTGCTGGCCCGGGACGCCCAGGCACGCCTGTGGGTCTACAAGGGCACGGGCAACGCCGGCTCCCCGTTCTCCGCCCGGGTCCAGGTCGGCAGTGGCTGGAACTTCACTGCCTACGCCACCACCGGTGACATCACGGGTGACGGCCGCGCGGACTTCATCGTCCGCGATTCGTACGGCTACCTGTGGGCGTACAAGGGGACGGGTTCGGCGACGACCCCGTTCATCACCTCCCAGCGGATCAAGGTCGGCACCGGCTGGAAGTCGTACAGCCTCTTCGGCTAGGCCGGCCACAGGCGATCGTCCCGTTCCGCCGGAGACCTTCGCCACACCACCAGCGCCGTTCCTGAGCCCGCAAGACGCTCATGACCTGCGCGAACAGTTCCGTGCCCACCGTGTCCGACACGGTGGGCACGGCCCTTTTCTCACTGACTTCTCAGGAGCCCGTGCAACCCTTCCGGTCCCTCCGCCGTCTCACAAGTGGCGTAACAAAGCTTGACAGGGTGGACAAACCGTGCCTGAACCAGACGGCCGGGGGGGCAACAGAACCTACGAGGGCTTGAGGAGATATGGCCGACCAGACCAAGGGCAGTCGAATACGAGCCACGGGCACGCGCCGCAGGCAGCGCACCGCGGGGAACCGCGCCGCAACCCTCGCCGCCTGGTCCGCGGCCGCTGTCGTGCTCATCGGGGGGTCGGGCGTCGGCTACGTCTACTTCAAGCTCAACGGCAACATCCAGAGCGTCGACATCAACGCCCAGCTCGGCAAGGACCGCCCCGACAACGTCGACAACGGCTCCATGGACATCCTCGTCCTCGGCTCGGACTCCCGCTCCGGCGCCAACGGCAAGTACGGGGCCGACGACGGCGGCGCCCGCTCCGACACCGCGATGATCGTGCACGTCTACGAGGGCCACAAGAAGGCCGCGGTCGTCTCCGTGCCCCGCGACACGCTCATAGACCGGCCGCAGTGTGCCGACAGCGACGGCAAGGCGGTCGACAGCGAGAGCCGCGCCATGTTCAACACGGCCTACGAGGTCGGCGGCCCCGCCTGCGCGGTCAAGACCGTCGAGCAGATGTCCGGCATCCGCATGGACCACTACATCGAGGTCGATTTCACCGGCTTCAAGAAGATCATCGACGAGCTGGGCGGCGTCGAGATCACCACCACCGAGCGGATCAACGACTCCAAGAGCCACCTCGACCTCGAGCCCGGCACCCACACCCTCGACGGCGAGCAGGCCCTCGGTCTCGTCCGCACCCGCAAGTCCGTCGGCAACGGCAGCGACCTGGGACGGATCCAGCTCCAGCAGGCCTTCATCAAGGCGCTGATCCAGCAGGTCAAGGACGTCGGCGTGTTCAGCAGCCCGAAGAAGCTGTACGACCTGGCCGACAGCGCCACCAAGGCGATCACGACCGACTCCGAGCTCGACTCGGTGCAGGAGCTCGTCGGTTTCGCGAACGGACTGAAGGGCCTCGGCGCCGACGACGTCACCATGGTCACGCTGCCGGTCGAGTACGACAAGATCGACCCGAACCGTGTCGTGCCGCTGGAGAAGCAGGGCAAGCAGGTCTGGACCGCCCTGAAGAGTGATCTCCCGATCCCCGCGTCCGCGACCAAGGGCACCGCCGACGGCCAGGCCAAGGGCATCGTGCGGTAGCCAGGAGCGGTAGCCAGGAATACCTGCGGACCGACCCCGGTTTTGGGAGATACGGCCGGTCCTGGCAGACTGGTACGTCGGCCCCGGTTCACGCATGCGCATCCCGCGCGTGCGACCCGGTGCCCTCCCGAAACTAGGAGACACCTTGAAGCGCGACATCCACCCCGAGTACGTCGAGACCCAGGTGAGCTGCACCTGCGGCGCGTCGTTCACCACCCGTAGCACGATCCAGGGCGGCAACATCCGCGCCGAGGTCTGCTCCGAGTGCCACCCGTTCTACACGGGCAAGCAGAAGATCCTCGACACCGGTGGCCGTGTGGCCCGCTTCGAGGCCCGCTTCGGCAAGGCTGCCGGCTCCGCCAAGAAGTAGCGAGCCACTGCGCCGGTCTTCGGCTGCCCCTGTGCGGGGCGGCCGGGACCGGCGCTTTGCCGTCTCCCCAGCAGCCATCTTCATGCAAGAAACCAGGAGCCCCCGATGTTCGAGGCGGTCGAGGAACTGATCGGCGAGCACGCCGATCTCGAGAAGAAGCTCGCGGACCCTTCGGTCCACGCGGACCAGGCGAACGCGCGCAAGCTCAACAAGCGGTACGCCGAGCTGACCCCGATCGTCACCACGTACCGCACCTGGAAGCAGACCGGGGACGACATCGAGACGGCCCGGGAGTTCGCCCACGACGATCCCGACTTCGCCGCCGAGCTCAAGGAGCTGGAGAAGCAGCGCGAGGAGCTCACCGACAAGCTCCGGCTGCTGCTCGTCCCGCGCGACCCCAGTGACGACAAGGACGTCATCCTGGAGATCAAGGCGGGCGCGGGCGGTGACGAGTCGGCGCTGTTCGCCGGCGACCTGCTGCGGATGTATCTGCGCTACGCCGAGCGCGTCGGCTGGAAGACCGAGCTCATCGACGCCACCGAGTCCGAGCTGGGCGGCTACAAGGACGTCCAGGTCGCGGTGAAGACCAAGGGCGGCAACGGCGCGACCGAGCCCGGGCAGGGCGTCTGGGCGCGGCTGAAGTACGAGGGCGGCGTGCACCGTGTGCAGCGGGTGCCGGCCACCGAGTCGCAGGGCCGTATCCACACCTCGGCGGCCGGAGTGCTCGTCACCCCCGAGGCCGAGGAGATCGACGTCGAGATCAACCCCAACGATCTGCGGATCGACGTCTACCGCTCATCGGGACCCGGCGGCCAGTCCGTGAACACGACCGACTCCGCCGTGCGCATCACGCACCTCCCGACCGGAGTCGTCGCCTCCTGCCAGAACGAGAAGAGCCAGCTCCAGAACAAGGAGCAGGCGATGCGTATCCTGCGCTCCAGGCTGCTTGCCGCGGCCCAGGAGGCGGCCGAGCAGGAAGCCGCGGACGCCCGCCGCAGCCAGGTCCGTACGGTCGACCGCTCCGAGAAGATCCGTACGTACAACTTCCCGGAAAACCGGATCTCGGACCACCGCGTCGGATTCAAGGCGTACAACTTGGACCAGGTGCTCGACGGTGAACTGGATGCCGTGATCCAGGCCTGCGTCGACGCCGACTCCGCCGCGAAGCTCGCCGCAGCGTAAGCCGCGTACATCGAACAGCCCCGCCCAGCCCGGAGGACCAGCGTGCAGTCGCTCCCCGGGGGACGACCCCCGTACCCCCGATCCTTGCTGCTTGCCGAGGTGGCCCAGGCCACCCAGCGGCTGGCCGACGCCGGCGTGCCCTCACCCCGCTTCGACGCGGAGGAGCTCGCCGCGTTCGTCCACGGCGTCAAGCGCGGCGAGCTGCACCTGGTGAAGGACGCGGACTTCGACGCGCGCTACTGGGAGGCCGTCGCCCGCCGGGAGGCCCGCGAGCCGCTGCAGCACATCACCGGACGGGCCTTCTTCCGCTATCTGGAGCTGCAGGTCGGCCCCGGCGTCTTCGTGCCGCGCCCCGAGACCGAGTCGGTCGTCGGCTGGGCCATAGACGCCGTGCGGGCCATGGACGTCGTCGAGCCGCTCGTCGTGGATCTGTGCTCCGGCTCCGGGGCCATCGCCCTGGCCATCGCCCAGGAGGTGCCGCGCTCGCGCGTGCACGCCGTGGAGCTTTCCGACGACGCGATCGGCTGGACCCGGAAGAACGCCGAGGGGTCCAGGGTCACCGTCCATCACGGCGACGCCCTGAGCGCCCTTCCCGAGCTCGACGGCCAGGTCGACCTGGTCATCTCCAACCCGCCGTACATCCCGCTCACCGAGTGGGAGTACGTCGCACCCGAGGCCCGCGACCACGACCCGCAGATGGCTCTCTTCTCCGGCGAGGACGGCCTCGACACCATCCGCGGCATCGAACGCACCGCCCACCGGCTGCTGCGCCCCGGCGGCCTCGTCGTCGTCGAGCACGCCGACACCCAGGGCGGCCAGGTGCCGTGGATCTTCAACGAGGAGGCGGGCTGGGCGGATGCCGCCGACCATCCCGACCTGAACAACCGGCCGCGGTTCGCGACCGCGCGCAAGGCCATGCCGTGACTACCCGCACTGTGTACCAGGAGGCCCGCTGATGGCTCGGCGATACGACTGCAACGACGCGACGGATCGCATCACCGGCCTGCGTGAAGCCGCGTCGGCCGTCCGCCGCGGCGAGCTGGTCGTGCTGCCCACCGACACCGTGTACGGCCTCGGTGCGGACGCGTTCAGCTCGGAGGCCGTCGCCGATCTGCTGGCGGCGAAGGGGCGCGGCCGCAACATGCCCACCCCGGTGCTCATCGGCTCGCCGAACACGCTGCACGGCCTGGTCACCGACTTCTCCGAGCAGGCGTGGGAGCTCGTCGACGCGTTCTGGCCGGGCGCGCTGACCCTCGTGGCCCGGCACCAGCCGTCGCTCCAGTGGGACCTGGGCGACACCCGGGGCACCGTCGCGATCCGGATGCCGCTGCACCCGGTCGCGATCGAGCTGCTCACGGACGTCGGCCCGATGGCCGTGTCGTCCGCCAACCTCACCGGGCACCCGGCGCCCGAGGACTGCGACGCCGCGCAGGACATGCTCGGCGACTCCGTCTCCGTCTACCTCGACGGCGGACCCACGCCCGGCATCGTGCCGTCCTCGATCGTCGACGTCACCGGCAAGGTCCCGGTTCTGCTGCGCGCGGGCGCGCTGGACGCGGAGGAGCTCCGGAAGGTCGTACCCGACCTCGAGGTGGCCAATTGACAGCCCCTGAGGGGCGTGGCATAGGCGGCACGGAGAACACCTTCCGCATCCTCCACGTCAGCACCGGCAACGTCTGCCGCTCGCCGATCACCGAGCGGCTGACGCGGCATGCCCTCAGCCACCGCCTCGGCGACCCTCACCCTGGCTACGCCGTGGGGACCCCCATCGGTGGGCTGATCGTGGAGAGCGCCGGTACATGGGGGCACGAGGGTGCCCCGATGGAGGCCAACGCCGAGACGGTCCTCACCGACTTCGGCGCGGACCCGAGCGGCTTCGTGGGCCGCGAGCTGCTCGACGAGCACGTCATCCGCGCGGACCTGGTGCTGACGGCGACCCGCGACCACCGTGCGCAGGTCATCTCCATGGGCCACTCGGCGGGCCTGCGGACCTTCACCCTGAAGGAGTTCACGCGCCTCGTCCGCGCGATAGACCCGGCGACGCTGCCGGACCCGCTGGACGACGGCGTCGTCGAACGCGCCCGCGCTCTGGTCCGTGCGGCCGCCGCTCTACGCGGGTGGCTGCTGGCGCCCAGCGCCGAGGCGGACGAGGTCTACGACCCGTACGGGGCGCCGATCACGTTCTTCCGCTCGATCGGCGACGAGATCAACCAGGCCCTGGACCCCGTGGTCACGGCCCTGACGGGCGTCCCCACGCGCCGCTGACCCGCTGCACGGGGCTTCGGGCTTCGGCCCCGGTCCCCGCTCCGGGGCGCTGCCCCGGGCCCTTCCTCTACGCCCTGGGGGCGTGGGGAGCCCTACCCCTTCCCACACCGGGGCGCCGGCCCCAGACCCGCCGGGGCTTTGCCCCCTTCCCCCTGCGTCCCCTGGGCCTGGGGGCCCCTCCGCCTTCCCGAACGGGTGCGCTGCCCCGGACCCGCTGGGGCTTCGCCCCCTTCCTCTGTGTCCCGTGGGGCCCTCCGCCTTCCTGGGACTGGCCGCTGCTTCCAGTTCTCGTTCGGCGCGTTGCGCCGGCCCCCGCCGGGGTGCTGTCCCGGGCCCTTCCCTTGCGTCCCGTGGGGCGTGGGGCCTTACCCAGCCCCATGCCTCCACTTGGCCTACGCCCTTCGGGGAGGGGGAACGTCGGCGAGGCCGGAGTTCGGGGTCCTTCCCCGTAACGCCCTGGGCCGTTGGTGGACGCCCAGCCGAGCCAGATCCAGCCCGTCCGGCAATTGAGGACGGACACCCGGCGCCGCCGGACGGTACTGGCCCCCGCACGGGGGGCCTGGGGGGCTTGTCCCCCCGCGTGGCGGACCGCAGCGTGCGGATGCCGGGCGCGTCGGCGGTCACCGGCCTACATTGAAGGGGCCGTAACCCGACGCGAGGCCCGGAGCCCACGATGCCGGTCAGTACTGCACCCACCACCGCCGCTGCGGCCCCCGCGGACTTCGATGCGCTGCGCCGGCAGGATCCGGAGATCGCCGAGGTGCTCCTCGGCGAAAGCACCCGGCAGGCCGACAGCCTCCAGCTGATCGCCGCCGAAAACTTCACCTCGCCCGCCGTCCTCGCCGCCCTCGGCTCCCCGCTCGCCAACAAGTACGCCGAGGGCTACCCCGGCGCCCGCCACCACGGCGGCTGCGAGCTGGTCGACGCCGCCGAGCGCATCGCGGTCGAACGCGCGACCGCGCTGTTCGGCGCGGAGCACGCCAATGTGCAGCCGCACTCCGGCTCGTCCGCCGTGCTCGCGGCGTACGCGGCGCTGCTGCGGCCCGGTGACACCGTGCTCGCGATGGGGCTCGCCTTCGGCGGGCACCTCACTCACGGGTCCCCGGCCAACTTCTCGGGCCGCTGGTTCGAGTTCGTTCCATATGGCGTCGACGCCGAGACCGGACTCCTCGACTACGACCAGGTCCGCAGGCTCGCCCGCGAGAACCGGCCGAAAGCCATCGTCTGTGGCTCGATCTCGTACCCCCGCCACATGGACTACGCCGCGTTCCGTGAGATCGCCGACGAGGTGGGCGCGTATCTCATCGCCGACGCGGCGCATCCGATGGGCCTGATCGCCGGGGGAGTGGCGCCGAGCCCCGTCCCGTACGCCGACGTCGTCTGCGCGACGACCCACAAGGTGCTGCGCGGTCCCCGCGGCGGAATGATCCTCTGCGGCAGCCATCTGGCCGAGCGCATCGACCGGGCGGTGTTCCCCTTCACCCAGGGCGGCGCCCAGATGCACACGATCGCCGCCAAGGCCGTCGCCTTCGGCGAGGCGTCCACGCCCGCCTTCGCGACGTACGCCCACAGGGTCGTCGCCAATGCCGGAGTCCTCGCCGAGGGGCTGGCAGCGGAGGGTTTCGCGATCACCACCGGCGGTACGGACACCCATCTCATCACCGCGGACCCCGCCCCGCTGGGTGTGGAGGGCCGCACGGCACGCGGCCGGCTCGCGGCCGCCGGGCTCGTCCTGGACACCTGTGCCCTGCCGTACGGGGACGGCCGCGGTATCCGGCTCGGCACCGCGGCCGTGACCACCCAGGGCATGGGCGAGGCGGAGATGGCCCGGATCGCCGTGCTGTTCCGCACGGCACTGCGCGCGGAGGAGGATGACATCCGCCACGTACGCGAAGAGGCGAGGGATCTGGCCAGGCGTTTTCCGCCTTATTAAGGACGGACGGGACCGCGTGCAACCGTCCGGGCGCTCCGTATGTCCTCATGCATATGGCCAACAAAGCTAGGGTGTGGGGCTGAGATGGCCAGCGATTCCTGTGGGGCAGCCCGTGCGTGATTACCTGCTGACGCTCTGTGTCACGGCTGCGGTGACCTATCTGCTGACCGGTCCGGTGCGCAAGTTCGCCATCGCGGTCGGCGCGATGCCGGAGATCCGCGCCCGCGACGTGCACCGAGAACCGACTCCGCGGCTCGGTGGCATCGCCATGTTCTTCGGCCTGTGCGCAGGCCTGCTCGTCGCCGACCATCTGCGCAACCTCAACAGCGTCTTCGAACTCTCCAACGAGCCGCGGGCGCTCCTCTCCGGCGCCGCCCTGATCTGGCTGATCGGCGTCCTGGACGACAAGTTCGAGATCGATGCCCTGATCAAGCTCGGTGGCCAGTTCATCGCCGCGGGCGTCATGGTCGCCCAGGGTCTGACGATCCTGTGGCTGCCCATCCCCGGTGTCGGCACGGTCTCGCTCACCCAGTGGCAGGGCACGCTGCTCACGGTCGCCCTGGTCGTCATCACCATCAACGCGGTGAACTTCGTGGACGGCCTGGACGGACTCGCCTCCGGCATGGTGTGCATCGCCTCCGCGGCGTTCTTCCTCTACGCGTACCGGATCTGGTTCGGATACGGCATCGAGGCCGCGGCCCCCGCCACCCTCTTCGCCGCCATCCTCATGGGCATGTGCCTGGGCTTCCTCCCGCACAACATGCACCCTGCGCGGATCTTCATGGGGGACTCCGGCTCCATGCTGATCGGTCTGGTGATGGCCGCCTCCGCGATCTCGGTGACCGGCCAGGTCGATCCGGACGCCCTGAAGCTCTTCGAGGGCGGCACCCGCGAGGCCACGCACGCGGCACTGCCGGTCTTCATCCCGCTGCTGCTGCCTCTGACGATCATCGCGATCCCGGTCGCGGACCTGCTGCTCGCGATCGTCCGGCGTACGTGGAACGGAAAGTCGCCGTTCGCCGCCGATCGCGGCCACCTCCACCACCGCCTCCTCGAGATCGGGCACTCGCACAGCCGGGCCGTGCTGATCATGTACTTCTGGTCGGCGCTCATCGCCTTCGGCGTCGTCCTGTACTCGGTGCACAGCGCGTCCATGTGGATCGTCTTCGCGATCGTCGTGCTGAGCGCCGTCGGCCTGGTCCTTCTGCTGCTGCCCCGCTTCACCCCGCGCGCGCCGCGCTGGGCGGAGGCTTTCGTACCGCCGCGCTACCGGCGCAGGCGCCCGCAGCAGCCGGTGCAGGCGCTCACGTACGACGACGACGGCATGGCCGACGAGATGCCGGAGGAGCGGGTTCCGGTACCCGCCGGCATCAACGGAGCGACCGCGATCGGCGCGCGTGCGCGATTCACGGATCGGCGTAAGGCTGGAACGCCCGGTTGACGTCGGCCTGAAGGTCAGGCCGCATTCACGGCCAATACCAGACAAACTGGTGCACGATCCTGCACACACGCGCAGGATCACTCTCATGTGTGATGGTCGGCACACCCAGTGGGTAAAGACCTATTCAAATAGTTTGTGATACCGTTCACGAGAGCCGGAGACAGAGCCGAAAGACCGTAGTGCGACGGTCTCTTGGCCACGAGACACGCCTCGGACCGGATCTACGCTCGTCCATGACGACACCACTGCCCCCACCCACGTAAGCGGAGCTGCCGCCATGCCGTCCAACGACGCCCGCACCCTTCTCCAGGCCGCCGTGCCCACTGCCGCCGTCGGCGCTGTCGCCGCCGTGATCAGTGGAGTGGTCGCCGGCGGAAAGGGAGCCATCGGCGCTGTCGTCGGCACCCTGGTGGTCATCCTCTTCATGGGCATCGGCATGGTGGTGCTGCAGCGCACCGCCAAGCAGTTCCCGCAGCTCTTCCAGGCGATGGGCCTCATGCTCTACACCGCCCAGCTGCTGCTGCTCTTCATCTTCATGGCCGTGTTCAAGAACACGACTCTGTTCAACCCGAAGGCCCTGGCCTTCACCCTGCTCGCGGCGACCATTGTCTGGGTCGCTGCGCAGGCACGTGCCTACACGAAGGCCAAGATCTTCTATGTCGACCCCGACTCCTCGAAGGCCGAAAAGCCCGAGAAGACGGGGTCGTCGGCATGAGGGGTAGGGCCGGGATAAATGCCCGTTCGGGATCCTGCTATCGTCCGGTGCCAACTGCGGCACTGCGGGCGCGGGTGTCCGAGCTGACGCCTGTCCCAGCGCGAGGCTCGACACCGAACCGCCGCCCCCTTATCCGTAAGACCACCAGTCCAGTGCCGACCCGCGGCTGCTCGCCGCGCCGACACAACGAGGTTGCCGTACCCATGCGCCACGCTGAAGGAGCCCGCGGTGAGTGCTGACCAGACGCTTGCCTTCGACCCGAGCTGTCACATCTTCTCCGGATGCGGCTTCCCGGCACCGGGCCTCCACACGTTCCTCTACGAGCCCATCTTCACCGTGGGCAGCTTCGAGTTCACCAAGCCGATGCTGCTCGCGGTGCTGAGCTCGGTCGTGGTCGTCGGGTTCTTCTGGGCGGCCTTCGCCAAGCCCAAGATGGTCCCGGGCAAGGTCCAGATGGTCGGTGAGGCGGGGTACGACTTCGTCCGCCGCGGCATCGTCTACGAGATCATCGGCAAGAAGGACGGCGAGAAGTACGTGCCGTTCATGGTCTCCCTGTTCTTCTTCGTGTGGATCATGAACCTCTGGTCCATCATCCCGCTGGCGCAGTTCCCGGTCACCTCGCTGATCGCCTTCCCGGCCGGTCTCGCGCTGATCGTGTACGTGGTGTGGGTCAGCCTGACCTTCAAGAAGCACGGCTTCGTCGGCGGCTGGAAGAACATCCTCGGCTACGACAAGTCGCTGGGCGCGATCCTGCCGCTGATCATGGTGCTCGAGTTCTTCTCGAACCTGATCATCCGGCCCTTCACGCACGCGGTGCGACTGTTCGCGAACATGTTCGCCGGTCACCTGCTGATCGTGATGTTCTCGCTGGCGACCTGGTACCTGATGAACGGCCTCGGCTTCGTCTACGCCGGTGCCTCGTTCGTCATGGTCGTCGTGATGACCGCCTTCGAGCTCTTCATCCAGGCCGTCCAGGCGTACGTCTTCGTGCTCCTGGCCAGCAGCTACGTCCAGGGCGCGCTCGCCGAGCACCACTGAGCCGACCGGACCAGCAGCTCCACCCCCTCAACCAGCAGTCGTCCGGTGGCCAACCCCCACCGGGTCATTGAAAGAGAAGGAAGTAACGGCATGTCCGCTGCTCTCGACATGGTCAACCTCGCCGCCGGCGCCAAGGAGAACGTCGTCGGCAACGTCGCCTCGATCGGTTACGGCCTTGCCGCGATCGGCCCCGGCGTCGGCGTCGGCATCATCTTCGGTAACGGCACCCAGGCCCTCGCCCGCCAGCCCGAGGCTGCCGGCCTGATCCGTACCAACCAGATCATGGGTTTCGCCTTCTGTGAGGCGCTTGCCCTCATCGGCATCGTCATGGGCTTCGTCTACCAGTAAGCCGGACCGACAAGCCCAACCCCATTCACGGAAGGCACTGATGTGAACGCTCTGTTCCAGCTTGCGGCGGAGGAGCCTCAGAATCCTCTCGTCCCGCATCTCGACGAGCTCGTCATCGGCCTGATCGCGTTCGTCATCGTCTTCGGCTTCCTCGCCAAGAAGCTCCTCCCGAACATCAACAAGGTTCTGGAGCAGCGCCGCGAGGCCATCGAGGGTGGCATCGAGAAGGCCGAGTCGGCCCAGATCGAGGCCCAGAGCGTGCTCGAGCAGTACAAGGCTCAGCTCGCCGAGGCCCGTCACGAGGCCGCACGTCTGCGCCAGGAAGCGACCGAGCAGGGCACCGCGATCATCCAGGAGATGAAGGCGGAAGGCCAGCGGCAGCGCGAGGAGATCATCGCTGCCGGCCACGCCCAGATCGAGGCCGACCGCAAGGCCGCCGCTCAGGCGCTGCGCCAGGACGTCGGCACGCTCGCCACCGAGCTGGCCGGGAAGCTGGTCGGTGAGTCCCTCGAGGACCACGCCCGCCAGAGCCGCACCATCGACCGCTTCCTCGCCGAGCTCGAGGAGAAGGCCGAGGCTGCCCGATGAACGGAGCGAGCCGCGAGGCACTGGCTGCCGCACGTGAGCGTCTCGACGCGCTGACCGACAACACGTCGGTCGACGCGGCGAAGCTCGCCGAGGAGCTGGCCGCCGTTACCGCGCTGCTCAACCGCGAGGTGTCGCTGCGTCGGGTCCTGACCGACCCGGCGCAGGCCGGTGAGGCCAAGGCCGAGCTGGTCGCGCGACTGCTGAGCGGTCAGGTGGGCGGCGAGACCGTCGACCTGGTCTCCGGCATGGTCCGTTCCCGCTGGTCGCAGTCGCGGGACCTGGTGGACTCGGTCGAGGAGCTGGCGGCCTCCGCCGACCTCATCACCGCCCAGCAGGCCGGCGCGCTCGACGACGTCGAGGACGAGCTGTTCCGGTTCGGCCGGATCGTCACCTCCAGCACCGAGCTGCGGGCCGCGCTGACGGACCGCTCCGCGGCGGCCTCCGCCAAGGGCGAGCTGCTGCGCAGCCTGCTCGGCGGCAAGGTCCACCCCGTCACCGAGCGTCTCGTGGTCCGACTCGTGACCGCGCCTCGGGGACGTAGCCTGGAAGCGGGACTCGAGTCCCTCTCCAAGCTCGCCGCGGCACGGCGGAACCGCATGGTCGCCGTCGTCACCTCGGCGGTGCCGTTGACCGACGAGCAGAAGCGGCGCCTCGGAGCCGTACTGGCGAAGCTGTACGGCCGCGAGATGCACCTGAACCTGGACGTGGACCCCGAGGTCCTCGGCGGGATCTCGGTGCGCGTCGGCGACGAGGTCATCAACGGGACCATCGCGGAGCGCCTCGAAGAGGCGGCTCGGCGAGTGGCCGGCTGACCAGCCACCAAAACAAGACGCATGACCAACGGCCCGTGTTGGGCCGTGCAGAGATTGCAGAAGATTCCTGGGGGTCGCCCCCAGACCCCCAAAGAAACTTCGGGCCCAACAAGGAGAGCAGGGAACCCAGATGGCGGAGCTCACGATCCGGCCGGACGAGATCCGGGACGCGCTGGAGAACTTTGTCCAGTCGTACAAGCCGGACGCGGCCTCGCGCGAGGAGGTCGGTACGGTCAGCCTGGCCGGCGACGGCATCGCGAAGGTCGAGGGTCTGCCCTCGGCCATGGCGAACGAGCTGCTGAAGTTCGAGGACGGCACCCTTGGTCTCGCCCTCAACCTCGAGGAGCGCGAGATCGGCGCGATCGTTCTCGGCGAGTTCAGCGGTATCGAGGAGGGTCAGTCGGTGCAGCGCACCGGTGAGGTCCTCTCCGTCGGTGTCGGCGAGGGCTACCTCGGCCGCGTTGTCGACCCGCTCGGCAACCCGATCGACGGCCTCGGCGAGATCGCGACCGAGGGCCGCCGCGCCCTCGAGCTGCAGGCCCCTGGCGTCATGCAGCGCAAGTCGGTGCACGAGCCCATGGAGACCGGCTACAAGGCCGTCGACGCCATGACGCCGGTCGGCCGTGGTCAGCGTCAGCTGATCATCGGTGACCGTCAGACCGGCAAGACCGCCCTGGCCGTCGACACGATCATCAACCAGCGTGACAACTGGCGTTCGGGCGACCCGAAGAAGCAGGTCCGCTGCATCTACGTCGCCATCGGCCAGAAGGGCTCCACCATCGCGTCCGTGCGCGGCGCGCTGGAGGAGGCCGGAGCGCTCGAGTACACGACGATCGTCGCCGCCCCGGCGTCCGACCCGGCCGGCTTCAAGTTCCTGGCGCCGTACACCGGTTCGGCCATCGGCCAGCACTGGATGTACGACGGCAAGCACGTCCTCATCATCTTCGACGACCTGTCGAAGCAGGCCGACGCCTACCGCGCCGTGTCCCTGCTGCTGCGCCGCCCGCCGGGCCGTGAGGCCTACCCGGGTGACGTCTTCTACCTGCACTCCCGTCTGCTGGAGCGCTGCGCCAAGCTCTCCGACGACATGGGCGCCGGTTCGATGACCGGTCTGCCGATCGTCGAGACCAAGGCCAACGACGTGTCGGCGTTCATCCCGACCAACGTCATCTCCATCACGGACGGCCAGTGCTTCCTGGAGTCCGACCTGTTCAACGCCGGTCAGCGTCCGGCCCTGAACGTCGGTATCTCGGTCTCCCGTGTCGGTGGCTCCGCCCAGCACAAGGCCATGAAGCAGATCTCCGGCCGTCTGCGCGTGGACCTCGCCCAGTTCCGTGAGCTCGAGGCGTTCGCCGCCTTCGGTTCCGACCTGGACGCGGCCTCCAAGGCGCAGCTGGAGCGCGGTCAGCGCATGGTCGAGCTGCTCAAGCAGGCTCAGTACCAGCCGATGGCCACGGAGGACCAGGTCGTCTCCATCTGGGCCGGCACCACCGGCAAGATGGACGACGTTCCGGTCAAGGACATCCGTCGCTTCGAGTCCGAGCTGCTGGCGTTCCTCCGCCAGAACAACTCGGGCCTCATGAGCTCCATCCGTGAGGGCGGCAAGATGTCCGACGACACGCTGCAGGCCGTCGGTGACGCCATCGCGGAGTTCAAGAAGCAGTTCGAGACCTCTGACGGCAAGTTGCTCGGCGAGGAAGCTCCCGCTGCCGTCAACGTCTCGAAGTGACGACGGAAGGGACCTGACTCATGGGAGCGCAGCTCCGGGTCTACAAGCGTCGCATCAAATCCGTCACCGCGACGAAGAAGATCACCAAGGCGATGGAGATGATCGCCGCCTCGCGTGTCGTCAAGGCGCAGCGCAAGGTGCAGGCGTCCACTCCGTACGCGACCGAGCTCACGCGCGCGGTCACGGCGGTGGCCACGGGTGGCAATGACAAGCACCCGCTGACCACCGAGGCGGAGAACCCGACCCGTGCCGCGATCCTGCTCCTCACGAGCGACCGCGGTCTGGCCGGCGCCTTCAACTCCAACGCCATCAAGGCGGCGGAACAGCTGACGGCGAAGCTGGAGGGCGAGGGCCGCCAGGTCGACGTGTACGTCGTCGGCCGCCGCGGCATCGCGCACTACACCTTCCGTGAGCGCAAGCTGGCCGACTCGTGGACCGGCTTCACGGACCAGCCGGAGTACGGGGACGCCAAGAAGATCGCGGCTCCGCTCATCGAGGCGATCGAGCGGGACACGGCCGAAGGCGGCGTGGACGAACTCCACATCGTCTACACCGAGTTCGTCTCGATGATGACGCAGACGGCGGTCGAGGCCCGGCTGCTGCCCCTCAGCCTCGACGAGGTGGCGAAGGAGGCGGGCGCCACGGACACGCTGCGTCCGCTGTACGACTTCGAGCCGTCGGCGGAGGACGTCCTCGACGCCCTGCTGCCGCGCTACGTCGAGAGCCGTATCTACAACGCGCTGCTGCAGTCGGCTGCTTCCAAGCACGCCGCCACGCGCCGCGCGATGAAGTCGGCGACCGACAACGCGGGTGAGCTGATCAACACGCTCTCCCGACTTGCCAACGCGGCCCGCCAGGCCGAAATCACCCAGGAAATCAGCGAGATCGTCGGTGGCGCGAGCGCCCTGGCCGACGCGACCGCGGGGAGTGACAAGTAATGACGACCACTGTTGAGACGGCCGCCGCCACGGGCCGCGTCGCCCGGGTCATCGGCCCGGTCGTCGACGTGGAGTTCCCCGTCGACGCGATGCCGGAGATCTACAACGCGCTGCACGTCGAGGTTGCCGACCCGGCCGAGGAAGGCGCCAGGAAGACCCTGACGCTCGAGGTCGCCCAGCACCTCGGCGAGGGTGTCGTGCGCACCATTTCCATGCAGCCCACCGACGGCCTGGTCCGCCAGGCGGTCGTGACGGACACCGGCGCGGGCATCACGGTGCCGGTCGGTGACGTCACCAAGGGCCGCGTGTTCAACACGCTGGGCCAGATCCTGAACGAGCCCGAGGCCGAGTCGGAGGTCAGCGAGCGCTGGTCCATCCACCGCAAGGCCCCGGCGTTCGACCAGCTCGAGTCCAAGACCGAGATGTTCGAGACCGGCCTGAAGGTCGTCGACCTTCTCACCCCGTACGTCAAGGGTGGAAAGATCGGTCTGTTCGGTGGCGCCGGTGTCGGCAAGACCGTCCTCATCCAGGAAATGATCATGCGTGTGGCGAAGCTGCACGAGGGTGTTTCCGTGTTCGCCGGCGTCGGTGAGCGCACGCGTGAGGGCAACGACCTCATCGCCGAAATGGAAGAGTCCGGCGTTCTGGACAAGACCGCGCTGGTCTTCGGCCAGATGGACGAGCCCCCGGGCACGCGTCTGCGCGTGGCCCTGGCCGGTCTGACCATGGCGGAGTACTTCCGCGATGTGCAGAAGCAGGACGTGCTGTTCTTCATCGACAACATCTTCCGCTTCACGCAGGCCGGTTCCGAGGTCTCCACGCTGCTGGGCCGTATGCCCTCCGCGGTGGGTTACCAGCCGAACCTCGCGGACGAGATGGGCATCCTGCAGGAGCGCATCACCTCGACCCGCGGTCACTCGATCACCTCGATGCAGGCGATCTACGTCCCCGCGGACGACCTGACCGACCCGGCCCCGGCCACCACCTTCGCCCACCTCGACGCGACGACGGTTCTCTCCCGTCCGATCTCCGAGAAGGGCATCTACCCGGCCGTGGACCCGCTGGACTCCACGTCCCGGATCCTGGACCCGCGTTACATCACGCAGGAGCACTACGACGCCGCCACGCGCGTCAAGGGAATCCTGCAGAAGTACAAGGACCTCCAGGACATCATCGCGATTCTCGGTATCGACGAGCTGGGCGAGGAGGACAAGCTCGTTGTCCACCGCGCCCGTCGTGTCGAGCGGTTCCTGTCCCAGAACACCCACGCGGCGAAGCAGTTCACCGGTGTGGACGGTTCGGACGTGCCGCTCGACGAGTCGATCGCCGCGTTCAACGCGATCTGCGACGGTGAGTACGACCACTTCCCCGAGCAGGCGTTCTTCATGTGCGGTGGCCTCGAGGACCTCAAGGCCAACGCCAAGGAGCTCGGCGTCTCCTGAGTCCCGTGACTCGTGGAAGGGGGCGGGTTCCGTCCCGCCCCCTTCTCCACGCCTCCCGGGGGGCAACCCCCGGACCCCCGGCCGAAAGACCCGGGGCGGGCCCGTGCGTTTCGGCGCGCGGACCCCTACGCCGCATCTTCCGGGGGGCAACCCCCGGACCCCCGGCCGAAAGACCCGGGGCAGGCCCGTGCGTTTCGGCGCGCGGACCCCTACACCGCATCTTCCGGGGGGCAACCCCCGGACCCCCGGCCGAAAGACCCGGGGCGGGCCCGTGCGTTTCGGCGCGCGGACCCCTACTAGACTTATGACCCAACACCCGGCATGACCGCCGGGTGGTGACCCGAGGAGCCACCCTTGGCTGCTGAGCTGCACGTCGAGCTGGTCGCTGCCGACCGCCAGGTCTGGTCCGGCGAGGCCACCCTGGTCGTCGCGCGCACCACGTCCGGCGACATCGGCGTCATGCCCGGTCACCAGCCGCTGCTCGGTGTGCTGGAGTCGGGCCCGGTGACCATCCGTACGAGCGAGGGAACGGTCGTTGCCGCTGTGCACGGCGGCTTCATCTCGTTCTCCGACGACAAGCTCTCGCTGCTGGCGGAGATCGCCGAGCTGGCGGACGAGATCGACCAGCAGCGCGCCGAGCGCGCGCTGGAGCGCGCAAAGTCGGAGTCCGACGCCGCCGCCGAGCGGCGCGCCGACGTCCGGCTGCGTGCGCTGGCGGTGCGCTGAGCGCGCACCGCGCCGATGGATCACCCTCAGCCGCGGCTCGGGCTGGACTTCTCCAGACCGGGTCGCGGCTGAGGCAATGCAGGTGCAGGTGCAGGTTGTATTCCGCTACGGGACGAAGCGAGGAGGTCGGTGGAGATGTTCCTCGCTCTGCTCGTGAGCGGCTTGGTCGTCGCACTGGTGGTGATCGGGCTCTTCGTCTTCGGCTTGCGACGCAGGCTGATCCAGCGCTCGGGGGGCACCTTCGACTGCAGCCTGCGCTGGAACGTACCGGAGGAGAGGGACCACTCCGGTAAGGGCTGGGTGTACGGGGTCGCCCGCTACAGCGGTGACCGGATCGAGTGGTTCCGTGTCTTCTCGTACGCGCCCCGCCCCCGCCGCCTGCTGGAGCGCGCCGCGATCGAGGTGGTCGCCCGGCGGTTGCCCGAGGGCGAGGAGGAGCTGGCTCTGCTCTCCGACTCGGTCGTCCTCGGCTGTCTCCACCGTGGCACCCGCCTGGAACTGGCCATGAGCGAGGACGCGCTCACCGGCTTTCTCGCCTGGCTGGAGGCAGCGCCTCCCGGACAACGAGTCAATGTCGCCTGAAAATGAGGGGGCTCGTTGGATGGGGGTGCCCCCGGACGAAGTTCCGGGGGAGGGTCAGCGTGGTGTGAGCCGAGTGGCCGGTGACGGCACAGTCGGCATCGCCCTCGTCGGGCCGGGGGAGTGCCATGTGTGGTCCGCCGAGGCCCATTGGGTGCCCGAGTTGCTCGACCTGCTGGACGACGGCGAGCGTGAGCGCTGTGCGCAGTTCCGCCGCGAGGAGCACCGGGCGCTGTATCTGACAGCCCATGCCCTGGCCCGCCGGGTCGTTGCCGCGCAGCTGGCCGTCGATCCGCGCGACGTGACCTTCGTACTCGTCTGCAAGCACTGCACCGAGCCGCAGGGCAGGCCGCACGGCAAGCCGACTCTGCCGGGTACCCCGCTGGAGCTCTCGCTGTCGCACTCGGGCCGCCGGGTGATGGTCGCGCTGACGACGGCAGGGCCGGTCGGCGTCGACATCGAGGAGATCGCCAGGCAGGCGGACCTGCCGCTCGATGTGCTCTCCGCGCCTGAGCGGGCCGAGCTGGAGCGGCTGCCGGCGGCTGAGCGGGGCGCCGCCTTCACCCGTTACTGGGCCCGTAAGGAAGCCGTGCTCAAGGCCACCGGCGAAGGACTGATGGTCGACCCCGCGACACTGACGGTGACCGGGCCCGCCGCGCCCGCGCAGCTGATCGAGTGGCGGGAGCGCCTCGAGCCGCACCTTCCGGTGCGGCTCGAGGACCTTGACGCAGGTGATGACTACCGGGCGGCGGTCGCCGTCGTGGGGGACGACGACCGCGTCCAGGTGGTGCAGCACTCGGACGTACGGGTCTGAGGAGACCCGTAACCGCTATCCGAGGCCGCTGTTGATGGCGCTGACCAGTTCACCGTTCGCCGTGTCACCGGAGAACTCCCAGAAGAACGCGCCTCCCAGGCTCTGGTTCTTCGCCCAGCTCATCTTTCCGTTGATCGTCGACGGGGTGTCGTAGCTCCACCAGTTCGAGCCGCAGTACGCGTACGCCGTACCCGCGACCGTGCCGTTCGCCGGGCAGGAGTTCTTGAGGACCTTGTAGTCCTCGATCCCCTGCTCGTACGTGCCGGGCGCCGGTCCGGTCGCCGTGCCACCGGGTGCCGACTGGGTCACGCCCGTCCAGCCGCGGCCGTAGAAGCCGATGCCGAGGAGCAGCTTTCCGGCGGGGACACCCTGGGCCTTGAGCTTGGCGATCGCGTCCGCGGAGGTGAAGCCCTGCTGCGGGATGCCGGTGTACGAGGTGAGCGGCGAGTGCGGGGCGGTCGGACCGTCCGCGTCGAAGGCGCCGAAGAAGTCGTACGTCATCACGTTGTACCAGTCGGCGTACTGCGCGGCGCCCGCATAGTCGGTCTTCTCGATCTTGCCGCCGCTGCTGGCGTCGGCCGTGATGGCGGCCGTGACCAGGTTGTTCGAACCGAACCTGGCACGCATGGCCTGCATCATGTTCTTGAACGCGGCCGGGCCGCTGCTGTCGCAGGACAGACCGCAGGCGTTGGGGTACTCCCAGTCCAGGTCGATGCCGTCGAAGACATCGGCCCAGCGCGGGTCCTCGACCAGGTTGTAGCAGGACTGGGCGAAGGCCGTGGGGTTGGCCGCGGCCTGGGGGAAGCCGCCGGACCAGGTCCAGCCGCCGAAGGACCAGAGCACCTTGATGTTCGGATACGCCTTCTTCAGCTTGCGCAGCTGGTTGAAGTTGCCGCGCAGCGGCTGGTCCCAGGTGTCGGCGACGCCGTCGACGGACTGGTCGGCGGTGTAGGCCTTGTCGTAGTCGGCATAGGCGTCACCGATGGTGCACTGGCCGTTCTGGACGTTGCCGAATGCGTAGTTGATGTGGGTGATCTTCGACGCGGAACCGGAGGTCACCAGGTTCTTCACGTGGTAGTTGCGTCCGTAGACGCCCCACTCGGTGAAGTAACCCAGCTTGACCTTGCCGCCGCCTCCGCCACCGCCGCCGCCGGTGGTGCGGACGGCGCGGGCGCCGCTGACGGGGCCCGTCTGGTCGGCCGTGTCACGGGCCTGGACGGTGTACGAGTAGTCCGTACCGGCGGTCAGCCCCGTGTTGGTGTACGTGAGGCCGGTGACCGTCGCGATCTTCGTACCGTCGCGGAGGACGTCGTAGTTCTTGATGCCGTTGTCGTCGGTGGCCGCGGTCCAGCTCAGCGTCACCGAGGTGTCGGTGATGTTGCTCGCGGACGGGGTGCCGGGAGCGGACGGCGGGTTGTCGCCGGGGATGCTGCCGCCGTCGCAGGAACCGCCGTTGATCTTGCAGTTGGACGGGGAGCCGGGTCCCGCGCCGTTGAAGCCGAACGACACCGAGGCGCCGGGGGCGAGGGTGCCGTTGTACGACTTGTTCCTGGCGGTCCAGTGGGTGCCCGAACTGGTGACGTCGGCGTCCCAGGCGGAGGTGACGGACGTGCCGGAGGGGAAGTCCCACTCGACGGTCCAGGAGGAGATCGAGGTGGTGCCGGTGTTCTTCACCGTCCACTTGCCCTCGAATCCGGTTCCCCAGTCCTGGACCTTGGTGTACGTGGCGGTGGCGGAGGTGGCTGCCTCGGCGGGAGTCGCCAGGCCGACCATCGCGGCGAGGGGGAGCAGCAGGGCGGTGAGTCCCGCCGTCGCTCTGGATCTGAATCTGCTTCTGTTGCGGGGGGTGCTCGTGCTCAAGGGGTGCTCCTCGAGTTGCGGACGGCCAAATCGGGGGTCGGTCCGTGCACAGCACTCCGCGGAGTCACCGCGGTATGCCGTGCGGTGAGAGTAGGAAGGTCTGGACCAATCGTCAATAGGTCCAGACCATAGTCGAACGCGGGTGCGTGCCGAGGCCGCTCAGATCCCCAACTCCTGTGCCAGCACGGCCGCTTGGACCCTGCTCCGCAGATCGAGCTTCCCCAGCAGCCGGCTCACATGCGTCTTTGCCGTCGCCTCCGCCATCTCCAGCCGCACGGCGATCTCGGCGTTCGACAGCCCCTGCCCCAGGCAGGCCAGCACCTCACGCTCACGCCGCGTCAGCGCGTCGATCACCGCAAGGTCCGGCGCGTCCGGGGAGCGAACGGGGGTGGGCGCCGCGAACTCCGCGATCAACCGCCTCGTCACGGCCGGGGCGATCAGCCCCTCGCCGCGCGCCACCGTCCTCACGGCCTCGATCAGATCCTTCGCGTCCGTGTTCTTCAGCAGAAAGCCCGCGGCCCCGGCACGCAGCGCCCCGAAGACGTACTCGTCGAGATCGAACGTCGTCAGTACGAGAACGTCGGCGAGGCCCTCGTCGACCACTTGCCGCGTCGCCGACACCCCGTCGAGCCGGGGCATCTGCACATCCATCAGCACCAGATCCGGCCGCAACTCCCGGGCCAGGCGCACCGCCTCCTCGCCGTCCCGGGCCTCGCCGACCACCTCGATGTCGGGGGCGCTGCCCAGGATGAGGACCAGCCCCGCCCGTACGGCGCTCTGGTCCTCCGCGACCAGCACGCGGATGACCCTGCTCATGCCGACGGCTCCTTGTCGTTCTCCATGGGCAGTACCGCCCGCACCTGCCACACCTTCGCCGGTCCGCCGGGCGGCCCCTCCACCGGACCCGCCTCGAACGTCCCGCCCAGCAGCGCCACCCGCTCGCGCATACCCACGAGACCGGCGCCGGAACCCGGGGCCCGCGGCCCCGGCCGGCTGCCGAACGGGCTGCACACCGTCACCGTCAGCGCCTTCCCCGCCGCGCCTGCGAGGCGCACCGCGACATCGCCGGGATCCGCATGCTTCAGCGCGTTCGTCAGCGACTCCTGCACGATCCGGTACGCCGCGAGCTCGACCGGCGCGGGCAGCGCCGCGCCCTGCTCCCGGGCGTCGTCCAGAGAGAAGCCGAGCCCGCTCGCCTCGCCGTTGGTACGAGCCTTGGCGACCAGCGCGTCCACGGCGGCGAGGGTGGGCGCGGTGGCCGGCTCCCCGTCGTCGTCGCTGTCGCGGAGCAGGCCGATCAGCCGGCGCATCTCGGACAGGCCCGCCACGCTGTTCTCGCGGATGACCGTGAGCGCTTGCCGGGTGGTCGCCGGCTCGTCGAGGGAGAGCGCGGCCGTGGAGTGGATGGCGATCGCCGACAGATGGTTGGCGACCATGTCGTGCAGCTCGCGCGCCATCCGGGCACGCTCGGCGATGACCGCCTGCCTGCGGTCCATCTCGGCGAGCAGCGCGGTCTGTTCGGCGCGCAGCCGGGCCGCGTCGGCGGCGTCGCGGTGGTTGCGGACGATCGCCCCGGTGGCGGCCGGGGCGAAGCCGACCAGACCGACCACCAGCCCGATCGTCAGGGCTTCCGGCTTGCGGAACCAGGCCAGGAACCCGATCGTCGCCGCGACCGTGACGATCCCCGTGGTCCACGGAATGCGCCGGGCCGAGGCCGGGGGGCCGTACACCACGGCCGCGTAGACCAGGTCCGTGAACATCACGATGGTCACCAGGCTGCCGGCGGTGAACTGGTCAGCCACGATGGCCATCGTGCCCACGACCAGGGCGAACTGGGGCCGGGTACGGCGCAGCGCCTCCATGGCCGCCATGACGGTGAGCGGCATGAGCACCGCCCAGCGGCCCAGAAAGGGATACGGGGTGGTGTGCAGACCGAGCGCCCACAGCAGCACGCCGCCGAGCAGGCCGGCGACCGCGATGAGGACATCGTCGCGGTGGGGGCGGGGAAGTCTCACGCCCCCATCCAACACGGTGCGGTGGACCGCGACCTCCTCGTACCGGCCGATACGGCACTACATCGAACGATGCAGTCATGGTTCGTCACTGATGACGACGATCCACGGCGGCGGGCCCGGGAGCCTGGAGGGAACGAAGGGAGCGCTGCCGTGATCGTCGCGCTGATCGTGATCTGTGAGGTCGGCTTCTGGGTGCTGCTGGCCGCCGGGCTGGCCGTGCGCTATCTGCTCAAAATGCCGCGGGCCGGCCTCGCGCTGCTGCTCTGCGAGCCGCTGCTGGAGGTCGTGCTGCTGGTCGTCACGGCCCTCGACCTCAAGAACGGCGGCGAGCCGAGCTGGAAGCACGGTCTGGCCGCGCTCTACATCGGCTACACCGTCGGCCACGGCCACCGCACCATCAAGTGGCTCGACGGCCATGCCGCGCACCGCATCGGCGGCGGCCCGCCGCCGCTCAAGCCGCCCCGCCACGGCATGGCCCGCGCCCGGCACGAGGGCCGGGTGTGGCTCGGCACGGCCGTGGCCGCCGCCGTCGCCACCGTGCTGCTCCAGATCGCGATCCGGTACGTGGACGACCCGTCCAGGACCGGCCCGCTGACGATGTGGATGTACGGCGCGTGGCGGGCGGCGGGCATCCACGGCCTGATCGCGCTCAGCTACGCGATCTGGCCCAAGAAGGGCTCCCCGGAACCGTCAGCGCTCCCCACCCGGCACCCAGAGGACGTCCCCGACCGCCTTGTTGGCCGTTCGGGCCAGAATGAACAGCAGGTCCGATAGCCGGTTGAGGTACGTCGCCGTGAGCACGTTCATCGTCTCGCCGTGGACCTCCAGCGCCGCCCACGTCGAGCGCTCAGCCCGCCGCACCACCGTGCACGCCTGGTGCAGCAGCGCCGCGCCGGGGGTGCCGCCGGGCAGGATGAAGGAGCGGAGCTTCTCCAGGTCCTCCAGGAAGCGGTCGCAGTCCGCCTCCAGCTTGTCGATATACGACTGCTCCACCCGCAGCGGCGGGTACTTCGGGTCCGCCACGACCGGCGTCGAGAGATCCGCGCCGACGTCGAAGAGGTCGTTCTGGACCCGGACGAGGACCTTCACGACCTCCTCCGGCAGCTGCCCGAGCGCGATGGCCGTGCCGATGACCGCGTTGGCCTCGTTGGCGTCGGCGTACGCCGAGATGCGCAGATCGGTCTTGGCCGTGCGGCTCATGTCGCCGAGTGCCGTCGTGCCCTTGTCGCCGGTGCGCGTGTAGATGCGCGTCAGATTGACCATGTGGCCAGCCTAGTTATGCGCCCGCTCGATTACGCGCCGGCCTTCCGGAAGACCCGTGTCCCCGCGGTGACGCCGAGCGCCGCGAAGCCGAAGGCGGCCAGGACGCCGTACAGCATGGCCGTACCGCCGTAGTCGCCGACGTACCCGGCCCGTACCGCGTCCACCAGGTAGCGGTACGGCATGAAGTGCGAGAGGACATCCAGCCAGACCGGCGCCAGCGCCATCGGCAGCATCAGCCCGGACAGCAGCATCGACGGCATGGTCACCGCGTTGATGACCGGCCCGAACTCGTGCGGCTCGGAGACCTTCATCGCCATCGCGTACGAGAGCGACGCGAGCCCGATCGTCAGCAGGGCCACGAAGGCGAAACCGATGAGGATGCCGCCGAGCGGCGCCCGCAGTCCCAGCACGGTCGCGGCCAGCACCAGCAGGACCGACTGGAGGACGAGGACCGCGGCATCCCGCAGCACCCGTCCCAGCAGCAGCGCCGGCCGGCTGACCGGGGTGACCCGCATCCGTTCGACGACGCCCGTCTGCTTCTCGACGATGACGGTGAACCCGGCGAACGACGCGCCGAACAAGCCCAGTTGCAGGAGCAGTCCCGGCACCAGCACCTGCCAGGAGTCGCCCTGCGCGCCGAGCGGCAGATCGGTCAGCAGCGGCCCGAAGAAGAGCAGATACAGCAGCGGCATGAGCACGCCGAAGAGCATCTGGAACCGGGAGCGCAGGGTCTGGCGGGCGTACCGGCCGAAGACCAGCGCGGTGTCGTGCATCAGCACAGGGCACTCCTAGACGGCGACGGGGGTGGTGTCCACCGGCGCGGGACCGCGTCCGGTGATGGCGAGGAAGGCGTCCTGAAGTGAGGCGTCCGCCGACCCCGCGTACCGCTCCTTCAGCGCGGCAGGGGTGCCCGTGGCGACGACGGTGCCCTTGTCGACGACGACGAGCCGGTCGGACAGCTCGTCCGCCTCGTCGAGGTAGTGCGTGGTGAGGAAGACGGTGGTGCCGTAGTCGTCGCGCAGCCGCCGCACCAACTGCCAGAGGTCGGCGCGGCCGCCCGGGTCGAGGCCGGTGGTCGGCTCGTCGAGGAAGAGGACCTCGGGCCGGTGGGTGAGCGCCATCGCGATGTCGAGCCGGCGCCGCCGGCCGCCGGAGAGCCCCGCGCACGGGCGGTCGAGGAGACCGGTGAGGTCCAGGTCGCGGGCCAGCTCCTCGGCCCGGGCGACCGAGTCGGCCTTGGTGAAGCGGTAGAGCCGCGCCTGGGTCACGAGCTCTTCGCGCACGGTGATGGTCGGGTCGACGCCGCCGGACTGGGCGACGTACCCGATCTTCTCGCGTACGCCCGCCGGGTCGGTCGTGAGATCGCGGCCCGCGACGGTAGCGGTGCCGCCCGTCGGCGGCAGCAGCGTCGTGAGCATGCGCAGGGTCGTGGTCTTGCCCGCGCCGTTCGGCCCGAGGAAGCCGAGGATCTCGCCCCGCTCGGCGGTGAGGTCGATGCCGCGGACCGCGTCGACGGGTCCGCTCTTCGTGGTGAACGTCCGGGCCAGGCCGGAGGTCGTGATGACTGCCATGCCTCCTAGAAAAACAGAGTCGCTGAAAATTTGCAATGACTCCAAAGATTAAGGAAGCCCAGCAAGGGCTACGATGAGCGCATGGCTGAGGGACTCAGGGAGCGGAAGAAGCGCCAGACCAGGCAGCACATCTCGGATGTGGCCACAGGCCTGTTCATGGAGCGCGGCTTCGACGCGGTGACGATCGCGGAGATCGCGGAAGCCGCGGACGTGTCCGTGAACACCGTCTACAACTACTTCCCTGCCAAGGAGGACCTCTACTTCGACCGCGAGACCGCCCTCGTCGACCGGCTCGCACGCTGGGTCCGCGCGCGGGACACGGGCGAATCCGCGGCCGCCGCCGTGCTGCGCGAACTCCGTACCGAGGTGGAGGCCGTCTCACCGTCGGTCGGACTGATGGACGGGTACGAGCGCTTCCTCCGCGTCATCCACAACGCCCCCTCCCTCCAGTCCCGTGTCCTGACCTTCCAGCGGGAGATCGTCGACAAGCTGGCGCAGGCCCTGCGCGAGGAGACCGGCGCCGCGCCTGACGACGTGATGCCGTCCCTGATGGCCGGACAGATCAACTGGGTGTACGAGACCGTCATGGGCACCATCGGCCGGGAGATGATGGCCGGTCGCCGGCCCATCGAGGTCTCCCGCGAGGTGCTCGTGCTCATCGACGACTTGGAGGATCTGCTCAGCGAACGGGTCCTCGTTTATGCGGTACGGCGCACCTGACGACCCGTACCGGTGTGATGTCCGTCATCTGAGACGTGACGCGCATCTCTTCATCGCCACACGGCCGCTCACGGACGCTAACCTCCGGCAGAGATCCGACATGTAAACGTGTGTTAAGGGGTGCAGCAGTGGCCGGGAAGCTCGCCGTCATCGGAGCCGGACTCATGGGGTCCGGTATCGCGCAGGTCTCCGCCCAGGCGGGCTGGGACGTCGTCCTGCGTGACGTCACCGACGCGGCCCTGACGCGCGGCACCGACGGAATCAAGGCGTCGTACGACAAGTTCGTCGCCAAGGGCAAGCTCGACGCCGCCGACGCCGACGCGGCGTTGGCGCGCATCACCACGACCACCGACCTGGACGCGGTCGCCGACGCGGACATCGTCGTCGAGGCCGTGTTCGAGAAGCTCGAGGTCAAGCACGAGATCTTCCGGGCACTCGACAAGCTCGTACGGGACGAGGCGGTGCTCGCCTCCAACACCTCCGCCATCCCGATCACGAAGATCGCGGCCGTGACGGAGCGTCCGGAGCGCGTCGTCGGCGCCCACTTCTTCTCGCCCGTCCCGATGATGCAGCTCTGCGAGCTCGTCCGCGGCTACAAGACCAGCGACGAAACCCTCGCCACCACCCGTGAGTTCGCCGAGTCCGTCGGTAAGACCTGCATCGTCGTCAACCGCGACGTCGCCGGCTTCGTCACCACCCGCCTTATCTCGGCGCTCGTCGTCGAGGCCGCGAAGCTGTACGAATCGGGCGTCGCGACCGCAGAGGACATCGACATCGCCTGCAAGCTCGGCTTCGGCCACGCCATGGGCCCGCTGGCCACGGCCGACCTGACCGGCGTCGACATCCTGCTGCACGCCACCAGCAACATCTACACCGAGTCGCAGGACGAGAAGTTCGCGCCGCCGGAGCTGATGCGCCGGATGGTTGACGCCGGTGACATCGGGCGCAAGAGCGGGCAGGGCTTCTACAAGCACTGATCGCGGCGCGGAACCCGTCACGACCGTACGGGCCTGCGCACTTTCACCCCTCAGGGTGAATTCGGTATCGGTTCGCTTACAGGCGGCAACTTCTCCGCCCGTACGGCAGTCAGTTGTTGCACAAAGAGACCGCGCGAGCACAGAGCACGGCAGGGCAACGGCAGACAGCCGACAGCAGAACAGCAGACAGCGAACACAGGCAGTAGACAGCAGACAGACCTGACGGAGAAAAGCACTCTCGGGGAGCACATATGCACATCAGGGGCGACCACGCCGAGCTGGTCGTCGGGGGCCGCCTCGACGTACGCAGCGCGGCGGACGCCCGCACCGTCCTGCACTCGGCCGTCGACGACGGAGTCGGCGACCTGGTGCTCGACCTGACCGACCTGGACTCCTGGGACGCCACCGGACTCGGTGTCATCATGGGCGCCCACCGGCGGGCGGGCCGCTGCGGCCGACGGCTCGTCCTGCGCGGCGTGCCACCGCAGATGCAGCGCCTTCTGGTGGCCACCCGGCTGCACCGGATCCTGGCCATCGAGGGCGGAATCGCCGCAGAGTCCCTGCCTCGGGTCTGATCGGCCCACAACCCGGCAGGGACGCACAATCCTCACGAGATTGTGATGTCCTGGGCGACCCGGCACCCCGGCTGTTCCCGGATACTCGGCGAAGGTCTAGGGTGCGGTCGCCTGCCGATTCACGTACCCATTGCGGCGGGCACCGGACCAGAAGCGACAGCGGAGCGTGCAGACAGGCCGGGAGGGGCTTCCGCACGAGACGCCATCTGGGGGGCTTTGACCTATGGACCCGATGAACCGGGGCCCGGAAGAATACGGCCACGACAACGACCGCTTCGACGACGGCGACCGTGAGCGCGAGCGCGACGGCGCCGGTGCGCCGCGCCCGCCGCGCGACGCGGTGACTCCCGAGTTCGCTCAGAAGGCACCCGCGCCCGCGCGCACCGTCCGCCTCGTCTCCGGTGACCTCCTGCTCACCGTCAACCCCGTCGACGGCAGCGAGATAGAGCCCTGCCCGCCGGGACAGCAGCCCGGCGGGCCCGCCCGGCACAGCGCCGCGGAGCGCGAGGAGCTGCGCCGCGCCGCCAAGCCGCCGCTGCCGCCGGGGCCCGCGGCCCCTCCATTGCCTCTCCTGGAGCGCGAGGAGGAGCGTGAGCGGCTTCTACGGCTCCTCGGGCGCGGCCGTTCGGTCCGGCTGACCGGGCCCGCCGGTTCCGGCCGTACCACCCTCCTCGACATCGTTTCCACCCACTGCGCGAACCTCGCACCCGACGGTGTCGTACGCCTCTCCGGCCACCACCGCACGCCCACCGAGCTGCTGTACGAGCTCTTCGCCGCCGTACACAGCGCGCCGCAGCACCGCCCCGACCGGGCGCGACTGCTGGAACTGGTCCGTGACATCGGCGCCGTCGTCGTCGTCGACGACCTCGAATTCGGCGGCAGCGCGCTCGACGAGCTGCTCGCCGCCACGCCCGAATGCGCCTTCCTGCTCGCTGCGACGCCCGATGTCAGCGCGCCGTCGCCCGAGTCCCACCTCGAAGAGGTGTTCCTCAAGGGGCTTGGCCGCAGCGCCGCCCTCCAGCTGCTGGAGCGGGCCGTGGAGCGGCCCCTCACCGACGACGAGGCGAACTGGGCGGGCGACCTCTGGTTCGAGTCGGAGGGGCTGCCGCTGCGCTTCGTGCAGGCGGGAGCGCTGCTGCGGCAGCGCGACGCGCTGCGCGTCCCGGACCCGGACCCGGACCCGGACCCGGACGAGGACGGCGACAACGTCTTCGCCGACGGCCACGACGCACCGCTGCCGACGCTGGGGGAGGGCGCGGCGCCCGCCGCGCTGCTCGCCTCCCGGCTCAGCGAATCGGCGCGCGACGCGCTGCGGTTCGCCGTCGCGCTCGGCGGCGAGGTGCCGCACCAGGCCCATCTGCCGGCGCTCGTCGGGGACACGCACGCGGACGCCGCGCTCGGTGAGCTGACGAGCTGTGGACTGCTCACGCCCGTGGGCTCGCGCTACCGGCTGGCGGCGGGCGTCCCCGCGCAACTGCAGGCCGCGGGGTACGGCGAGGGCGCGGTGGACCGCGCCCACACGGCTGCCCAGCACTACGCCTGGTGGGCCGGCCACCCCTCGGTCTCGCCCGAGCGGGCCGCGGCCGAGGCGGATGCCCTTCTCGCGTCGATGGCCGCGCTGGTGCCGGGGCGCGAGGCGGGGCACCCGAGCGCTGCGGTGCTGCTCGCGCGCAGCGCCGCGCCCGCCTTCGCGGCCGGACTGCACTGGGGCGCCTGGGAGCGGGCCCTGCGGACCGGGCAGGAGGCGGCCCGCATTTCGGGCGACGTCGCCGAAGAGGCGTACTTCCACCATGAGCTCGGCGTACTCGCGCTGTGCGCCGGGAACCTGGACCGGGCGCGCGCAGAGCTCGAAGCCTCCATCGCGCTGCGCGGCGCGCTCGCCGACAAGCGCGGAACCGTCGCCGGGCGGCGGGCCCTTGCGCTCGTCGCCGACCGCGCGGGAGGCCTCGCAGGCGAGGAGGTCCCGGCCGCGCGCCACGAGGAGTCGGCGTCCACGCCCGGCGGCGTCCCCGCGGTGGTGCCGCCGGAGGAGACCCTCGTCACCCGCCGCGACACACCGGAGCCCGTGGCCACGAAAATCCGCCGCACGATCCTCACGGGCGCCCGCCGCAACATGGTCGCCGCCGGCGCGGGAGCGCTGCTGGCCGCGGTCCTCGGCACGGTGGTGACCCTGGGCGCCACGTCCAACCCCGAAGACCCCGCGGACCGGGTGACGAACGAGCAGTCGGCGAACGAGGACGACGGCGCGGACGGCCTGAACGCCGACGAACCGACCCAGGCCTCCACGAACCGGCCCTCGGACGCCCCCGACAGCGGCGCCCCCGAACCGGACGACCCGGACCCGTCGAGCGATACCGGCCCGGGCGAGAGCGGCTCGGTCGGCGAACCGTCCGCGCCGGACGGCGACGGCTCGACGACCGGGGGCGGTTCGGGTACGTCGGGGACGACGGGCTCGACCACCGGCGGGCCTTCGACGACGGGCGGCAGCTCGTCCGGCGGCACCTCGCCGAGCCCCTCCACCAGCGGCAGCACGTCCCCGAGCCCCTCCACCAGCGGTAGCACTTCGCCGAGCCCCTCGACCAGCGGCAGCTCGTCACCGACGACGACGGGCTCCACGACGTCGTCCGCCGGCACGACGTCCACGGGCGGCACGACCTCCAGCGGCAGCACGTCGGGCGGCGAGACGACGAGCGGCGGCACGACGGACGGCTCGGGCGGCGGCACGACGGCGGACGGGTCGAGCCCGAGCGACTGAGGTCTGTCCGGCATGCCGTCCCGCATGACAATCCCCCAGGACGAGGTCCTGGGGGAGAACAGGGGGCAGCGCCCGGCGTGACGGGCACGGGGGATGGCGCCCTGGGGACGGAGTGCCGGTCAGAACAGCCGAAGCTTGTCGTCCTCGATGCCGCGCAGGGCTTCGTAGTCCAGCACCACGCAGCCGATGCCGCGGTCCGTCGCCAGCACGCGGGCCTGGGGCTTGATCTCCTGCGCCGCGAAGACGCCGCGGACCGGGGCGAGATGGGGGTCGCGGTTCAGGAGCTCCAGGTAGCGCGTGAGCTGCTCGACGCCGTCGATCTCGCCGCGGCGCTTGATCTCGACCGCCACCGTCGCGCCGTCGGCGTCGCGGCACAGGATGTCCACCGGACCGATCGCCGTGGGGTACTCGCGGCGGATCAGGCTGTAGCCCTCGCCGAGTGTCTCGATCCGGTCTGCCAGGAGCTCCTGGAGGTGCGCTTCCACGCCGTCCTTGATGAGCCCCGGGTCGACGCCCAGTTCGTGGGACGAGTCATGGAGGACCTCCTCCATCGTGATGATCAGTTTCTCGCCTGCTTTGTTCACCACGGTCCAGACGCTGTCGTCCCCCTCCTTCAGCGTGCAGGGAGGGGACATCCAGTTCAGTGGTTTGTACGCCCGGTCGTCTGCGTGAATGGAGACGCTGCCGTCGGCCTTGACCAGGATCAGCCGGGGGGCGGAGGGCAGATGGGCGGTGAGCCGGCCCGCGTAGTCCACGGAACAACGGGCGATGACGAGACGCATGGTCGGCAACGCTACTCGACGGACCCGGGTCCGCGCGATTCGCGCTCGTCACCCGCGGCCGACCTTGGCCGAGACCCTTCGGGTCGCCCCTCTTGTCCGCAATCGTTATTGGCCGGTTGTGTTCCCATTCTCCTGGTGCAGGCCAGACAGCGCGCCTAACGTGGAAGCAGGAGGTTGTCGGCCGTGCACTCTGCGTCGTCGTGATCGACAGTGCTCAGTCATGCCCGCGCCCTCCTTCCCTGCCCGTAAGACCCCGGCCTCCCGGGGTCGCGAGAGGAGAACCCATGTCGCTCGACGTCTCACCGGCGCTGTTGGAACAGGCCGAGCGAGGCGAGGTCGACGAAGCTGCATTCGTCGACTGCGTCCGGACCTCCCTGCCCTACGCATGGGAGATGATCAGTTCTCTGGTGGCTCAGCTGAAGGTGGACGGCGGCGAGTTCGCCGACAACCAGACGCCGCCGCCGGACGAGCAGGCACGTGGTCAGCTGTTGCGCGCGCTCGCGAGTGACGCCATCCGGGGGGCCCTGCAGCGGCACTTCGGTGTACGGCTCGCATTCCAGAACTGCCACCGCGTCGCGGTGTTCCCGCTGGACTCCTCGGTGGACGAGCGGCTCGCCCGCTTTACTTCCGTGCGGGCCCAGCTGCTCAATCAGTCGCCCGAACTGCGCGACTGCTGATGTCTTTTGCTGCCGCTCCGCATCACCGGAACCATCCCCTTAAGCACGGATGCCGGGGCGGCAGCATTCGCCGGAACGACGGGCCGGCGCGGGGAGTGCGGGCCGTACGAGACGTGCGGCCCGCACGCTCAGGACAGCTGCGGCAGCACCTCCGTGCCCAGCCGCCGGACATTCTCCTCGGTCGCTGCCAGATCGCCGGAGCCCTCGACGAGCAGCGCGAAGCGCGTGATGCCCGTACGCTCCGAGGTCGCCGCGAGCCGGTCGGCCGCCAGTCGCGGCGGGCCCACCGGATGCAGCCCGCACAACAGCTCCGTGTACGCGACGGGATCGCGCATGGAGCGCGGGCGCCCGTCGACCGTGACATGGGCGTCGAGCCCCTTCTTCAGCCACCCCGGCATCGCCTTCACCAGGGTCTCCTCGGCCTCCGCGCGGCCGTCGGCGATCTGGGCCACACCCGCCGACACATGCCCGGCGCGCGCGACGAGGTCCGGCGAGTGACCCGCGTCGAGCGCGTGCCTGCGCCACAGTGCGACCATCTCCGCCTTGTCCTCGTCGCCGCAGTGCATCCCGAGGAGCATCGGCAGCCCGCGCTCGGCCGCGAGCCGGACGCTCGCCGGGGACGTACAGGCCACGATGACCTCCGGGCCCTCGGCGCGTCCGTCGAGCAGCTCGTCCGGCCTTGGTACGACGGCGACTTCACGGAATGCGAATCGTTCTCCCTGCGCCGACACACGGGGCTCGCGCAGCCACCGCAGCAGCAGATCGAGCGATTCGGGGAACCCCTTCTCGTACGCCTCGAGACCGGAGCCGAAGACCTCCAGATCGACCCACGGCCCGCCGCGGCCCACGCCGAGGGAGAACCGCCCCCCGGAGGTGAGGTGCAGCAGCGCCGCCTGCTCGCCGACCGCCACGGGATGGGCGGTCGGCAGAACGCTCACCGCTGTGCCCACCCGGATCCGCTCGGTGCGGCCGAGCAGCAGCGCGGCCAGGGTCACGGCCGACGGACATACCCCGTACGGAACGAAATGGTGCTCGGCCAGCCAGACCGAGTCGAGTCCGGCCGCCTCCGCGGCCTCGGCGGACCGCACCGCCCGGTGCAACGCCTCCCCTTGGCCCTGGCCCGGGAACTGGGCCGCCAGTACAAAAGCTCCAACGCGCATCGCCTTCTGCCTCCTTGCGGCCGACGCGGCACTCCCCCCACACAGGCAACAACGTCTGACACGTGCCAAAGGCACGGCCACGCGTGAAGTTGTTGCGATTTTCCGGTAACTGGCCCCTCTGGGTGCCGGAGTATCGCACCGTGTGGGACGCCTACCCGCGACCGCGGCCCGTAGGCTTGAGGGGAAACCGTCCGGTCCCCCCGTGAGGTGCCACGTGTCCCCGCGCCGCAACCGCCCCCGAGGCGGCGAGAAGCCGACCGATCGCGCGAGCGAGGCGGGCGACCGCTACGGCGGCGTGCAGCGGACCGAGAGCTGGCAGGGCGAGGACTGGTCCGTACGTCATGTCGCCGGAGCAAGCTCCGTCGGCAAGCGCTACCGCTGCCCGGGCTGCGACCAGGAGATCCCGTCCGGTATGCCGCATGTGGTGGCCTGGCCGGAGCACGGCGGCGTCGACGACCGCCGCCACTGGCACAAGGCGTGCTGGAACGCGAAGGACCGCCGCACCTCGCGAGTGCAGCGGTCCCGTAACGCGCCCAGGTACTGAGTCCGATCAGACGTCGCGCTTGTCCAGCGTGAGGTACGCGCCGCCCATCGCGACCGCCGTCACCCCGAGCATGATCAGCAGAGGCTGCCAGCCCGACGGGCCCGTCCCCTCCGCTGCCACTTCGCCGTAGAGCGCGACGATCAGACTCGGGATCGAGTAGCTCAACAGGGCCTGTTGAAGCTTCAGGAGCGACTCCGAGAACATGAACATCGCGGCCACCAGCGGCAGCAGCATCAGCCCGATCATGATCGTGATCGCGCCGGCCGAGTGGCGGATGATCGCCCCGACCGCCAGCGCCAGCAGTCCGAGCAGCGCGATGAAGAGACCGATGCCCACGGTCGAACGCAGCCATTCCCCGGCGGAGGCGCGAGGGGCGTCCACGACCGCCGACTGGATCACGGCGACGAGCGTCGCCGTCAGCGTGGTGACCGCGAAGACCAGCAGAAAGAAGACGGTCGCCTTCGCCGTCAGCACCCTGGCCCGGCTGGGGCATGCCGTCAGCGTCGTACGGATCATGCCCGTGCCGTACTCGGACGAGATCGTGAGCACCCCGAGGGTGATGACGCAGATCGATCCGAGCAGCACGCCGAAGAAGCCGAGGCCGAGGGCCGGCTGCTGTTCGACCGGGGCCTCACCGACGGCCGAGATGATCGCGGCGATGCCCGATCCGACGCCGAGCATCAGCACGATCATGACGCCGAGCGTCCACATCGTGGAGCGCACGGAACGGATCTTGGTCCACTCGGAGGCGAGGGCGTCACCGAGGTGGGCCCTGCGCACCGGGATCGGAGAGGCGTAGGAGGCGCCCGGCTGCTGGTAGGGGGTGGGGGCGGTCATCGGGCGTCCTCGGGCTTGGTCGGGTCGTCGGCAGGCGCGGGCGCCGGCGCGGGCGCGGCGGGTACGGGGCGCGCTGCGGCCCCGGCCGCGGCGGGCGCGGATGCCGCAGGCTCGGCCGCGTACGGGTTCTGCCCGGGCGGCGGCGGGGCGTACCAGCCCTGTTGCGGCACCTCGGGGATGACGACCGGCTGCAACGACGGGTCACTGAGCCAATCAGCGCCTCCGGCGCGGGCCATCGGCGGCTCCTGCATCAGTCCGGCCTTCAGGTCGTCCGTCGAGCGGTAGTCCACGGCGCTCTGCGTCATCCGCATGTACGCCTCCTCCAGCGAGGCCTGGTGCGGCGACAGTTCCCACAGCCGCACGTCGGCCTCATGCGCCAGATCGCTGATCCGGGGCAGCGCGAGACCCGTCACCCGCAGCGCCCCGTCCTGCTCCGACATGACCTGCCCGCCGGCCTCGGTGAGGACGGCCGTCAGCTTCTCCCGCTGCTGCGGCTCGGACTGCGGCGTACGCACCCGGGCGAAGCCCGCCGAATTGGCCGCGATGAAGTCCCTGACACTCATGTCGGCCAGCAGCCGGCCGCGCCCGATCACGATCAGATGGTCGGCCGTGAGTGCCATCTCGCTCATCAGATGCGAGGAGACGAAGACCGTCCGCCCCTCGGCCGCCAGCGACTTCATCAGATTGCGCACCCACAGGATGCCCTCGGGGTCGAGACCGTTGACCGGCTCGTCGAAGAGCAGCACCTGAGGGTCGCCGAGCAGCGCGGCGGCGATGCCGAGCCGCTGCCCCATGCCCAGCGAGAAGCCGTTGGTACGGCGCTTGGCGACATCCTGCAGCCCGACGACGCCGAGTACCTCGTCGACCCGGCGGGCCGGGATCCCGGAGAGCTGCGCGAGCGACAGCAGATGGTTCCGTGCGCTCCGCCCGCCGTGCACGGCCTTGGCATCGAGCAGCGCGCCGACCTGACGGGGCGCGTTCGGCAGCTGCCGGAAGGGGTGGCCGCCGATCGTGACATGTCCGGATGTCGGCTGGTCGAGGCCGAGGATCATGCGCATGGTCGTCGACTTGCCGGAGCCGTTGGGTCCGAGAAAGCCGGTGACGGCACCGGGCCGCACCTGGAAGGAAAGGTTGTCCACGGCCGTCTTGGCGCCGTAGCGCTTCGTCAGGCCGACTGCCTCGATCATTCTCCAGCCCCATCGACAGTTCAGGTCGTCGGGGCACGGCCCGCATCGGACCGCACGCCCCCGTAAGAGTTAGGAGGATATCCAGCCCTTGACGGTTCCGGCCAAGCAGTACGAGTCCGTCACGCGTCCCGCTTCTTGAGGACCGCGTAACCGCCGAGCAGCGCCACAGCGACCCAGATCAGCATGATGCCGAGACCGCCCCACGGACCGTACGGCGCCGGGTCGCTGTTCATCGCGTCCGGGATCACCTGCATGATCTTCGAGCCGGCCTGGTCCGGGAAATACCGGGCGACGTCCTTCGCGTACGGCACGGCCGAAAGGATCTGGGAGACCAGGAAGAAGAACGGCATCAGGATGCCGAGCGACAGCATCGAGCTGCGCAGCATCGCCGCGACGCCCATCGAGAAGATCGCGATCAGGCCCATGTAGAGCCCGGCGCCGATCACGGCGCGCAGGACGTTCTCCTCGCCGATGGTCGTGCCGTGGTCGCCCAGCAGAGCCTGCCCGAGGAAGAACGTGAGGAAGCTCGTCGCCATCCCCACGACCAGCGCCAGCAGTCCGGCGACGGCGATCTTGCTGAACAGGAACGTGGCGCGCTGCGGCACGGCCGCCAGCGACGTACGGATCATTCCGGAGCTGTACTCCGTGCCGACCACGAGCACGCCGAAGACGACCATCGCGAGCTGGCCCAGCACCATCCCGGAGAAGCTGATCAGCGTCGGGTCGAAGGTGGCCCGCTCCAGCTCCGGCAGATCGTCGAAGGTCGCGGACATCAACGCGCAGAGCGCGGCGCTGAGGGCGACCGTCACGACGAACGCGCTCACCAGGGTCCAGGTGGTGGAGGAGACCGTACGGATCTTGGTCCACTCGGACTGGAGGACGGCGGGTACCGAGGCCATGGGTCAGGCTCCCTTGTTGCGCGGGGCCCACTGCGGGGCGGTCGTTCCGGTGTCGGTGGAGTGCGCGTGGTACTCGACCGCGCCCGCCGTCATCTGCATGAAGGCCTCCTCCAGCGAGGCCCGCTGGGCGCTCAGTTCATGGAGCACGATCCGGTGCTGCGCGGCCAGCTCACCGAGCTGCTCGGTGGTGGCGCCGTCGATCTCCAGCGTGCCGTTGCCCGACTCGATGGCGGTCAGGCCCTGCTCGTGGAGGACATCGCGCAGCCGCTCCTGCTGCGGGGAGCGGAGCCGTACATAACTGCGGGAGTTCTGGTGGATGAAATCGGCCATCGACGTATCCGCGAGGAGCTTGCCCTGGCCGATCACGATCAAGTGCTCTGCGGTGAGGGCCATTTCACTCATCAGATGCGAGGAGACGAAGATCGTCCGCCCCTCGGACGCGAGCAGTTTCATCAGATTGCGGATCCAGTGAATTCCCTCGGGATCAAGACCGTTGACCGGCTCGTCGAAGAGCAGCACCTGAGGGTCACCGAGCAGCGCGGAAGCGATTCCCAGCCGCTGCCCCATACCGAGCGAGAAACTCTTGGACTTCTTCCTGGCGACCGGCGTCAGCCCGACGAGATCGAGGACCTCGGCGACCCGCCGCTCCGGAATCCGGTTGGCCTGCGCGAGGCAGAGGAGGTTGTTGTACGCAGTGCGGCCGCCGTGCATCGCCTTGGCGTCCAGCAGCGCGCCGATGTACTTGAGCGGTTCCTGAAGGTCCCGGTAGTGCTTGCCGTCGATCCGGACCGTCCCGCTGGTGGGATTGTCCAGATCCAGCATCATGCGCATCGTCGTCGACTTGCCTGCTCCGTTGGGTCCGAGGAAGCCGGTCACGACGCCGGGACGGACCTGGAACGAGAGGTGGTCGACCGCGACCTTGGCGCCGAAGCGCTTGGTGAGACCCTCGAGCTCGATCATGCGTTCACGCTACGGGCGGGGGATGGCCTGCGCCACCGCTTTGGGTAACCGGCGGCTGACGCCGCCGTGGCCCCACGGTTGCCCGTGGTTTGTGGGTAGTCGTTCCGCCGGGGCGGAACGGGTGCGCACGAACCACCCATGGGCCCGCAGACGCAAACAACGCCCGTGCCCGGCGCCGTAAAGGCACCGGGCACGGGCGACACGTACCGCCTGCGCGGGGCAGCGACTAGCGGGTCTGCTGGGCCGGCACGCCCCGGGAGATCGGCTCGTCGTCGGCGGGCGTGCCCGCCGCGGCCACGGCCGCACCGGTCAGCGTCGCCAGCATCTCGCGGACGTTCGTCAGCTGCGCATTGATCGAGTCGCGGCGGTTCGTCAGCGCCGCCAGCTCGCGCTCGGATTCCGAACGGATCCGGTCCGCCTTCGCGTTCGCGTCCGCGACGATGTCCTCGGCCTGACGCTGCGCGGTCTCCACCGTCTGGCGCGCGCGGCGCTCCGCGTCCGTACGCAGCTTCTCCGCCTCCAGGCGCAGCTGCTCGGCCCGGTGCTCGATCTCCGCCAGCCGCTTCTCGGCCTTCGCCTGACGCGACGCCAGGTCCCGCTCGGACTGCTCGCGGCGCTTCGCCAGGTTCGTCTCGAAGTCGGCCGCCGCCTGAGCGGCCTTCGCGCGGGTCTCCTCGAAGAGCGCGTCCGCCTCCTCGCGCTTGGACTGCGCGTCCTTCTGCGCGTCGGCGCGCAGCGTGTTCGCCTCGCCCTGGGCCTTCTCGACGATCCGGACGCCCTCGTCCTCGGCCTTCTGCCTGCGCTCGGACGCGAACGCCTCCGCGTCGTTGCGCACCTGCTGGGCCGCCGACTCGGCGAGCTCACGGTGCTGCTCGGCGGCGCGACGGGCCTCCTCGCGCAGGTCCTTCGCCTCCTCCTCGGCGAGGCGGAGGATCTTCTCGACACGCGCACCGAGTCCGGCGTACGACGGCTCCGCGTCGTTGACCTGGGACTGGGCATTCTGCGTCTCGAGGTGGAGCTCCTCGATGCGCTTTTCCAGAGAGGTGATCCGTGCGAGAGCACTGTCACGATCGGCGACGAGTTTGGTAATGCGGTCATCCACCTGACCGCGGTCGTACCCACGCCGCACGAGCTCGAAGCCGAAGGGGGAGGAAGTGTCGCTCATGGGGTTCCTGTCGAATGAGACCGGTGAGGTGTTAGGGGGAATCCTAGGCGCCGAAGCGGCGTGTCATCGAGCGGATGCCCGTTTGATATGGAGAATGTCCAGCCTTTTGAGTGGCTAGCCCTCGGAAGGCTTGCTACTCGAACGTGTAACCCCCGCTGCCGCACCCGCCTTGACCCCGCCCGCGCCGGAACCGCTGCCCGATCCGGCCTTGGAGGTCGGCGCTTCGAACGACTCCAACGCCTCCAGTACGTCCTGGACACGGGAGATCTCCGCCTGGATGTCCTCCCGCCTGCGCACGAGCACGTCGAGCTCCCGCTTGCCGTCCGCGATCATGCGGTCGGCCTCGCGGTCCGCCTCCGCCTTCACCTGTTCGGCGGCGCGAACCAGCGCGGCCTTCTTCTGCTCGGCCTCCTTGAGGAGCGCCTCGGCCTTCTTCACCGCGGCGATCCGCACCTTGCCGGCCTCCGAGTTGGCCTCCGACACGAGCTCCTTGGCCTTCGCCTCGGCCTCGGCCAGCTGCTCGGTCGCCGCCTTGACCAGCTGGTCGCAGCGCTCGCCCGCCGCCTTCATCTGCTCGGCGGACTCGCGGCGGGCCCGCTCGTGCAGCTCCTCGACCTCGCTCTCGACACGGGTACGAAGCTCCTCCGCGCGCTCCCGGACGGCGGTCGCGTCGCTGCGCGCACCCACCAGTAGATCGTCGGCGTCCGTCCGGGACTTCTCCACGAGGGAATTGCCCTCGACGGTCGCCTCGGCGACCAGCCGTTCGGCCTCCTTGCGGGCGGCGCCCACCATCGTGTCGGCCTGCTCCTCGGCCTCGGTGGTGGCGCGCAGCGCCTCCTCCTGGGCCTTGGCCATGAGCTGGTCCGCCTGCTCGGCGGCGTCCGCACGCCGCTTCGCCGCGTCCTGACGGGCCGCGTCGAGCGTACGGTCCGCCTCTTCCCGCGCCTCGGCACGCATCTGCTCCGCCGCGCTCTCGGCATCGGCGCGCACCCGCTCGGCCTCGGCCCGGATGCGCTCCGCGCTCTGCTGGGCGGAGCCGACGGTCTCGGCCGCCTCGGCGCGCAGCCGCTCGGCCTCGGCGGAAGCCTCGGCGATGAGCTGGTCGGCCTGCTCGGCGGCGTCCCCACGGCGCTTGTCGGCGGCCTTCCGGGCCTCGTCCAGCACCTGCTCGGCGTCCGTGCGGGCGGCCGCCCGCAGACCCTCGGCCTCCGCCTCGCCGTCCGCCTTGACCTGCTCGGCCTCGGTGCGCAGCCGCGCCGCGTCATGCTCGGCGAGCGACAGCAGCTCCGACGCCTCGGTCGTGATCCGGTCGGACTCGCTCGTCGCCTCGCCCACCAGCCGGTCCGCCTGCGCCGCGGCCTCGGAACGGATGCGGTTGGCGTCCTCGCGGGCGTCCGCACGCGTCCGCGCCGCGTCCTGGTCCGCGGAGGCGACCGCGTCCGACGCCTCCGTACGCATCCGCTGGGCGTACTCCGCGGTGTCCGAACGCAGCCGCTCCGACTCCGCGATGGCCTCGGCCATGGTCCGCTCGGCGAGCGCCTTCGCGGCCTCCGCCTCGTCGTCGGCGCGCGCCCGGATGCGGTTCGCGTCCTCGGTGGCGCGCTCCCGCTCCGCGTACGCATCGGCGCGGACCCGGTCCGCCTCCTCCTGCGCCTCGGTCCTCGTACGCTCCGCGGCGTGCTCGGCGGCGCTGCGCAGCCCGGCGATCTCCTGCTCGGCCTGCTCCTGGAGACCCGACACGGAGTCCCGTACCTGCTGGGCGGTCTGCTCGGCGGCCGACACCATCTCGGTGGCCCGCCGGTCCGCCTCCTCGACCAGGCGCTGCGCCTCGGTCTGCGCCTCCTCGACCCGCTTGCGGGCCGAGGCCAGCAGCTCCTCGCTCTGCTCGCGGGCCTGCTCGCGCTCCTGGTCCGCCTCCGTACGGGCCGCGGCGAGGATCTCCTCGGCCTCCCGGCGGCGCCGGCTCGCCTCCTCCTGCGCGGCCGCCAGGGCCTCCGTGGCCTCCTGACCGACGCGCTCGGCGGCGGCCGCGGCCTCGCTGCGGATCCGGTCCGCGCTCTCCTGCGCCTCCGTCCTCAGCCGCTCGGCCTCGGCGGCGGCCTCGCTCTGCAGCCGTACGGCCACGGCCTCGCCCTCGGCGCGCGAGGCCGAAGCGTCCGCGGCCGCCTCGTCGCGCAGCCGCTCGGCCTCCTGCTCGGCCTGCGCCTGGAGCGTACGGATCCGCTCGGCGGCCTCGCTGCGCAGCCGCTCGGTCTCCTCCGCGGTCTCCCTGCGGATCCGCTCGCTCTCCGTGCGGGCCTCGGACAGCGCCTGCTCGGCGGAGACGAGCCGGGCCTCCGCCTCCGTGTGCAGCCGGGTCAGCTCCTCGTCGGCCTCGCGACGGCGGGCGACCGCGGCGCGCGCCGCTTCCTCACGCGTCTCACGGGCCGCGGACTCCGCCTCGGCACGGGTGTGATCGGCCTGCTCCTCGGCCTCGGCGCGCAGCCGGTCCGCCTCGGCGCGGGTGCGCTCCAGCGTCTCCTCGGCCTGCCGACGCAGCGTCGTCGCCCGCTCGATCGCTTCCGTCCGGACCCGCTCGCTGTCCGCGGTCGCCCCGGAACGGACGTCGTCCGCGTCGGCCTTCGCCTTGGTCAGCAGCTCCTCGGCGGACCTGGCCGCCTCCTCGATCTGCTGGACGGCCTCGCGGCGCGCCTCGCTGCGGATCCGCTCGCCCTCGGCGACGGCCTCGGCGCGCAGCTGCTCGGCCTCGCCGCGCAGCCGCCGCGCCTCCTCCTGCAGCTCGACCGTCTTGGCCCGGTACTCCTTGGTGTCGTCCTTCGCGGCGCCCTTGAGCTCTTCGGCCGTGTCATGGGCCTCGGCGCGCAGCCGGTCCGCCTCGGCCTCGGCCTCGCGACGGATGCGCTCGGCCTCCTCGGTGGCCTTGCGCGTGGTGGCCTTGGCCTCCTCGGAGGCCTTGTTGAGGACCTCTTCCGCGGTGCGGGCGGCCTTGGCGAGCTGTGCGGCGGAGTCCTCGGCGGCGACCGTACGGGCCTTGTCGGCGGCCTCCGCGAGGAGCTTCTCCGCCTCGGCGCGGGCGTCCGCGAGCGCCTGCTCGGCCTCGGCCTTGAGGGTCTCGGACTCCTTCGTGGCCTCGCCGACCAGCCGGGCGATCTCCGACCTGGCGGTACGGGTGCGCTGCTCGTTGGCCGACTCGGCACTCGCCAGCGTCTTGCTCGCGCTCTCCTTGGCCTCCGTGACGACCTTCTCGGCCTCCGCGCGGGCCACACGCAGCTTCTCCTCGGCCTCCTGCAGCCGCTGCTCGGCGGCGCGGCTGAGCTCCGCGGCCTGCTGGCGGGCCTGGTCGGACTCGGCACTGGTCGTGGAGCGCAGCTGCTCGGCGTGGGTGGTGGCCTCGTGCGCCTGGGTCGATGCGGCGTTCAGCAGCCGCTCGGCGTCCTTGCGGGCGCGCAACAGGATCGCTTCGGCTTCGGCGCGGGCGGTCTCGGCCTCGGAGCCGAGCCGCTGGCGGGTCTCCTCGGCGACGCGGGTGGCCTCGGCGCGGGCGGCGGCCATTGCCTGCTCCGCCTCGGCGCGCGACTCGTCGAGGAGCCGGCGGGCCTGGGACTCGGTGCGGGCCCGGAGCTGCTCGGCCCAGGCCACGTTCTCGTTGACGTGCGCCTCGACGGTCTGGCGGCGCTCGGCGAGCTCCTGGTCGAGGCGCTGGCGGCGCTGGTTGGCCTCGGCGTGCAGCTCGGCCTGGAGGCGGGCCTGGTGTTCGGCGTGCTCCTGGAGGATGCGCTGGGTCTGTGCACGGGCCTCGCGCAGCTCCCGCTCGGCGTCCGAGCGCAGCTGGTCGGCCTGGATCTGGGCGTTACGGAGCAGCTGCTCGGCCTGGTACCCGATGTCGGCGCTGTCGTACGCGGGACGGGTCGCGAGAGCGCGGCGCGCCTCGTGGAGCTTGGCGCGCAAAACCTCGACCTGGTATCCGAGGTCCTCGGCGTGCTGGACGGCCTTCTCCCGCTCGGTCTTCAGCCGGTCCATCTCGGCTTCGAACCGCGAGAGGTGGTCGTCGTCAGCTCGGTGGCTCTCCTGGCGTTCGTAGCCCCGCACTGCGCGGTCCCATCCGTCCCCTGGTCGCAAGTCTCTACAGTCGAGCACCGTTCGCCGGCGAACGGCCCCCCGGGGAATGGTGTCAGATCACGCGGGGACGTGGCGCGGCCCCGTTCCGGCCCCGGCCCGGAGCCGCCCACTCTACCGGGCCAGGAATCCGGAGGTCAGTGCTCCGCTGAGGACGGGTCGGCGGACGTCACGAGTTCGGTGAGCACACCGTGGCAGTCCTTGGGGTGCAGGAACGTGATCCGGGAGCCCATCGAACCGATGCGCGGCTCGTCGTAGAGGACCCGTACACCCTTGTCACGGATGGACTGAGCGTCCCCGTCGACATCGGCCGTGCCGAAGGCGATGTGATGCACACCCTCACCGTTCTTGGCCAGCCACTTCCCGACCGCGGAGTCCTCGCGGGTGGGCTCCAGGAGCTGGAGGTACGAGGCGCCGCCGTCCGAGGTCTCATTGATCTTGAGCATGGCCTCGCGGACACCCTGTTCCTCGTTGACTTCGGTGTGGAACACCTCGAAGCCGTACGTGGCCCGGTAGAACTCGACAGTCCTGTCGAGGTCGAAGCAGGCGATCCCGATGTGGTCGATTCGCGTCAGCATGGCTCCAGTGCAGCGCTCACGGCGGCGATTACGCAACGTGCGCGCGATCACACCGGCTGCCCGGTGACCCGAACGCGTACCGCTCAGTACAGTTCAAGTAAACCCTCGTTCACTCCTCAGCCGCCGTGCTGGAAGGGGATCCCCTCTCATGTCTGGAACGAACAGCACCACCTCTGTGATCGTCGCCGGTGCCCGTACCCCCATGGGGCGGTTGCTCGGCTCCCTGAAGTCCTTCTCCGGCGCCGACCTGGGCGGTTTCGCGATCAAGGCTGCGCTGGACCGCGCCGGGATCGGTGGCGACCAGGTGCAGTACGTGATCATGGGCCAGGTGCTCCAGGCCGGGGCGGGGCAGATCCCGGCCCGCCAGGCCGCGGTCAAGGCCGGCATCCCCATGAGCGTGCCCGCGCTGACGATCAACAAGGTGTGTCTCTCCGGGCTCGACGCGATCGCCCTGGCCGACCAGCTGATCCGTGCGGGTGAGTTCGACGTGATCGTCGCCGGCGGCCAGGAGTCCATGACGAACGCGCCGCACCTGCTGCCGAAGTCGCGTGAGGGCTTCAAGTACGGCGCGATCGAGATGCTCGACGCCATGGCGTACGACGGCCTCACCGACGCCTTCGAGCGGATCGCCATGGGCGAGTCCACCGAGAAGCACAACACCCGCCTCGGCATCGCCCGGCCGGAGCAGGACGAGATCGCCGCCCTGTCGCACCAGCGCGCCGCCGCCGCGCAGAAGAACGGCCTCTTCGAGGCCGAGATCACGCCCGTCGAGATCCCGCAGCGCAAGGGCGAGCCGGTCCTCTTCAGCAAGGACGAGGGCATCCGTGCCGAGACGACGGTCGAGTCGCTCGGCAAGCTGCGCCCGGCGTTTGCGAAGGACGGCACGATCACGGCGGGTACGTCGTCGCAGATCTCCGACGGTGCCGCCGCGGTCGTCGTGATGAGCAAGGCCAAGGCCGAGGAGCTCGGCCTCGAGTGGATCGCCGAGATCGGCGCGCACGGCAATGTGGCGGGTCCGGACAACTCGCTCCAGTCCCAGCCGTCCAACGCGATCACGCACGCCCTCAAGAAGGAGGGCCTGGAGGTCTCCGACCTCGACCTCATCGAGATCAACGAGGCGTTCGCCGCGGTCGCCGTGCAGTCAATGAAGGACCTCGGGGTATCCCCGGAAAAGGTGAATGTCAACGGTGGCGCGATTGCCCTGGGACACCCGATCGGCATGTCCGGCGCGCGGATCGTCCTGCACCTGGCGCTCGAGCTGAAGCGTCGCGGCGGCGGGGTCGGCGCGGCGGCGCTGTGCGGCGGTGGCGGCCAGGGTGACGCGCTGATCGTTCGCGTACCGGCCAAGTAAGACCTTCAAAGATCGGAGCAGGCACGATGGTGGACGTCCCCCAGCTGGTCGCCCAGGCGAGGGAGGGCCGGCCGCGGGCCGTGGCCCGGCTGATCTCACTCGTCGAGGGGGCGTCCCCGCAGCTCCGCGAGGTCATGGCGGAGCTCGCGCCGCTGACCGGCGGTGCGTACGTGGTGGGGCTGACCGGCTCGCCGGGTGTCGGCAAGTCGACGTCCACGTCCGCGCTGGTGACGGCGTACCGGCGGGCCGGGAAGCGGGTCGGCGTACTGGCCGTCGACCCGTCCTCGCCCTTCTCGGGCGGGGCGCTGCTCGGCGACCGGGTGCGGATGTCGGAGCACGCGTCCGACCCCGGCGTCTACATCCGCTCGATGGCCACCCGCGGCCATCTCGGCGGCCTCGCATGGGCCGCGCCCCAGGCCATCCGCGTCCTGGACGCGGCCGGCTGCGACGTGGTGCTGGTGGAGACGGTCGGCGTCGGCCAGTCCGAGGTCGAGATCGCCTCCGAGGCCGACACGTCGGTGGTGCTGCTGGCGCCCGGCATGGGCGACGGCATCCAGGCGGCGAAGGCGGGCATCCTGGAGATCGGCGATGTGTACGTCGTCAACAAGGCGGACCGTGACGGCGCCGACGCGACAGCGCGCGAGCTCAACCACATGCTCGGTCTCGGCGAGTCCCGTGCGCCGGGCGACTGGCGGCCGCCGATCGTGAAGACGGTCGCGGCGCGGGGCGAGGGCATCGACGAGGTCGTCGAGTCCCTCGAGAAGCACCGCGCGTGGATGGAGGAGCACGGCGTCCTCGCGGCCCGGCGCACCAGCCGGGCCGCCCACGAGGTCGAGACCATCGCGGTCACCGCGCTCCGTGAGCGCATCGGCGACCTCCACGGCGACCGCCGGCTGGACGCGCTCGCGGCCCGCATCGTGGCGGGCGAGCTCGACCCGTACGCGGCGGCGGACGAACTGGTGGCGGGCCTCACGTCCTGACCTGCCTGTGCGGGGTGCCTCCGGCGGTGGGCGGGGTCGTGCGCGGTACCGGTGCGGGGTGCGGTGTTGCCCGGTGCCGCGGGCGTGCCCGGTGTGTCCGTCCTCAAGCGCCGGACGGGCTTGGGGCGGCTGCTGTGGGTGGGTGGTGGTGCGGGGCCCCTCCGGGCTCGCCTCCTCGGAAATCGGTGGGTACGGCGTCATCCGGAACCACCGCCCGATTTCCTGCGGGGGCGACCCTGCACGGCCCCGCCCCGGCCGTCCCCCGACTGCAGGTCGGGGGGTGTTTTGTGCCCACCCGTTCCGCCCCAGCGGAACGACTGCCCACAAACCAACGGGGTGCTGCCACCCACCGGGGCGAGCCCCCACCCGGCAACCACGCCCGGGGACGCGCAGGGGTCATGTTCGGGACACTAAAGCGTGATTTGTGGCGCGCGGCGTGGGCGATGACTGGTGGGTCCGGGGTGGCGCGCGCCGTAAATCATGCCGTCCCGGATACGAGCCCCGGAGCGGACCCGACGGCACCGACCCGGCACGGGGCACCCCCGACCACCCAGCCCGTCCGGCGTTTGAGGACGGACACCCGGGTCGCGCCCGCGGTACTGGGCACACCGGGCGGCCCGGGACACCGACGGGCGCACCGGGCGGGCCCGGGACACCGACGGGCGCACCGGGCAGCCTCGCACCCCCGTCAGACCTTGCCGCGTCGCCCCCGCAAGTGGTCCGCCACCGGCTTCAAGGACTCGCGCAGGTCCGCAAGTGCCTCCGGTGACAACAGGTCGATGAAGTGCTGGCGCACCGACTCGACGTGGTGCGGCGCGACCTTCTGCATGGTCTCCATGCCGTGGTCGGTGAGGACGGCGTACAACCCGCGGCGGTCCGACTCGCAGTTCTCCCTGCGGACCAGGCCCGCGTTCTCCATGCGGGTGATCTGGTGGGAGAGCCGGCTCTTCGACTGGAGCGTGGCCGCGGCCAGATCGCTCATCCGCATGCGCCGGTCCACGGACTCCGACAAATTGACGAGAATCTCGTAGTCGTTGTTGGTCAGGCCGAACGGTTGCAGGTCCTTCTCCATCTGGTACGTCAGCAGCCTGTTGACATCCAGATACGTGCGCCAGGCGCACTGCTCCGTATCGCTCAGCCAGCGCGTGGCCGTCTCGGTCTCCATATATGGATACTACCCTAAGAAGTTGAAAGCCGGACGAAGTCGGGGAGTGTGACGCCCGGCGCCTCTGTGTCCATGATCCCCGCGTTGTCCATGGACCCCACGTTGTCCATGGTCTCCATGGTCCCCCACACAAGGGCGCAGACGTTCGACGTCACACTCCGCAGACTACCGCTCACAGCCCGAAGCGACGCTGGAGGTCCCCACGCTGGCCGGGAAGTCGCGGGGAGGATCCCTGATGGCCAGGGGTCCCATGCCCCGCGTGGCCCCCGCCCGGCACCCCGTCCGCGTGCGGGACGACACCCGTGGCCTGCTCGGCCATGAGCGTCTCGGATGACTGAAGAAGCACCGTCCCCGCCCCCACGAACTCGAACTGGTGCTCCTCGCCCGACGCCCCGCCGATCCCCGTCAGCTGTCGCAGCCCGCCCATGACCCCGCTCATGTAGCCGTGGTCGTAGTGGTGGCACGGCGACGGGCAGTCCGCCCAGCCGACCAGCGCCTGAGGGTCTACCCGGATCGGCGGCTCCATGAAGACCACCGGACCGTTGGACGCCGCGACGAACTTCCCCGTACCGATCAGCGTCAGAAAGCCCGGCACGATCGACTGCTTCAGTGCCAGGGACGGCTGGTACGCGAGCAGATTCCCGGACCGGATCGTCAGATTGCCCTCGTCCAGGTCGTACGAGTTCACGTCGAACGCCCGGTCCGCGAGCAGCATCTTGCCGCTGCCCTCGGCCACCACCCAGTCGCTCGCGTGCAGCGGCGAGTGGAAGCTCGTACGCATCAGCCGGTCCAGCCGGCCGTGGCCGATGCCGTTGAACTCGATCTGCCCGTAGTAGGCGATCATCTTGCCCTTCTGCAGAAACCACTGGGAGCCCTTGAGCTCCACGCAGAAGGTGTAGGCGTTGACGTTGTCGTCGCTCGGCAGCGTCATCGGGTCGAAAATCACCGGCGTGCTCACAGCTTCTCCTCCGACGCCTGGACGTACACCGCACCACTGCCGCTCAGCTCCAGCTGGAACGCCTCGCCCGAGCCGCGCCCCACCATGTCGCGCCAGCCCAGCGCCGTGGAGAGCTTGTTCCGTACGTCGCCGTGGTGCGCGACATACGCCTGCGGGTCGACATGGACCGGTCGGCCAGGCGTGATCGGGAGCTCGATCACTCCGCCGTGTGCCATGACCGCGACCGCACCATGACCCTTCAGCGTCGTGGTGAAGAGGCCCTGCCCGGTGACCTGGCCGCGCACCATGCCCATGACCCCGCCCTGCGAGCCCATGAACATCGTGCCCTGCTGCAGCGTCCCGTCGAAGGCGAGCAGCCGGTCGGCCTCGACGTACAGGGTTTCGCCGGTCAGGTTGATCACCTGGATGTGGTGGCCGCCGTGGCCGAACATCACGGTCCCGGACCCCTCGACCGTCATCAGCGGGGTCGCCTCGTCGGCCACCCGCCGCCCGATCATCGACATCAGGCCGCCCTGGCCACCCGCCATGTTCGGGGTGAAGGACACCTCGCCCTTGTACGCGAGCATTGCGCCGCGCTGGCTGTACATCTTCTGGCCGGGGATCACCGTCGCCTCGACCATCTTCGAGTTGATCTCACGGAAGGGCATGTCACACGTCCCCTGCGATCGTGTTGCGCTCGCTCGGCTGCACGTACACGAGCCCGTCGCCCTCGAACCGGATCTGGAAGGCCTCGCCGCCGCCCTCGCCCATCAGCGTGCGGAAGGTGACCCCGGACTGGAAGTTCTGCTGGAGATTGCCCTGGTGCGCGATGTACGCGCCGGGGTCGACGGAGAGCGGGTACTGGGGCGTCACCCGCAGCACAACGGCCGGGCCGTCGGACATGATCGCCGCCTGGCCCGTGCCCTCGACGGTCGTCGTGAACAGGCCGTTTCCGGTCGCGCCGCCGCGCAGACCGGTGAAGCTGGTGCCGGTGCGCAGCCCGCCGTCCGTGCAGAGCAGATTGCTCGACTCGACGTACAGCTTGTCGCCGTGCAGCGAGACGAGGTTGATCTCGGACGCGCGGTCGGCGAAGTAACAGGTGCCCTGGCCCTTCACCTCCATCATGGTCATCTGCTCGCCGGTGAGGCGGCGGGTCACCATGCCACGGATGCCCTCACCGCCACCGGACAGTTTCTTGAACGCCATCTGGCCGTCGTACGCGACCATCGACCCGTTCTTCGCCTTGACGGCGTCCCCGGTCATGTCGACGGCGAGCACCTTGCTGCCTTGAAGTCGGAACATTGCCACGGGGCGACGTTACTGGGCGGTGGGCGCGCGCCGACAGAGCCCCCGGGACGATCCCGACCCCGACCCGACCCCGAGGCCACCCGGGCGACCCGAGGCCACCCGGGTAAAGATCAAGGAAAGAGCGGTGCCACAATGGCAGCGCTTGTGCGTGCGTTCACAAGCCCGACGCCTCTTCTGACCCCTCCACCGAAGGTGCCTCCGTGGACATCAAGACCGCCTCCGCCCTCCACCGCCTCCGACTCGTCTCCGCGCCGGAGGCCGTGTCGTTCCTGCTGCTGCTCGTCTGCTCGGTGCTCAAGCGCACGACGGAGTTCAACGCGGTCCCGGTCATGGGCGCGATCCATGGTGTGCTCTTCATCCTGTACGTGATCTTCTGGCTGGACGCCTGGAACCGTACGAAGTGGGACGTCAAGACGGCCGCCCTCTACTTCGTCCTCTCGGTGCTGCCCGCCGGTGGATTCTTCGCCGAGCGCAAGCTGAAGCGCGCCGCCGAGGACGCCGTCATCGCCGCCCGCGCCCGCCGCGAGGGCAAGGTGAACGCGTGATCGTCGCCTTCTCCGTGACCCCGCTGGGCGTCGGCGAAGACGTCGGCGAGTACGTCGCCGACGCCGTGCGCATCGTCCGCGAGTCCGGGCTGCCCAACCGCACGGACGCCATGTTCACCTCCGTCGAGGGGGAGTGGGACGAGGTCATGGACGTCGTCAAGCGCGCAGTCGCCGCCGTCGAGGCGCGCGCGCCGCGCGTCTCCCTCGTCCTCAAGGCGGACATCAGGCCCGGTGTCACAGACGGGCTGACGAGCAAGGTCGAGACGGTGGAGCGCCACCTGTCCGCCTGACGCCGCGATCGAAAGAGCCCCCGACCCGCTGGGCCGGGGGCTCTTTCGTATCCGCCCCGCGGGAGGGAGCGGCTCACCTTGCCGGCCGCGGCGCTCGAAGAGCTCGGTCCCGTTGCCCAGTGGGGGGTCCGCCACCGGATGCGGCGTGCGGCGCGCGAAGACGCCGCCGACCCCGGCGGGCGGCCGCGTCGCGGTGGGCCCCGGTCGGCTCAGACCGCGCCGGACTGTGGCGCCGCCAGGGCGATGCCCATCGGCGTCCGCTCGTACAGCACCTGATGCCCGTACCGGCGCGACCTCAGCAGACCGGCGTCCCGCAGCACCGACAAATGCGCAGACACGCTGGACGGTGCAAGTCCCAGACGGTGTGCCAGGGCCGTCGTGCCCGCGGGCTCGTCCAGAGCGCACAGCACGTCCGCCCGCACGCGACCCAGCAGCCGGGCCAGGGCATCGGGCGTACGGCCGCCGGGGTCCGACCAGAGTCCGCCGATGCCGCGGGCCGGATAGACGAGGGTCGGCTGCCACGGTGGATCGAAGCCGCTGACGACGTCCGGCCAGGAGAAGACGCTGGGCATCAGCACCAGACCCGCACCGCCCAGCACCCGGCTGTGATCGCTCACCGTGTCGATCGTCAGGGTCGATCCGCCGTCCCACTCCAGGCGCGGGTGCAGCTCCCGCAGCAGCCCTTCGAGTCCCCCTTCGGCCAGCCGCCGCGAGTGGTACGCCACATCCGCCTCCAGCAGCGCACGCAGCCTCGGCCAGTCCGGCGCGACGAGCACCTCCCACGCCCGCTCGAGCAGGGCGGCGAGCTCCCGCACCGACCGTGCCGGATCCGCGAGCATCGCCCGTCCCGCGGGAGTGTCCGCAGCCCCCGAGTCCGTCAGCGCGCGCCTCAGGTCGTCGCGCGCCTGATCCGGGTCCGTGGCCCTGACCGCGGCGATCTCCTCCTCGAAGGCGGCTGCGGGCCCGATGGGCGGTGGGTAGATGAAGTCCGGGTTGTGCCCCCGGCGCGGCATCAGCAACTGCAGCGGTGTGAGATCGAGGTTCCCGGTGGCGAGCGCTCCGCGCAGTCGGCGCAGCCACGGCAGGTGGTAGCCGTGCCGCTCCGGCCGGGCGAGGGTGCGTACGGCCTCATGGGTCTCCCAGAGCGGGGAGACCGCGAACCGGCAGCGGAGCAGATCGGCCTCGCCGAAGTGGAGTGTGAACGGCACGCGGCGCCCCCTCGCTCGGTGATGTGCGCGCCCCGCGGTGATGGGCCGGGGCCCGCCGCGCGAAGATCGCTCTGCAAAGATTCGTTCTCAGCCGAAAGTCTAGGGTCCGACACCGGGGCGACGGCAGGCTGCCGGCATGACCGCCGAACCGATTCCTCCCGGCCCCACGGCTGACGGGGCCGTCCCGTCCGAGGGTGTCGGGCAGCCCCCGGCCGCGCCCGGCAGCCCGCCCCCGCGCGGGGGTTATGCGAGCGTCTTCGCCGTACGCGAGTTCCGGGCCGTGTTCGCCGCGCACACGCTCTCCCTCCTCGGCGTCGTGGTCAGCGAGATCGCCCTGACCGTGCTCGTCTACGACCTCACCGGATCCCCGCTGCTGAGCGCCCTCACCTTCGCGCTCGGTTTCCTCCCCTATCTCCTCGGGGGAACGCTGCTCGCCGGGGTCGCCGACCGGTATCCCGCCCGCCGGGTCCTCGTCGTGTGCGATCTCGTCTGCGCGGGGTGCGTCGGCCTGATGGTGCTGCCCACGACCCCGGTCGCGGGGCTGCTCGTGCTGCGGTGTGCCGTCGCCGCCGTGGCGCCCGTGTTCAACGGGACCCGGATGGCGACGCTCGCCGACGTCCTCGGCCAGGGGGAACGGTTCGTACTCGGCCGCTCGCTGCTGCGGATCGTCTCGCAGAGCGCCCTGCTCGCCGGATTCGGGGCGGGCGGCGTCCTGCTGACCCTCGTGCCCGCGCGCGGTGCCATCGCGATCACCGCGGTGACCTTTCTCTGCTCGGCCGTCCTGCTGCGGTTCGGCACCCGCCGCAGGCCCGCACGGGCCGATGCGCGCAAGGTGTCGCTGCTCAGGGACTCCCTCGACGGCGCCCGCCTGGTGTTCGCCGACCGCCGGCTGCGCGCGCTGACCCTGATGTTCTGGGTGCCGCCCCTGTTCGTCGTGGCACCGGAAGCCCTGGCCGCCCCGTACGCCGACGGCATCGGCGTCGGCACCGCCGCGCTCGGGCTGCTGATGTGCGCGATGCCGGTGGGCCACATCGCCGGCGAGCTCTTCGCGGGTTCCGTGCTGAGCGCGGCCGCCCGCGCCCGGATCGTGCTGCCCCTCGCCGCCTGCTGCCTGCTGCCGCTCCTCCTGTACGCCGTACGCCCCGGACTGCCGCTCGCGATGATCGCCCTGGTGCTGAGCGGGCTGGCGTCGGCGTACTCTCTCGGCCTCGATCAGTGGTACGTGGCAGCGGTGCCCGAGGAGCTGCGCGGCCGGGCCATGACGCTGATGACCGCGGGCATGATGACGGTCCAGGGTGTCGGCATGGCGGCTGCGGGCGTCGCGGCCGAGTTCCTGCCCGTCCACCAGGTGGTCGCCGGCATCGGGGCGCTGGGCACGCTCTGCGTGCTCGTACTCGCCGCCGAGCTTCGGAGGACCGAAGTTCGAGACGGGGCTGACCAGCATGTGACCAGTGGGTAAGGTCGGTGCCGTGCCGAAGCCGCTCAGTCTCCCCTTCGACCCCATCGCCCGAGCCGACGAGCTCTGGCAGAAGCGCTGGGGCCCCGTGCCCTCGATGGCCGCGATCACCTCGATCATGCGGGCCCACCAGATCCTGCTCGCCGAGGTCGACGCCGTCGTCAAGCCGTACGGACTGACCTTCGCGCGCTACGAGGCGCTGGTGCTGCTCACCTTCTCCAAGGCCGGTGAGCTGCCGATGTCCAAGATCGGTGAGCGGCTGATGGTGCACCCCACGTCCGTGACGAACACGGTGGACCGCCTGGTGAAGTCGGGCCTGGTCGCCAAGCGTCCCAATCCGAACGACGGCCGGGGCACGCTCGCCTCCATCACCGAGAAGGGCCGCGAGGTCGTGGAGGCCGCCACCCGCGATCTGATGGCGATGGACTTCGGGCTCGGGGCGTACGACGCCGAGGAGTGCGCGGAGATCTTCGCGCTGCTGCGGCCGCTGCGCATCGCCGCGCACGACTTCGAGGGCAAGTGACCCGGGTCGACGGGACGTGACCCGCGTCTCCCGACCCGCCGGAAGATCGCCCAAACCGGACGGTTAACCTCGTCGGCATGAAAAAGAGCGTGCTGACCCGCTACCGGGTGATGGCCTATGTCACCGCAGTGATGCTGCTCGTGCTGTGCACCTGCATGGTGTTCAAGTACGGCTTCGACAAGGGCGAGGACGTCACCTTCGCGGTCTCGCAGGTCCACGGCATCCTCTACATCATCTACCTGATCTTCGCCTTCGACCTGGGCTCCAAGGCCAAGTGGTCGTTCGGCAAGCTGCTGTGGGTGCTGCTCTCCGGGACCATTCCCTTCGCCGCTTTCTTCGTCGAGCGCAAGGTCACACGCACGGTCGAGCCGCTGGTCAGCGGCCAGGTTCCGGCAGTAGCCAAGGCGTAGTCCCACCGCCGTACGGGTATGTACGGCGGTTTGCCATCGACATTTACTAGGACGTCCTAGTAAATTCGAAGCATGGACGCTGACGCCATCGAGGAGGGCCGCCACCGCTGGCAGGCCCGGTACGACTCCGCAAAGAAGCGGAACGCCGACTTCACCACGCTCTCCGGTGATCCGGTCGAGCCGGTCTACGGGCCCAGGCCCGGCGACACCTACGAGGGCTTCGAGCGGATCGGCTGGCCCGGCGAGTACCCGTTCACGCGCGGCCTGTACCCGACGGGTTACCGGGGCCGCACCTGGACCATCCGCCAGTTCGCCGGCTTCGGCAACGCCGAGCAGACGAACGAGCGGTACAAGATGATCCTCGCCGCCGGCGGCGGCGGCCTCAGCGTCGCCTTCGACATGCCGACGCTGATGGGCCGCGACTCCGACGACCCGCGCTCGCTCGGCGAGGTCGGCCACTGCGGTGTCGCCATCGACTCCGCCGCCGACATGGAGATCCTCTTCAAGGACATCCCGCTCGGCGACGTCACGACCTCGATGACCATCAGCGGACCGGCCGTCCCGGTCTTCTGCATGTACCTCGTCGCCGCCGAGCGCCAGGGCGTCGACCCGGCCGTCCTCAACGGCACGCTCCAGACGGACATCTTCAAGGAGTACATCGCGCAGAAGGAGTGGCTCTTCGAGCCCGAGCCCCATCTGCGCCTGATCGGCGACCTGATGGAGCACTGCGCCCGCTCCATTCCCGCGTACAAGCCGCTCTCCGTCTCCGGCTACCACATCCGCGAGGCGGGCGCGACGGCCGCGCAGGAGCTGGCGTACACGCTCGCGGACGGCTTCGGATACGTCGAACTCGGCCTGAGCCGCGGTCTGGACGTGGACGTCTTCGCGCCCGGCCTCTCCTTCTTCTTCGACGCGCACGTCGACTTCTTCGAGGAGATCGCCAAGTTCCGCGCGGCCCGCCGCATCTGGGCCCGCTGGATGAAGGAGGTCTACGGCGCGAAGACCGACAAGGCGCAGTGGCTGCGCTTCCACACCCAGACCGCCGGTGTCTCGCTGACGGCCCAGCAGCCGTACAACAACGTCGTACGGACGGCCGTGGAGGCCCTCGCGGCCGTGCTCGGTGGCACCAACTCGCTGCACACCAACGCCCTGGACGAGACCCTCGCCCTGCCGTCCGAGCAGGCCGCCGAGATCGCCCTGCGGACGCAGCAGGTGCTGATGGAGGAGACCGGCGTCGGCAACGTGGCCGACCCGCTGGGCGGTTCCTGGTACATCGAGCAGCTCACCGACCGCATCGAGGCCGACGCCGAGAAGATCTTCGAGCAGATCAAGGAGCGCGGAGTGCGCGCCCACCCGGACGGGCAGCACCCCATCGGGCCCATCACCTCCGGCATTCTGCGCGGCATCGAGGACGGCTGGTTCACCGGCGAGATCGCCGAGTCCGCGTTCCGCTACCAGCAGGCCCTGGAGAAGGGCGACAAGCGGGTCGTCGGCGTCAACGTCCACCACGGCTCGGTCACCGGCGACCTGGAGATCCTCCGCGTCAGCCACGAGGTCGAGTGGGAGCAGGTCCGCATCCTCGGCGAGCGCAAGTCGCGGCGCGACGACGCGCGCGTACGGGCCTCGCTGGACGCGATGCTGGCCGCGGCCCGCGACGGCTCCAACATGATCGAGCCGATGCTCGACGCGGTGCGTGCGGAGGCCACGCTCGGGGAGATCTGCGACGCGCTGCGGGACGAGTGGGGAACGTACACGGAGCCCCCGGGCTTCTGACCCGGCTGCCCGAAACCCGATGGAAGGACCGGCTGTTGCGCCTCTACGGTGGCGCGATGGCCGGTCTTCCCTTTCCTGTTCCTGAGCTGCCCGTTCCCGTGCTTCCTGTTCCCGTGCGTGACGTACGCGTCCGCATCCAGTCCGTAGGAGCGTGCGGCCCCTTCGCGCGCATCACCGTGGACTTCGAGCCGCCCGCGGCAGGCGGCGAGGCGGAGTTCCGGAACACCGTGCCGGAGGAGGATCTGCCCGCGGAGTACCTCCACGCGCTGTGGGTGGGCCTCCAGGGCGGACTCGACGGGGTTGCCGCGGTCGTCACGCTCACCCAGGGCCGCCATCACGAGGTGGACTCCTCCGAGTACGGCTTCAAACTCGCCGGGGAGATGGCGGGCCGTGCCGCGCTGGTCGGGGCCGGGTTGCTGCCGTCCGAGGAGGCGGAGAGGCTCACCAAGGTCTCCTGGCCGGGCAAGCCGGGCAAGCCGGGCAAGCCGGGGTGCACGGAGGCCACGGCCGGCTGAGGTTCACCCGGAGGCCGTTGCGCGGGCTCGTGCGCGGGCTCCGGGCCTCACGACTGCGTCGCCGCGCCAAGACCGCCCAGCAGGACCGCGGTGAAGCGGCGGGCCCAGTCCTCGTCGACCGGTTCGCAACTCACGAGGGCCCGGTGCACCACCGCGCCCGCGATTACGTCGAAGATCAGGTCGGCCGTGCGGGCGGCCGCCTCCGGATCGGTCTCCATGGGCAGTTCGCCACGGGCCTGCGCCCGCGCCCTGCCCTCCAGGACCAGCCGCTTCTGGCGGTCCACGATCGAGACCCGGATCCGCTCGCGCAGCGGCTCGTCGCGCGTCGACTCGGCCACCACCGCCATCAGCGCGGTCCTGGCCTCGGGCCGCTGGAGCAGCGCCGCGAACTGCAGCACCACGCCCTCGATGTCCGCGGCGAGCGAGCCCCGGTCGGGGAGCTCCAGCTCGTCGAAGAGGACCGCGACGGCGTCCACAACGAGTTCGTTCTTGCCCGCCCAGCGTCGGTAGAGGGTCGTTTTCGCCACCCCGGCCCGGGTCGCCACATCGCCCAGCGTCAGCTTGGACCAGCCCAGTTCGACCAGGGCAGCCCTGGTCGCGTCGAGGATGGCGGCGTCCGCCTCGGCGCTGCGGGGGCGGCCTGTGCGGGGCGATTTCGGACGGGTGCGGCTACACATGACGGCGACCATACCGGCCAGTAGGTGATGCGCTGTGAGCCAGTTCACCGGGTGTTCCTTCCCGCGCCCGTGGTATTCGAGTTACGCTACGACTCGTAGCGAAAGCGCGAGCTGAGCGACAACCACAAGCGACAACACAGGTGCCAGGTGGGGACCCGGCGCCACAGTACGCATCGCAGTACGCACCACCCGCGGTCGGCGCTCTTCCGTCGGGTTTTTCACTCGTGCGCGCGGAGGGGGGAGGATGTACTCATGCAGCCTAGGAACATGTCCATGAGCGGCGTCGTCGACCTCGCCGCGGTGAAGGCGGCCGGTGAGGCCAAGGCCAAGGCGGAGCAGGCCCGTGCCGAGGCCGCCCGGCACGGCGGCGGCGGTGCCGTGCCCCCGTCCAGCCTGGTGATCGACGTCGACGAGGCGGGCTTCGAGCGCGACATCCTCCAGCGCTCGGCCGAAGTACCGGTCGTCATCGACTTCTGGGCCGAGTGGTGCGAGCCCTGCAAGCAGCTGAGCCCGGTGCTGGAGCGGCTCGCCCGTGAATACAACGGCCGTTTCGTGCTCGCCAAGATCGACGTCGAAGCCAATCAGATGCTGATGCAGCAGTTCGGGATCCAGGGCATCCCGGCGGTCTTCGCGGTGGTCGCCGGCCAGGCGCTGCCGCTCTTCCAGGGCCTGGCGCCCGAACAGCAGATCCGGCAGACCCTCGACCAGCTGATCCAGGTCGGCGAGGAGCGCTTCGGTCTCACCGGCCTCACCGTGGACGCGGACGCCGAGGAGGGCGCCCCGGCCCCGGCCCCGGTCCCGGCGGGACCGCACGACGCGCTGCTAGAAGCGGCCGTCCAGGCGCTGGACGCGGGCGACCTCGGCGGCGCCGTCCAGGCGTACAAGAACGTGCTCTCCGACGACCCGGGCAACATGGAGGCCAAGCTCGGCCTGGCCCAGGCCGAACTGCTCGCCAGGGTGCAGGACATGGACCCGTCGGCGGTGCGCAAGGAGGCCGCGGACAAGCCGGACGACGTCCAGGCGCAGATCGCCGCCGCCGACCTCGATCTGGTCGGTGGGCATGTCGAGGACGCCTTCGGTCGGCTGGTCGACACCGTGCGGCGCACGGCGGGCGAGGACCGCGATGCCGCCCGGCTGCGCCTGCTGGAGCTCTTCGAGGTGATCGGCCCGGACGACCCGCGGGTGACGGCGGCGCGCGCGGCGCTCGCGCGCGTGCTGTTCTGACGGGGCGTTCCGAGGGAGTCATTGCGCCGTTACGAGCGGCGGATTTGGCGACACAGTGACAAACGGCGGCCGCGCTTTACCAAAACTTGGTAAACGCGGCCGCTGTTACTTGGAGTAAATCAACCCCGTTGCTCTGTCCGTTTATTCGCACCTATCCACCCCTCTGTCCCACCACTCCGAGGCACCCTCTGTGGCCGGTCGACATCGCGGTGTCGTGGCGTGGTTATCCGTCCGTTACTAGCGAGTAACGAACCCCCTTGTGCCCCGGCGCGTAATGCACCACGATCGGCGACGCTCGGTCCATTACCGCACCAGCCCGGCAGCCAGCCGCGTCCGCGGTCCTGGGTCCCCACCGAGTGGGCCGGCGGCAGAGGCGCCGGCCGCGGACAGGGGGGTTCCTGCCTGACCCGGCAGGGCCTGTCCATTGCGGTTGCGCGAAGGCGTGGCCAGTGGTTGTCGCTCGGGGGTGATCGCCGGTGATGCGGACGTGGCTCGTGCCTGTTCTCACGGCGCTCTCCTTCCCGAGGACGTAGCACTTCTCCCATCCCAGGACGGACCTCCTCGGTCCGTACCGGAGATGTACGTCCGAGAAGGAGGAACAGATATGTCCCAGGTTCGTGGTGGGACCAGATGGAAGCGGTTCGCGGTCGTCATGGTGCCGTCCGTGGCCGCCACGGCTGCGATAGGCGTCGGTCTGGCACAGGGTGCGCTTGCGGCGTCCTTCAGTGTTTCCGGCCAGAGCTTCAAGGTGACGGCCGATGAGCTGAACGGTGAGGACTTCCTCCAGTACGGAAGCCTCGCGACGGGCACCGACCTCAAGGGCAACAAGACTGCCCACCCGGTCGCGGTGTCGGCGTTCAGCCACGCGACGATCACCAACATGTGCCAGTCGGTCGTCACTCCCGACGTGCCGTTCTTCGGCAGCGTCAGCCTGGAGCTCACGGCCGGCAACAAGGGTACGCCCGTCGATGCGACGGGCCTGTACCTGGACGTCGAGAAGCTCGAGACGACGAGCGCCGAGTTCGGCCAGATCGACATCGGCGTCGCGGCGGGCGACGGGAACAACAAGCCCGGCATCCAGCCCGGTACCGAGAAGCAGGTGAACCCGTACGGATTCGCCCAGCGGGCCAAGACGGCCAAGCTGACCGGCGTCAAGCAGACGGCGTGGGCGACCACCGCCGGCACCTTCAAGCTGAGCAATCTCAGCATGAAGCTGCACAAGGGCGTCAAGGAGTGCTACTAAGCACCCGCCCGGGCGGGTGGGGAGCACCTTCCGTGGCCCCGCCCGCCCGACCCTCACTTCTTTTCACAGCAACACCGGTTCCAGGGAGCTGTTTTCCATGAGCGCCGAGTCACCGGGGCAGAACGACGAGCACTACCTCCGCGTCATCAAGCGGCGTTTCCGCGACTGGCGGGGCCAGCGGCCCTTCTGGGCCGGCCTGTTCACCATGCTCGGCGGCGTACCGATTGCCTACTTCCCGTATGCAAGTCTCCAGGTCGGCCATATGACGCTGAACATGGCCACCACCGCGGGCGCGGGTTCGCTGATCATCGGCGTGCTGCTGGTGACGCTGGGACTGACCATGTGGTTCCACCACATTGTCCGAGTGTTCGCCGGTGTGGCCACGATCATGCTGGCCCTGATCTCGCTCCCGGTGTCCAACATCGGAGGCTTTCTCATCGGCTTCCTGCTCGCCCTGATCGGTGGCGCACTCTCCATCTCCTGGGCGCCCGGGAAGCCTGCCGAGCCGGCCGAGGACACCGCGGAGCCGACTGCCCCGGCCCCCGCGGCGGACGATGCGGACAACGTTCCGCTCGTACCCGGTCCGCAGTTCTCGGACACCGTGAGCATGGCGAAGACGACTGCCCACACCGAAGGCGGGAGCAACAGTGCGGGGTGACGAAGAATCACTGATCGCGGCTGACGAAGAGCCCCGCCTGAGAAAGGGCCCGCGTCACGCGGCCCCGAGGAAGTCGCTGCTGACCAAGCTGCAGATACCCGCGGGCAAGGCCATGGCCATCGCAGCGATGCCCACGGCGGTCTTCGTCGGCATGGGGCTCACGCCCAAGCTGGCGCTCGCCGACGAGAAGGACATTCCCTTCGCCCCCGGCCCGTGCGTGACCCGCTCGGACGAGCCGCAGGCGCCGGAGGAGTCGCCGTCCGCCTCGGAGTCGTCCAAGCCTTCCGACGACGCGTCCGACTCCACGGACGAGCCGTCGGACAAGCCTTCCGACGAGCCGTCCGCGAGCCCGTCCGGCGACGCCGGCGACGAGCCGAAGCCTGGCGCTTCCCCCTCGGCGTCCGGGGCGGGGGGCGAGCCTGTCGGCCAGTCCGCGCCGACCGCGGACCCCACGCCCAGCGAGACCAAGAACCCGCTCGACCCGCTGGGTGTCGGCGACGCGATCAAGGACCTGTTCGACGGCCCCGACGAGCCGACGGCCACGCCGACGACCCCGGCGCCGAGTGACACCGCGAAGCCCACCGAAGAGCCGTCGAAGCCGGCGACGGAGACGCCGTCCGACGCGGGCGAGGCGACCAAGGACCCGGTCAGCGGCACGGTCGACAAGACCGCGGAGGCCATCAAGGACGCGGCCGAGAAGGCCGGTGCCGAGGTCGAGGAGCTCGACGACAAGGCCAAGGGCCTCGACCCGGTCAAGGACGAGGACATCCCGGAGGGCGCCGACGGCAAGCCGCGCTTCCCGTGTCCCACCGCCGACCCGGAGGCGCTGGCCGCCGCCGAACTGGAGCCGGGCATCCCGCTGCTGCCGGACGCCCCCTGGCGGCTGGAGAGCAGCAAGCTCACGCTGAGCGGGCTCAAGTACCACGGCATCGTCGAGGTGAGGACCGGCAGCGGCAAGATCAAGAAGGCGCTGAAGTTCACGGCGACCTCGGTGGACATCGACGACCTGCACCAGCTGGTCGAGGGCCCGAACGGAACCACCGCCCACGTCAAGGGGGCGGCGGGCTCCACGTCCACGATCCGCACCGGCCCGGTGACCATGTACACGGAGGAGCTGAAGGGCAAGCTGTTCGGACTCATCCCGGTCACCTTCAGCCCCCAGACGCCGCCCCCGCTCGACGTCCCCTTCGCGATCTTCACCGACGTGAAGATCAAGCAGGCCGGCCAGTTCGGCGGCACGCTCACCGTGCCCGGACTGCACAACTACTTCACCGGTGGCAGCGCCGGCTGATCTTCCGGGAGCCGCGGAAGGCTGTGGGCCGCACCCTTCGTGGGTGCGGCCCACAGTCGTCAGCCGGCGCGATGATGACGACTTCCTTGTCGTCGGCCCGGTGGACGAGGCGGCGCTCGTCGTCGATGCGGCGGGACCAGTAGCCCGACAGATCACCTTAAGTGGCTCGGGCTTGCCGATGCCGGCGACGGGTCACGGTGGATACCACTCAGGTGGGCTGGTCGCGTATCCCGGCGACCACGGACGCCGACAGCCCGAGGGGCCGCACCCCCGCCAGGGATGCGGCCCCACAGTCGTACGCGCCCGAAGGCGTCAGGCGGATTTGGTGCCGCCACCCAGGTGGTGCACCCGCACCATGTTCGTCGTGCCCGGGACGCCCGGAGGGGAGCCCGCGGTGATGATCATGATGTCGTCCTCGTTGAAGCGCTGGAGCTTCAGCAGGGCCGCGTCGACCAGGTCCACCATCGCGTCCGTGGTCTCCACGAACGGGGCGATGAAGGGCTCCACGCCCCAGCTCAGGGTGAGCTGGTTGCGGGTCGACTCCTCCGTCGTGAAGGCCAGGATCGGCTGCTGGGCCCGGTAGCGGGAGAGCCGGCGGGCCGTGTCGCCGGACTGGGTGAAGGCGACCAGGGCACGGCCGCCGAGGAAGTCGGCGATCTCGCAGGCCGCGCGGGCGACCGAACCGCCCTGGGTGCGCGGCTTCTTGCCAGGGACCAGGGGCTGGAGGCCCTTGGAGAGGAGCTCCTCCTCGGCCGCGGTGACGATCTTGGACATCGTCTTGACCGTCTCGATCGGGTACGCGCCCACGCTCGACTCCGCCGACAGCATGACCGCGTCGGCGCCGTCCAGGATCGCGTTGGCGACGTCGGACGCCTCGGCGCGGGTCGGGCGGGAGTTGGTGATCATCGACTCCATCATCTGGGTCGCGACGATCACCGGCTTGGCGTTGCGGCGGCAGAGCTCGATGAGGCGCTTCTGCACCATCGGGACCCGCTCCAGCGGGTACTCGACGGCCAGGTCGCCGCGCGCCACCATCACCGCGTCGAACGCCGCGACGACGTCCGCCATGTTGGCGACGGCCTGCGGCTTCTCCACCTTGGCGATGACCGGGACGCGGCGGCCCTCCTCGTCCATCACCTTGTGGACGTCCTTGACGTCGTTGGCGTCGCGGACGAAGGAGAGCGCGACCATGTCGCAGCCCATCCGCAGGGCGAAGCGCAGGTCCTCGACATCCTTCTCGGACAGGGCGGGGACGTTGACCGCCGCGCCGGGCAGATTGATGCCCTTGTGGTCGGAGATGACACCGCCCTCGATCACGATGGTCTTGACGCGTGCGCCGTCGACCTCGGTGACCCGGAGCTCGACGTTGCCGTCGTTGATGAGGATCTGGTCGCCCTTGGAGACGTCGCCGGGCAGGCCCTTGTACGTCGTACCGCAGATGGACTTGTCACCGGGGACGTCCTCGGTGGTGATCGTGAACTCGTCCCCGCGGAGCAGCTCGACCGGTCCCTCGGCGAAGGTCTCCAGTCGGATCTTGGGGCCCTGGAGGTCGGCGAGCACGCCGACGGCGCGGCCGGTGTCCGCCACCGCCCTGCGGAGGCGGTCGTACCGCTCCTGGTGCTCTGCCTGGGTCCCATGGCTCATGTTGAATCGGGCCACGTTCATGCCGGCCTCGATGAGCGCTTTCAGCTGCTCGTAGGAGTCGACGGCGGGGCCCAGTGTGCAGACGATTTTGGAACGGCGCATAAGGCGGATCCTATCGGTTTGTTTCTAGGCTGAATATTCCATCTGGCGGAAAATACAAATGGGCGGACGTTCGCTCAGTCGAGGGGTTCGCCGACCAGCGCGAAGGTCTGCTGCGCGATCTCCAGTTCCTCGTCGGTCGGCACCACCGCGACCGCCACCCGCGCGTCCTGCGGCGAGACGATCCGCGGCTCGTCCGACCGTACGGCGTTGAGGTCCGGGTCCACCACCAGCCCGAGCTGCTCGAGGCCGGCGATGGCGGCTTCCCGCACCGGAGCCGCGTTCTCGCCGACGCCCGCGGTGAACGCGACCGCGTCGACCCGGCCGAGGACGGCGTAGTAGGCGCCGATGTACTTCTTCAGCCGGTGGATGTAGATGTCGAACGCGAGCCGCGCCCGCTCGTCGCCCTCGTCGATACGGCGGCGGATCTCCCGCATGTCGTTGTCGCCGCACAGCCCCACCAAGCCGCTCTTCTTGTTGAGCAGGACGTCGACATCGTCCTCGGACATTCCCGCCACCCGCTTGAGGTGGAAGGTGACCGCCGGGTCGATGTCGCCCGAGCGCGTCCCCATGACCAGCCCCTCCAGCGGGGTCAGTCCCATCGAGGTGTCCACACAGCGGCCACCGGCGACCGCCGACGCCGAGGCGCCGTTGCCCAGGTGGAGCACGATGACGTTCACGTCCTCCGGGGCCTTGCCGAGCAGCGCGGCGGTCCTGCGGGAGACGAACGCGTGCGAGGTGCCGTGGAAGCCGTAGCGTCGGATCCGGTGGGCGTCCGCGGTCTCGACGTCGATCGCGTACCGCGCCGCGTACTCCGGCATCGTCGTGTGGAACGCCGTGTCGAACACCGCGACCTGCGGCAGATCGGGACGCAGTGCCTGGGCGGTACGGATACCCGTGATGTTCGCCGGGTTGTGCAGGGGCGCCACCGGGACCAGCCGCTCGATCTCCGCCAGCACCTCGTCGGTGATCACGGTGGGGGCGGTGAACTTCAGCCCGCCGTGCACCACCCGGTGGCCGATCGCCGCGAGTTCGGGGGAGTCGAGGCCGAGCCCGTCCTGCGTCAGCTCCTCGGCAACCGCTTTGAGCGCCGCGTCGTGGTCCGGGATCGGGCCCGTGCGCTCACGCTTCCCGGCGCCGCCGGAGGCCGTGCCGGCCATCGGGGTGTGCACCAGCCGGGACGTCTGCTCGCCGATCCGCTCGACGAGGCCCACGGCGAGCCGCGAGCTGTCGCGCATGTCCAGCAGCTGGTACTTCACCGACGACGAGCCGGAGTTGAGGACGAGAACGCGAGTGGCGGTCATGCGGGGAGCTCCTGACCCTGGGACTGGATCGCGGTGATCGCGACCGTGTTGACGATGTCGCTGACCAGCGCGCCGCGCGAGAGGTCGTTGACCGGCTTGCGCAGGCCCTGCAGCACCGGCCCCACGGCCACCGCTCCGGCCGAACGCTGCACGGCCTTGTAGGTGTTGTTGCCCGTGTTGAGGTCGGGGAAGATCAGCACGGTCGCCTGGCCCGCCACCTCGGAGTCCGGCAGCTTGGTCGCCGCGACGGACGGCGCGACCGCCGCGTCGTACTGGATGGGGCCCTCGATCTTCAGGTCGGGGTGGCGCTCGCGGACCAGCTTGGTCGCCTCCCGGACCTTGTCGACGTCCGCGCCGGAGCCCGAGGTGCCGGTGGAGTACGACAGCATCGCAATCCTCGGCTCGACGCCGAAGCGGGCCGCCGTGGCCGCCGACTGCACGGCGATGTCGGCGAGCTGCTCGGCGTTCGGGTCCGGGTTGACCGCGCAGTCGCCGTACACCAGCACCTTGTCGGCGAGGCACATGAAGAAGACGGACGACACGATCGAGGCGTCGGGCTTGGTCTTGATGATCTCGAACGCGGGCCGGATGGTCGCGGCCGTCGAGTGGACCGAGCCCGACACCATGCCGTCGGCCAGTCCCTCCTGGACCATCAGCGTGCCGAAGTAGTTCACGTCCGCGATGACGTCGTACGCCAGCTCCACCGAGACGCCCTTGTGGGCGCGCATCTCGGCGTACCGCTCGGCGAAGCGCTGGCGCAGCTCGGCGGTCACCGGGTCGATCAGCTGGACGGCGGCGAGGTCGATGCCGAGGTCGGCGGCCTTCTTGCGGATGACGTCGGTGTCGCCGAGCAGGGTCAGATCGCAGACGTCACGGCGCAGCAGTACGTCGGCGGCTTGCAGCACCCGCTCCTCTGTGCCCTCGGGCAGCACGACGCGGCGGCGGTCGGCGCGGGCCTGCTCCAGCAGGTCGTGCTCGAACATCATCGGCGTGACCCGGCCGGTACGGGCCACCTCGACCCGTCCGAGCAGGCCCGCCGTGTCGACGTGGCGCTCGAAGAGGCCGAGCGCGGTCTCCGCCTTCCGCGGGGTCGCCGCGTTCAACTTGCCTTCCATCGCGAAGAGTTCGGCCGCGGTGGGGAAGGAACCGCCGGGCACCGAGATCACCGGGGTGCCCGGCGCGAGCCGGGACGCCAGCGTCAGGATCGACTCGGCGGGGCGTTCGTCGAGGGTGAGCAGCAGGCCCGCGATGGGCGGGGTGCCCGCGGAGTGCGCGGCGAGTGCGCCGACCACGAGGTCGGCGCGGTCACCGGGAGTGACGACCATGCAGCCGGGGGTCAGGGCCTTCAGGAGGTTCGGCAGCATGGCGCCGCCGAAGACGAAGTCCAGTGCGTCCCGGGCGAGACCGGAGTCGTCCCCGAGCAGCACGGTGGCCCCCAGGGCGTGGGTGATCTGGGCGACCGTGGGCGCGGCGAGCGCGGGCTCGTCCGGCAGGACGTAGCAGGGGACGGGCAGCCGGGCCGCGAGCCGCTCGGCGATCACCTCACGGTCCTCGGGCGCCACCCGGTTCACGACCATCGCGAGGATGTCGCAGCCGAGCACGTCATAGGCGCGGTGGGCGTTGCGGGCCTCGGCGCGTACGGATTCGGCCGTCTGGCCCTTGCCGCCCACCACGGGTATGACGGAGGCGCCGAACTCGTTGGCCAGCCGCGCGTTCAGCGCCAGCTCGTCGGGGAGTTGGGTGGCGTGGAAGTCCGTGCCGAGGACGAGGACGACGTCGTATTCGCGCGCCACCGCGAGGAAGCGGTCGACGAGCCGGGACACCAGCTCGTCGGTGCCCTTCTCGGCCTGGAGCGCCGCGGCGTCGTGGTAGTCCATGCCGTACACGGTCGACGGGTCCTGCGAGAGCCGGTAGCGGGCGCGCAGCAGATCGAACAGACGGTCGGGTCCGTCGTGGACCAGTGGCCGGAACACTCCCACCCGGTCCACCTGGCGGGTCAGGAGCTCCATGACCCCCAGCTCGACCACTTGGCGACCGTCCCCCCGGTCGATGCCGGTCACGTACACGCTGCGCGTCACGCGTGCTCTCCTGTCCTGTGTCGTGTGCGGTGTGCGGGTGCGGTGTGTCCAGCGGTCTGAGCCCGGGAGCGCTGGGCTCCGGGCTCTGAGCACTGGGCTCCGACCGCTGGGCGCCGAGCGCTGCTCGGCGTCATGCTCGCGTGCTCGAAAAACCTCGATAGGGTGGCATTGCCCTCTTGACAATACCTCCGGGGGTGGGTACAGCGCCCGCCGCGTGCACCCGGTGTCCGCGGAGCCGCCGGAGGGCGCGGTCCGGACCCGGCGTGTGAGAATCGAAACCGCTCACATGTATCACCAGCGAGCAGGAGACACAGCACGATGCGCATCGGAGTTCTCACCGCAGGCGGCGACTGCCCCGGCCTGAACGCAGTGATCCGGTCGGTCGTGCACCGAGCCCTGACCGGCCACGGCGACGAAGTCATCGGCTTCGAGGACGGGTTCAAGGGCCTGCTCGACGGCCACTACCGCCCCCTCGACCTCAACGCCGTCAGCGGCATCCTCGCCCGCGGCGGCACGATCCTCGGCTCCGCCCGGCTCGAGCGCGCCCGGCTGCGTGAAGCCGCCGAGAACTGCGAGGAGTTGGCCCGCCGCTACAACCTCGACGCGCTCATCCCCATCGGCGGCGAGGGGACGCTGACCGCCGCCCGGATGCTGGCCGACGCCGGAATGCCCGTCGTCGGCGTGCCCAAGACGATCGACAACGACATCTCCGCCACCGACCGTACCTTCGGCTTCGACACCGCGGTCACGGTCGCCACCGAGGCCATCGACCGCCTCAAGACCACCGCCGAGTCCCACCAGCGGGTCATGGTCGTCGAGGTGATGGGCCGACATGCGGGCTGGATCGCGCTGGAGTCCGGAATGGCGGGCGGTGCGCACGGAATCTGCCTGCCCGAGCGGCCCTTCGAGGTCGACGACCTGGTGAAGATGGTCGAGGAACGCTTCGCCCGCGGCAAGAAGTTCGCGGTCGTCTGCGTCGCGGAGGGTGCACATCCGGCCGAGGGGTCGATGCCGTACGAGAAGGGCGAGATCGACCAGTACGGCCACGAGCGCTTCGCCGGCATCGGCAACCGGCTCGCCGTCGAGCTCGAACGCCGGCTCGGCAAGGAGGCGCGCCCGGTCATCCTCGGTCACGTCCAGCGCGGCGGCGTCCCCACCGCGTACGACCGGGTCCTCGCGACCCGCTTCGGCTGGCACGCGGTGGAGGCCGTGCACCGCGGTGAGTTCGGCAGGATGACCGCGCTGCGGGGTACGCAGGTCACGCTGGTGCCGCTGGCGGAGGCGGTGACCCGGCTGAAGACGGTGCCGGAGGACCGGGTGTTCGAGGCGGAGTCGGTCTTCTGAGGCTTGTGAGGCGCGGCGCCTGAAGGCGGGCAGCATGCAGACCCGGGGCATGCGCCGGACGGGTCCCCAGCAGCCCTACCCCGGGGCCAGCTCCCAGAAGTGGTCCACCACCCGGTCGAGGAACTGCCTGCCCGAGTCGCCCGAGCCGCCGGACGCGCCCCAGCTGGACGTCGTCACCATGCGCGCCTGGTAGTCCGCGTGCAGCTGCTGCAGTACGTCCTCGAGATGCCGCTTGGGCATCGCCAGCAGCTTCGCGACCGGGCGTACGTACGCCTGCCACCGCGTCGTCGCCGCGCTCCGCAGCAGCTCCGCCAGCTCGTCGTTGCGCCCGGTGGCGGTGAGCAGCTCGCGCGGCGAGAGCGCAAGGGTCTCGGCGAGGGCGGCGGTCTGGCGTTCGTTGCCGCGCCAGCGGTTCGCGTCCTCCATCTTCCGGTACGAGGACACGTCCATGCCCACCCGGCGGGCGAGGTCCTCCACGGTCATGGCCCGCGCCATCCGGTGCTCGCGCAGGGTCCTGGCCGCGCCCAGCAGGTCACCGGGCGCACACCACAGCACTCCGGCCAGCGCCGTCAGCTCCTGGGAGCTCGGCGCCAGCAGTCCCCGTTCCCAGGCGACCACGATGTCCGGGGCTATCTGGAGTCCGTACTGAGCCTGGAGACCGTAGGCGACGTGGCCGGGAGCCATCCCCAGCGCCTCGCGCAGTCGGCGGGCGGCGGGGGCGTTGAAGGGCGGGGTGGAGTGCACGGGCACACCGTAGAGGGGGCGAGGACGTTTTGACTACGGTGCGTTTACCCAAGGTCACAACTCGTAGGAACATCCAGAGACGCGGGCGCCCAGATTCCGTGCCGGAGACGGAGGGGTCGACACGCGTAGCGTACCAGCGGGTAGATGCCGGCTGGTGGACTCCCTCGGGGGTTTTCAGCGGCCCGACGGGATCCAGCGGTACTGGAGCTCGGGGCGGCCGATCTGCCCGTACTGGGGGCTGCGGGCCGCCACGCCCGCGGTGACCAGGTGTTCCAGATAGCGGCGCGCGGTGATCCGTGAGATCCCGACGGCCGCGCCTGCCTCGGCCGCGGTGAGCCCGGCGGGGGCGTCGCGGAGCGTGCGGGTCACGGCTTCGAGCGTGGGCCCGCTGAGGCCCTTGGGAGGCGCGGCCGGCTGGGGTGTACGGAGCGTCGCGAGCGCCCGGTCCACCTCGTCCTGGCCCGACGCCTCGCCGGCGCTCGCGCGGAACTCGGCGTACCGGGTGAGGCGGTCGCGGAGCGTGGCGAAGGTGAAGGGCTTGAGGACGTACTGGACGACCCCGAGCGACACGCCCTCGCGGACGATCGCGAGGTCGCGGGCGGACGTGACGGCGATGACGTCCGCGGAGTGGCCCGCGGCGCGCAGTGCGCGCAGCAGCTGGAGCCCGTGCCCGTCGGGCAGATAGAGGTCCAGCAGGATCAGCTCGACGGGTGTCCGCTCCAGCAGCCTGTGCGCCTCGGCGCGCGAGTGCGCCACCCCGGCGACGGTGAACCCCGGCACACGCCCGACATAGAGCGCGTGGGCGTCGGCGGCGACGGGGTCGTCCTCGACGACGAGCACACGGATGTCGCTGCCGGCGGTCGGGCTCATGTGCTCACCTCCGCGGCTCGCAGCGGCAGCCTGACCGTGCTGTGTCGTTCCGGGGGCAACCCCCGGACCCCCGGCCGGTTCATGTGCTCACCTCCGCGGCTCGCAGCGGCAGCCTGACCGTGAACTCCGCGCCCCCGTCAGGTCCTTGGCCCACCTCCACCGTCCCCCGACCACGATGCGCGGCCTGTCGCACGAGCGCCAGCCCCAGGCCGCGACCCGGACCCCTGGTCGACCATCCGCGCCGGAACACGGCATCCGTGTCCCCGGGGCCCACCCCCGGCCCGGTGTCGGCGACGCGCAGGACGAGTTCGTCGTTGTCGGTGCGGACGGTGACGGTGACCCGGGCCCTTGCCGCCCCGGCGGCCCGTTGCGTCGGCGCGCCGCCCGTGGCCGAGGCCGCCTCGACCGCGTTGTCGATCAGGTTGCCGAGGATGGTGACCAGGTCCCGCTGGGGGAGCCACGGGGGGAGGACGCCGTCGTCGAGGCGGCTGTCGTCGGTGAGGATGAGTTCGACGCCGCTCTCGTTGGCCTGGGCTGCCTTGCCCAACAGAAGGGCGGCCAGGACCGGTTCGGCGACAGCGGTGACGACGCGGTCCGTGAGGGCCTGGGCCAGCTCCAGCTCGGCCGTGGCGAACCGGACCGCCTCGTCCGCGCGGCCCAGTTCGATGAGGGAGACGACGGTGTGAAGGCGGTTCGCCGCCTCATGGGCCTGGGCGCGCAGGGCCTGGGTGAACCCGCGCTCCGAGTCCAGCTCGCCGGTGAGGGCCTGGAGCTCGGTGTGGTCCCGCAGGGTCACGACCGTACCCCGGCGTTCGCCGCCCACCACCGGCTGCGTGGAGACGACGAGCACCCGGTCCGCGGTCAGATGCAGCTCGTCGACGCGCGGCTCGCTCGCGAGCAGTGCGCCCGTGAGCCCGGGCGGCAGCCCCAGTTCGTCGACGCCCCGCCCCACGGCGTCCGCGTCCAGACCGAGCAACTCCCGTGCGCCGTCGTTGATCAGGGCGATCCGGCGACGCCCGTCCAGCATCACCAGCCCCTCGCGCACCGCATGCAGCGCGGCCTGGTGGTAGTCGTGCATGGCGCTCAGCTCCGCCGCGTTCATCCCGTGCGTGTGCCGCCGCAGCCGCGCGTTGATCACGTACGTACCGACTCCGCCGAGCACCAGCGCCGCGCCCGCCATCCCCAGCAGCGCGGTGACCTGCTTCCGCACCTGCTCGCTGATCCTGTCGATGGTGATGCCCGCGCTCACGAGCGCGACGATCCGGCCACCGTCCCGCACCGGCGCCACCGTCCGCACCGAAGGCCCAAGCGTCCCCGTGTACGTCTCCGAGTACGTACGACCGCGCAGCGCCTCGTCGATGTGCCCCAGATACTTACGGCCGATCTGGGCCGGCTCCGGATGCGTCCATCGCGTCCCGTTCGGCGCCATGATCACCACAAAGGTGACGCCCGAGTCCTTCCGCAGCCTCTCCGCGTACGGCTGGAGCAGCGCCGACGGGTCGGCGGACCGTGCCGCGGCCACCACCGACGGCGAGTCCGCCACCGCCGTCGCGGTGGCCGTCGCCTGCCGCCGCGCGGTCTCCTCGGCCTGCGTGCGGTCGGTGACGTACGTGAAGAACGCGAACCCCGCCACGATCGCGGCGACCAGCACGACCTGCATCGCGAAGAGCTGGCCTGCGAGGCTGCGAAGGCGCGGTATGTGCATGCCGTAAGTCTGCCTGGCCGATTTCGTGTGAACGAAACGTACGCAAGGGTGACCGGGGTCACAGGGGTGATGAATAGTCGCGGCATCGAGGACATCCGCCGGGACGTGGATGTTCGTCAGGTCGTCGAGGAGGAATCCCCGTGGCAACCCCACCAGCAGCCGCAAGGCGGGACCGCACCCATTATCTCTATCTCGCAGTCATCGGTGCCGTCGTCCTCGGCATCGTCGTGGGCTTCGCCGCACCCGGCGTCGCCGTCGAGCTCAAACCGCTCGGCACCGGCTTCGTGAACCTGATCAAGATGATGATCTCCCCGATCATCTTCTGCACGATCGTGCTCGGCGTCGGCTCGGTCCGCAAGGCCGCCAAGGTCGGCGCGGTCGGCGGCCTCGCCCTCGGCTACTTCCTGGTGATGTCGACGGTGGCGCTCGCCATCGGCCTGATCGTGGGCAACATCCTGGAGCCGGGTGCCGGGCTGCACCTGACCGACGCGATCGCCGAGGAGGGCGCGAAGCAGGCGGAGGGCGCGAGCGAGAGCACCCCCGACTTCCTCCTCGGGATCATCCCGAAGACCCTGGTCTCCGCCTTCACCGAGGGCGAGGTGCTCCAGACGCTGCTGGTCGCGCTGCTGGTCGGCTTTGCGCTGCAGGCCATGGGCAAGGCCGGTGAGCCGGTGCTGCGCGGCATCGGGCACATCCAGCGGCTGGTCTTCCGCATCCTCGCGATGATCATGTGGGCGGCTCCGGTGGGCGCGTTCGGCGCGATCGCGGCGGTGGTCGGCTCGGCCGGGCTCGACGCACTGAAGTCGCTCGCGGTCATCATGATCGGCTTCTACGTCACCTGCGCGCTGTTCGTCTTCGTCGTCCTCGGCACGCTGCTGCGCCTGATCGCCGGGGTGAACCTGTTCGCGCTGCTGAAGTACCTGGGCCGCGAGTTCCTGCTCATCCTCTCCACCTCGTCGTCGGAGTCCGCGCTGCCGCGGCTCATCGCCAAGATGGAGCACCTGGGCGTCTCGAAGCCCGTCGTCGGCATCACCGTCCCGACCGGCTACTCCTTCAATCTGGACGGCACCGCAATCTATCTGACGATGGCCTCGCTCTTCGTCGCCGAGGCGATGGGCAACCCGCTCTCGATCCCCGAGCAGATCTCGCTGCTCGTCTTCATGATCATCGCCTCGAAGGGTGCGGCGGGCGTCACCGGCGCGGGCCTGGCGACCCTGGCGGGCGGCCTGCAGTCGCACAGGCCCGATCTCGTCGACGGCGTCGGTCTCATCGTTGGCATCGACCGCTTCATGAGCGAGGCCCGCGCCCTCACCAACTTCGCCGGCAACGCGGTCGCCACGGTCCTCGTCGGCACCTGGACCAAGGAGATCGACAAGGAGCGGGCCGCCGAAGTGCTCGCAGGACGCATCCCGTTCGACGAGGAGACCCTCGTCGACGACCACGCCCCGGCCGGCGGCGCCGCCGTGGACGTACCCGAGCCGCGGGAGGACGACGAGGACGAGCTGGCGACGGCGAAGGTCTGACCGTCACCACCCACGCGGGCCCCGGCACCGAGCCGGGGCCCGCACCCGTACCCCGCCCCCACCGGGACGAGGCTGCGGGGCTGCACCCTAGGCCCCTGGGGACACGGGCGGGGGTCTCTGGATGGCCGTAGGACCTCGGGTGGCCAAAGGTGAAACCGTGGCCGCACCCGGCGGCGCACCGGAACAACGGGAGAGGCGCATGCCGAAGTACCTCGTCCAGGCCAGCTACACCGCAGAGGGAACCAAGGGCCTGCTCAAGGAGGGCGGCACGGGCCGCAGGCAGGCCGTGGAGCAGGTCATCAGATCGTGCGGAGGCACCCTCGAATGGATGTACTACGCCTTCGGTGACGACGATCTCTACTGCGTCGTCGACATGCCCGACGATGTCTGCATGGTCGCCACCGCCATGGCCGCCCGCGCCACCGGAGCGGTGACGTCCAGGGTCGTTCCCTTGATCAGCGTGGAGGACATCGACGCGGCCACGAAGAAGACGGTCGACTTCCGGGCTCCGGGGGCCTGATCGGGCCCCCGGAGCCACGTCCCAGGTCCACGCCGCTCGCGCACCACTCACTGCTGGATCGGTGCGCCGTCCGTCCCGCAGATGTAGCCCGCGACGATGCAGTCGCGCACCCGGCGCTCCAGCTCCGCCTGGTCCCAGGCGTTGAAGAAGTCGCCGTGGAAGGTGTAGCCGGGCGCGTCGGTGACGTTCGCGCCGTTCCGGGTGCCCGCCAGGGTGAGGCCGCCGCCGGTGACCGGCCAGGTGATCAGCAGTTCCAGGCGGGGTACGACCACGGGGTGACCGGCCGGGCAGGTCTGCCCGGTCGCGTACGCCATGTGGTCGCGGTGGTTGGCGCTGTCCAGGTTCTTCCCGTCCCAGCAGGTGGGGAAGTCCAGATAGTTCTCCAGCTTGGTGCCGGGCGGGCAGTTCATGAAGTCCCGGCTCGACTCGGGCCGGCCGACACAGGACCAGCGGGCGGCCGGATTCTGGTCGGGGGAGGTGGCCAGGGCGTTGCCGACGACGTACCGCAGGCCGCGCGGATGGGCGACGGCCCGGGTGCGATCCGTGATGCCCTGGTAGTAGACGGTGACCCGCTCAGGGGCCACGGGGACTCCGTTCCGGTAGAGGGTGGGTGTCCAGTAGGAGGAGAGGTCGGTCGCCGGGGTGCAGTTGGTGGTGCCCGCACTCAGTGACTGGAGCGTCGACGAGGCGTCCGCCGTCCTGTTCCCGTAGAACTCATGGATGTGGGAGCGGCCCGCCTGGCCGGGGAAGACGATCGGGTCGTCGCCCCGGCGGTGGCTGGAGAAGCAGTCCGCGCGGAACTCGCTGCCGCGCAGCGGTGCCGCAGCCTGCGCGACGATCGCCGCCTGCTGGGCCTTGGTGTAGGTGTACGCGTGCGCCGAGTGCTGCCCGGCGTGGCCGGCGTGCCCGGCGTGCACGGAGCCGGAGTGCACGGAGCCGGCGTCGCGAGCCGTCGCGCACCCCGCCGTGGCCAGGAACAGCGCGGCGGCCGCGCCCGACAGCACTCGGCGTAACAGAGGATTCACGGCCAACTCCTCATCAGCCGAAGGGGATTCTGACGACGGACTGGTTGCCGATGCCGAGCGTGCTGCTGCCGTTGCCGATCGCGCTCCACACCTCGACGCGCACCTTGCCGCCCGTCAGGTTGCCGTGTGTACCGGTGGCCGACTGCAGGCCGCGCGCCTGCGTGTAGTGCTCGTATCCCGGCACGGGATCGGTGGCGAAGTAGTGGTACGTCTCCGTACGGTCCCAGGTCCCGTCTCCGGTACGGTCGTAACTCACCCTCACCTGCTGGCCGTTGGCAACCGTTGTCCCTGCGTCCACGAACAGGTCGAACTGTGTCGAGCCGCCGTCGTACGTCCGCGTGATCGGGCCGGACGTGAACACCTGCGGGTTGTGCGGAGTGCCGTCGTAATTCGCGCCGCCGGCGGAGGCGAGCGTGACCGTGGAGGACGCGGCCGGGTCACCGGCGCCGCCTCCCGTGCGCAGATACAGCTGCGAGGAGCCCGACGGCGGCGGGTCGGTCGGCGGCGGGGTCGTGCCGCCACCGCCCCGCGTCCAGACGCCGACGTAGTCGACGAGCATCGGGCGGCCCGGGACGGTCGCGGCGGTCGGGGTCTTTCCGGCCAGCGCGTCCGGGAAGGCGCCGCCGATCGCGACGTTGAGGAGGATGAAGTATCCCGCGTGGTCCGTCATGTTGGCCCAGGTACCGGCGTCGACCCGGCTCTGGTTCACGCTGTGGAAGAGCTGGTCGTCCACGTACCAGCGCAGTTCGTTGGGGGAGACGGACCGGTCCCACTCGAAGCGGTAGGTGTGGAAGGCCGACTGGCAGCTCGCGCCGGGGCAGGTGCGGCTGGCGCCGATGCCCGTCGTCTCGTTGCAGGGGCCGCCCGGGTTGACGCCGCAGTGCAGCACCCCCCACACGGAGTTGATGCCGTTGACGTTCTCCATGATGTCGAACTCGCCGATGCCCGGCCAGTTCCAGTAGTTGCCCCGGTAGGGCGCGCCGAGTGCCCAGAAGGCCGGCCAGTAGCCCAGGGCCGCGTCACCGGTCACGTTCGGCATCTGGATCCGGCTCTCGATGCGCAGGGTGCCGCCGGCCGGGGCCTTGAAGTCGGCGCGGCGGGTCTCGATCCGGGCGGAGGTCCAGTTGCCCGCGCCGTCCCGGAGCGGGGTGATGCGGAGGTTGCCGCTGCCGTCGAGGCTGAGGTTGTCGGGGCTGGAGGTGTAGTTCTGGATCTCGCCGGTGCCCCAGTTGGCGGGGCCGCCGGGATAGGCGTGGCCCGTGTCGATCTGCCAGTTGGTGGAGGAGGGCAGGGACCGGTCGGGCCCGGTGAAGTCGTCGCTCCACTGCAGCGTCCAGCCGGGTGCGGGCGGTACGGCCCCGCGCGCCGTTCCCGCGCCGCCGACGGCGAGGAAGCCGGCGAGTGCCACGGTCATGGCGAGGAGTGCGCTGAAGAGGGGAGTGCGTCTGATGCGGCTCGTACTCAAGGAACACCTCCGGAGGGGATGGTGCCGAGGGGGGCTTGAGAGCGCTCTCAGAGGTTTTGTAGATGGAGCCAGGGCAGCCGTCAATGACTTCGCACCCTTAACTTTCCGAAGCCACAGACCAGTTGGGGGCGGCGGGCGGCGGGTGGCTCACGCCGCGTCGAGCAGCCGCACCTCCTGCTCAGTGAGTACGAGACCGGCGGCCGCCGCCGAATCCCTCGCCGACTGCGGCCTACTGGCCCCGGGGATCGGGATGACCACAGGCGATCGTGCCAGCAGCCAGGCGAGCGCCACCTGCTGCGCGCTCACCCCACGCTCCCGCGCCACCCGGTGGAAGCCCGCGAATTCCGGGTCCACGTCCTGCGCCGAGGCCCCGTCGAGCGAACTGCGCGAGATCCCGCCCAGTGGGCTCCACGGCAGGAAGGCCAGCCCCAGCTCGGCGCAGAGCCGGAGCTCCGCCTCGCTGTCCCGGACGGCAGGCGAGTAGCGGTTCTGCACCGACACGAGCCCGTCGCCGAGGATCTCCCGGGCCTGCCTGATCTGTGCGGTGTCGACGTTGGAGATCCCGGCCATGCGGATCGTGCCCGCGTCCAGCAACTCGCGGATCGCCCCCAGCGATTCGGCGTACGGAACGGCGGGGTCCGGCTTGTGCAGCTGGTAGAGCCCGATCGCCTCGACACCCAGCCGCTCGGCGGAGGCCTCGGCGGCCCGCCGCAGATGACGCGGGTCGCCGTTGACCGACCAGTCGCCGTCGGCGGTGCGCCCGCGCCCGCCCTTGGTCGCGACGAGTACGTCACCGGTGTCGCCGCCGTACGCCGCGAGGGCGCGGGCGACCAGCAGCTCACCCGCGCCCGGCTGCTCGCCCGGCGGGTGGTACGAGTCGGCCGTGTCGATCAGCGTCACGCCTGCGTCGAGCGCGGCGTGAAGGGTGGCCACCGCCCGCGCCTCGTCGGGGTGGCCCTCGATCGACAGCGGCATCGCACCGAGCCCGATCGCGCCGACCTGGACACCGCCGATCCTGCGCACCGCCGTCACCGCCGTCACCGCCGTCATCACCGCACCTTCTCGACGTCGGCGGCGGCGCGCGTGCCGACGGTCTCGGCGACAGCCTGGGCCAGCCACTCCGTGCTGCGGCCGAAGCGGAAACCGAGCCGCTCGGCACGGGAGTTGTCCATGCCGTACGAGCGGGAGAAGGAGAACGGCGACACCTCGCCGGCCGCCCCGGACTCCACAGGCCGGAATACGAGTGTCTTGCCGCCGATGGCGTCCGCCACCGCCGTGCAGATGTCCGCCGTGGTGAGCCGCCCGTGCGCCGCCGCGTTCACCGGACCTGTGAATTCCGCACCGGCCGCCCATTCCAGGAACGCGGCGATCTCCTCGACGTACACATAGGTCGCGGAGTGATTCACGGCGGGTACGGCGATCGGCTCGCCCCTGCGGATGCGGTCGGCGTAGTGGTCCAGCCGGCCGGTGAAGTCGTCGTCCCCGCCCAGGACATGGGCGACGCGCACGGCCACGTACGGGAACGCGGGATCGCGCGCGAACACCGCCTCCGCCTGCCGCTTCCCCTCACCGTAGTGCGCGTCCCGGAACTCCGCGTCGTCCCAGGGCAGTGCGAGGTCCACCGCGACCGTACGGGGGTCGACGGCCTCTTCGGCGACCGGTTCCGCGGAGTCCTCGTGCTCGTACACCTCGACGGTGGACGTCATCACGTAGCGGCCGGTGCGCCCGGCGAAGACCCGCCTGGCGATCTCGGCCTGGCGCGGGGTGTAGCAGACCTGGTCGACGACCACGTCGAAGCTGCGCGAGCCGAGCGCGGCCGCCAGGGCCGTCTCGTCGTCCCGGTCGGCGACGAGATGAACGGCCTCCGGGGGCGGCGCGGAAGAGCCGCGGTTGACAACGGTGACACGCGCTCCCGAATTCAGCAGCCGCTGGATCAGCCGCTTCCCGAAATAGCGATTGCCGCCGATGACACACACGTCCCGCATCCCGACTCCCCTCGAATTCCCGGCGTTTCCCACCGGCACCACCAGTGTTACGTTGACGGGCCGCGTCCTGAAGGGGGAGTCATGGGAGTTCCGGCCGCCGCACCGAAAGAACCACGGCATCTGCGCGCCGCTGCCGACGAAACGTCGGCGACCGCCTTCGACCAGGTGGACCGCCTGATTCTCGAGCTCGTCCAGACCGACGGCCGCATCAAACTGAGCGAGCTCGGCCGGCGGGTGCGGCTCAGCCCGGCCGCCGTCACCGAGCGGCTGCGCCGCCTCGAGGCGTGCGGTGCGATCACGGGCTACGGCGCGCAGGTGGAACCGGCCAGGCTCGGCTACGGCATCCAGGCCTTCATCCGCGTGAACCCGCACGGTGGCTACACGCTGAAGCACCCCAGGACGCTGGAACTGCTCGGCCGCCCTGAGGTGATCGAGGCCCACCATGTCGTCGGCGAGGACTGCTGGATCCTCAAGGTCGCCGTGACGGACACGGAGCATCTGGAGGACGTCCTGGAGCAGACGTCCGCGCTCGGCCGGACGACGACATCGATCGTGCTCTCGTCACCTGTGGGGCGGAAACCGCTGTTGCCGCCGTCGGCGGGCCGCTGACGGGCCGTGGACGGGGCCGTTGACCTCGATGTTCACCTCGAGGTGAGTACCTGACTTTCTTGTCGGTACTTGTGGGGTTGTGTGCGGCCCACAAGCATGATCCGTATGCCTACCGAGAACACCGCGACCACCGAACCCACCACCGGATCCACCACCTCCGTGACCGTCATCGGCCTCGGTGCGATGGGCCAGGCCCTCGCCGGGGCCCTCCTGAACGCCGGCCACCCCACCACCGTCTGGAACCGCACACCCGGCAAGGGCGACGACCTCGTCGCACGCGGCGCTGTCCGCGCGGCCACCGCCGATGAGGCCGTCCGCGCCGGCGAGCTGACCATCGTCTGTGTCGTCGACAACGACGCCGCGAGCGCGATCCTCGAGCCCCTGGCCGACGCGCTCCAGGGCCGTGTCCTGGTCAACCTCACCTCGGACACCCCCGAGCGCTGCCGCGAGACCGCGGCCTGGGCGGCCGAGCGCTCCATCGCGTACCTGGACGGCGCGGTCATGGTCCCCACCCCCCTGATCGGCACCCCCGACGCGCTGCTCTTCCACTCCGGCTCCCAGGAGGCGTTCCAGCGCTACGAATCCACGCTCAAGGCCCTCGGCGGCAACGCGGTCTTCGTCGGCACCGACCCCGGGCTTGCCGCGCTGTACGACCTCTCCCTGCTGGACTTCTTCTACGGGAGCATCTCGGGCCTTGTGCATGCGTACGCCCTGGCCACGGCCGACGGGGTCAAGGCCGCCGACATCACCCCGTTCCTCGGCGCCATCGTCCAGATCCTGCCGCCCATCGTGCAGTCCTTCGCGGCCAACATCGACGCGGGCAGCTACCCCGGCGTCCAGGCCAACCTCGGCATGATGGCCGCGGGCGTCGACCACATCCTCCACGCGGCGCGCCACCGCGGTCTCGACGTCTCCCAGCTGGAGTCCATCAAGGCAGTGGCGGACCGGACGATCGCCAAGGGGCACGCGGCGGACGACTGGGCGAGCACGTACAGGACCATCACCGAAGGGGCGTGACGCCGCCCCGCGGTGACGGCACGTGCGGGTGTCGCCGGACGGCCCGGACGGCCCGTCCGGCCGGGCCCGTCCGGCTTTCCTTGACGTCGGCGTCAAGGCTTACGGTCGTACGCATGCGAATCGGCGAGCTGGCGCAGCGGGCCGGAACGACGACCCGCACGCTGCGCTACTACGAGTCCCGTGGGCTGCTGCCCGCACGGCGCGCGGTGAACGGATACCGCACGTACGACGAGGACGACCTGCGGCTGCTCCAGCAGATCCGGACCCTGCAGGACTTCGGGTTCGAGCTGGAGGAGACGAGGCCCTTCGTGGAGTGCCTGCGCGCCGGTCACCCGGCCGGGGACGCGTGTCCCGCGTCGCTCGCCGTCTACCGGCGCAAGCTCGCCGAGCTGGACGAGCTGATCGGGCGGCTCCAGGCCGTCCGGGACCAGGTCGGCGCGCAGCTCGTACGGGCCGAGGCGGCCATGCCGGGCGGCCCGGACCCACGGTGTGAACTCGGAGGGTGAGACGGATGATTCAGGCAGAAGGCGTCGCCGCGGTGACGGACGCGGACTTCGACACGGAGGTGCTGGGGGCGGATCGCCCGGTTCTGGTGGAGTTCACCGCCGACTGGTGCGGCCCGTGCCGCCAGCTCGCCCCGGTGCTCAGCGCGGTCGCCGCCGAGGAGGCCGACCGGCTCAAGGTCGTCCAGCTCGACGCCGACACGAACCCCGAGGTCACCCTGCGGTACGGGGTGCTGTCGATGCCGACGCTGATCGTCTTCCGCCACGGCGAGCCGGTGAAGTCGATGGTGGGGGCCCGGCCCAAGCGGAAGCTCCTGCAGGAGCTGGAGGACGTGCTCTGACAACCCCGGCACGGTCTGTTGTCGGTTCCGCCTGCCACGATGGAGGAGGTGATCGACAAGGAGCAGGGAGCCGGCATGGGTACGTGGGGCACGGGGCCTTTCGACAACGACGCGGCGGCGGACTTCGCGGGTGATCTCGACGACCTGGAGCCGGAGGCGAGGGCGGGGCACATACGGGCAGCGCTGCTCAAGGTCGTGGAGGAGCCGGAGTACGTCGAGGCGCCCGATGCGGACGAGGCGCTGGCCGCCGTGGCGCTCGTCGCGGCCGGGCTGCCGGGTGGGGAGCCTGTCGATCCCGTCTACGGTCCGGAGGAGCCCGTGCCGGCGCTGCCCGCGGATCTCCCGGCCTTGGGAGTGCGGGCCATCGACCGGATCCTCGCGCCCGAGTCGGAGCTCGCGGAGCTCTGGGGCGACGCGGACGACGCCGGTGATGCCGACGAATGGCGGGGCATCGTCGCGCGGCTGCGGTCCGTGCTCGCGGCGCGGTAAACCGGCCCCGAGCGCCCTGACGCAAACAGAAACCCCGGTCCGAATTGACGGCCGGGGTATTTCTTCGCGTATATTTAATAGTTCCGTGTTCGCCCACAACGCATTACACGGAGAAGTTCAATAAACGCACTCTATCGCGTCTGGAGCTGAATTGTCAACCGAAGAATTGCAACAGGAACAACAATTCGTCTCCCTCGTCCACGAGCGGCTCGACCAGCTCAGGGAGGAGGCCGAGGCCGCGGTCCAAGGCGCGGTCGGGCAGACCGGAAACGGGCGCCAGGCACGCGTGGAGCGCGATGTCGCCGTCATCGAGCACTCCGCGACGCTGGCCGCGCTGAACGCCGCCGACACCGGACTGGTCTTCGGGCGGATCGACCGGCGCGACGGAGTGGCGTACCACATCGGCCGCACCGGAATCCGGCGCGACGACGCCGAGCGGACGCCGCTTCTCATCGACTGGCGGGCGCGGGTCGCGCGGCCGTTCTATCTCGCGACCGGGTACGAGCCGATGGGCCTGCGCAGACGCCGGCACATCACCACGCAGGGGCGCATCGTCACGGCCCTGCACGACGAGATCATGGATCTCAACGACACCACCCGCACCGGGTACGAGTCGCACGACGCCGACGAAGTGCTGCTGGCCGCGCTCAACAGTGCCCGCACCGGACGCATGGCGGACATCGTCTCCACGATCCAGGCCGAGCAGGACCGCATCATCCGCGCCCCGCAGCGCGGCGTGCTCGTCGTCGAGGGCGGGCCCGGGACCGGGAAGACGGCGGTCGCGCTGCACCGGGCCGCCTATCTGCTGTATGCGCACCGGGAGCAGCTGTCCAAGCGGGCCGTGCTGATCGTCGGGCCCAACCCCGCCTTCCTGGGGTACATCGGCGAGGTCCTGCCCTCGCTCGGCGAGACGGGCGTGCTGCTGGCGACCGTCGGGGAGCTGTTCCCGGGTGTGCACGCCACCGGCACCGACACCCCCGCGGCCGCCGCCGTCAAGGGGCGGGCCGAGATGGCGGGCGTACTGGCCGAGGCCGTACGGGACCGGCAGCAGGTGCCCGAGAAGGGCGAGCCGATCGTCATCCCGCACGACGACGGGGAGCTGATGATCGACTGGGACATGGCCGTGGAGGCGCGGCACAAGGCCCGTGAGACCGGGCTTCCGCACAATCTCGCCCTGCCCACCTTCGCCTTCCGGATCATCGACGACCTCACCACCCAGCTCGCCGACCGCATCGGCGCCGATCCCTACGGCGGCCCGAACTTCCTCGGCCCCGATGACATCGCCCTGCTCGGCAAGGCGATCGCCGCAAGCGCCGATGTGCACGCCGCCATCCTGTCCCTGTGGCCCCCGCTCACCCCGCAGGAGTTCCTCGCGGACTACCTCGAGGACCCGGACCATCTCGACGGGGACGACGCCGAGCTGATCAGGCGCGCCAAGGGGGCACCGTGGACCGCCGCGGACGTCCCCCTCCTCGACGAAGCCGCCGAACTCCTCGGCGAGGACGACTCCGCAGCCCGCGCCGCCGCCGAGGCCGAGCGGGAGCGGCGGATCGCGTACGCACAGGGCGTCCTCGACGTCTCGTACGCCTCCCGCACCTACGAGTTCGAGGACAAGGAGGAGGTCGACAAGGAGGCGTCGGAGGTCCTCGCCGCGCACGACATCATCGACGCCGAACGGTTCGCGGAGCGCCACGAGGAGGCCGACCACCGCAGCGCCGCGGAGCGCGCCGCAGCCGACCGGACCTGGGCCTTCGGGCACATCATCGTCGACGAGGCGCAGGAGCTGTCGGCCATGGCCTGGCGGCTGCTGATGCGACGCATCCCGACCCGCTCGATGACCTTGGTCGGCGACCCCGCACAGACCGGCGACATCGCCGGCTGCGGCTCCTGGCAGGAGATCCTCGAACCGTACGTCGGCGACCGCTGGGAGCACGCCAGACTCGGCGTCAACTACCGTACGCCCGCCGAGATCATGGAGCTTGCGGCCGCCGCCCGCCGCGCCACGTACCCGGGCTTCCGGCCGCCGCGCTCGGTGCGTTCGACGGGCGTCGGACCGTGGACCGCGCGGGCGGACGAGGGCGGACTCGCGGGTACGGTCCTGGCCGCGGTCGCCCGCGAGACCCCGCGGGAAGGCCGCCTGGCCGTGATCGCCCCGCGCGAGCTCCACGGCGAACTCGCCGCGCTGGGCGGCGGTCCCGTCGATCTGACCCGGCCCGTCGTCCTGCTCGACCCCCGACAGGCCAAGGGCCTCGAATTCGACTCGGTGATCGTCGTCGAGCCGGCCCGGTTCGGGGACAGCGACCTGTACGTGGCGCTGACCCGGGCCACCCAGCGCCTGGGCCTCGTCCACATCGGCGAGCTGCCCGCGGCGCTCAGCCCGACGGGATGAAACAGATGGCGGGGCGACGGCCGGTCGGGGGGAGGACCCGCCCGGCCGACGTCGCCCCGCCGCCCGTCACGCCGCTGTCAGGCAGCGTCACGCCGCTGTCAGGCCGCGTCGCGCCGCCCGAAAGGCCCGCGTCGCGCTGCCGCCCCGCCGACCGTCAGGCCGGCTTCAACCACACCGTCGCCAGCGGCGGCAACGTGAGCTGGACGCTCGTCCGGTGGCCATGGGCGGCGACGGACTCCGGCTTCAGCGGCTCCGCGTTGAGGACGTCGCTGCCGCCGTACCGTGCCGCGTCCGTGTTCAGCACCTCCGTCCAGGCGGGCACCTCCGGTGGAACGCCCAGCCGGTACTCGTGCCGTACCACCGGCGAGAAGTTGGAGACCGCCAGCAGCGGGGCCCCCTGCGCGCCGAAGCGCAGGAAGGCGAAGACGTTGTCCTCAGCGGCTCCGCCGTCGACCCAGGCGAAGCCCTCGGGGACGGTGTCACGCTGCCACAGCGCGGGCGTCACCGCGTACACCGCGTTCAGCTCACGCACCAGATCCCGGACGCCCCGGTGGTCGGGCTCGGCCTCGTACGAGGGATCCAGCAGCCACCAGTCAGGACCGTGGCCCTCCGACCACTCCGCGCCCTGGGCGAACTCCTGCCCCATGAAGAGGAGTTGCTTGCCCGGGTGTGCCCACATGAAGCCGAGATAGGCCCGGTGGTTGGCGCGCTGCTGCCACCAGTCGCCGGGCATCTTCGACACGAGCGCCCGCTTGCCGTGCACGACCTCGTCGTGCGAGATCGGCAGGACGTAGTTCTCGCTGTACGCGTACACCATCGAGAAGGTCATCTCGTTGTGGTGGAACTTGCGGTGCACCGGCTCGTGCTCGACGTAACCGAGCGAGTCGTGCATCCAGCCCATGTTCCACTTCAGGCCGAAGCCGAGACCGCCGAAGCCGCCCGGGCCGACATGGTGGGTGGCCCGGGTGACGCCGTCCCAGGCCGTGGACTCCTCGGCGATCGTCACGACCCCGGGGCAGCGCCGGTAGACGGTCGCGTTCATCTCCTGCAGGAAGGCGACGGCGTCCAGGTTCTCCCGGCCGCCGTGCTCGTTGGGAGTCCAGTCGCCGTGCTCGCGCGAGTAGTCGAGGTAGAGCATGGAGGCGACCGCGTCCACCCGCAGCCCGTCGATGTGGAACTCCTCGCACCAGTAGACCGCGTTGGCGACGAGGAAGTTACGGACCTCCTTGCGGCCGTAGTCGAATTCGAGGGTGCCCCAGTCGGGGTGCGCGGCCCTGGCCGGGTCGGAATGCTCGTACAGCGGGCGTCCGTCGAACTCCGCCAGCGCCCAGTCGTCGCGCGGGAAGTGCGCCGGGACCCAGTCCATGATCACCCCGATGCCGGCCCGGTGCAGGGCGTCGATCAGGTGGCGGAAGTCGTCGGGGGTGCCCATCCGGGCCGTCGGAGCGTAGAAGCCGGTGACCTGGTAGCCCCAGGAACCGCCGAAGGGATGCTCGGCGACCGGCATCAGCTCCACATGGGTGAACCCCAAGTCGCGTACGTAGAGCGGAAGTTGTGCTGCAAGCTGGCGATACGTCAGCCCCGGGCGCCAGGAGGGAAGATGCACCTCGTAGACCGAGAACGGGGCCTCGTGCACCGGGCGGTCGGCGCGGTGCGCCATCCACTCCTCGTCGCGCCACACATGGTGGGACTCCGTGACGATCGAGGCGTTCGCGGGCGGCGCCTCGGTGCGGCGGGCCATGGGGTCGGCGCGGACCGTGTGCGAGCCGTCGGGGCGGGTGATGTCGAACTTGTACAGCGCCCCCTCGCCGACCCCGGGCACGAACAGCTCCCACACCCCGGACGAGCCGAGCGAGCGCAGCGGGTGGGCGGTGCCGTCCCAGTAGTTGAAGTCCCCGATGACCCTGACCCCGCGGGCGTTCGGCGCCCAGACCGTGAAACGGGTGCCGGTCACGCCCTGGTGGGTCATCGGGCGGGCGCCGAGGGTCTGCCACAGCTCCTCGTGCCGGCCCTCGCCGATCAGATGCAGATCGAGCTCACCGAGCGCGGGCAGGAAGCGGTACGGATCCGCGAACTCGACCGTCGCGTCCTCGTAGGTGACCTGGAGCGAGTACTCCGGCTCCTTGCGCATCGGCAGCACGCCCGAGAAGAACCCGTCGCCGTCCTCGTGCAGCTCCGCGCGCAGCCCCTTGGCCAGCACCGTCACCGACAGCGCGTGGGGGCGCAGCACCCGGAAGACGACCCCGCCGCGCATCGAGTGGGCGCCGAGCAGCGCGTGCGGATCGTGGTGCGAGCCGCTGAGCAGCCGCTCACGGTCGGCGTCGTCGAGCGGTTTCGCGGGGCGTACGCCGTGGCTGGCCCCGGACGCCTTCCGCGTCTCGGTCGCGCTTGTGCTCGCCGTGCTCGCCGCGTTCGTCGGGTTCGCCGCGTTCGCCGCGCGGCGGGTCGGCGGGCTCTCGGCGGATGCCCGGGACTCCCGGGCTGTCCTGGCGCGGGGTGAAGGTCGGTCGTCGGGCGGCTGGGCGGACGGGGTGCGGGGGGTCACGGGGGCGGCCTCCTCGAAGGGGTGTCAACTGTGGGAGCGGGGACACGGCCGAAGGCCGTACGGGGGTGTGGGGCGAAGTCCCCGGTCACGGGGTGTCAGCGCGCCGGGCCGGCGAGGCGTCGGATCGCCGACATCGGCACCGGGAGCCAGTCCGGGCGGTGCCGGGCCTCGTAGACGACCTCGTACACCGCCTTGTCCGTCTCGTAGGCGCGCAGCAGCTCCGGCTCGGCCCGGGGGTCGGTGCCCGAGGCCTCGGCGTAGCCCTCGCAGTACGCGGCACGGCAGCGCGCCGCCCAGACCGGGTTCCAGGGGCGGTGCGAGCGGGCCGCGTAGTCGAAGGAACGGAGTATCCCCGCGATGTCGCGGACCGGCGGCTGCATCCGGCGGCGCTCGAGGAGCGGGCGCGCGGGCTCGCCCTCGAAGTCGATGACCGACCAGTCCCCGTCGGGGGTGCGCAGGGTCTGGCCGAGGTGCAGATCGCCGTGGATGCGCTGGGCGCGTCCGCCGCCGTCGAGGTCCGCTTCGGCGATCGCGTCGAAGGCGGCCCGCAGTCCGCGTACGTACGGCAGCAGGGCGGGCACGGCCCGGACCGCCGCGTCGAGCCGCTCGTTCATGGCGGTCGCCAGATGCTCGGTCTGCGCCCGGCTCAGCGTCATCGTCGGCAGCGCCGCGGCCAGCGCGGTGTGCACCTCCGCCGTCGCCTGCCCGAGCGCGTGCGCGTCCGCGGTGAAGTCGCGGTCGGCGGCGAGCGCCTTCAGCGCCAGCTGCCAGCCGTCCTGGGTGCCGCGCAGAAACGGCTGGAGGACGCCCAGCGTCGCGGGCTCGGGCGTGGCCGACTCGTACCAGGCGACGGGCGCGGGCACCCGGTCGCAACCCGCCCGGGCGAGGGCGAGCGGCAGCTCCAGATCGGGGTTGGTGCCCGGGTACACCCTGCGGAAGATCTTGAGGATGTACGAATTGCCGTACACGAGCGAGGAGTTGGACTGCTCGGCATCCAGGATGCGGGCGGGCAGCCCGCCCAGCACGGGTTCGGTGCGGTCGAAGCGGAGCGTGCCGAACCGGCCGGGAGTGCGCAGTCGCTCCAGGAGCAGTGCGGCGAGCCGGGGGTCGTGCAGGCCCTCGTAGACGGTCCGGCCGGCCAGTGGGCCGTCCGCGACCCGGCCGATCAGCGCGGTCGCGAGGTGGGGCGGCAGTGTGGTCCGTACGCCGAGCAGAAGCTGGTAGCAGTCGGCTGCCTGGCCGCCGTCCCGTTTGCCTCCCGTGCCCTTCGCGCCTGCCGGGCCCGGCTGCTGGACGCGGACGAGCATGTGCAGCAGACCGGGTCCTGCCGAGTCGACCGGCAGCAGCTCGGCCGCCGAGACCAGCGAGAAGCCGGCGACCGGGCGTCCCTTGCCCGCGAACCAGCGCTGCCGGGGCAGCCATTGGTGCAGCAGCGGTGTGAGCGAGGGGAGCAGTGCCACCGGGGTCCGGGTGGATGCAGCCTCCGACATGGCATCGCGTCCTTTCCCCGGGCACACCACAGGATGCGAAGAGTGTCCCGGATTGTGGCAAATATAGCTGTCCGGGCAGTGCGTGGGGGTCCCTCCGCCGCAGGCAGGGGGAGTGTCGGGTGAGGATGGTCCGTACGGCCTCGGACAAGCCTCGACCCGAGCCTCGGTACGAGTCCCGACATGAGCCTCGATATGAGGGGGAGCGTGCCCCGTGCGGGGCAGTGACAACCGCCCCGCACCCGACATGGCATGTGCCGGATTACCTCCGCTTCGGCGCGGGCTTGCGCGCGGAGTCCTTCCGGACGGCCCCGTTCACCACGGCCTCGGTGGCCACGGCCTCCTTGCGCAGCCGGAACCAGTAGAAGCCGTGGCCCGCCAGCGTCAGCAGATACGGCCACTCACCGATCGCCGGGAAGCGCACCCCGCCGATCAGCTCCACCGGATGACGGCCGTTGTACCTCCGCAGATCCAGCTCCGTCGGCTGCGCGAACCGCGAGAAGTTGTTCACGCACAGCACCAGATCGTCCTTGTACTCCCGCAGGAACGCGAGCACGGCCGGGTTCGACGACGGCAGTTCGGTGAACGAGCCGAGCCCGAAGGCGCGATTCTGCTTACGGATCTCGATCATCCGCCGGGTCCAGTGCAGCAGCGACGACGGCGACGCCATCGACGCCTCGACATTGGTGACCTGGTAGCCGTAGACCGGATCCATGATGGTCGGCAGATAAAGCCGGCCCGGATCGCACGAGGAGAAACCGGCGTTGCGGTCCGGCGTCCACTGCATCGGGGTCCGTACGGCGTCGCGGTCGCCGAGCCAGATGTTGTCGCCCATCCCGATCTCGTCGCCGTAGTACAGGATGGGCGAGCCCGGCAGGGACAGCAGCAGTGCCGTGAACAACTCGATCTGGTTCCGGTCGTTGTCGAGCAGCGGCGCGAGGCGGCGCCGGATGCCGATGTTGGCGCGCATCCGCGGATCCTTGGCGTACTCCGCGTACATGTAGTCGCGTTCCTCGTCGGTGACCATTTCGAGGGTCAGCTCGTCGTGGTTGCGCAGGAAGATGCCCCACTGGCAGTTCTCCGGGATCTCCGGGGTCTTGGCCAGGATTTCGGACACCGGATAGCGGGACTCCCGCCGCACGGCCATGAAGATCCGGGGCATCACCGGGAAGTGGAACGCCATATGGCACTCGTCGCCGCCCGCCGGGAAGTCGCCGAAGTAGTCGACGACGTCCTCGGGCCACTGGTTGGCCTCGGCCAGCAGCACCGTGTCCGGGTAATGGGCGTCGATCTCCTTGCGGACGCGCTTGAGGAAGTCGTGCGTCGCCGGAAGGTTTTCGCAGTTGGTGCCCTCCTCCTGGTACAGGTAGGGCACGGCGTCCAGCCGGAATCCGTCGATGCCGAGGTCCAGCCAGAAGCGCAGCGCGGAGATGATCTCCTCCTGCACCGACGGGTTCTCGTAGTTGAGGTCCGGCTGGTGGGAGAAGAAGCGGTGCCAGTAGTACTGCTTGCGGACCGGGTCGAAGGTCCAGTTGGAGGTCTCCGTGTCGACGAAGATGATCCGCGCGTCCTGGAACTGCTTGTCGTCGTCGGCCCAGACGTAGTAGTCGCCGTACGGGCCGTCCGGATCCTTGCGGGACTCCTGGAACCACGGGTGCTGATCGCTGGTGTGGTTCATGACGAAGTCGATGATGACCCGCATACCGCGCTGGTGCGCGGCGTCGACGAACTCGACGAAGTCGGCGAGATCGCCGAAGTCGGGGAGCACGGACGTGTAGTCGGAGACGTCGTAACCGCCGTCGCGGAGCGGGGACTTGAAGAACGGCGGAAGCCACAGACAGTCGACGCCCAGCCACTGCAGATAGTCCAGCTTGGTGGTGATGCCCTTCAGGTCACCGATGCCGTCGCCGTTGCTGTCCTGGAAGGACCGTACGAGCACCTCGTAGAACACGGCGCGTTTGAACCAGTCGGGATCCCGGTCCTTGGCGGGAGTGTCCTCGAAGAGGTCGTGGACGGGCTCGTTGACGATCATGATGTGGGTGACCCTCCGATCGGCGGGGACGGTCGCAGGACCACGATGTGCGCAGGCATGACGCCCGGCTCGAGGCGCACATAGGCGGCCCTGCCCCAGTGATAGGTCTCTCCGGTGAGCTCGTCGCGCACCGGTACGGTCTCGTGCCAGTCGAGGCCGAGCGCCGGCATGTCCAACGAGACCGTGGCCTCCTGGGTGTGGTGGGGGTCGAGGTTGACGACCATCAGGACGACATCCGGTCCCGAGCGCTTGCTGTAGGCGATCACCGCCTCGTTGTCCACGCGGTGGAAGTGGAGGTTCCGCAGCTGCTGGAGTGCCGGATGGCGGCGCCTGATCCGGTTGAGGGCGGTGATCAGCGGGGCGATGGTGCGCCCCTCGCGTTCCGCCGACTCCCAGTCCCGGGGCCTCAGTTGGTACTTCTCCGAGTTCAGGTACTCCTCGCTGCCCGGCTTCAGCGGGGTGTTCTCGCACAGCTCGTACCCGGCGTAGACACCCCACGTCGGCGACAGCGTCGCGGCGAGTACGGCCCGCGCCTCGAAGGCGGGGCGGCCGCCGTCCTGGAGGTAGGCGTGCAGGATGTCCGGGGTGTTCACGAAGAGGTTGGGACGCATGTACGCGGCCGCGTCGCCGGACAGCTCCGTCAGATACTCCGTCAGCTCGTGCTTGGTGTTGCGCCAGGTGAAGTACGTGTACGACTGCTGGAAGCCGATCGCGGCGAGGGTGTGCATCATCGCGGGGCGCGTGAAGGCCTCGGCCAGGAAGATCACATCCGGGTCGGTGCGGTTGATCTCGCCGATCACCGTCTCCCAGAAGACGACCGGCTTGGTGTGCGGATTGTCGACACGGAAGATGCGCACACCATGGCCCATCCAGTGCCGCAGCACCCGCACGGTCTCCTTGACCAGCCCCTTCATGTCCTTGTCGAAGGCGATCGGATAGATGTCCTGGTACTTCTTGGGCGGGTTCTCGGCGTAGGCGATCGTGCCGTCCGCGCGGTGGTGGAACCACTCGGGGTGCTTCTCCACCCACGGATGGTCCGGCGAGCACTGCAGCGCGAAGTCGAGCGCGACCTCAATCCGCAGGTCCCGTGCGCAGCGCACGAACTCGTCGAAGTCGTCCAGCGTGCCGAGGTCCGGGTGGACCGCGTCGTGGCCGCCCTCGGGCGAGCCGATCGCCCAGGGGACGCCCACGTCGTGGCGGCCGGCCTCGAGCGTGTTGTCGGGGCCCTTGCGGAAGGTGCTGCCGATGGGGTGGACGGGCGGCAGATAGACGACGTCGAAGCCCATCGCGGCGACGGCGGGAAGCCGCTGCGCGGCCGTCCTGAACGTGCCGGAGACCGGCTTGCCCCGCTTGACCGAGGCCCCCTCGGAGCGCGGGAAGAACTCGTACCAGGAGCCGAACAGCGCACGGGTGCGCTCGACCTGGAGCGGCAACGGGGGCGAGGCGGTGACCAGTTCGCGCAGCGGATGCCGGCCGAGCGCGGCGACCGCCTCCGGGGCGAGCGCGGCGGCCAGCCGGTCTGCGGGCGTCCGCGCCTCGTCGCGCAGCGCGTCCGCGGCGGCGAGCACCGCCTCCCGGCCGTCCTTCTTCGGTACGCCCGCGGCGGCGCGCTCATGGAGTTCGGCGCCCTCGGCGAGCACCAGCGCGGTGTCGATACCGGCCGGGATCTTGATACCGGCGTGGTGGCGCCAGGTGGCCACCGGATCGCTCCACGCCTCGACGCAGTACGTCCAGTGCCCCTCGGCGTCGGGAGTCACATCGGCCCCCCAGCGGTCCGTGCCGGGCGCGAGCTCCCGCATCGGCGTCCAGGGGCCGGGCCGCCCGCTGGGGTCGCGCAGGACGACATTGGCGGCCACCGCGTCATGGCCTTCTCGGAAGACGGTGGCGGAGATCCGGAAGGTCTCGCCGGCCACCGCCTTCGCGGGCCTTCTGCCGCAGTCGACGAGCGGGCGTACGTCCAGGACGGGAATGCGGCCAATCTGCGGGTTCACGGCATCACCTGGTGACTGTGCGGGCATGGCGGGTTGAGCAGGCGGATCCGCTGCGCGGGGTGTGGGTGTTCTTTGTAACTGCTCCGTCGACGACTGGCGGGCTGCGGGCATGGCCGCTCCTGTCCGCGTTCACTCGAATAGCTGCGTGTGGATGCGTGCGCGCCGGTGGGTACCGGGGGAGCCTTCCCACTCAGTGCCGGGGGGCAATCCGGTGCTTCGTTAACTACTGGGAGGTAGTGGGGCGGACAAGGTTCCGCGCGCCCCCGAACGGCAATCTGCCCGGTACCGGGTGCTCCCGGTACCGGGCAGACAGCCATGACCGTCAGCCCTGGGACGGCGTGTTCGTCCCGGCGTCCGACCAGACCTGCCAGGGCTGTCGGGACACCCATTCGTCGACCGGAGCGGGCTTGAGCGAGAGGGTCTGCGCGGACGTGCCGCCGTCGTCCGCCATCAGCTGCGGGCTCGCTCCGCTCGCCATGTAGTGGTAGATGCCGGCCACCCCCGCCGCCGCGTCCGCGCCGATGACCTGGGCGAGGCCCTGCTCGAAGACATCGGCCGGCAGCGGCACGTAGCGGACTTCGCGCCCGAGCCCCTTGCCGAACGCCGCCGCGAGTTCGGCGCCCGTGACCGTACGCGCGCCGCCGATGTCGTACGTACGGCCCGCCGCACCCGCCACCGTGAGCGCCGCGTACACCGCCTCCGCCAGGTCGCGGTGCGAGAGCCAGGCGACCGGCGTGTCCGCGGGCAGCGGATACGCCAGGACGCCCTCCTTCACGAGGGCCGGTCCGTTCCACGGGCTGAAGAGGTTGTCCAGATAGACCGGAGGCCGCAGCACCACCAGCTCGACGGAGCTGTCCCGCAGCCCTTCGCGGAGCACCGACTCGGCCAGCCGCCGGGTCTCGAACGCCGCCACGTTCGTGGTCTCGTCCGGGACGCGCGTGTTGGCGTTGTAGACCAGCCGGGCGATCCCGGCCGCCGCCGCGCCCTCGGCCAGGTTCCGCGCGTACGTCCGGACCTTCTCCGGGTCGTACTCCAGCGGCATCACCACCGAGGCGTGCGTGGCCCCGTCGAAGAGCTGACGTACGTGGTGAGGGTTCGCCAGATCCCCCTGGGCGAAAGCGACGCCCGCGATCTCGGGGCGGTCCGCCCCGGGCCTGCGGGTCAGGGTGCGGACCCGGTGGCCGCGCTCCGCGAGGAGCCGGGCGACGGCGCCGCCCTGGAAGCCGGTCGCCCCCACGACCGCTACCCGCATCGGAATGTGATCGGACATGTGTCTGAAGTGCCCTTCGATAGGGTGTGACTGTTGCCGTTACGGCGTTTCCAGGCTGGCGGCGGCGGGTTCGGCCGATCAATTAACAAACCGGGGGGGAGGTTGAAGGATCGTCCATGGAAGCCACCGATGCGCAGAGCGACGACCTCCTCAGTGAGCTGCTGAAACCGCTCCGCCTCACCGGCGTCTTCGACAGCCGGTGGCATGTCAGCGCACCATGGGCCATCGAGGGCGATGCCGAGCAGAGCTGCGCCGTGCTGCACTACATCGTCGAGGGCGGCTGCTGGATCAGCGGCGAGGGCCAGACCCCGCTGGAGCTGCACGCCGGAGACCTCGCCGTGTTTCCCACGGGCACCGCTCACCGGCTCTCCGACCGCCCCGACCGCCAGGGCGTCCCGCTCAGGGCCGTACTGCCCGAGCGTCAGCCGGGCACCTCGGGCGAGATCCGTATCGACGGCGAAGGCCCCGCGAGCCGGCTCCTGTGCGCGGGACTGCACTACGACGCCGGCGCCGCCACCGGCCTGTACAAGGCGCTGCCCTGGGTGCTCGTGCTCGACGGCTCCCAGGTCGCCAAGGAGCCCCTGCTGCGCGACACGTTGCGCCTGCTCGCCTCGCCCGAGCGGCCGGTGGGCCCCGGCGACCGGCTGATCACCCTGCGGGCCTTCGAAATGGCGCTGGTGCTGGCGCTGCGGCCGCTGTTGAGGGAGCTCGCGGACAATCCCGCCGCGCTGCCCGTGCTCAGGCATCCGGGCATCAGCAAGGCGCTGGTGATCGTCGCGACCCGGTTCGCGGAGCCATGGACCATCGAGTCGCTCGCCCGCGCGGTGGGGATGTCCCGCTCGGCCTTCACCGCGGCGTTCCGCGAGCTCGTCGGCGAGGCGCCGGCCCGGCATCTGACGGGACGGCGGATGCAGGAGGCCGCGCGGCTGCTGGGCGAGACGTCACTGCCGCAGTCGGCGGTGCCGCAGCGGGTCGGCTACCAGAGCTCCGTCGGCTTCCACCTCGCGTTCCGCAAATGGTTCGGCAAGACCCCCGGCGAGTACCGCAGCGCCTCCGTCAGTGCCGCGTAACGCGCATAGACGAACGCCCATGAACGCCCATGGGCGACGGGCCGCCGACTGGCCGGTTCTTAATGACCGCTGGACGGTCGTTCATTGCCGCAGGCAGGGGAGGGCAGACAGGCTCGGCAGCGGCAGAGTGTTCCGCAAGAGGAGACATGGTGACGAGGTCCGGTCAGGATTATCTGGAATCGCTGCGTGACGGCCGGGAGGTCTGGCTCGACGGCGAGCGGGTCGAGGACGTCACCCGGCACCCCGCGTTCCGCAACACCGCGGCGTCGATCGCCCGGCTGTACGACCTGGCACACGACTCCGAGCACACGCCCGTGCTCACCCAGGGCGGTGTCCACCGCGCATACGCCGTGCCGCGCTCGTACGAGGATCTCGTGGCCCGCCGCCGCGCGTACAAGGTCTGGGCCGAATCGAGCTTCGGCTTCCTCGGGCGCACCCCCGACTATATGGCGGGCGGCGCCGCGGGCTTCGCGGCCGCGCCTCAGCTGTTCACGACGGACGGCTTCGACGGCGCCCCCAACGCCCTCGCGTACCACCGCAGGCTCGCCGAGGGCGACCTCTACCCGACCTTCACCATCACCAATCCGCAGATCGACCGGACCAAGTCCGCCTCCGAACAGGAGGAGGACGACCTGGTCGTGCGCGTGGTGGCGGAGAAGGACGGCGGCATCGTCGTGCGCGGCGCCAAGATGATCGGCACCGGCTCGGTCTTCGGCAACGAGGTCATCGTCGGCACCATCGAACCGCTCGCCCCGCAGGACATCGAGCACGCCCTGTGCTTCTCGGTCCCGATCGGCACGCCGGGGCTGAAGTTCCTGTCCCGCACGTCGTACGAGGCGCAGGCGCGCAGCGTGTTCGACAATCCGCTGTCGTCGCGCTTCGACGAGAACGACGCGCTGCTCGTCTGCGACGACGTGTTCGTGCCGTGGGAGAACGTCCTCACGTACCGGAACGTGGACGCCACCTTCCGGATGTGGTGGCAGACGCCCGCGTACCTCAACTTCGTGCACCAGGCGGCCACCCGGTTCTGGACGAAGCTCGAATTCCTCACCGGCCTGGCGATCCTGCTGACCAAGGCGAACAACACGTATCAGCTCCCGCCGGTGACGCAGGCGATCGGACGGCTGATGGGGAAGGTCGCCCAGGCCAAGGCGTTCGTGCTGGCCGCCGAGGCGTCGTACGAGGAGGTCGAGGGCGGGGAGGGCGTCAGGCCCGGCAAGGACATCTCCTTCGCGCAGCGGATCATGGCAGGGGAGCTGTATCCGCAGGCCGTGCAGGAGATCAAGATGCTCGCCGGCGGCGGTGTCATCCAGCTGCCGGCGTCCGGCGAGGATCTGCTGCACCCGGAACTCGGGCCGCTGGTACGGAAGTACATACGCTCGCCCGGGCACCCCGCCGAGGACCGGATCAAGCTGCTCAAGCTGGCCTGGGACGCCCTCGGTTCGGAGTTCGCGGGCCGTCACGAGCAGTACGAGCGCTTCTACCACGGCGCCCCGCACATCTATCTGATGCAGCAGGTGTGGGAGGGCGACACCGCCAGCTGCGAGCAGCTGGCGCAGGCGTGTCTGGACGGCTACGAGCTGGACCGACGGGAGCCGGATTCCGGGGAGCAGCGGTGACCTCGCTGAACCCTGTGGACACGACAGCACCTCCGAAGCGTGGTCCGAAGGCCGCGCTGGTGCTGCTCGCCTCCACCCAGCTGTTGCTGATCATGGACACCGCGATCATCAATGTCGCGCTGCCCTCGATCGGCGAGGCGCTGGGGTCGGGCTCGGCAGGTCTGTCGTGGGTGGCCAATGCGTATCTGATCACCTTCGGCGGGCTGCTGCTGCTCGGTGGCCGCGCGGCCGATCTCCTCGGGCACCGGCGGATGTTCCTCGCCGGGCTCGGGCTGCTGGCCACCGCGTCGGCGGCGGGTGGGCTCGCGCAGTCGGCGGGCGCGCTGGTCGCCGCGCGTGCGGCGCAGGGGATCGGGGCGGCGCTGGCCGCCGCGGCGGCGTTCGCGCTGCTGCTGATCCTCTTCCCGGACGGTCCGGGACGGCACAGGGCGCTCGGCGCCTTCGCCGCGATGGGCGGCCTCGGCGGGGTGCTGGGCACCGTGCTCGGCGGCGTCCTCACCGATCTGCTCGGCTGGCGTTCGACGTTCTGGCTCAACGTGCTCGTCGCGCTGCTCCTCGGGCTGCTCGCACTGCGCCTTCTCGACGGGGGGACGCGCAGCGCACAGCCGGGCTTCGACGCGGGAGGAGCGCTGACCGCCACGGGCGGCCTCGGGCTGCTGGCGTACGCGCTCGTCGGTGCGGGCGATGCGGGCTGGACGAGCGTCCGTACGCTGACGGCGGCCGGCGCGGGGCTGGTCCTGCTCGTGGTCTTCACGGTGCTGGAAACCCGGATCGCGAAACCACTGGTGCCGCCCGCGGTGCTGCGGCGGCCGGCGCTGCGGCTCGCCAATGTGCTGAGCGCGCTGGCCCAGATGGCCCTCTTCCCGATGTTCTTCCTGGTCAGCCTCTACCTGCAGAGCGTGCTCGGACAGTCGCCGCTGACCGGCGGGCTCGGGCTGCTGCCGCTGTCGGTGGTGGTCGTGCTGACGGCCCCGCAGACGGGGCGACTCATCGGGCGGCTGGGGCTGGGGCACGCGATGACGCTGGGCTTCGGGCTGCTCTTCGCGGGGATGGTGTGGCTGTCGCTCGCCCTCACCGCGGAGGGCACGTTCTTCACGACCGTGCTGGCGCCGAGTCTGCTGCTGGGCGTCGCGCTCCCGTTGGTCATGGTCACCACGAACGTGGCCGCGACGGCGGAGGCGGCGCCCGAGGAGACGGGCCTCGCATCCGGACTCATCAACACGAGCCAGCAGTTCGGCTCGGTGCTCGGCCTCGCGGTGCTGGTCGCGGTGGCCACGACCACGACGGCCGCCGCGGACGCCCCGGGGGCGGCGGCGGAGACGGCGGGCTTCAAGGCGGCGCTGCTCGTGGGCGCCGCGTTCGCCGCGGCCGCGGCGCTGTTGTCGCTGAGGCTGCGGGTGCCTGCGGCGGCCGCGACGGGGGAGGGGCGACCCCGCCCGGTCCCGTGACGGGGGCAAGCCTCCCGGGCCCCTGGGGCATGTCCGGTACCGCCGGGCGGGACCGGGTGTCCGTCCTCGAGCGCCGGACGGGCCCACATGGGGCCCAACGTCCCCACGCCCGCAGGGCGTAGGGGAGGGGGACCGGGGCGGAGCCCCGGAAACCGGGCGCGGCGCCCCCAGCCCCCGGTTCGGGAAAGGGCGGGGGCGTGTCCGATATGCGGCTCCGCCGCGTGGGCCCGCCGCACGCGCCCCCACCCGCCGACGCGCCTCACCTGAGCCTGCAGACCGCGGCTGACGGAGCGGTGCCGCCAAGGCACCGCCCGACCGGCACCGCCCTGCGGGGCCGTCCGTCTCGCCCCGCACCACGACCACGACCACACCTTTCACCGCCCGAGGAGGGCCTTTCCGTGTCCGTATTCGACCTTGTCGCGCGCGATCTGGAGACGCGTGGCGATCCGCGCTACCGGATAGCCGACATCCGCGCCGCCGACCCCCTCGCCGCCGACGCGCTGCTCGCCGCACTGCCCGAGATGAACCGGAACGCCGACGTCGCCGCACTCACCGTCGCGCTGCGCACACTGCTCCCCGAGCCCGACCGGGCCGCCGGGTGGAGCGTCGTCGAGGCGCTCGCGGCCATGCGGGACATCGGGATGCTGCTCGGGTCGCTGAAGCGGCACGGGACGGAGCCGCTGGACGCCGTTCCCGAGGCACTTCCGGTGCTCGCGGAGCTGGGGCGGCGCACCGACATGGTGCCGCGCGACACCGTGCACCACTACACGACCTGGAACCCGCTGGGCGCGCGGCAGCGCATGTACACCGGCGAGCCGATGGAGGCCAGTCTCCAGGACGCCGTACGCATGGTCTTCCCCAGCCTCGTCGCCTCCCTCGACACGTGCGCCGAGCTCGCCGCGCTCGAACCGTACGAGCCGGGCTTCGCGCTCGCGCTCGACCGCACGGCCCATCACGTGCAGGCGATGGTCGACTCCATCGACTTCACCGTCGCCAATGTCTCGCCGGTCTTCTTCGCGCAGGTGCTCCGCCCCTACTTCGAGGAGATATCCGTCGACGGCCGGGACCACCTCGGCCCCGCCGCCGCCCAGGTGCCGCTCTGGCTGATCGATCTGACGCTGTGGCAGAGCGACCGCAGCGACGCGCGGTACGACGCGTTCCTCGCCGAGTCCGTCCCGTACAGCCTCCCGCCGTGGCGCGCCTTCCACGCCGCGCACGCGGGCGGCACCTCCGCCGTCAGCAAGCTGTCCGCCGCGATCAGCTGGGAGGAGGTGGACCGGCTGCCGCCGGAGCTCGCCGCGTCCGCCGTCTCCCTCGCCCGGGTGCTGCGCACCCTCAAGACGTTCCGGGCCCGCCACATCGGCATCGCCCGCAAGGCCTACAGCGAGGAGGTCCGGCTGTACGACGTCGGCAGCGGCGGCGCCCCCGTCGAACTGCTGCGTGCGGTGCTGGACCTGACCCGCGAGAACGAGACGCTGGTGCGCCGCGCGACGGAACGCCCGCGCACACCCGCGGCCTGAGGAGGGCGCACGCAATGACGCAAGCCAGGACGCACACCAGGACCCAAGCCGGAACGTACGCCAGGACCCGAGCCAGAACGCCCGCCATGACGCACATCATGATCGCCGGCGGCGGTATCGCCGGGCTCACCGCCGCGCTGAGCCTGCACGCCGCCGGGTTCGAAAGGATCACCGTCGTCGAGGCGGCCCGCGAGAGCCGGCACGTCGGCGCGGGGCTGAACATCATGCCCAACGCGGTGCGCGAACTCGACGCGCTCGGTCTGCTGAAGCCCCTCGAGGCCGGTTCCGTACGCACCCGGGAGCTGCGCTACTACCACCGCTCCGGCGGCCTGATCTCGCGGGACCCGCGCGGTCTCGGCGCCGGCTACCGCTGGCCCCAGCTGTCCATCCACCGCGCCCACCTCCAGCGGGTCCTCGCCGACGCCGTACGCAGCCGCATCGGCCCGGGCGCCGTCGTCGGCGGCGTCCGCGTCACCGGCCTCGACCCGCTCCCGGACGGCCGCGCCCGCGTCCGCCTGGAGCACCGCGACGGTACGAACCGCGGCCGGACCGCGCTCGAACCCGACGTCCTGATCGGCGCCGACGGAATCCGCTCCGCCGTGCGCGCCGCGCTCAACCCGGCCGAGGGCGAACCGCCGTGGAACGGCATGCTGGTGTGGCGCGGCGTGTCCCGGCTGCCCGCCCACCGTGCCGGAACGTTCATGTTCATCGCGGGCGACGACCGCCTCAAGGCCGTCGTCTACCCGATGGCCGGGCCCGACCCGGAGACCCGGGAGGTCCTCGTCAACTGGGCGCTCGCGATGCCCGCCGAGGCCATCGACGACACCTCGCGCGGCGACTGGAACCGGCCGGTTCCGGTCGAGAAGTTCCTGCACCACTACGAGGGCTGGGAGTTCGACGGAGTCAGCGTCCCCGAGGTCCTGCGCGCGGCCGACGGCGCGTTCGAGTACCCGATGGTGGACCGCGAGCCCCTGGAGCGCTGGAGCCACGGCCGTACGACCCTGATCGGCGACGCCGCCCATGCGATGTACCCGATCGGTTCCAACGGCGCCACCCAGTCCATCATCGACGCCCGCGCCCTCGCCCACGCGCTGGCCCGGCACACCGACCCGGCCGAGGCACTCGCGTCGTACGAGGCGGCGCGCCGCCCGGCGATGACCGAACTCCAGCGCGCCAACCGGCAGCTGGGGCCCGAGGTCGTCATCAAGCTCGCCCATGAGCGCGCCCCCGGCGGATTCACCGACATCCACGACGTGATCCCGGCCGCGGAGCTGGCGGAGATCGCGGCACGTTACGCCGCGACGGGGGCGTTCGACGCGGAGACGGTGAACCAGGGCTCGCCGTACGACGTGCCGCCGGTGCGGCTGCGGTAGGGGCGCCTGCGGCGGGCTCACGCGGCGGAGTCGCACGGGCCCTGCCGCAGGCGCCCAAGAGGCCCACGGACCGCGCGCCCTCCGCGCCGGGCCGTGCGCCGTGGTTGAGAGGGGCGTCGCGCCACTACCGTCGGAGGGGAAGGCGACATCCGGCCCGGCGCCCAGCGTTGTGCGTCCCCGGATGCGTACCTCCGCTGCGAAGGTGGGACCTGTGAAGGCCATTCGTCGATTCACCGTCCGCCCCGTCCTCCCCGAACCCCTCACCCCCCTCAGCGAGCTGGCACGCAACCTGCGCTGGTCCTGGCATTCCGGGACCCGGGAGCTCTTCCGCGCCGTCGATCCCGACGGGTGGCGCGCGGCCGGGGGCGACCCGGTGCGGCTCCTCGGCGCCGTGTCCGCCGGGCGGCTCGCCGGGCTCGCCCGTGACCAGGGATTTCTGCACCGGCTCGCGGACGCCGCCGGCGACCTCGACCACTATCTGCACGGGCGCCGCTGGTACCAGGAGCAGCAGCAGGCCGACGACGAGCCGCTGCCCGCCGCCGTCGCCTACTTCTCGCCCGAGTTCGGCATCACCGCCGCACTGCCGCAGTACTCCGGCGGCCTCGGCATACTCGCCGGCGACCACCTCAAGGCCGCGAGCGACCTCGGCGTCCCCCTCGTCGGCGTCGGACTCCTCTACCGCCACGGCTACTTCCGCCAGTCCCTGTCACGCGACGGCTGGCAGCAGGAGCACTACCCCGTCCTCGACCCCGACGAGCTGCCCCTGACCCTCCTCCGCGAGGCCGACGGTGCCCCGGCCCAGATCGCCCTCGCCCTTCCCGGCGGCCGCTCGCTGCGCGCCCGCGTCTGGCAGGCCCACGTCGGGCGCGTACCGCTGCTGCTCCTCGACTCGGACGTCGAGGAGAACGCGCCGGGCGAGCGCGACGTCACCGACCGGCTCTACGGCGGCGGCAGCGAACACCGCCTGCTGCAGGAGATGCTCCTGGGCATCGGGGGAGTGCGGGCGGTCCGCACGTACTGCCGGCTGACCGGACACCCGGAGCCCGAGGTGTTCCACACCAACGAGGGCCACGCCGGATTCCTCGGCCTCGAGCGCATCCGCGAACTGTCCCCGTACGGACTGGACTTCGACGCGGCGCTGGAGGCGGTGAGGGCCGGGACCGTGTTCACGACGCACACCCCCGTCCCGGCCGGCATCGACCGCTTCGACCGCGAGCTCGTCGCCCGCCACTTCGGCGACGACGGCGAACTGCCCGGAGTGGATGCCGCGCGCGTGCTGCGGCTCGGCATGGAGAGCTATCCGGGCGGTGAGCCGAAGGTCTTCAACATGGCCGTGATGGGCCTGCGCCTCGCCCAGCGCGCCAATGGCGTCTCGACGCTCCACGGCGCGGTCAGCCGCCGGATGTTCGCGGGCCTGTGGCCGGGCTTCGACGCGCCCGAGGTCCCGATCACCTCCGTCACCAACGGGGTGCACGCCCCGACCTGGGTGGCCCCCGAGATCCGCCGGCTCGGGGACTCCGTGGCGGAGACGCCCGGCGCAGAGCTCTGGGAGCTGCGCCGGGAGCTGCGCGGGCAGCTGGTGCGGGAGGTGCGGAAGCGGCTGTACGTGTCGTGGCGGCAGCGCGGGGCGAACGCCGCGGAGCTCGGCTGGATCGACGGGGTCCTGGACCCCGGGATCCTCACCATCGGCTTCGCCCGCCGGGTCCCCGCGTACAAGCGGCTCACCCTGATGCTCCGGGACCGCGACCGGCTGATGGAGCTGCTGCTGCACCCCACCCGGCCGGTGCAGATCGTCGTCGCGGGCAAGGCCCATCCCGCGGACGACGGTGGAAAGCGCCTGATCCAGGAGCTGGTGCGGTTCGCGGACGATCCGCGGGTGCGCCACCGCATCGTCTTCCTGCCGGACTACGGAATGGCGATGGCGCGCACGCTCTACCCGGGCTGCGACGTCTGGCTCAACAACCCGCTGCGGCCGCTGGAGGCGTGCGGTACGAGCGGGATGAAGGCAGCGCTCAACGGCTGTCTCAACCTGTCCGTCCTGGACGGCTGGTGGGACGAGTGGTACGAGCCCGACTTCGGCTGGGCCGTCCCCACGGCCGACGGCTCGGCGGCCCATGACGACGACCGCCGCGACGAGCTGGAGGCCGCCGCGCTGTACGAGCTCATCGAGGAGCGCATTGCGCCGCTCTTCTACGACCAGGATCGCGAAGGGCTGCCCGGCCGCTGGATCGAGATGGTCCGCCGAACCCTCACGACGCTCGGCCCGAAGGTGCTGGCGGACCGGATGGTGCGGGAGTACGTGGACCGGCTGTACGCCCCGGCCGCCCGCGCCCACCGCGACCTCGCCCTGGACGCGGACGCGGCCCGGGAGCTGGCGGCCTGGAAGCGCCGGGTGCGTGCGGCCTGGCCGGGGGTCGCCGTCGACCATGTCGAGGCGGGCACGGCACTCGGCACGGCGGAGCTGGGCTCGACGCTCGCCCTGCGGGTCAGCGTCAGGCTCGGTGAACTCCAGCCGGACGACGTGGAGGTGCAGGCGGTGGCGGGCCACGTGGACTCCGACGACACGATCGCCGACGCCCAGGCCTTCCCGCTGAAACCGGCCGACGGCGGTCCGGACGAGGCGGGCCGCAGGGTCTACGAGGGCCCGCTGGCCCTGGACCGCACCGGTCCCTTCGGCTACACCGTCCGCGTGCTGCCCGCGCATCCACGGCTGCCGTCCGGCGCCGATCTCGGGCTGGTGGCGCTGCCGACGGAGGCGCCGGGGGAAGGGGCGGGAGTGCTGATGCGCTGACGGTTGCTGCACCGGGTGGCCCGTCGCCCTGCGAGGGGGCGGCGGGCCGCCGGGAAGACGGCCGGTTCGGTGTGGGCCCCGGGCCGCAGATTCCCGACCAGCAGGCGGGGGCGTGGGCCCGGCCGCTACGGGGACGCGAAGTCGGGGCCGTACTGCGCCCGCGCCGCCGCCTTGATCCTGGCGATGTGGGTGCCGAAGTCGGTCCGGCGGAAGCCCGTGACGTGCTGGTAGTCGTACGTGGCGGTGAACGCGAACGGCTTGACCACCCACCCGGGCGTGGGCGCGTCGCTCCTGTGACCGGTCTTGAACGGCACCGAGGTGAAGTTGCGCCGCTTGAGAAAGCACGAGTTGGTGATGCCCAGCGTCAGGTCGACCCACCGCCGCGCGATCAACGCGAAGGCCGCCCTCGTCTCGGTGGCCGATTGCGCGGCGAGCGAGGCGAGCAGTGCGGTGAGCTGACGCTCGGCCTCCGGAACGAAGGCCCCGCCGGCGAGGATCGAGCGTTGGGCGACCACCGTGCCGAGGAAGTTGGAGCACAGGTCCTCGGGCGAGAACGACGAGTTGTGCAGCCCGGGAACGGTGGGGCCGCAAGATCCTGCACCCATGGGGTACGTGGCGATCTCGTGTCCCAACGCGTCGTCGAAGGCGATCGACCGGGCCACCTCCATCCACTCCGTCGGCGGCACCGCGCCGGTCAGCGTGGCCTCGCCCTCGGCGGTACGGATCTTCGTGCCGGCGGCGCCGCTCGCCCGGTGGATCTCCTGATAGGCGAATGCCGTGCCGTCGCAGACGTCCCACAGGTGGGCGAGGTCGATGAATCCGGCTCTGCCGGTGTAGACGATGCCCGGCTTGCCGGAGCCGTGTCCTCCGGCACCGCTGCCGCCGGTGAGGAAACCGGGCGACAGCATGCAGCACGTCCGCAGGACCGGAGGTCCGGCGAGCGCCGGGCTCGGCGGGGCGGGAGGCGTGAACCGGGGGCGCGCCTTGGGCAGTACGGCGGTTCCCGGGGACTGCTCGGCGGCATAGGTCGCGTTGGGCCGTTCCTGGGGTGAACCGACCGTGAGGTACGTGGGGTTGAGCGTCGGCGGAGCCGGAGGAACGGGAGGAGCGGGCGGCGAGACGGGCACGTCGTCGTCCTGCTCGTACGCGGTCTCCGCCTCGTAGGCGTGGGCGGCGACCCTCTGCGGTGCCGGCGTCCGCAGATCCCACAAGCCGCCGGATCCCATCATGTCCGCCTCGCTCTGCGCGGGTTTCTCGCCGATCAACGCGGCCAGTTGCTCCACCGTCTTCGGTGTGACCGCTGACCCGCCACAGGCCACCAGCCAGGCCTTGGCCACCTCGTAGGACGCGAACAGGCCGGACTGCAGAGCCCCCTCCATGTAGCCGAAGAACCCCGGCGAGGCCTGCTCGCCGGCGAAGAACAACCGTCCCTGATAGGGCTTGCTCAGGTTCTTCGCGATCGTGGTGACCTCTTTGGGGGCGGGTACCGAGTAACCGGTGCAGACGTACGGCTCGTTCGGCCAGTCGACAAGCGACGACTTCTTCAGATTGGTCGTGTAGAAGGGGTAGAGCAGCTCCATGCGGGTCTTGTAGAGCGGAGCGCTGAGGACGAACGATCCGCCTGAATAGACGGACAGGTCGACGCCCTTCCGCGGCTTTTTCTGTTTGTCGGTGCCCTCCCAGACGCTGCCCAGCCGGTCCCAGAGCGCGCTCGGCGCCAGTCCCTGGGTGGTCCAGAAGTCGCGGTCGAAGGCGCTGAGGAACTTGACCGCCGGGCCGTGCTGGATGGTGTAGTTGGCCGGGACGAAAGGTGTGGGACCGCTGACCGTCGGCCATGCGAACGGCGAGCCGGCAAGGATGGCGAAGTCGAAATCAGCGGTCGAGACCGCCCCTCCGGAGGCACCGGAGCCGTACGTCACCCGTACGCCGCTGTCCTGCACCTCGACCGCGGTCACCGGGCTTTTGAGCCGGACGTCTTTGAGGGTGCGCGCGAGCGCGGTGGCGAGCTGGTCGTTGCCTCCCTCGCAGCGGTGGGTCTCGGTCCTGTTCCAGTAGGCCAGCATGTCGCCGCCCATCGAGTGCGCCTTCACCGCGGCCAGGTACCCGAGGTAGCTCTGCTTGTCCAGTGCAACGCACTGGTCGTTCTCGGTGAAGAACTCGAAGTAGTGCCGGGCCGGGGACGAGGCCTCGCCGAACATGTCCTCTTCGTTCAGCCGGTCCTCGAGCGACATGGCGTCCAGCTTGGCGGCGTTCTTGCTGGTCCACGGGCGTAGTGCGTCGATCGCCTTCGCCTCAGCGCCGATCCTGAGAAGCACCGGTTCGAGATCGGATTCGATCTGTTTCTGCTCGGCATCCGTCAGGTCGGTCGTAGTCATACCGAATCTCAACCGGACCTTGAGCCCCTTGGACTTGTACTCGTCCTTCGTGGTGACCTTGGTCAGCGTCAGTTTGAAGGTACGGGCGAGGGCGATCCACGCCGGATGGTTCTCTCCGATCAACTCGGCGCCGGCCTCGACCACCTTGCCCGGCACGAGCGACCGGTCCGTGCGCACCCGGCCCCCCAGCCGCTCGGTGGCCTCGAACACGGTGACCTGGGCCCCGCCTGTGGCCAGTGACCAGGCGGCCATCAGACCGGCGAAGCCGCCGCCGACCACCGCCACCCGGAGATTGGACAGCGCGCACGGGTCCACCTCCCCGTGCAGCGAAGCCTCGTAAGGTGTCTGCCACGTGTCGAGTCCGGGGGTGCCCGCGGCCACGGCGTCGCCGTCGACGTACGTCCGGAGGTCGGCCCGGCCGCCGGCCGGACCGGCGGGCCTCACGGCGGCGACCGCACGGTCGGCCCGCAGATACCCGCTGCCCAGTCGGCGCGCGTCGGCGCCCGGCATCGGCGGGTCGCAGCTCGCCAGGAGCGCCCGGCGGGTCTCCTCGACGGGCAGCGGCCGGCCGGCGGCCTGGAACATCAGTGCCACCGTGCCGGTCACCGCCGGCGCCGCCATGCTCGTGCCGGACATCCGCACGTACGCCGGTCCCCGTTCACTTGTGCCGGGGTGTGATCGCGCGCCGAGCACCCGCACGCCGGGAGCGACAAGGTCGGGTTTCTGCCGGCCGTCGCGGGTCGGACCGGAGGAGGAGAACCGGCCCGGAGGCCGGTCCGGGCGGTGCGCCTCATAGGCGCCGACGGCGATGGTACGAAGCCCGTTGACGATCGTGCCGAGGGTGGTCGTGGTGTCCACGTCGGAGTCGTCGAAGTGTGCCTGGCAGTGCCGGCACCCGGCATCCCGCTCGATCCAGGCGTGTACTCGGCCATCCACCACATCGTCGGCGTGCAGCGTGATGTGCCAGCCGTCGATCGCGGGGTCCGGGTCGAGGAACAGGCTGATCTGGTGGTCGCCGTTGTTGGGGTCGTGCGCCCGGTGATGGATCCGGGCCACCTCACGCCCGTTGATGCCGATCACCCCGTTGTCGCCGAGCGGCACCACGGCCCGGTGCGCTCCGTCGGATGTGACCACCTCGACGGTCAGTCGGTCGCGGCCCGGATACCAGATGTCGACCTCGTTGGGGGTGACGTCGGCCGGGTCCACCGCGACCCGGAAGGTCCGTGCTTCCCCCGGGCGCAAACGCCAGGAGGCGTGGGCGCGGCTCTGGAAGTAGTTTCCGCAGGACTGGACGACGGCCCTGCCGGGCGCCGCACTGACCAGATGGTCCAGGGCCTGCTCGAGCAGCAGCCGCCCGGTGTGCTCACCTGCGTGCCGCCCCAGGCTGAGATTGATCACGCAGGGCCGGTCGCCTGCGATGTCGAAGATCATCGCGCAGGCGTCCAGCAGGTCACCCGAACTGCCCAGAGACACCATGGCGTTGCCGGGCTGTCTGCTCATGCTGACCGCCACGATGTCCGCCTCGGGCGCCATGCCGGGCGGTCCGCCGGCCAGGCCGTTGCCCGCGGCGATGCTCAGCGTGTGGGTGCCGTGCGCGCCCGGCCCGGAGTCGAAGTCGGCGGGGTGGTAGCCCAGCGCCCGGTACGGGTCGGGCTGTGCGAGCGCGGCGTCGATGTGCGCGGCGGTGAACAGTCGCCCTGTCCCGTAGGAGGCGGCCGGGTCGGGATTCGCCGGGTCTGCCGGGCGCTGGTCCCACAGGGCCAACAGCCTTGTGCGGCCGTCGGATCGGCGGAAGTCGGGGTGTGCGAAGTCGAAGCCCCAGTCGACCATGCCGACGACGACGCCACGGCCGGTCTCGGCGAGGTCCGGTCGGGAGTGGTCCTCGAACGGCGCGCTGTCGGCCGCCTCGGTGGCCGCCGCCGGCGGCTCGACGTCCGGTGTGTAGAGACGCGGAGCCTTCACGCTGACCGTGGCCGGGTCGGCCCACAGATCGGCGATGTCCCGGCGACGCACCCGCACGGTGGCGATGTCACCGAAGATGTTGACGATCCGCACCGTCGCCGGGGGCCGGTCCGGGTCACGCAATCGCAGGATGACGCCGACCTCGTCATCGGGGTCGCCGCGGCGGGCCAACTCGTGCAGTGCCGGGTCCATGGACGACCCCTCCGCTCAGAGCTTGCCGGGCAGCTTGCCGGCGAGCTGGTCGAGCTTCTTGACCAGGGCGTCGTACCGCGCCTTGGCGGAGGCTTCGTCCTCCAGCCTGGCGACCGCTTTGGTCAGTTCATCCAGCTTCTTTACCACTTCGGGCGGGATGGGCGGGTTGGGTTTGGCGGCGAATACGTTCAGCGTCACCACCGAGCCCTTCGGCCGGACAGCCCCGACGGGTGGCTCGTGGCTGAACACCTCGCCCGGTTTGCCGTCCCCGCCGATCTCCCACACGCGCGGCGTCAGCCCCAGGTCCCTGAGTTTCTTCTCGGCCTCCGCGCGGGTCTTGCCGGCCACATCGGGTACGCCCACGCCGCCGGTCGCACCGGTGCCGGTGCCGAATGTCAACGCAGCCATCTCCGCCTCACTTCTTGGTCAGCATGGACAGCAGGAGCAGGTTGGTGACCATGTCGCCTCCGAGCCCGCCGCTGTGCGGATTGCCACTACCGCCGCTCAAGCCCGGCATGAGCAGCAGGAACGGCAGAAGGTCGGCCATCTGGCTCTGCGACCGGGTGACCACCTTGACCGCCTTGCCGTCGGCGTCGGCGTCCACGGTCTCCTGCGTGAGCATCGGCAGCAGCAGGGCGAGCAGCTTGGTCTGCTGCAAGTCGGTCCGGATGACGTCGGAGCTCTTCTTCTGCTCGCCGGCTTCCTTGCGGAGTGTCGCGACGAGCTTGCCCTGGTCGGTGGCGAGCGTGTTGGTCCGCGACTCCAGCGACTTGACCGCGGCAGCCAGGGTCTCGATCTTGCTGTCCAGGTTGCGAGCGGTGGACTGCACCTGGCCCTGGCTGGCCGGCGCGGGCGTATGTCTCGGGGAGTAGCTGCTGCGTCGGCTCGGTGTGCGCACCGCCGGGCGACGGTAGGGGGTGCGTTCCTCGAACTCCTCGTACTCGGTGCCGTCCAGCAGCGTGCCGATTTCGTCGTACTCAGTCATGGGTTGTCCCTTCGCGCATCGACGGTGGGTCGGTGGTGACGGTCGAACGGTCCCGCCGGTGCATGCGGGCGTGCATGACAACGGCTGGGCGGACCAGCCGGTCGAAAAGTCCGGGGTCGGGGGTGGTGAAGCCGGGCGCGCCCCGCCCGCGGCACCACCAACATGTGTCGTCCGCGCCGAAGCACGCGGGGCACGCGCCGAGCGCGGCGGCCATGTCGTCGAGCAGACCGTGTGCCACGTCCAGCTGAGCGGCCAGCTCGGCGACCCGACGGCGTACGTCCTCGGCGGGCTCGCGGCGTTCGGAGAGCCGACGGGCCTCCTCCTCGGTCCGTAGCTCGGCCTGTTCGGCCTCGGCCAGGTCGCGCTCCAGCTGCGCCTCGCGCCGGCTGAGCAACTCGGCGAGCTGCTGGTCGGATCCGGCCGACCCGGCCAGGTCGGCCAGGCCGTCCGTGGCCGTCGCCGCGCCGGCGAGGTGCCGCTGCAGGAGTTCGATCACCTGCTGCTGACCGGTCATCGGGCACCGACCAGTTCGTCGAACTCGAAGGCGAAGCACTCGTCGTCGGTCAGGGTGTCGTCGAGTTCGATGTCGTCGAAGTCCTCGGCATCGTCGAGACCTTCCTCATCGTCGAAGCCGGCGTATGCGTCGAACTCCTCGTACGCCGCGGTGGCGTCGTCGTCGTAGGACTCCGTCTCGTCCTGCTCCGCACCCACCAGCAGGCCCAGCAGCCGACCCGCCCGCTCGTCACCGGCCTCCGGTTCCTCCTCCGACTCCGCGTCGGTCGTCCACTCCGCCTCGGTCTCTCGGGCCAGTGCACCGAGCAGCCCGGCGAACGTGTGGGCAGGCACCGGCACCTGCTGGCGGCCCACGGGAACCAAAAGGTGCCGGCCCTCGCCGAGGGCGGCCAGCGCCTGGGCCGTCTCCGGCCGCCGCAGCAACGCCATCAGCATGGCCGAGGCCGGGCCGCCGCGGCCTCCGGCCAGGCCCAGCAGCCCCGAGGCCAGGGCGCCGGGCCCGGTCGGCGAGCCGCCGGCTGTGCCGGCCGCGCCGCTGAGTACGCCGCCGATGCCACGGGCATCGTGGCCGCCGTATCGCTGCTGGAGTGCCGACCCGGCCGCACCGACCAGCGCCCCGCCCAGCGCGCCGAACGGGCCCAGCGCACTGCCGGCGGCGGCGCCCCGAAGTGCGCCAGGACCGACGGCCTTGGCGAACGTGGCCGTGGGCTCGGCCACCTTCGCCAGCGCAGTGCCGAGGCCGTCGAAGAACTCCTCGTACTCCGCGGGGGTGATGTTTTCACCGCTCGCCTCCGCGAAGGCCTCCTCCAGCTCACCGTCGGAGAAGCCGGCATACCGGGAGTCCAGCACCTCACGCAGATGTGGGTAGTAGGTACCCGCGTAACACTCCGGCATCTCCGTGACCTCCGTTGTGACGGCAGGGGCTGCGTCCCCAGCGAATCACGGGGTCAATGACGGCACCATCCGAGACGCCCGAACAGGTGGTCGTCGTGGAGTCCGGCGCGAACGCGCCCTGGGGGATGGCGTCCAACCACTGCGTGACCTGCCGCGACTTCGGACACACCGGCTATGGCGTCGCGTCCGTCGACGAGCGTCGTAGGTCTTGATCGAGCACGTCCTTCGCGGCGAGCCGGCCGTCGTCGAAGAACAGCCGGTAGACCGGGTGCAGGGCGTAGTCGGTCGTCCGGTAGTACACGCACGCGTCCATCCCCGGCGGCTCGGGCTCCGAGCCGTCGGGCGGGCCGTCCAGCGCCTGAGGGGGCAGCCGGGCCGTGAGGCCGGCGCGGCTGTCACCGATGCGCAGGGAGCTCGCCACCGATCCCGGTACTGGTGCGCATGATTCCCCCTCAGACGTCCGTGATGGAGTGAGGATTATTCACCACGTGCGGAAACGGGCTTCCGTCCGGAGGGCTCGTCACACAGGCGGCCGCCCTGGGGGGTGTGCCTCACTCCCCCAGGGCGGCCGAGCTGATGCGGTGCAGCTAGAACGTCAGCTTGAAGCTGTTGATGTACCCGGTGTCGTAGCGTGCGACGTCCTGGACCTTCAGCTGCCAGGTGCCGTTCGCGACCTCGCTCGACGCGTTCACCGTGTACGTCTCCACGACGTTGTCCGCCGAGTCGCTGCCGCTGGAGTTCTTCAGCCGGTACGCCGTGCCGTCCGGGGCCACCAGGTCGATGACCAGGTCACCGCGCCAGGTGTGGACGATGTCCACGCCGACCTTGAGCGTGGCGGGTGCGTTGCCGGTGCGGCCGGTGACACTCACCGAGGAGGTGGCGGTGCCGAGGTCCGGGATCGCGACGTCCGCGGTGTTCTCGAACGACGTGCCCGTGTCGCCGCCCGGGCGGGAGCCGACGTTGATGGCGGCCCAGGCGTCGGCGACCGCCTTGTACTCGGCGCTGCTCGCCCCGTACAGCTCGCTCGCGACGGCGAGCGTGCCGGTGCGCGCACCCGCGTAGTTCGTGGTCGAGTTGAACTTCGTCGTCAGCGCCTTGAACCAGATCAGCGACGCCTTGTCGCGGCCGATGCCGGTGACCGGGAGGCCGTCCGAGGTCGGGGAGTCGTAGTTCACGCCGTTGATGGTCTTGGCGCCGCTGCCCTCGGAGAGCAGGTAGTACCAGTGGTTCGCCGGACCCGACGAGTAGTGCACGTCGATGCCGCCGATGCCCGAGTACCAGGCGTCCTTGGACGAGCCGTCCTTGCTCGGCTTGTCCATGTAGCGCAGCGGGGTGCCGTTGCCGCGGATGTCGATCTTCTCGCCGACGAGGTAGTCGCCGGCGTCCTGGGCGTTGTTGGCGTAGAACTCGACGGCCGCCGCGAAGATGTCGGACGTGGCCTCGTTGAGGCCGCCCGACTCGCCGCTGTACTGGAGACCGGCGGTGTTGGACGTGACGCCGTGCGTCATCTCGTGCGCGGCCACGTCGATCGACGTGAGCGGCTTGGCGTTGTTCGAGCCGTCGCCGTACGTCATGCAGAAGCAGCTGTCGGACCAGAAGGCGTTGACGTACGCGTTGCCGTAGTGGACGCGGGAGTACGCGCCGACGCCGTCGCCCTTGATGCCGGTGCGGCCGTGCACGTTCTTGTAGTAGTCCCAGGTGAGCGCGGCGCCGTAGTGTGCGTCGGCGCCGGCGGTCTCCAGGTTCTGCGGGGTGCCGTCACCCCAGATGTCGTCGGAGCCGGAGAAGAGCGTGCCGGTGCCCGAGGTGCCGCGGTTGAGGTTGTACGTCTTGTGGTTGCCGCGGCCGGTGTCGGTCAGGCTGTACGAGGGCGCGGTGCCGAGCGTGACCTGGCCGCTGTACATGGTGTTGCCGGTGCCCGTCTCGATGGCCTCGCGTTCGAAGAGCTTCTTCCCGGTGGCCGCGTCGGTGATGACGTGCAACTCGCTCGGGGTGCCGTCGTGCTGGATGCCGCCGACGACGGTCTCGTACGCGAGGGTCGGCTTGCCCTGGGCCAGCCAGACCACCTTGCGCGGTGCGCGGTCGGCCACGGTCTTCTTCGAGCCCTCGGCCCTGGCGGCGGCCAGCGCCTGCTGCTCGGCGGCGGCCGGGGCGACATCGGCGCTGGTGTCGACGTTCTTCAGCGCGGCCGCGCTGGCCTTGGTGACGGACTCGGTCTTCCCGGCCTTCGTTTCGGCGACGACCAGGTCACCGCCGAGGACGGGCAGACCAGCGTAGGTGCGCTCGTAGCGGGTGTGCGTGGTGCCGTCCCGGTCCTGGACGACATCGCGGACGACGAGCTTCTCCTGTGCGCCGAGGCCGAGTTCGGCCGCCGTGGCGGCCTTCGTGGCGTTGGCCTCGCGTATGAGCTCGGCCCGCTGCGCGGGGCTGAGCTGCGCGGGCAGCGCGCCCGGGTCGGCGGCCGATGCGGCCTGGTTCTTCGGTGCGGCGCCGGCCGGAGCGTCCGGTGCGGCGGCGGCCGGTCCGGACTGGACTCCGACAGCCAGGAGGGCTGCGGCTGCGAGCAGAGCGCCGGTCGCGGACGCGCGACGACGGCTGGGCGTGGGTCTCACGCGGACTCCTTCTGCGAGGGGGGTTACGGGCAGCTGGGTGGGCCACCCGGGCAGAGCGACGGAGCATGCGGTGCGGGATTGGGGGAAGAGTGGCAGGCGCGAGCGCCTCCTGTCAGGAGCGCGTCAACAGATTGGCCGGAAACCGTCCGTTCGCGGAAAAGTCATGTTCGTTAAGCGGACGTTTCGCCGACCATCACCGCGACGCCGTCGAGGACGCGTGCCAGGCCGAGTTCACGGTGGAGTCGAGATCCAGGTCGACGTCGTCCTGATCGAACAGAGAGGCGCGCGGAGGGTACGCGCACTCGCCGCGATCGCTGCGAACCGTGGCTCGTTCCGTGCCGTCCACTCGCTGTCGGACAGCCCGAGGTCCCGGCACGCCACGGCCTCCGACCCGGCCGCCATCGACAGTCCCTGCACATGCGCCAAGAGCGCCAGATGGGTGGGCATCCTCTGGGAGGGCGTCAGTCCCGTCGTCCGCAGGGGCCCGTGGCGGACCGTGGTGCCCGCCCGTCAGTCGGTCGGCCGGGGGTCCAGCCACAAGGCCTCGGCGAGGGCGCACAGTTCGCCCCCGACCGTGGCAAGTGCCACGCCCATCGAGTGCTTGCGGCCGGATTCGGACCGCAGCCACGCATAGGAGATGTACGGCTCGCCCGTACGCACCGGGCGCAGGACCGTGCCGGTGAGGGCCGCCGTGACCGCGCCCGGGCGCTGGGAGCCCAGCATGCGGCCCGCCCAGTTGCCCGGGCAGTCCAGGGCGCCCCACACCAGCTCCGCCGGAAGCAGGCCGTCAGGGTCGGCGAGAGCGGGGGACGGGACCCAGGCGGAGGCGACAAGTCCGCGGCCCGGCACCGGGGTGCAGTGCTGACGCAGTCCACGCTCGGGCGTACGGTCCAGGCCGCAGCCGAAGCAGTCGACGAGCCCTTCCGGCGGCGCCGCCCGGAACGCCTCGGCCGCGGCCACCGCCTCGTCCCAGGAAGGGGCTTCTGGTGCGTCGAGCGGCAGCTCGGCCGGACGTGCCGTCGCCAGGGGCCGCTCGCCCTCGCCCAGCTCCACGCCCCCGTGCGCCGTTTCGGCGATGCGCACCGGCACCTCCACCGGCACAGGACCGCGGAAGTCCACCCGTACCGACTTCGCCCCCGAGCGCTCCGCGAGCACCCCCGCGACGTACCCGCCGAAGGCCACCCCGGGATAGCCGACGTACAGCTCCGGCACCACGATCGCGTCAGTCGTCGTCATGATCCCCACTCCATCACACCGGCCGCGGGCAGTCCGGTCCCGCCCCGGTCGGCCGCTGCACGATGGGCGGCGGCCGCTGCGCCTGGGGGACGCGCGGACCGGGGCGGAGCCCCGCGTTCTCAGACCAGGCTGTCCCGCCACGCCCGGTGCAGATCGGCGAACCGACCGGTGCCGGCGATGAGTTCGGCCGGGCTGCCGTCCTCCACGATCCGGCCCTGCTCCATCACCAGCACGCGGTGCGCGATCTCCACCGTCGACAGCCGGTGGGCGATCACCACCGCCGTACGGCCGCGCAGCACCGTGTCCATCGCGCGCTGCACCGCCCGCTCGCCCGGAATGTCCAGCGAGCTCGTCGCCTCGTCGAGGATCAGCACGGCGGGGTCGGCCAGCAGCGCCCGCGCGAACGCGACGAGCTGTCGCTGGCCCGCCGAGATCCGGCCGCCCCGTTTGCGTACGTCCGTGTCGTAGCCGTCCGGCAGCCCGCTGATGAAGTCGTGCGCGCCGATCGCCTTGGCGGCGCGCTCGATCTCCTCGCGGGTCGCGTCCGGGCGCCCGATCGCGATGTTCTCGGCGACCGTGCCGGAGAACAGGAACGCCTCCTGGGTCACCATCACCACGCCGCGCCGCAGATCGCGCACGGCGAGGTCGCGCAGATCGACGCCGTCGAGGAGAACGCGACCCTCGGTCGGATCGTAGAAACGGGCCAGCAGCTTCGCGAGCGTCGACTTGCCCGCGCCGGTGGCGCCGACGACCGCGACGGTCTGCCCGGCCGGGATCGTGAGCCGGAAACGCGGCAGCACCTCACCGCCGGTGCGGTACGCGAACCGTACGTCCTCGAAGACCACGGCACGGCCCGGTCCGCCGGACCCGGTACTGGCGGGCAGCTCCGCGGGGTGGTCCGGCTCCGGCACCGACGGGATCTGGGCCAGCAGACCCGCGATCTTCTCCAGCGATGCGCCCGCCGACTGGTACGAGTTGAGGAACATGCCGAGCCGGTCGATCGGGTCGTACAGCCGCCGCAGATACAGCACGGCGGCCGCCAGCACTCCGAGCGCGAGCGTCCCCTCCGTCACGCGGTACGCGCCCCACAGCACGATCCCGGCGACAGCGGTGTTGGCGACCAGCCGGGAGCCGACGACATACCGCGCCATCTCCAGGAGCGCGTCGCCGTTTGCGCGGGCGTGGCGGTCGTTGAGCGTACGGAAGCGGTCGTCGTTGACGCGCTCGCGGCGGAAGGCGCGCACCGGGCGGATGCCGTTCATCGTCTCCGCGAACTTCACGATGACCGCGGCGATCGCGGTGGACCGCTCGGAGAACACGACCGCGGCGCGGCGCCGATAGAGCCGTACGAGCAGATACAGCGGTACGAAGCTCAGGACGGCCAGGCCGCCGATGCCGAGGTCCAGCCAGAGCAGCATCGCCGAGATGTAGACGAAGGCGAGGACCACGGCGACGAGTTCCTGGAGTCCCTCGCTGAGGAGCTCCCGCAGTGACTCGACATCCGTGGTGGAGCGGGAGATCAGCCGGCCGGACGTGTACCGCTCGTGGAAGTCCACGCTGAGCGCCTGCGCATGCCGGAAGATACGGCCGCGCAGGTCGAGCAGCACGTCCTGGTTGACGCGGGCGGCGGCGCGGATGAAGGCGTACTGGAACGCGCCGGACGCGACCGCGGACGCGGCGTACCCGGCGCCGACGGCCACGAGCGGGCCGTGGTCGCCGCGGCGCAGTGCCGGCACGCCGCTGTCGATGGCGTACGCGACGAGCAGGGGCCCGGCCTGCGCGGCGGCCTGCTGCAGAAGCAGCAGGAGCGCGGCGAGGACGACACGGGCGCGCCGGGGAGCGAGCAGGGACCGAAGGAGGGCGCCGGTGGCGCCGTCCGGGGCGGGGAGTGCGTCCCGGTCGAACGGGTCGCTCGGCGACGTCATCGTGCTGTCTCCTCGGCGTGGCCGCCCGACATCAGCCAGGCGTACTCGGCGTTGTCCCGTAGCAGTTCGTGATGGGTGCCGACGGCGGCGATACGGCCGCCGGACAGCAGCGCCACCCGGTCGGCGAGCAGCACCGTGGACGGCCGGTGCGCCACGACGAGGGCGGTGGTGTCCTCCAGGACGCGGCGGAGCGCGGCCTCGACGAGGGCCTCCGTGTGCACGTCGAGCGCGGAGAGGGGGTCGTCGAGGACCAGGAACCTCGGGCGCCCGACGACCGCGCGGGCCAGCGCGAGCCGCTGCCGCTGCCCGCCGGAGAGGCTGAGCCCCTGCTCGCCGACCTGCGTGTGCAGGCTCTGGGGCAGCGCGTCCACGAAGTCGGCCTGCGCCACGTCGAGCGCGCGCCGCAACTCCTCTTCCCCGGCGTCCTCGTCGCCCATCCCCACGTTCTCCCCGACGCTCGCCGAGAACAGCGTGGGCTCCTCGAACGCCATCGAGACGAGCCGCCGCAACTCCTCCCGCGGCAGCACCGCGACGTCCCGCCCGTCGAGCATGATCCGCCCGCCCGTGACCTCGTACAGCCGCGGCACGAGCGCGGTCAGCGTCGTCTTCCCCGACCCGGTCCCCCCGACGAGCGCCATGGTCTCGCCGGGCCTCACATGCAGATCGATCCGCTTCAGCACGGGCACGGAGTCCTCGTCGGCATCCGGGTACCGGAACTCGACGCCCTCGAACACCATCCCGCCCCGCGACCCCCTACGGCCGGGCCCGGTTGCGCCCTGAAGCCGGGCGAGGTCCTCGCCCGGGGTGCCCCCGCCCTCGTGGACCGCCTCGCCCGAAGCCTTGCCGTCCACGGTGACAGGCCGTCCGTGGGACGACGCCCCGGATGTCCCGCCGTCCGCGTCCGCGTGGTGGGTCCGGGAGGAAGCAGCGGCCTGCTCCCGGGATTCCTCCGCCGCGTCCATGACCTCGAAGTAGCGGTCCGTCGCCGTCGCCGCTTCCTGGCTCATCGCCAGCAGGAAGCCCATCGCGTCCACCGGCCAGCGCAGGGCCAGCGCCGTCGAGAGGAAGGCGACCAGCGTGCCGGCCGAAAGGGTGCCGTCCGCAACCTGGATCGTGCCGAGGACGAGCGCAGCGGCGATGGCCAGCTCGGGGACGATCATGATGACGCCGAAGATGCCCGCCAGGAGCCGGGCCTTGGCCAGTTCCGTGCCCCGCAGCCGCTGGGCCAGGGCGCGGAAGGCCGTCGCCTGGCTGCGGTGGCGGCCGAAGCCCTTGATGATGCGGATGCCGAGCACGCTCTCCTCGACGACCGTCGTCAGATCGCCGACCTGGTCCTGCGCCGTGCGCGCGACCTCCGAGTAGCGTGACTCGAACCTCGCGACCACGAAGACCAGTGGCGCAACCGGCGCCAGCAGGATCAGCCCCAGCGTCCACTGCTGCGCCAGCAGAATCCCCGCGCCGACGAGGATCGTCACCCCGTTGACCAGCAGAAACGTCAGCGGAAACGCGAGGAACATCCGCAGCAGCATCAGATCCGTCGTCCCGCGCGACAGCAACTGCCCCGACGCCCACCGGTCATGGAAGGCCACGGGCAGCCGCTGCAGATGCCGGAACAGATCCGCCCGCATCGCCGCCTCGACCCCCGCCAGCGGCCGCGCCACCAGCCATCGCCGGAAGCCGAAGAGCACCGCTTCGGCGATCCCGAGCAGCAGCAGGTACAGCGCCCCCCGCCACACCCCGCCCGTATCCCGCTCCGCAACCGGCCCGTCCACCATCCATTTCAGGACGAGCGGGAACACCAGGCTCAGACAGGAGGCGACGACCGCGACGACCGCGGCGGTGAACACACGGGCCCGCACCGGCCGTACGTACGGCCACAGCCGCAGCAGGGAGCGGACGGCGGACCGGTCATCCGGGGCGACTGAATCTGTTCTGGGCATCAGGAGTGAGCCTACGGATCACCACTGACACTGCCCACCGAGTTTTCCGGGCGCCGGGCGCACGGGCCCCTCAGCCGTCCGCGTCCGCGTCCCCGTCCCCGCCCGGGTCACCGTCCCCGTCCGCGACCCGCAGCAGCAGCACCGCCCGGGCCGGCACCGTCACCGTCTCGCCGCCCCGGTGCCGTGTGCCCGGCGCGGTCGACTGGTCCTCCAGCGAGGTGTCCACGACCAGCTCGTACGCCTCCGCCCACGGCGGACCCGGGAGCTGGAACGCCACCGGGCGGCTCCCCGCGTGCAGCACCGTCAGAAAGCTGTCGTCCGTGACCTGCGCCCCCCGCGCGTCCCGGCCCGGGATGTCCCGGCCCGAGAGATAGAGCGCGACCGTCGACGCCGGCGCGTACCAGTCCTGCTCGGTCATCTCCCTGCCGCGCGGGGTGAACCACGCCAGGTCCCGCAGTCCGTCGGCGGTCTGCGGGCGGCCGGAGAAGAACGCCCTGCGCCGTAGCACCGGATGCGCGCCCCGCAGCGCCAGCAGCCGGGATGTCAGCGCCAGCAGCCCGCGCGGCCCCGGCCGCTCCAGCAGCGACCAGTCGAGCCAGCCGACCTCGTTGTCCTGGCAGTACGCGTTGTTGTTGCCGCCCTGCGTACGGCCCATCTCGTCGCCCGCGACCAGCATCGGCACCCCGGTGGACAGCAGCAGGGTGGTGAGCAGATTGCGGATCTGTCGCCGGCGCAGCGCGTTGACCTGCGGATCGTCCGTCTCGCCCTCCACGCCGCAGTTCCACGCCCGGTTGTCGTTCGTGCCGTCCCGGTTGCCCTCCCCGTTCGCCTCGTTGTGCTTGCGTTCGTACGAGACGAGGTCGCGCAGGGTGAAGCCGTCGTGGGCGGTGATGAAGTTGACCGACGCGTACGGCCGCCGCCCGCCCCAGGCGTACAGATCGCTTGAGCCGGAGAGCCGGTAGCCGAGGTCCCGCACGTCGGGCAGCGCACCGCGCCAGAAGTCCCGTACGGCATCCCGGTAGCGGTCGTTCCACTCCGTCCACAGCGGCGGAAACGCGCCGACCTGATAGCCCCCGTTGCCCACGTCCCACGGCTCGGCGATCAGCTTCACGCGGCGCAGCACCGGGTCCTGGGCGATCACCGCGAGGAAGGGGGAGAGCATGTCGACGTCGTGCATCGACCGGGCGAGCGCCGCCGCGAGGTCGAAGCGGAAGCCGTCGACGCCCATCTCGGTGACCCAGTAGCGCAGCGAGTCGGTGATCAGCCGCAGGACATGCGGCTGGACGACGTGCAGTGTGTTCCCGCAGCCGGTGTAGTCGGCGTAGCGGCGGGCGTCGGACTGGAGACGGTAGTAGCCGCGGTTGTCGACGCCCTTGAGACTGAGGGTCGGGCCCAGCTCGCCCGCCTCCGCCGTGTGGTTGTAGACGACGTCGAGGATGACCTCGATGCCCGCCGCGTGCAGCGCCCGCACCATCCGCTTGAACTCGCCGACCTGCTGCCCGGCCGTCCCCGACGCGCTGTAGGCCGCGTGCGGCGCGAAGTAGCCGATCGAGTTGTAGCCCCAGTAGTTCTTCAGCCCGCGCCGCAGCAGATGGTCCTCGTGCGCGAACTGATGCACCGGCAGCAGCTCGACCGCCGTGACCCCGAGGCGTACGAGATGGCCGATCGCGGCCGGGTGGGCGAGGCCCGCGTACGTACCGCGCAGCTCCTCGGGGATGTCCGGGTGCAGTTTCGTGAACCCGCGCACGTGCAGCTCGTAGATGACCGAATCGGCCCACGGCGTTTTGGGCCGCCGGTCGTCGGCCCACTCGTCGTCGGGCGCGTCGTCGTGGACGACGACACCCTTCGGGACGAACGGCGCCGAGTCGCGGTCGTCGCGCACGGTGTCGGCGACATGCTGCTGCGGCCAGTCGCGGACATGCCCGTAGACCTCCGGCGGGAGCGTGCCGTATTGCATCCGGGGGACATGGCGGCCGTCAGCGGCTCCGCCACGGGCCCTGCCCCCGAATTCGCCGTCGACGGCCCGTGCGTACGGGTCGAGGAGCAGCTTCGCCGGGTTCCAGCGCGCTCCGGTCCACGGGTCCCAGCGGCCGTGCACCCGGAAGCCGTACCGCTGCCCGGGGCGTACGCCCGGCACGAAGCCGTGCCAGATCTCGTGCGTCAGCTCGGTCAGCGGCGCCCGGGTCTCCGCCCCCGCCTCGTCGAACAGGCACAGCTCGACGGCCTCCGCCCCGCCCGCCCACAGCGCGAAGTTGGTGCCCGCGACCCCGTCGGGCCCCACCCGGAACCGGGCACCCAGCGGTGTCGGCGCCCCCGGCCAGACCTCGGGACCCTGCCCCCGGCCTGCGGCCTCCCTGCGCCGTCCGTTCAGCGCGGGGCGCCGTCCCACTTCAGGGGACGGCACCCCTCCTCCCCGCACTGCCTCCTGCTCGGCTGCGCTCGACACGTGTCGGCCTCCCGCGGCTCGTCGGGCCACTCCGTCCTGAGCGCGCGGCGTCCCGGCCGCGGCTCCCGGGTCCTGACCGACCGGACAGGGCCTGCGCGTGGTCCTCCCACCTGTTCTGCCCGCACTGTGCTACTCCCAACATGACCCGCGCTCACGTACCCCTACGAGGGGGGCGGTCGTTGGGCGGGACGAGCTGTGTCTCTGCGACCCCACGAGGTGGACTCTGTGAGCAACGCGGTGAAGCGGACGAGGGCCACGCTGGCCGCCGCCCTCGTCTGGACAGGACTGCTGGCCGGGCTGACCGGCTGCACGGGTGGTGACCTGGACATCGGCGGCAAGCCGCGGGCGGCCGACGACCACATCAGGATCACGCCCGAGGACGGGGCGAAACGCGTCACGGCCGACGGCAAGGTGGAGGTGAAGCTGCCCAGCGGGCGGCTGGAGCGGGTCAGGGTCACCCAGATCGAGGACGCCCAGCCGGTCGAGATCCCGGGCCGGATCTCGCAGGACGGGCTGCGCTGGCTGCCCGAACCCGGCACCCGCCTCGCGCTGGCGGCCAAGTACCGGGTCGACGCGGTCGCCCTCGACGGCCACGGTCGCCGCTCGGCCCGGCACACCACCTTCACGACCCTGGTTCCCGAGCGCCACTTCATCGGCTACTTCAATCCGGAGAACCGCTCCACCGTCGGCACCGGCATGATCGTCTCGTTCGTCTTCAACCGGCGCATCGAGGCCCGCGCGGCCGTGCAGCGCGCCATCCGCATCACCGCCGACCCGCCGGTGGAGATCGTGGGCCACTGGTTCGACGGGCAGCGGCTCGACTTCCGGCCGCGCGCCTACTGGAAGCCGGGCACCAAGGTCACCGTCGATCTGCGGCTGCGCGATGTGGAGGGCTCGCCCGGCGTGTTCGGCATCCAGCGGAAGACGACCGGCTTCACCGTGGGCCGCTCGCAGATCTCCATCGTCGACGCGGAGAGGCACACGATGGAGGTACGCCGGGACGGCGAGCTGCTGGCGACCCTGCCGATCACGGCAGGGTCGAAGAAGACGACCACGTACAACGGCAAGATGGTGGTCAGCGAGATGTTCGACGTGACCCGGATGAACGGGGCCACGGTCGGATTCCGGAACAAGAAGGGCAAGAGCGAGTACGACATCAAGGACGTACCGCACGCGATCCGGCTCACCACCTCCGGCACCTTCCTGCACGGAAACTACTGGGCACACCCGTCCGTCTTCGGTTCGAAGAACGTCAGCCACGGCTGCGTCGGTCTGCGCGACGAGCAGGGCGGCAGCCAGGACGCCCCGGCCGGGTGGTTCTTCGACCGGACGTTGATCGGGGACATCGTGGAAGTGGTCAATTCCCCGGACCGGATGGTCGATCCGTGGAACGGTCTGAGCGGCTGGAACCTGGACTGGGAGGAGTGGAAGGCCGGTTCGGCGCTGAGCTGACCCTCCCTGACCTGCATGGCCCGCACCGGTCCTGGACATGTTGGGACTGAACGGTGACATCCGTGGGGAGTTACCACCGCTCGCGGTGTGATTATCTATCGCCAGGTGCGCGCAGGGAGCGCGTGGGGGTAGAGGGCCCGGCCACGAGCCGGGCTCCACGGGCCGTGGCGGGGCCAGGCCGTGCGAGGGGAGAGAACCAATCGTGAACGGGCAGCCGATATCGGGGGCATCGGCCGGGGTGCGCGGCGGACGCGGGCGCGGCAGCACGGGTGTGCCGGCCCTGGTGCTGGGGGCGTTGCTGCTTCTGGTGACGGCGTGCGGGGGCGGGGACTCCGGCAACGCAGCGGATGACAAGGGCAGGCAGGACAGCGGCAAGGTCGGCACCACCGCCTCGCAGGCGGTCGTGACCATCGCCCCCAAGGACGGTGCGTCCTCGGTCGCCACCAGCGGCGCCCTCAAGGTGACCGCCGACAAGGGCAAGCTGTCCGCGGTCACCGTCCAGGACGACAAGGGCAACAAGGTCGAGGGCAAGCTGACCGCGGGCGGTGCGGCCTGGGAGCCGCTGGCGCACCTCGCCGCCGCCACCAAGTACAAGGTGCACGCGGTCGCCAAGGACGCCGAAGGCCGTGAGTCCGCGAAGGACACCACCTTCACCACACTCGTCCCGAAGAACACCTTCGTCGGCCACTACACGCCGGAGGACGGCTCCACCGTCGGTGTCGGCATGCCGGTCTCCATCAACTTCACCCGGGGCATCACCAATCCCGAGGCCGTCGAGAAGGCCATCAAGGTGACCGCCGAGCCGGCTGTCCCGGTAGAGGGCCACTGGTTCGGCAACGACCGGCTCGACTTCCGCCCGGAGAAGTACTGGGCCGCGGGCACCAAGGTGACCGTGAAGCTCAACCTGGACGGTGTCGAGGGCCGGCCCGGGGTGTACGGCAAGCAGGCCAAGTCGTTCTCCTTCACCATCGGCCGCAGCCAGGTCTCCACGGTGGACGCCTCGAAGCACACCATGGAGGTCGTGCGGGACGGCAAGGTCGTCAAGACCATCCCGATCACCGCGGGCGCGCCGTCGACGACGACGTACAACGGCCAGATGGTCATCAGCGAGAAGTACACGGTGACCCGGATGAACGGCGCCACCGTGGGCTTCGGCGGCGAGTACGACATCAAGGACGTGCCGCACGCGATGCGCCTGTCCGCCTCCGGCACCTTCATCCACGGCAACTACTGGGCCTCGTCCGGGACCTTCGGCTCGGCGAACGTCAGCCACGGTTGTGTGGGGCTGCGGGACGTGCGCGGCGGCTGGGACAAGGACGCCCCGGCGGCCTGGATGTACAACAACTCGATCATCGGTGACGTCGTGATCGTGAAGAACTCCAAGGACAAGACGATCGCCCCGGCGAACGGGCTGAACGGCTGGAACATGTCCTGGGCGGAGTGGAGCAAGTAGTACGTACGGACGTGCGAGGGTCCGGCGCTGTGATGGACAGCACCGGGCCCTCCGTCGTGCTGTGCCTTCTGGGGGGACACCCCCAGACCCCCTCCCACTAACCTGCTCGCCATGACCGTTTCTCTCGAAGTCTCCGAAGGCGTCGGCACCGTCCGACTCGACCGTCCCCCGATGAACGCCCTCGACATCGCCACCCAGGACCGGCTGCGCGAGCTCGCCGCCGAGGCGACGGACCGCGACGACGTACGGGCCGTGATCCTGTACGGCGGCGAGAAGGTGTTCGCGGCGGGCGCGGACATCAAGGAGATGCAGGTGATGGACCACGCCGCGATGGTCAAGCGGTCCAAGGCCCTGCAGGACTCGTTCACCGCCGTCGCCCGTATCCCCAAGCCTGTCGTCGCGGCCGTCACCGGCTACGCGCTCGGCGGCGGCTGCGAGCTGGCGCTCTGTGCCGACTACCGGATCGCCGCCGACAACGCCAAGCTGGGTCAGCCGGAGATCCTCCTCGGGCTGATTCCGGGCGCGGGCGGCACCCAGCGGCTCGCCCGGCTGGTCGGCCCGTCCAAGGCCAAGGACCTCATCTTCACGGGCCGCCATGTGAAGGCCGACGAGGCGCTGGCGATCGGCCTGGTCGACCGGGTCGTACCGGCCGCCGAGGTGTACGAGCAGGCGCACGCATGGGCGGCGAAGCTGGCCCAGGGGCCGGCGCTGGCGCTGCGCGCGGCGAAGGAGTCCGTCGACGCGGGTCTGGAGACGGACATCGACACGGGCCTGGCGATCGAACGGAACTGGTTCGCGGGCCTGTTCGCGACCGAGGACCGCGAGCGCGGGATGCGCAGCTTCGTCGAGGAGGGACCGGGGAAGGCGAAGTTCCTCTGAAATCACCCTGACGCGGGCTCAGTTGGACACGGCGGGCCTTTGCGTCAACCCCGTGGGTGGCTTAAACGAGCCTTAAGAGAGCCTTAAGGCGACCTTGTCCGCAGCGCTTGGCGATCATTCGTAAGCGCTGCGTCACCGCAGGTCAGAGGGGCCGTGAAGGCGCCTGACCTGCCGCTGTCATATGCCAACCCGATGCCCCGGAATCACAGATTCCGGGGCATCGATTCCTCCGGAACGGCCACGAAAGGTGCTCTGGGCGGCCATGATGGGGGGCATGGCGGGGCTGGAGGGTATGGAGCAACCGCGGCAGCGCGGAAGTGCGACCGCTGCGCGGTGGATGCCGGCCGTCGAGGACGAACAGGCGCTCAAGGCGCTCGAGTTGTTCGGGAACCCGACGGACGAGGAGGTCCGGCTGCCGTCCCGTCCCGAATCCGCGGCAACCGCCCGCAGGCTGACGCAGTGTGTGGTGCTGCGCCAGTGGGCACTCTCCCCGCAGGTCGCCGAGCACGCGATCCTGCTCGTCTCCGAGCTCGTCGGCAACGCGGTGCGCCACACCGGGGCGCGGGTCTTCGGGTTGCGGATGCTGCGCCGGCGCGGCTGGATCCGGGTCGAGGTGCGGGACCCCTCGCGGGGGCTGCCGTGTCTGATGCCGGTGCACGAGCTGGACACCAGTGGCCGCGGTCTCTTCCTGGTCGACAAGCTCTCCGACCGCTGGGGGGTCGATCTGCTGCCGCGCGGCAAGTCGACCTGGTTCGAGATACGCGTCTCCGACCGCTGACGCACGAAAGCCCCCTGTTGCCGTGCTGCGGCGCCTAGGGGGCTTCATGCGTGCGGCCGTGGACTTGGGGGTGTGATCCACGACCGCTGTGGACGACCTGGCCCGGGTCAATGGGGGTCGTGGCACCGACTATGGCAGACGGGGGGCCTTACTGCCAAAAGTCCCTACTGGGACAAATCGGTATGTACCAGTCCAATGGCAAAGTGAATCCAAGGTGAAATGAGCCACCAGCCTCACAAACGATGAATGAATATGGGCTCGACTGGGAGATCCTTCGAGTGACGGGTCGTGACCCGACGCGGCCTGAGTGTGCAAATCGTTATCTTTCGCCCTTATCGCACTTACCGTGGTCGCGTGAATCGGATCGGTCGTCGCGATGCCCTGCGCGCGGGTGCACACGCGGGCACGGCCCTCGCCGGAGCCCTCGCCGCCGGATGTACGGACACCGGCCCCGCCCCGAAGCCACCCGCCGCCCCCGCGGCCCCGTCGCCCGCGCACCGGTCGCCCTCAGCGTCCTCGTCGTCCCCCGCCGCTCCGCCGCACACGTCCGGCCGGGCTCCCGGCCCCCGCCGCTTCCCCGGCCTGCCCGCCGAGATCATCAACGGCCCCCGCGACCGCCCCGCCGTCGCCCTCACCTTCCACGGCGGGGGCGACCCCGCCACCGCCCGGGCCCTGCTCGCCGAGGCCGAGCGGGCGGGCGCCCGCATCACCGTGCTCGCCGTCGGCACCTGGCTGGACGAGCACCCGGACCTCGCCCGGCGCGTCCTCGACGGCGGCCATGACCTCGGCAACCACACGCTGCGCCACCTGGACATCTTGTCGATGGCCGAGCCCGACGCGTACGCCGAGATCGCGGGCTGCGCACAGCGGCTGCGGCGGCTCACCGGTTCGATCGGCAGCTGGTTCCGCCCGTCGCGGACCCGGTACGCAACCCCGCTCGTCCAGCGCCTGGCCGCCCGGGCGGGCTATCCGCACACGCTCTCGTACGACATCGACTCGCTCGACCACACCTCGCCGGGGGCTCCCGCCATCACCGGCACCGTCACCGGCGCGATCCGGAGCGGCTCGGTGGTGAGCCTGCACTTCGGCTACCGGGACACGGTCGCCGCACTGCCCGCCCTTCTCGACGAACTGGACCGCCGCGGACTGCATGCGGTGACGACCACGGAGCTGCTGACCTGATGCCGCACCTCACCAAGCGATCCACCGCTCTTCTCGTCGCCGCCGCACTCGCCCTCCTCGCCGCGGCCTGCAGCGGCGCCCCGGAGAGGCGCGAGACGGAGCTCGCCCCGCCACCGGTCCGGCCGACGCCCGCCGCCGTCCAGGCCGGGCTGCCCGGCATGCCCCCGGTCCTCGACCCCAAGGACGTCTACGCCGCGGACCGCCCCGGCAGACTGTCGCCCGTGGTCGCGGGCTTCCCGTCGCGGGTGTACGTCCCCAACACCCTCTCCAACACGGTCTCGGTCATCGACCCGGCCACGTACAAGGTCATCGACACCATCCCGGTGGGCATCCAGCCGCAGCACGTCGTCCCGTCCTGGGACCTCAAGACCCTGTGGGTGAACAACAACCGTGGTCACAGCCTCACCCCGATCGACCCGGCCACCGGCGAGGCGGGCCGGCCCGTCGATGTGCATGACCCGTACAACCTCTACTTCACGCCCAACGGCCGGTACGCCATCGTCATGGCGTCCCTCGACCGCGAGCTGGTCTTCCGCGATCCGCACACCATGGCCGTGGCCAAGACCGAGCCGGTGTCCTGCTACGGCGTCAACCACGCCGACTTCTCCGCCGACGGCCGGTACTTCATCGTCTCCTGCGAGTTCTCCGGTGAGCTGCTCAAGGTGGACACGGAGCGGATGGAGGTGACCGCCCAGCAGAGGCTGCCGTTCCAGGGCGCGATGCCGCAGGACGTGAAGATCTCCCCGGACGGATCGACGTTCTACATCGCCGACATGACGGCCCACGGCGTGTGGGTGCTCGACGGCGACAAGTTCACCACGCCGGTCCTGATGCCCACGGGCAAGGGCGCCCACGGCCTCTACGTCAGCCGCGACTCCAAGGAGATGTACATCACCAACCGAGGCGAGGGCACCGTCTCCGTCTTCGACTTCGCCCGGCACGAGCTCACCAAGAAGTGGCGGCTCCCCGACGGCGGCTCCCCGGACATGGGCGGCGTCTCCGCCGACGGCAAGGTGCTGTGGCTGTCCGGGCGTTACCACTCCGAGGTGTACGCCATCGACACGGCGACCGGGCAGCAGCTGGCCCGGATCCCGGTCGGCGGCGGCCCCCACGGCCTCGCGGTCTATCCGCAGCCCGGCCGCTATTCGCTCGGCCATACGGGCGTGTTCCGCTGACCCGGACGGACACGACCACCATCGGGTGTGACCGCCACCGCGTCGGTCCGTCCGGTCACCTCAGCACCGGGAGCCGTTCCGGCGGGCGCTCGGTGAAGCCGTGCACGGGACGCACGGCATCGCCGAACGGCAGGCCGGAGGGCTTCTCCGTCACCCGGCCACCAGCAGTGCCTCGGAGCCGACCGGACGGAACCCCGCCTGCTGGAAGGTCCGCACACTGCGGGCGTTCCCCGGCGACTGCTGTGCCCAGACGTGACCGCCTCCCGGGATCAGATGGCGCGCGGCCAGCGCGAGCTCGACCCCGAGCCCGGCGCCGCGCGCCGCAAGCTCCACCTCGATCGCGGCCTCCCAGCGGCCGGCGACCCCGCGGCCCAGGACCAGCACGCCGCCGTCCGCACCCCAGACCCGTACGTCGTCGCGGAACTTGCGGGCCCGCGCGACGCGCGGATGCGCCGGGTCCTCGATCTCGCGCAGCGGGATGTCCGGACGGCCCGGCCGTGCCGGGGCGACCGTCAGCAGGTCGATCGTGTTCATGGAACGTCCGGTTCTGGCCATCAGCGCGCTCAGGAACGTGGGGTTCATGCTCGCCGCGAGCGGATCGCTGGCCGTGGCCGCCAGGGTGGCCCGGATCCACTCGGGATCCTCGTCCGTGAACACCACCGAGTGCGCGGTGAAGGCCAGCACTCCGGCGTCCCGCGGATTCGGTTGCGGGATCACCGTGGTCGTACCGTCCGACGGCGGGTACTCGCCGCGCGCCGCCGCCGCCAGGATCCGTGCCAGCGCCTCGCTCATGCCCCCATGGTCCCCCACCGGCCCCCAGGGCGTGCCGCCCGGCTCGCGCCGATAATCTGACCCCCGTCAGTAATGCACCAAGAAGGGGTGGTCCAGTGGCGGACATCGAATCGGCGCGCAAGGCCTTCGATCGGTACGACCTGAACGGCGACGGGCTGATCTCGGCCGCCGAGTACAAGAGCGTCATGGCGCAGCTGGGCGACTTCCACGTGACCGAGTCCGTTGCCGAGGCCGTCATCAAGGCCAAGGACAGCAACGGCGACGGCCTGCTGACCTTCGACGAGTTCTGGGCGTCGCTGAACAAGGACTGATACGGAACGGCGTACGACGACGGCCCCCGGCATGCGCCGGGGGCCGTCCTCATCGGGTGCGGTACGCACGCGGTCGATCGCGGGACAGGGCCGAGGGACACGCTGCGGACGACACGATGCTCGGCCGCTGTCCGCCCTGCTCCGCGGAGACGGTCACCTGCCCCACGGCCGCCGGCCAGTAGAACGTGATCCGGCGATGCCGTCGCCGCGCATCGCCATCCGCGCCGCCGTGACGGCCTTCACCGCAGGTCTGGTCCTCAGCACTCGATGATGTTCACCGCGAGACCGCCGCGCGCGGTCTCCTTGTACTTCACGGACATGTCCGCGCCGGTCTCCTTCATGGTCTTGATGACCTTGTCCAGGGAGACCTTGTGGCTGCCGTCGCCGCGCATCGCCATCCGCGCCGCCGTGACGGCCTTCACCGCAGCCATGCCGTTGCGCTCGATGCACGGGATCTGGACCAGGCCGCCGACCGGGTCGCAGGTCAGGCCCAGGTTGTGCTCCATGCCGATCTCCGCGGCGTTCTCCACCTGCTCCGGGGAGCCGCCCAGGACCTCGGCGAGCGCGCCGGCGGCCATGGAGCAGGCCGAGCCGACCTCGCCCTGGCAGCCGACCTCGGCGCCGGAGATCGAGGCGTTCTCCTTGAAGAGCATGCCGACCGCACCGGCCGCGAGCAGGAAGCGGACCACGCCGTCCTCGTCGGCGCCGGGCACGAAGTTCATGTAGTAGTGCAGGACCGCCGGGATGATGCCCGCGGCGCCGTTCGTCGGGGCGGTGACGACGCGGCCGCCCGCCGCGTTCTCCTCGTTCACGGCCATCGCGTAGAGGGTGATCCACTCCATCGCGAGGGCCTGCGGGTCGCCCTCGGAGCGCAGCTTGCGCGCGGTGGTGGCGGCGCGGCGGCGGACCTTCAGACCGCCGGGCAGGATGCCCTCGCGGGACATGCCGCGCGAGACGCAGGCCTGCATGACCCGCCAGATCTCCAGCAGCCCCTCGCGGATCTCCTCCTCGGACCGCCAGGCCTTCTCGTTCTCCAGCATCATCGCGGAGATCGACAGACCGGTCTCGCGGGAGAGCCGCAGCAGCTCGTCACCGGTGCGGAAGGGGTACTTCAGCACGGTGTCGTCGAGCTTGATCCGGTCCTCGCCGACCGCGTCCTCGTCGACGACGAACCCGCCGCCGACCGAGTAGTACGTCTTCTCCAGCAGCGTCGCGCCCTCGGCGTCGTACGCCCACAGGGTCATGCCGTTCGCGTGGTACGGGAGCGCCTTGCGGCGGTGCAGGACCAGGTCCTCGTCGAAGTCGAAGCCGATCTCGTGCACGCCGAGGATGTTGATCCGCTTGTTGCTCTTGATCCGCTCGACCTGGTCGTCGGCGGTCTCGACGTCGACCGTGCGCGGGGAGTTCCCCTCCAGGCCCAGCAGGACCGCCTTCGGGGTGCCGTGGCCGTGACCGGTCGCGCCGAGGGAGCCGTACAGCTCGGCGCGTATCGCGGTGGTGTGGGCCAGCAGGCCCTCGTTCTTCAGGCGGCGGGCGAACAGGGCGGCCGCCCGCATGGGGCCGACCGTGTGGGAGCTGGACGGGCCGATGCCGATCGAGAACAGGTCGAAGACCGAGATGGCCACGGGGGTACTCCTAGGGGGTGGTAGACGCCGTTGTCTGCCAGGGTGACGCAGAAGAACGAACGGGCGGTACGTGGTGCGGGGCACCGCATTCACCGGTGAGTGCGTGCGGTGCCCCGTTTGTTTTTGTCCTGGCTGTTGCAGCAGCTGTCAGCCGCTGTTACAGACCAGGGTAAAGCGGGTGCTTCGCGGCCAGTGCCGAGACGCGTGCCTTGAGGGCCTCACCGTCGTACGAGGGCTTGAGCACCTCGGCGATGATGTCGGCGACCTCGCGGAAGTCCTCGGCCTGGAAACCGCGGGTCGCGAGCGCCGGCGTACCGATCCGCAGACCCGAGGTGACCATCGGCGGGCGAGGGTCGTTCGGGATCGCGTTGCGGTTGACCGTGATGCCGACCTCGTGCAGCCGGTCCTCGGCCTGCTGGCCGTCCAGCTCCGAGTGTCGCAGGTCGACGAGGACCAGGTGGACGTCCGTGCCACCGGACAGGACCGAGACGCCCGCCTGCTTGACGTCGTCCTGGACGAGGCGCTCGGCGATGATCTTCGAGCCCTCCAGGGTGCGCTGCTGGCGCTCCTTGAACTCCTCGGAGGCCGCGACCTTGAAGGAGACGGCCTTGGCCGCGATCACATGCTCGAGCGGACCGCCCTGCTGACCGGGGAAGACCGCGGAGTTGATCTTCTTGGCCAGCTCGGCCGTGCAGAGGATCACACCGCCGCGCGGGCCGCCCAGCGTCTTGTGCGTGGTCGTGGTCACGACATGGGCGTGCGGCACCGGGTTCGGGTGCAGACCCGCCGCGACCAGGCCCGCGAAGTGGGCCATGTCGACCATCAGGTACGCGCCGACCTCGTCCGCGATCCGGCGGAAGGCGGCGAAGTCCAGCTGGCGCGGGTACGCGGACCAGCCGGCGACGATCAGCTTCGGCTTGGACTCCTTGGCGAGCCGCTCGACCTCGGCCATGTCGACCTGGCCGGTGGCGTCGTCGACGTGGTACGCGACCACGTTGTAGAGCTTGCCGGAGAAGTTGATCTTCATGCCGTGGGTCAGGTGCCCGCCGTGCGCGAGGTTCAGACCCATGATCGTGTCGCCCGGCTTCAGCAGCGCGAACATCGCGGCGGCGTTGGCCTGGGCGCCCGAATGCGGCTGCACATTGGCGTGCTCGGCGCCGAAGAGCTCCTTGATGCGGTCGATGGCGATCTGCTCGACGACATCGACGTGCTCGCAGCCGCCGTAGTAGCGGCGGCCCGGGTAGCCCTCGGCGTACTTGTTGGTGAGGACGGAGCCCTGGGCCTCCATGACCGCGACCGGAGCGAAGTTCTCCGAGGCGATCATTTCCAGGGTGGACTGCTGACGGTGGAGCTCGGCGTCGACAGCGGCGGCGACGTCCGGGTCGAGCTCGTGGAGAGGGGTGTTGAGAAGCGACATCACGCGATCCCTAAGGGTTTCTGGTCAGCTGGCGAAGTCGGTGTACTCGTCCGCGGAGAGCAGGTCCTTCGGCTCCTCCGCGACGCGAACCTTGAACAGCCAGCCGCCCTCGAACGGGGCGGAGTTCACCAGCGACGGGTCGTCCACGACGTCCTGGTTGGCCTCGACGACCTCGCCGGTCACCGGGGAGTACAGGTCGCTGACCGACTTGGTCGACTCCAGCTCGCCGCAGGACTCGCCCGCGGTCACCGTGTCACCGACCTCCGGGAGCTGGACGTAGACGACATCGCCGAGTGCGTTCGCCGCGTGCTCCGTGATGCCGACCGTCGACACGCCGTCCTCGGCGGCCGACAGCCACTCGTGCTCCTTGCTGTAGCGCAGCTGCTGGGGGTTGCTCATGAGCTGAATTCTCCTGTACGCGGGGGAGTGCTGCTGATGGGGGCTGCTTGAGAGACTGCTGAGGGCTTACTTCTGGCGCTTGTAGAAGGGAAGCGCCACGACCTCGTACGGCTCATGGGTACCGCGGATGTCGACGCCTACGCCCTCGGCTCCGGGCGTGGCGTGCGCCGCGTCCACGTAGGCCATGGCGATCGGCTTGCCCAGGGTCGGCGACGGCGCGCCCGAGGTGACCTCGCCGATGACCTCGCCGGCCGCGACCACGGGCATCCCGGCACGCGGAACCCGGCGGCCCTCGGCGATCAGGCCGACCAGCTTGCGCGGCGGGTTCGTCGCGGCGCGCTCGGCGGCGGCCTCGAGGGCCGTACGGCCGACGAAGTCGCCCTCCTTCTCGAACTTCACGACCCGGCCGAGGCCCGCGTCGAAGGGGGTGAGCCCGGTGGTCAGCTCGTGCCCGTACAGCGGCATGCCCGCCTCCAGGCGGAGCGTGTCGCGGCAGGAGAGGCCGCAGGGCACGAGACCGACGGGCGCGCCGGCCTCGGTCAGCGCCTGCCACAGCTTCTCCGCGTGCCGGGGCTCGACGAAGAGCTCGAAGCCGTCCTCGCCCGTGTAGCCGGTGCGGGCGATCAGCGCGGGGACGCCGGCGACGGTGCCGGGCAGGCCCGCGTAGTACTTCAGTCCGTCCAGATCGGCGTCGGTGAGCGACTTGAGGATGCCGGGCGACTCGGGGCCCTGTACGGCGATGAGCGCATACGCGTCACGGTCGTCGCGTACATCGGCGTCGAAGCCGGCGGCACGCTCGGTGAGGGCGTCGAGGACGATCTGCGCGTTCGAGGCGTTGGCGACGACCATGTACTGGGTCTCGCCGAGGCGGTAGACGATCAGGTCGTCGAGGATGCCGCCGTTCTCCTGGCAGATCATCGTGTAGCGGGCGCGGCCGACGGCGACACCGCCGATGTTGCCGACCAGCGCGTGGTCCAGCAGGGCGGCGGCCTGCGGCCCGGTGACGGTGATCTCACCCATGTGGGAGAGGTCGAAGAGACCTGCCTTGGTGCGTACGGCGTTGTGCTCGTCGCGCTCACTGCCGTACCGCAGCGGCATGTCCCAGCCGGCGAAGTCGGTCATGGTCGCGCCCAGCGAGCGATGCAGCGCATCGAGGGCGGTGAGACGGGGGGTGGTGCTCATGGATAGGGCTCCCAGGGCATGACTGGCGAGGACGATCCTCCCCATCTGTCATCGAAACCTGAGAGGTTCATCACGACCACATATGCGTGTGATCACGACTTGCACCTTGGGTGGAGCCGCAGGACCTGCGACTCGCTTTTCAGATCTGCCTCATCGCGCGCGGTACGGGGCCTGAGAGATTCAAGGGAGGTACTTGCTCCTTCGGCGCCCGGCGCACACAGTGACCAGGACTCTCCCGCGCGGATTCAAGCGGCCGGTATGCAGTTTGCGCGGACATCATTGCACGGGCGCTCCGATCGGCAAATCACTTGTTGGTCATTACCTTTTCTTTAAGCTTCCTGGGCAGGGTCACGATGACCCGACAAGGGGGAGAGCGATGACGTTGCAGCGGTCAGGTGCCTACATGACGACGACAGCGGGTGTGCGCGTGCGGTCCGGCGTGCCCGGTGTGCCCGCGCGCGGGCTGCTGGGGGCGCCCGCGCCCGTGGTGCGTGACCTGCGGGATCGTGGGGGGCGCGGCCCGCGGAGCCTGGTGTTCGCCCAGGGCGACGTGGTCGTGATCTCCGGCCTGCCCGGAAGCGGCAAGTCCACGCTGATCCGGCGCGCGGCCGAGGGCGGCGGGATCGACTCCCAGGACACCCGGGACCGCTGGGACGAGCGGATGCCGCGGTTCCTGCCGTACGCGGTGTACCGCCCGCTGGTCCGTCTCGCCCACTACGCCGGGCTGTGGCGCGCGCTGCGTTCCGGCGCGGGTGTGGTCGTCCACGACTGCGGCACCCAGTCCTGGGTCCGCCGCTGGCTGGCCCGAGAGGCCCGGCGGCGCGGGCGCGCCCTCCACCTGCTGCTCCTCGACGTCACCCCGTCGGTCGCGCGGGCCGGCCAGCGGGAGCGCGGCCGCGGAGTGTCCCCCTACGCCTTCAGCCGGCATCGGTACGCGGTCTCCCGCCTCGTCCGCGACGCGGAGCGCGGCCGCCTGCCCGCGGGGTGCGCCTCCGCCACGATCCTGGACCGGGACGCGGCGACCGTCCTGACCCGGATCGGCTTCACCCCGGCGGCGTGAGGCGGCGGGGGCCATGCCCGCGCCCCGAATCCGCCGGACGGGCTTGACAGGCGTGGCCGGTACGCTGCTTGCCCAGGACATCGCGGCCCGAGCGCGGGCCGCACCGGGACGGGGAAGCAGGGAAACGCAGTGGACACGACATGGCCCGCCAATGAGCTCGAAGAGGTGCTCGCCGCGTCGCTCGGCAACCCCGGCGCCGGCGGCCGGCTCCTCGAGGTGCTCGGGCGGAGCCATGTCTGGGTGCCGCTGCCCAACGGCGGCGGACCCGGGAGCGCCGCCCTCGACCTGCCGACCCTGGACATCGACGGGGCACCCTACGTGCCCGTCTACAGCTCGCAGCAGCAGTTCCTGCAGTGCGTCGGCGACCGGATGTCCGGCACCGTCGCGCCCGCGATCGAGTTCGCCCGCGGACTGCCCCCTCAGCTCGGGATCGCCGTGAATCCCGGCGGCGCCGTCGGCGTACCCCTGCCGCCGCCCGCGGTCGCCGAGCTGTGCCGGGTCGGGCGCACGCCCCTGGACGGGCCCGCCGGCGGGGGCCGGGTGCGGCTGTTCGAGCCGGACTGGCAGGACGAGCCGATCGACTTCCTCGCGGCCGCGGCCGGTGAGTTCGAGGAGACCGGCGTGGTCCAGACCGCCCGCCGCGTTCTGGCCAGCATCGAGGGCGACGCGCCGACGCTGTTCATCGGTGTCCAACTCTCCGCCTGGGAGGGCCACCACCGCACCGCCCCCATGGACGCCCTCGGTCGTGCGCTCGGCCGCGTGGCCGTGAAGTGGCCGGTCAACCTGGTCCTCCTGGACATCGCCCAGGACCCCGTGGGCGACTGGATGCTCAACCGCGTCCGGCCCTTCTACACCCGGCAGTACCCGCAGCCGCACGCCCACTCGCACGTGTAGTGGTCAAGTCGGTGTGAGTACGGCCGCTTAAGCTGGTTTGATGACGTGGTCGCCGCACTTGCCCGGTGCGGCCGCACACACCATGGCGGATCGAAGAGGGGCGGGACCCACAGTGAGTGCGTCAGGCACCGCGGCGGCCGGGCAGGTCGAGCACATGCTGCGCCAGGTGACGCCCGGACGCTACGACGCGTACGAGGCATTGCTGCACGCCCTCGCCGAAAGCCGGCTCTGGATGCTGCTCTGGCACGGTCGGTCCGGCTCTCCCGATGCCCAGTACGGGAACATGGAGGTGGACGGCCAGGGCTACGCCCCCTGCGTCACCTCCGCCCAGGAGCTCGCCGCCTCCGGCTGGAACCGCGCGCACGAGGTCGTCACCGGCGCCGACATCGCCCGAGCCCTCTTCCCCGACCGCTGGGGCATCTGGCTCAATCCGCACGCGCCCGGCGGCGGCGTCGGCATCCCCTGGCTCGACCTGCGCCGGATTGCCACGGGCCTCGACCGGATGCCCGCGGGGCCACTGCGGCTGACCGAGCCCGCCATCGAGATCCCCCAGTTCTACGCCCTGCTCACGCAGAACGCCCATCGCACCCCCGCCGTCCGCTCCCTGCGCAGGGCCTGGGTGCAGCCCGCACTCGGCGCCCCGTATCTCGCCATCGGTCTCGATCTGTACGACACGGGGCAGCAGTCCGTCGAGGCCGTCCGCGCGATGATGCAGCAGTCGATCGCCGCCGTCCCCGACGGCCTCCCCGTCTCCACCGTCGCCATGTCCGACGAGTACGACCCGGTGACCATGTGGCTGCGGGCCAACGCCCGCCCGTTCTACGACCGCGAGGCCCACGGCGCACCGCCCCAGCAGCCGGGGTACGGATACCCTCCCGCCGCCCCGCGGGCGTACTGAACCGCGCACGGACCGCCCTCTCCTTCAGGGGTCAATTCACCTGGCATGGACGGAATTTGCGCCGCATGTCCGGTCTGACGGATTAGCGGCCGAGTGGTCCGCTCAGTCGATCTCCCGGTCCGGATAACGGAAGCTGACTGACCGCATCACGTTTACGCAAACATTCCCCATCAGGTCTGGCGGGTGATCGCGGACCCATTGAAGACTCCCCGGAAACAAGCACCTTCGGACCTGCGTGCGACTAGCCGGTCGGTTAGGTGCTCGTCCCGCACACACTGCACCACTGTTGGAGCCAAGCCGCTACAGCGGCAGGCGCGGGTCGACCACAGTCGGCCGAGAGGGGTCCCACCACGATGACGGCACCACTGCACGACACGACAGCGGCTGAGACCGCGGCTGTTGATGTCGCCGCGGATGTCCCCCGGAAGGCGATCGAGGGCCGGTCCCCGTGGCAGATCGCCTGGACCCGGCTCAAGCGGGACAAACTCGCCCTCGCGGGCGGTGCCGTCGTGTTCTTCCTGATCCTGGTCGCGGTCCTCGCGCCGCTGATCGTGGGCCTGCTCGGCCACCCGCCGGACGAGTTCCACGAGGACCAGATCGACCCGCTCTTCGGCACTCCGATCGGCTCCTACGGCGGCATCAGCTCCGACTTCCTCCTCGGCGTTGAGCCGGTCAACGGCCGTGATGTCTTCAGCCGCATCGTCTACGGTGCCCGGATCTCGCTCCTCGTCGCCTTTCTCGCGGCGGTCTTCGCGGTCCTCCTCGGCACGATCCTCGGCATCGTGGCCGGCTACTTCGGCGGCTGGATCGACGCGGCGCTCAGCCGGGTCATGGACGTCATGCTCGCCTTCCCGCAGCTGCTCTTCACCATCGCCCTGGTCTCCGTCCTCCCCAACGAGCTCCTCGGAGTCTCCGGGTCCGGAGTTCGCATCGGCGCCCTGGTGGTCGTGATCGGGTTCTTCGGCTGGCCGTACGTGGGCCGGATCGTCCGCGGCCAGACCCTCTCGCTGCGCGAGCGCGAGTACGTCGAGGCCGCGCGCAGCCTGGGTGCCGGCCGCCTCTACGTCCTGCGCCGGGAGCTGCTGCCCAACCTGATCGCCCCGATCACCGTCTACGCGACGCTCATGATCCCCACCAACATCCTCACCGAAGCGGCCCTCAGCTTCCTCGGTGCGGGCGTGAAGCCTCCCACTGCTTCCTGGGGCCAGATGCTGTCGACGGCCATCACCACCTATGAATCGGACCCCCTGTTCATGGTGATCCCGGGCCTCGCGATCTTCGTCACCGTACTGGCGTTCAATCTCTTCGGCGACGGCGTGCGAGACGCGCTCGACCCGAAGGGAGCTCGCTGACCGCCTGCCGATCGCTCGTCGCTCGGCACCTGATCCTCCGCGATGAGCCGTCCGGAAGGAACCGCAAGACCGCCCCTGCCGCTGGCGACAGGTGGCCAATCCCCAAACGGCGGACCGCCGTAACGGCCGCCACTAATTCGGAGGTTGCGAGAGCATGACACTGAACAGCCCAGCGCGGCGCCGACTCGCCGCGGGCGCACTGCTCGCCGCGGCCACCATGCTCGTCACCACGGCGTGCGGTGGTGGCGACGACGGTGGCAACAAGGGCAAGAGCGGCGCTGCGGGCTTCAACGCCGCGGTGAACAAGGTCGCCAACGCCTCGGACAAGAAGGGCGGCGAGCTGAAGTTCATCGGCTCGCAGGACGCCGACTCGTGGGACCCGCAGCGCGGCTACTACGGCTTCATGTGGGACTTCGCCCGCTACTACACCCGCCAGCTGGTCTCCTTCAAGGCCGTCCCGGGTGAGGGCTCCACCGAGCTGGTCTCCGACCTCGCCACCGACACCGGCAAGGTCTCGGCCGACGGCCTGACCTACACCTTCACGCTGAAGGACGGGGTGACCTGGGAGGACGGCAAGCCGATCACCTCCAAGGACATCAAGTACGGCATCGAGCGCATCTGGGCCCAGGACGTCATCTCCGGTGGCCCGATCTACCTCCAGCAGGTCCTCGACCCCAAGGGCGAGTACAAGGGTCCCTACAAGGACACCTCCGCGGACAAGCTCGGCCTGAAGGCGATCGAGACCCCGGACGACAAGACCATCATCTTCAAGCTGCCGGTCGCCAACGGTGACTTCCTGCAGATGCTGGCCATGCCCGCCGCCTCCCCGGTCCGCCAGGACATGGACACCAAGGCCAAGTACGGCCTGAAGCCCTTCTCCTCCGGCCCGTACAAGTGGCAGGAGTACACCCCCAACAAGTCGATGCTGCTCGTCCGCAACGACAAGTGGGACGCCAAGACGGACACCATCCGCAAGGCGCTGCCGGACAAGATCAGCGTCAAGCTGACCACCAACGCCGACGACATGGACAACCGTCTGATCGAGGGCGAGTACGACCTCGACCTCAACGCCACCGGCGTCGGTGCGGCGGCCCGCGCCAAGGTGCTCCAGCAGCACAAGGAGAACGCGGACAACCCGCAGACCGGCTTCATCCGCTACGCGGTCTTCCCGCAGACGGTCATCGACAACGTCGAGTGCCGCAAGGCGATCATCTACGCTGCCGACTCCAAGTCCCTGCAGACCGCCCGTGGTGGCCCGCAGGCCGGTGGCGACATCGCCACCAACATGCTGCCGCCGGCGATCAAGGGTGCCGACCCGAAGGCCGACCCGTACGGCAAGCTCGGCGGTAAGCCGGACCTCGCCAAGGCGAAGGAAGCGCTGAAGAAGTGCGGTAAGCCCAACGGCTTCAAGACCACCATCGCGGTCCGCAACAACAAGAAGGTCGAGATCGCGACCGCCGAGTCCCTCCAGCAGTCGCTGAAGGCCGTCGGCATCGACGCCCAGATCGACCAGTTCGACGGTGCCCAGACCTCCGGCATCATCGGTTCGCCGAAGGTGGTCAAGGAGAAGGGCTACGGCATCATCATCATGGGCTGGGGCGCCGACTTCCCGACCGGTCAGGGCTTCATGCAGCCGCTGGTGGACGGCCGTTTCATCCTCCAGAGCGGTAACAACAACTTCTCGGAGCTGAACGACCCGGCGATCAACGGGCTGTTCGACCAGGCGCTCAAGGAGACCGACCCGGACAAGGCCGGCGAGTTCTACAAGCAGATCAACACGAAGGTCTCGGAGGCCGCGGTCTACCTGCCCTTCACCCACGAGAAGAACATCATCTGGCGCAGCTCGCGACTGACCAACGTCTACACGGCCGACGCCTACAACGGCCGCTACGACTACGCGTCGCTCGGCGTCGTCAAGTAACCCTCCACCCGCTCCAACGGCGCACCACCCGCCGCTAGGTCCGAAGGGCAGGTGATGGCCGTGCGCGGCGGCCGGGGAATCCGATCGGATTCCCCGGCCGCCGCCCGGCCGACCGCATGCTTGCATATATCGTCCGACGGCTGTTCGCCGTCGCAGTGATGCTGCTCGTCGTCACCCTGGTGACGTTCGGCATCTTCTTCCTCATCCCCAAGATGACCGGCAGCGACCCTGCCGCGATGTTCGTCGGCAAGCAGGCGGATCCGGCTGCCATTGAGGGCATCCGTCAGAAGCTGGGCCTGGACGAGCCGATCCTGGTGCAGTTCTGGCACTTCGTATCCGGAATCTTCGTCGGCCGCGACTACGTCGGCGGCGGCGAGACCATCCACTGTGCGGCGCCCTGCTTCGGCTACTCCTTCCGTACCGAGCAGGAGGTCTGGGACATGCTCCTCGACGGCCTCCCGGTGACGATCTCCATGGTCCTCGGTGCCGCGGTGCTCTGGCTGATCCTGGGTGTCACCGCCGGTGTGCTCTCCGCGCTCAAGCGCGGCACGGTCGTCGACCGGATCGCGATGATCACCGCGCTCGCCGGTGTCTCGCTCCCCATCTACTTCACCGCCATGCTGGCGATGCTGGTCTTCCGAACCCAGCTGGGCTGGCTCAACGCCGAGTACGTGCCGATCAGCGAGTCGCTCGGCGGCTGGTTCGGCGGCCTGCTGCTGCCCTGGGTCACCCTCGCCTTCCTCTACGCGGCGATGTACGCGCGGCTCACCCGCGCCACCATGCTGGAAGTGCTCGGCGAGGACTACATCCGCACGGCACGGGCCAAGGGCCTGCCGGAGCCGGTCGTGCTCGGCAAGCACGCCATGCGCTCCACCATGACCCCCATCCTGACCATCTTCGGCATGGACCTCGGCGCCCTCGTCGGTGGCGCGGTCCTGACCGAGACCGCGTTCGATCTGCACGGCCTCGGCTACGCGGCCTACAAGGCGGTGAGCGACCGCGACCTGCCGCTGATCCTGGCGGTGACGCTCATCACCGCGGCCTGTGTCGTCATCGCGAACCTCGTGGTGGACCTTCTGTACGCGGTGATCGACCCCCGAGTGAGGCTCGCATGACGGACAAGCTGTCGAAGACCGGAGCTGCCGTGGGCGAGCCGGTCGCGTCCGGACAGTCCGCACCGTCCGACGCGTTCCTGGACGTGCGCGACCTGAAGATCCACTTTCCGACGGACGACGGCCTCGTCAAGTCCGTCGACGGCCTCACCTTCCAGCTGGAGAAGGGCAAGACCCTCGGCATCGTGGGCGAGTCCGGCTCCGGCAAGTCGGTGACCTCGCTCGGCATCATGGGTCTGCACACCGTCGGGCAGTACGGGCGGCAGAAGGCGCGGATCTCCGGCGAGATCTGGCTCAACGGCCAGGAACTGCTCTCCGCCGACCCCGACTCCGTGCGCCGGCTGCGCGGACGCGAGATGGCGATGATCTTCCAGGATCCGCTGTCGGCGATGCACCCGTACTACACGGTCGGCCACCAGATCGTGGAGGCCTACCGGGTCCACAACAACGTGGACAAGAAGACCGCCCGCAAGCGCGCGGTCGAGCTCCTCGACCGCGTCGGCATCCCCGAGCCGGGCAAGCGCGTCGACAACTATCCGCACGAGTTCTCCGGCGGTATGCGCCAGCGCGCGATGATCGCGATGGCTCTGGTCAACAACCCCGAGCTGCTCATCGCCGACGAGCCGACGACCGCACTGGACGTGACCGTCCAGGCGCAGATCCTCGACCTGATCCGGGATCTGCAGAAGGAGTTCGGCTCCGCGGTCATCATCATCACCCACGACCTGGGCGTCGTCGCCGAGCTGGCCGACGACATCCTGGTGATGTACGGCGGCCGCTGCGTCGAGCGCGGACCGGCCGAGTCGGTGTTCTACGAGCCGCAGCACCCCTACACCTGGGGCCTGCTCGGCTCGATGCCGCGCATCGACCGGGAGCAGACCGACCGGCTCATCCCGGTCAAGGGATCGCCGCCCAGCCTCATCAACGTCCCCAGCGGCTGCGCCTTCCACCCGCGCTGCCCGTACGCGGACCTGCCCAAGGACGGCATCACCCGCACCGTTCGTCCCGAGCTGAAGCTGGCGACGGGCGGGGACGGCGGCCGTCATTGGTCCGCGTGCCACCTGCCGCAGGAGGAGCGGACCCGGATCTGGACCGAAGAGATTGCGCCGAAGCTGTGAGCGAGAAGAGTGACGTGACGATTCCGGCGCAGGCCGCCGCCTCGCCCTCCGCGCCCGAGCCGCTGCTCCGGGTGGACGGCCTGGTCAAGCACTTCCCCATCAAGAAGGGGCTGCTGCAGCGTCAGGTCGGTGCCGTGAAGGCGGTCGACGGGATCTCCTTCGACGTACGTCCGGGGGAGACCCTGGGCGTGGTCGGCGAGTCCGGCTGCGGCAAGTCGACGATGGGCCGACTGATCACCCGTCTCCTCGAACCGACGGGCGGCACGGTCGAGTTCCAGGGGACCGACATCTCGCACCTGGGTGTGGCCAAGATGCGCCCGCTGCGGCGGGACGTCCAGATGATCTTCCAGGACCCGTACGGCTCGCTGAACCCGAGGCACACGGTCGGCTCGATCGTCTCGGCGCCGTTCCGGCTCCAGGGCGTCGAGCCCGAGGGCGGGATCAAGAGGGAGGTGCAGCGGCTGCTCGGCCTGGTGGGCCTCAACCCCGAGCACTACAACCGCTATCCGCACGAGTTCTCCGGCGGTCAGCGGCAGCGCATCGGCATCGCGCGGGCGCTGGCCCTGAAGCCGAAGCTGGTCGTCGCGGACGAGCCGGTCTCCGCGCTGGACGTGTCGATCCAGGCGCAGGTGGTGAACCTCCTGGACGACCTCCAGGAGGAGCTGGGCCTGACGTACGTCATCATCGCGCACGACCTGTCGGTCATCCGGCACGTGTCGGACCGGATCGCGGTGATGTACCTCGGCAAGATCGTGGAGCTGGCGGACCGCAAGTCGCTGTACGAGTCGCCGATGCACCCGTACACCAAGGCCCTGATGTCGGCGGTGCCGGTGCCGGACCCGCGGCGCCGGGGTGCGAAGAGCGAGCGGATCCTGCTGAAGGGCGATGTCCCGTCGCCGATCTCCCCGCCGAGCGGATGCCGCTTCCACACCCGGTGCTGGAAGGCGACGGAGATCTGCAAGACGCAGGAGCCGCCGCTGCTGGAGCTCCGCCCGGGCCAGCAGGTCGCCTGTCATCACCCGGAGGGCGCGGCGGACCAGGCCCCGGACGAGCCTGTGCTCCCGTCGGCCCGCGAGGCGATAGAGATCGTGACGATCACGAAGCCCGAGGCTTCGGAGGAGTCGGAGGAGCCGGCGGTCGCCGAGCCGGAGGCCGAGGCTCCGGAGTCGGACGAGTCCCCCGAGAAGTAGTCACCGGGCCCCGGGGCGAGCGGTTCCGCAAGGACCGCCCCCCGGGGTGTGCCCACCGGCCCGCACCCGGACGGCAACCCTGGTCCCCATTGGCGCCCCTGGGGGCCAGGGTGGGGCCGGGGACCCTCGAGCGGGGCGGCACAATTGGCCGGTGCTCCACGAACTGTTCACGCCCTCCGTCCAGCATGTGACCGACCTCGTCGGGATCTTCGTCTTCGCGATCTCCGGCGCTCTCCTCGCCGTACGCAAGAACTTCGACGTCTTCGGCATCGCCGTGCTCGCCGAGGTCACGGCCCTGGGCGGTGGACTGTTCCGGGACCTGGTCATCGGCGCCGTGCCGCCCGCCGCGTTCACGGATCTCGGCTACTTCGTCATGCCGCTCGTCGCTGCCGCGCTCGTCTTCTTCCTGCACCCCGAGGTCGAGCGCATCCAGGGCGCGGTCAACGTGTTCGACGCGGCGGGACTCGGCCTCTTCTGCGTCACCGGGACGACCAAGGCGTACGAGTACGGCCTCGGCCTCACCTCATCCGCGGTTCTCGGCCTCGCCACCGCCGTCGGTGGCGGCGTGCTGCGCGACGTACTCGCCAACGAGGTGCCGTCGCTGCTCCGCTGGGACCGCGACCTCTACGCCGTGCCGGCCATCGTCGGCGCCACGATGGTGGTGCTCTGCATCCGCTTCGACGCGCTCACGGCCCTCACCAGCGGACTCGCCGTGGTGTCGACCTTCCTCCTGCGCCTCCTCGCCATGCGCTTCCACTGGCGGGCGCCCCGCGCCTGGAACCGTCGGTCCTCTGCCGCCGAGGAGGCCTGAGCTCCCTCGCGCTCGCCAGAGGAGGCCTGAGCTCCCTCGCGCTCGCCATGAAAAGCTACCGCTTAGTAGTTATCTGTTGTACGGTTCAGGCATGGCACAGGTGGCACAGGCAACCATCGGGAACAGCGAGTTCGACCGCGACACCGCTGTCGCCCTGCGCGACCCGGACGTCCCGGGCGTGTACGACGCGGAGCTCTCCGCCGGCTGGACGATCATCCATGCCGTCAACGGCGGCTATCTGCTGGCGCTGCTCGGCCGTGCCCTTGGCGACGCCCTGCCGCACCCGGACCCCTTCAGCGTCTCGGCGCACTACCTCAGCCCGTCCGCGCCGGCCCCCGCCGTGATCCGCACCGAGACCATCCGCACCGGGCGCACCCTCTCCACCGGCCAGGCCTCCCTCTTCCAGTACGCGGAGGACGGCACCGAGGTCGAGCGTATCCGCGTCCTCGCCACCTACGGCGATCTCGAGGCCCTCCCGGACGACGTCCGTACGACCGCGAAGCCGCCGGCCATCCCGCCGTACGAACACTGCCTCGGCCCGGCCGACGGCCCCGCGCCCGCCATCCCCGGCTCCTCGGCGATCACCGAGCGGCTGGACATCAAGCTCGACCCCGCCACCGTCGGCTGGGCCGTGGGTGCGCCCTCCGGCAAGGGCGAGATGCGCGGCTGGTTCGGGCTCGCCGACGGGCGCGACGCCGACCCGCTGTCGCTCCTGCTCACGGTCGACGCACTGCCGCCGACCTCGTTCGAGCTGGGCCTCAAGGGCTGGACCCCGACGGTCGAACTCACCACCCACGTACGGTGCCGGCCGGCCCCCGGCCCGCTGCGGGTCGCCATCACCACCCGGAACCTCGCGGGCGGCTTCCTCGAGGAGGACGCCGAGGTCTGGGACAGTGCGGACCGTCTGGTCGCCCAGTCCCGCCAGCTGGCGAAGGCGCCGCTGACGACCGGCTGATCACCGGCTCCGGCCGGGTGACGGCGAGGTGACCGCCGGGCCTGCCGCCCGTCGCAGGCGATCGGCACCCGGCCGAGTGCGTGCCGAGTGTCGGTCCACGGCGTCGGCGGTACCCGCATGGCAGGCTCGCCGCACGGCGGCGGACGGGACACGGTGTGCGCCTCCGATGCGGGAGGCCCGGTGGATGTCAGTACGTTCTACGCACTCTTCGCAGCCACCTGCTTCACGCTGGTCGGCCTCTGGTGGAACGTGGTGCAGGGCCACCCGGAGTGGCTGCGCGAGCCGGCGCTGCGCCGGACCGTCGGCGGTATCTATCTCTCCTTCCTGCTGCCCGCGCTCATGGGCCTGTTCGCGCAGGTCGGCGGGACCGAGACCCCGGCGGTCTGGCGGTTCAGCTTCGTCGTGCTCGCCGTGATCGGCTGCGTGTCGACGCTGCGTCTGACCGGGCGCAGCCGCCGGGACGGCTCGTCCGTGCAGTTGACCCTGGCGCAGGCGGCCGCGGCTCTGTTCTACGCCTTGATCGCGGTGGTGGGCGCGGCGCCCGAGCTCGCCGGCGTCGTCGGCCTGCAGCCGATCCAGGCCGAGGCGGTGCTGCTGATCCTGCTGGTCGTGCTGGGTCACGGGCTGGTGTGGAGGTTCATGGCCGGCGAGGGGCGCCCCGCCGAGGCGGGCGAGGCACGCGTCGGACACGTATCGGACCCCGACTAGTCGCGGTCCTCCAGCCAGTGGCGGCGCCCCAGCGTGACCAGGCGCAGCCGGTCGCGTGCGATGCGGGCGACCTCATGTGCGTCCGGTACTGCGTCCGGGCCGCCGGCCTCTCGGGCTTCTCCGGCCTCTCCGGGCTCTCCGGCTTCCAGGGCTTCCAGGAACGCCGACGCGGTCATCACCATGTGGTCGACGTACATCCCGGCCAGCATCCGCAGGTCCGCCTCGCTCCAGCCCTCGGACACCGGCTCCCGGGCGAGCGCATCGGCGACATCCTCGGTGAAGCGGTGCAGTTGGGCCGCGATGGCCGCGCGGACCCGGCCGACACCTCCGTGCCGTTCGCGCGCGATGAAGCGGAAGTGGGCGGGCTGCTCCCGTACATGACGGGCGATGAGATCCACCGTGCGTTCGATCCGCAGCTCCGCGTCGCCCGTCTCCGCCAGGATCGCGCCGATGAGGCCGTGCAGGCTGCCGAGGGTCTCCTCGACCAGTGCCACACCGAGCTCGGCGAGATCCGCGAAGTGCCGGTAGAACGCGGTCGGCGCCACCCCGACAGCCCGGGTCACCTCGCGCAGGCCGAGGCTGCTCAGGCTCTGGTGCTCCAGCAGCCGCAGTGCCGCGTCCAGGAGCGCCTGACGGGTCTTCAATTTCTGGGCCTGGCGGATGCCGACGGTGTGACTCATGCCATTCAGTAAACAACCGTTCTCCGGTTCTGGGAAGACTAGACTGAGAAGTCAGTGAACAGTCGTACTCGTAATCGATCTCTTCTCGTTCTCGTTCCGCGAAAGGCTGATGATGATCGCCCTCGTCGCCGTGCTCCTTCTGCTGGGAGTCCTCCTGGGTGCCGTGGCTCAGATTCCGCTCCCCGCGTCCGCCGTCGCCGCCGCCGTGATCGGCACCTGGCTGCTCGTCTTCGCCGTACGTGAGCGGCTCGCCCGCCGCCGCACCCACTGAACCCGGGAGCTGGACCATGGAACTCGCCCCCTCCGCCCGCCGGTTCGCCGGGACGACGCGGGACGCCGACGGCATGGCCGTCGCGGCGTTTGTGCTCGGCCTGGTCGGCCTGCTGGTGATGAACGTGATCCTCGGCCCCGCAGCGATCGTGCTCGCCGGGCTCGCCCTGTGGCGCGGGACGGCCCGCCGTGCCCGCGCCCTGCTCGGCCTCGCCCTCGGCGTCGCCGACCTCGTCGTCCTCGCCGTGCTCCTGAACGGCAACGGGACGGTCGCCTGGAACTTCGGCGGCTGATCCCGGGCTCTTACGGACCCCCGGCGCTGCCCACGTCGGCCGGTCGGCCGACCGAGCCGGTGCCCGGGCGGCGCGAGCCGGTGCCCGGCGGCTCGTAGAATCGTGGGCACCATGGCTTACCTCGACCACGCCGCGACCACTCCGATGCTTCCGGAGGCGATCGAGGCGATGACCGCCCAGCTCGCCGTCACCGGCAACGCCTCGTCGTTGCACGCCGCGGGCCGGCGGGCCCGCCGTACCGTCGAGGAGGCCCGCGAGACACTCGCCGAGGCGCTCGGGGCACGACCCAGCGAGGTCGTCCTCACCTCCGGCGGCACCGAGGCCGACAATCTCGCCGTGAAGGGCCTGTACTGGGCCCGCCGGGACGCCGACCCGCGCCGCACCCGGGTCCTGGCCGCTCCCGTCGAGCACCACGCCGTCCTGGACGCCGTGCACTGGCTCGGCGAGCACGAGGGCGCGAACGTGGAGTATCTGCCCGTCGACCCGTACGGACGCGTGCACCCCGAGGCGCTGCGCGAGGCGATCGAGCGCGACCCGGACGATGTCGCCTTCGCCACCGTCATGTGGGCCAACAACGAGATCGGCACCGTCATGCCGATCCGCGAACTCGCCGACACCGCAGCGGAGTTCGGCATTCCGCTGCACTCCGACGCCGTCCAGGCCTTCGGGCAGCTCGATGTCGACTTCGGCGCGTCCGGCCTCGCGGCGATGACGGTGAGCGGCCACAAGATCGGCGGCCCGTACGGAATCGGCGCCCTGCTGCTCGGCCGCGAGTACAGCCCGGTGCCGGTCCTGCACGGCGGCGGTCAGGAACGCCACGTACGCTCCGGGACCCTCGACGTGCCCGCCGTCGCCGCCTTCGCCGTCGCCGGGCAGCTCGCCGCCGAGCGGCGCGCCGACTTCGCCCACGAGATCGGCGGACTGCGCGACAAGCTGATCGAGGCCGTACGGAGTGCTGTACCGGACGCGATCCTCGGCGGCGACCCCGAGAACCGGCTCCCGGCCAACGCCCACTTCATGTTCCCCGGCTGCGAGGGCGACTCGCTACTGCTCCTCCTGGACGCCCAGGGCATCGAGTGCTCCACCGGCTCCGCCTGCACGGCCGGTGTCGCCCAGCCCAGCCATGTCCTCCTCGCCGCCGGCACCGACCCGGACCTGGCGCGCGGCACACTCCGCTTCAGCCTCGGCCACACCTCGACGGAGGCGGACGTCGAGGCCGTCGCGAAGGTCATCGGCCCGGCGGTCGAGCGCGCGCGGACGGCAGGACTCAGCTGACGGCAGGACTGAACTGACCGCAGGACTGAGCTGACGGCAGGACTGAGCCGACCGCAGGGCTGAGCTGACCGCTGGACTCGTGCCGGCGGCAGGACTCGGCCGGCGGCAGGACTCAGCCGGCGGTCGTCGTCGCGGGCTTCGGCGGGGCGGCCATGGCCTCGCGCACCATCCGTATGTAGCGGTCCCAGTCCCAGTGCGGTCCGGGATCGGTGTGGTCCGTCCCCTGCACCTCGACGTGCCCGATGATGTGCTCCCGGTCCGCCGGGAACCCGTACCGCTTGCATATGTCGGCCGTGAGCCGCGCCGACGCCGTGTACATCGCTTCCGTGAAGTCCTGTGGCCGGTCCACGAAGCCCTCGTGCTCGATCCCGATGCTCCGCTCGTTCATGTCCCGGTTCCCCGCGTGGAACGCGACATCGAGCTCGCGGATCATTTGGGCGATCCGCCCGTCCTTGCCCACCACATAGTGCGCGGCCGCGCCGTGCCCCGGGTCCTTGAAGACCTTGAGGGCGGTCGGATAGCTGCCCTGGACGACATGGATCACGACCCGGTCGATCGTGTAGTCGTCGGGCCGGTCCGCCCGCCGCCAGTTCGCCCGCGCCGCCGCCGTCCACGCCGCGCCCGCGTGGTCTAGCTCGCCCTCCACCCGCTTCTTCTCCATGCCGGGCAGCCGCCACCAGGCACGCCTCAGCTCGTCCCGGGCTGCCACTCCCGCCCCGACGAGTGCCGCGCCGCCGCCGATCAGCACCGCCCGTCGGCCGACGCCGCGCGGCGATGCCGCCTTGCCGCTGCTCCCCATGCCACCCCTCTCCCACTCCCGATCACTTTCCCGAACGTCTACTCGCGAGCCTTCGGTTCCCGCGGCCCCGTACCCTGGTAGGGCTATGACTGAGACTCGCCAGCGCCCCCTCCGTGTCCTCGCCGCCATGTCCGGCGGTGTGGACTCCGCCGTCGCCGCCGCCCGCGCCGCCGAAGCCGGCCACGACGTGACCGGGGTGCACCTCGCGCTCTCCGCGAACCCGCAGTCCTTCCGCACCGGCGCGCGCGGCTGCTGCACCATCGAGGACTCGCGCGACGCCCGCCGCGCCGCCGACGTCATCGGCATTCCGTTCTACGTCTGGGACCTCGCCGAGCGCTTCCGCGAGGACGTCGTCGAGGACTTCGTCGCGGAGTACGAGGCGGGCCGTACCCCGAACCCGTGTCTGCGGTGCAACGAGAAGATCAAGTTCGCCGCGCTGCTGGACAAGGCCCTGGCCCTCGGCTTCGACGCCGTGTGCACGGGCCACTACGCCACGGTGGTCGTCCGCGAGGACGGCACCCGCGAGCTGCACCGGGCCAGCGACATGGCCAAGGACCAGTCGTACGTCCTCGGCGTGCTCGACGAGAGGCAGCTCGCCCACGCGATGTTCCCGCTCGGCGACACCCTCACCACCAAGGACGAGATCCGCGCGGAGGCCGAGCGCCGTGGTCTCGCCGTGGCGAAGAAGCCCGACAGCCACGACATCTGCTTCATCGCCGACGGCGACACCCAGGGATTCCTCGCCAAGCGGCTCGGCAAGGCCGAGGGCGACATCGTCGACGAGACCGGCACGAGGCTCGGCACCCACGACGGCGCGTACGGCTTCACCATCGGCCAGCGCAAGGGCCTGCGCATCGGCCACCCCGCCCCCGACGGCAAGCCGCGCTACGTCCTGGACATCTCGCCCGTCAACAACACCGTGACGGTGGGCCCCGCCGAGGCCCTCGAAGTCACCGCCCTCACCGCGATCAAGCCCCGCTGGTGCGGCACCGCCCCGGCCGGCCCGGGCACGTACACGGCGCAGCTGCGCGCACACGGCGGTGAGACCGAAGTGACCGCCGAACTCGTCGACGGCACGGAGCTCCGGGTCGCCTTCGACGAGCCGGTGCGGGGCGTGGCACCCGGCCAGGCGATCGTCCTGTACGAGGGGACGCGCGTCGTCGGCTCGGCGACGATCGCGACGACGACGCGGCGCGCGACGGCTGACTACGCCGCGAAGTAGTCCTCCAGCACCGGCGCCAGTACATGCGGCGCCACCTCGTGCGTCTGACCGGTCAGCGTGCGGTGGCGGCCATGGGGGAGCGTTTCGGAGATCACCCGGACCGTCTCCCGCTGCCAGCCCGGGCTCGCGCCGCCGTCGACCACCATCACGCGCGCGGTGACCTCGCGCAGCCGCTGCGTCGGCACCCGGGCGTCGCCCATGACCGCGTGGTCGTACGCCAGGGTGTGCGCGAGTGCCTCCAGCTCCCCCCAGAGGGGGGAGCGACGGAGCTGGGCGAGCGTCCCGGGCGGCATCGTCCCGCCCAGGAAGAGTTCCAGGGCGTCCCCGCGGCGGTCCTCGGCGAGCAGGCCGTCCAGGCGCGCCCGCTGGGCGGCGCTCTCCCGGCGGCCGGCCGGGTCGGTCAGGAAGGGGGGCTCATAGACGGACAGTCGGGTGATGGGCAGTCCGGCCGCCGCCGCCTCCAGGGCCAGCGCCCCGCCCGATGACATCCCGTGGACGGACGCACTGCCGCCCGCCGCGTCGACGATCGCCGCGAGGTCCTCGATCTCGCGCTCCACGGCGTACGGAGAGGTGTCCCCGCTGGCGCCGCGGCCGCGCCGGTCGTACGTGATCACACTGAACCGGTGCGCGAGCAGGGCGGCGAGCGGGGCTTCGTCCGCGGCCGTGGCCAGCGCGCCGCTCACCAGGATCACGGGAGGCCCGGCCCCCTGGCGCTCGTACGCGATGACGGTGCCGTCCTCCGAAATCGCCCTTCCCCGGTTCCTGCTCAGCGTCGTGTTCGGGTTTTCCATGTCCTGGTGACCGGTGCCGCGCCCCGAACTCATCGGCGCCGGACAGGATTTCCGGAAAAATCTTGAGCGGGCGCCCGATGGTGATGGTGGACCGGCTGCCGGTGGTCGACCGTACGGTGGACTTCCTGGCCGGCACTCGCCCACCCGGAGACCGTGACATCAGCGGCTACCGCCGCGGGCGCGGGGGTCCGGTGATGCGAGCATTACTGGCATGGCTACACATCTGATCACCGGGGCAGGCTCCGGCATCGGCGCGGCCGTCGCGCGCCGGCTGCACGAGCGTGGCGACGAGCTCGTGCTGCTGGCCAGGGACGCGGGGCGCGCCAAGGAGCTCGCCCAGGCCTACCCCGGCTCCCGCACCCTCGTCGGCGACCTCGCCGCACCCGACCGGCTCTCCTGGGCGTTCTCGCACCAGACGATGCCCGAGCGGCTCGACTCCCTCCTGCACATCGCGGGCATCGTGGACCTGGGCCGGATCGGCGACCTCACGCCGAAGACGTGGCACGCCCAGCTCGATGTGAACCTGGTGGCCCCGGCCGAGCTGACCCGGCTGGTGCTGCCCCAACTCCGGGTCGCCCAGGGCACGGTGATCTTCGTGAACTCGGGGGAGGGCCTCAATGCCCATGCCGAGTGGGGCGCCTATGCGGCCTCCAAGCACGGGCTGAAGGCGCTCGCCGACTCGCTGCGCCACGAGGAGAAGCCGAACGGCGTCCGGGTCACCTCCGTCTATCCGGGGCGCACGGCCAGCCCCATGCAGGCCAAGGTGCACCAGCAGGAGGGCAAGGAGTACGACGCGACGCAGTGGATCGACCCGGAGTCGGTCGCCACGGCGATCCTCACGGCGCTCGATCTGCCGCGCGACGCGGAGATCAACGACCTGACGGTGCGGCCGGGCCGATGAGCGACGACTTCGTCCGGGGCCCCGCCACCGGGGTCGGTTCGATGCCCGGCGGCGACGCGCGCGAGGCCGCCAGGACCGTCACCGGGTCCTGCGAGGACTTCCCTTTTCTGCCGGAGCTTCCCGCCCGCGGCCCCGGCGCCGACATGATCGGGCGGACCATCGGTCTGCTCGTCGAGATGTACGCGCACGTCGAGCCCAGCGGCTGGCGCGTCAGCGATCGCCCGGGCCGGGACACCCGGCGGGCCAGGTCCTGGCTCGGGGAGGACCTGGACGCGCTGGAGGAGTTCACGCAGGGGTACGAGGGCCCGCTCAAGGTCCAGGCCGTCGGGCCGTGGACGCTCGCGGCGGCCCTGGAGCTCAGGAGCGGCGAGGCAGCCCTGGGCGACGCGGGCGCCTGCCGCGACCTCGCGGGCTCGCTCGCCGAGGGGCTGCGCACGCATCTCGCCGAGGTACGCCGCCGCGTCCCCGGAGCCCAGGTGCTCCTGCAGCTCGACGAGCCGTCGCTCACGGCCGTCCTGCGCGGCCATGTCAGGACCGCCAGCGGCTACCGCACGTACCGCGCGGTGGACCGGCAGATCGTCGAGAGCGGGCTGCGGGACGTGATGGGCGCCGCCGACGGGCCGGTGGTCGTGCACTCGTGCGCGCCGGACGTGCCGTTCGCGCTGCTGCGCCGGGCCGGCGTCGCAGGTGTCTCGTTCGATTTCGGCCTTCTCACCGAGCGTGACGAGGAGGCGATCGGTGAGGCTGTGGAGGGCGGTACGAAGCTCTTCGCGGGGGTCGTGGCGTCCACGGACGGTCCATTGTCGGACCCTGCCGGTAGCGTCATGGGTGTCAGGACGCTGTGGCGCAGGCTGGGGCTGAATCCGGGGACTCTCGCCGAGTCCGTGGTGATCACTCCGTCGTGCGGGCTCGCGGGCGCTTCGCCCGCGTATGCGCGCGCGGCCCTCGCGCACTGCGTCAGAGCGGCGAGATCGCTCGCGGACAACCCTGAGTGACGGAGGACGAAGGTGGCTGTCGAACAGCAGGGGTCGGTGCCCGCCGAGGCGCGCGAGAAGCATGCCCAGCTGGCCGAGCAGGTCGAGGAGCACCGCTTCCGGTACTACGTGAAGGACCAGCCGGTCATCAGCGACGCCGAGTTCGACAAGCTCCTGCGTTCGCTGGAGGCGCTGGAGGAGGAGTATTCGGAGCTGCGCACGCCGGATTCGCCGACCCAGAAGGTCGCGGGGGCGTACGAGACGGAACTCGCCAAGGTCGAGCACCGCGAGCGGATGCTCTCCCTCGACAACGCCTTCGACGAGGCGGAGCTGGCGGCCTGGGCGGACCGCATCGCCAAGGAGGTCGGCACGTCGTCGTACCACTTCCTGTGCGAGCTGAAGGTCGACGGCCTCGCGGTCAATCTGACGTACGAGATGGGCCGGCTGACCCGCGCCGCAACCCGCGGCGACGGTCGCACCGGCGAGGACATCACGCCCAATGTGCGGACGATCGGGGATATTCCGGAGCGGCTGAGCGGTGACCGTGTGCCGGATCTGGTCGAGATCCGGGGCGAGGTCTACTTCCCGATGGAGGCCTTCGAGGAGCTCAACGCCCGACGGGTCGCCGCGGGCGAGCAGCCGTACGCCAACCCCCGTAACTCCGCATCGGGTTCGCTGCGCCAGAAGGACCCGAAGGTCACCGCGACCCTCCCGCTGCACATGGTGGTGCACGGCATCGGTGCGCGCGCGGGCCTGGAGATCCAGCGGCTCTCGGAGGCGTACGAGCTGCTGCGCGCGTGGGGCCTGCCGACCGCCCGGCACTACAAGGTGGTGGACTCCCTCGACGAGGTCCGTGAGTTCATCGCGTACTACGGCGAGCACCGTCACTCGGTGGAGCACGAGATCGACGGCGTCGTCGTCAAGCTCGACGAGATCCCGCTCCAGGGCCGCCTCGGCTCGACCTCGCGGGCGCCCCGCTGGGCCATCGCATGGAAGTACGCGCCGGAGGAGGTGAACACCAAGCTCGTCGACATCAAGGTGGGCGTGGGGCGCACCGGCCGGATCACGCCGTACGCGCAGGTGGAGCCGGTGAAGGTCGCGGGCTCCGAGGTCGAGTTCGCCACGCTCCACAACCAGGACGTGGTGAAGGCCAAGGGCGTCCTCATCGGCGACACGGTCGTGCTGCGCAAGGCCGGCGATGTCATTCCGGAGATCCTCGGGCCGGTGGTGGACCTGAGGGACGGCACCGAGCGGGAGTTCGTGATGCCGGCCGAGTGCCCCGAGTGCGGCACGGCGCTGCGGCCCATGAAGGAGGGCGACATCGACCTCCGCTGCCCCAACGCCCGCTCCTGCCCGGCCCAGTTGCGTGAACGTCTCTTCTATCTCGCCGGGCGCAAGTGCCTGGACATCGAGAACTTCGGCTATGTGGCCGCCGCGGCACTCACCAAGCCCCTGGAGCCCGCCGACCCGCCGCTCGTCGACGAGGGCGGTCTGTTCGATCTCACCGTCGAGCAGCTGCTCCCCATCAAGGCGTACGTCCTGGACCAGGACAGCGGCCTGCCCAAGCGCGACCCGAAGACCGGCGAGGAGAAGATCGTCACGGTCTTCGCCAACCAACAGGGCGAGCCCAAGAAGAACACCCTCGCGATGCTGGAGAACATCGCGGCGGCGAAGGAGCGCCCGCTCGCCCGCATCATCACCGGCCTGTCCATCCGCCACGTAGGCCCGGTCGCGGCGGAGGCACTCGCCCGCGAGTTCCGCTCGATCGACCGGATCGAGCGGGCCACCGAGGAGGAGCTGGCTGCCGTCGACGGCGTCGGCCCGACCATCGCCGCCTCGCTCAAGCAGTGGTTCGAGGAGGAGTGGCATCGCGAGATCCTGCGCAAGTGGCGGGCCGCGGGCGTCCGGACGGAGGAAGAGGGCGCGGGCGAGGACGAGGGGCCGCGCCCCCTCGAAGGCCTGACCGTCGTCGTCACCGGAACTCTGCAGAACTACACCCGGGATGGCGCAAAGGAAGCGCTCCAGAGCCTCGGCGCGAAAGTGACCGGTTCCGTCTCCAAGAAGACCTCATTCGTCGTCGTGGGTGACAACCCCGGTTCGAAGTACGACAAGGCCATGCAGCTCAAGGTGCCGGTGCTCGACGAGGACGGCTTCACGGTGCTGCTCGAACAGGGGCCGGAGGCCGCCCGTGAGGCCGCGATGCCGGCCGAGGAGTAGCACGGATGCTCGGACCCAACTCCCGGCAAAGATCACCCGTTCGGCGCATATCAGATGGATAAGGGTGGCCGGGTCGCATTCGGGCAAGACCTGTAGAGCGCTGCCCGTCAGAGCCTTCTGCGGCCTACTGTTGAGGTGTGCGCCTGTCGTGCATGGCTGCGTGGTGAGCTTCCGGCCGTGGTGGCATGACAAGGGGGCCATCGCGTGGCATCGGCACCGCCGGCTGTGAGAGGGACGGGAATGAAACCGACCGAAAGCGCCGCCCCGGTCTCACGGCCGCGTCGTTTCACGGGGTTTGCGGGCATCACCGCCGGCATGCCCTTCGTGATCGTGGGGCTCGCAGCCGTCGTCCTGACGACGGGTCTGATCAGCGCCCTGCGGGACGGGCACGCGATCTTCCCCGGCGGCGCCGAGGGCTGGTCCCTCGCCCTGCTCACCGGCATCATCGTCGGCCATCTGGTCGCGCTCGGCCGCGACCGCTGGTGGGGCGGCACCGGCTCCGGTGCCGCCCTCACCCTCGCCGTACTGCTGCTGTTCGGCTGGGTGCCCGCGGGGCTCGTCAGCCTGGCCGTCGTGGTGCTGGTCGGCACCGCCCGCCGGCACCGCTGGCGCCAGGGGGTGCTGCACGGAGCCGCGGACATCCTGGGCATAGCCGCCGCGGCGCTGGTCCTGATGGCGTTCGGGGAGTCACCGACCGTCGAGCAGCCCTGGCAGCCCCTGACGTGGGGCGTGGACGCGGTCCCCGAGGTGGTGCTCGCGGCGGCGGCGTACCTCGCCGTCACCCGGATGCTGCTCTGGTACGCGCTGGCACCGCAGGGCGGCGGGCTGCCCACCGTCGCCCGTACAGCCCTGCTGCGGCAAGGCCTTGTCGCGGTCGCCCTGCTCGGTATCGCCCCGCTGATCTGTGTGGTCGCGACCGCCCTGCCGATCCTGCTGCCGCTCTTCGCCGTGCCGCTGATCGCCCTCGACTCGACCCTCTGGATCGCCCGCGCACGGGCCGAGGAGCAGCTGCGCGACCCGCTCACGGGCCTGCCGAACCGTCAGTGGCTGCTGGAGCGCACCTGGGCGGCGCTGGAGGAGGCCGAGGGCGTCGGCGCCCGGTCCGCGCTCGTGCTGATCGACCTCGACCGTTTCCGTTCGGTCAATGACACCCTCGGCCATCTGGCCGGCGACCGGCTGCTGCTCCAGATAGCCGATCGGCTACGGCTCGCCCTGCCGCGCGGGGCGGAGGCCGCACGGCTCGGCGGCGACGAGTTCGCCGTGCTCCTCCCGACGGCCGACTCCACCACCAGCGCGCAGCGTGTCGCCCGGCATCTGGTGGGCCAGCTCTCCTCGCCGCTCGACCTCGACGGGCTCACACTGGTTCTCGAGGCGAGCGCCGGCCTCGCCGTGTTCCCGGACCACGCCCTGGACGCCGAAGGTCTGCTGAGACGCGCGGATGTGGCGATGTACCAGGCGAAGCGGGACCGTACGGGTGTCGAGGTGTACGAATCCAAGCGGGATTCGAACACGCCGGACCGGCTCGGGCTGCTCGGCGATCTGCGCCGGGCGCTGGACGCGGGCGACGTGGAGCTGCACTACCAGCCCAAGGTCGGCTTCGACGGCCATGTGGCGGGCCTGGAGGCGCTGGTGCGCTGGGTGCACCCGGACCGCGGCCGGGTCCCGCCCGACGAGTTCATCGCCATCGCCGAGTCCTCGGGGCTGATGCCCCATCTGACGGAATACGTGCTGGAGACCGCGCTCGGCCAGGTCGCCAAGTGGCGGGCCCAGGGCCTTTTCGTGCCGGTCGCCGTCAACGTGTCGCCGCGTGACGTCCACACCGCGGGTTTCGCGGGCGCGGTCGCGGCACGGCTGGCGCGCCACGGCGTCCCGGCGGGGGCGCTCCAGCTGGAGATAACGGAACATGTGCTGCTCGAGGACCCGCAGCGCGCCGCGGACACCCTGGCCGGGCTCACGGGCCACGGGGTGAAGATGTCGCTGGACGATTTCGGCACGGGGTACTCGTCGCTGGTCCATCTGCGCCGGCTCCCCGTGAGCGAGCTGAAGATCGACCGCTCGTTCGTGGCCCGTCTCGCGGTCGATGCGGAGGACGCCGAGATCGTCCGCTGCACCGTCGACCTCGCCCACTCGCTCGGCCTCCTCGTCGTCGCGGAGGGCGTCGAGGACGATGAGACCTGGGAGCGGCTGCGCGACCTGGGCTGCGACGCCGTCCAGGGCTGGCTGGTCGCCGCCGCCATGCCACCGCAGGAGACCACGGCCTGGCTCCGCGCCCGTGGCGAGCACGGCTGGCGCCGCCCTGTGGGAGAGCTCCCGGCCGCCACGCCGACGGACGCGGACAGCCCGTCGGGGCACGTCGTGAACTAGGGCGCCCGGTTCGGACCGCCGCGCGCACCGTGCCCGCCACCGAGGGCGCCGACGCGACCGCCTCGCTGCCCTGGCGGGCGACCGGGCCCGAGAAGCGGCGTACAGAACCGTCCGGGCCCATCACCGTGAAGTCGTACCGCCCGTCGGTCTCGGATGTGTCCCAGGTGTACGTCTTCGACGCGCCTGGAGCGACCGTGAACGGGTGCCCGTGAACTGCTTGACCGCATTCGGCAGCCGCGGGGTCCGGAGGCGGCCGAGGCGTCCGCCCAGGGAAGGCCGTCGGCGGCAGCAGCGACGTCGTGGCGGACGCGCCGACGAACGCGCGGCGGCTCAGCTGCGCCATGGCGTGGGAGTCCTCCGGTTCGGCGTGGGACGGAGGCTGTGCGGCTCAGCGGAGGGAGAAGGTGACGGCGGGCGCGGCGTGGTCGGACGGCCAGCCGTTGCCGGCGGCGTCCGGGACCGGCCGCGGCCGGCCGGTGCAGAGCGTGTATGCGCCCTCGACCAGCAGCGGCCCGGCGTACTGGACCTGGTCGATCCGGTCCTGCGGCTCGTCCGGGCGCACGGGCGACCAGGTGAAGCCCGGCTCGCGCGCCGCCTGCGGGTGCTCCTCGCGGAAGGCGTCGGTCAGCCCGGCCCTGGCGAGGGCGACGGTCACCGGCCAGCGGACCCCGCCCCTGCCCCTGCGGTCCAGGTGCGACGGCGAGGCGAGGCCGGCCGCGAGGACCACCGGCGTCGTGCCGGCCGCGAGGTCGGACTTCATCGCGGCGAGCAGCGCGCCTGCCTGCCGGTACCGGACACTGCTCAGCTCGGTCGCCTCGACCTCGGCGGGGCTCAGTCCTGCCTTGCGGGCGTACGGCCCGTACGCGCCCTCGTCGAGCTGGGCCGCCCACAGCCGTACGGTCCGGTCATCCGGCAGCCGGAGGGTCGCCGCCAGCGCCGGCAGGTCCGTGAGCGGAGCCGACGTCCTGTCGAGGGGAAAGCGGCTGATCAGCCCCACCCCGGCCGGAGTGTCGTACGCGTACCACCCCAGCGCCTCGGCGAGCGGCCCGGCGGCGGTGCCCCCGGTCTCCTGGAGTGCCACGGCGTCGAGCCGCTGCCCGAGGACGAGCCGCAGCAGCTTCTCGTGGGCGTCGTCGACGTTCCGGCCCGCGTCCCACAGGTTCAGCGAGGCGACCGTCAGCCGGGCCCGCCCGGCGGCGGCCCGGACCGGGACCTGCACGGTCACGTTGTCGGTCCCGCCCGCGCTGCCCTTCACGGCGACGGTGATCCGCGCCGGGTGCGCGCCCGGACCGGCGGGCGCGGTGCCGCCGACCTTGCCGTGGGACGACACGCCCAGCCAGGAGTCGTCGGAGTGGAGCGCGTCCGTGGTCCAGCGGAAGGTCAGCCGGTCGCCCTCGTGTTGCCGGCTGGTGGGTGAGAGCAGCGAGAGTGTGCTGCTGCCTTCGGCAGCGGCGGTTCCGAGTGGGGACACCTGACTCCGGTCCTCTCCGCCCCGGGGTGGCCCCGGCGCCAGAAGTTGTGTGGACAACTTGAGCCAGTGAGACAGGTGACGGCGCCCTGGACATGAACGGGACATGACCGGTCTCGGGAGAGCGGCAGAACGCGGGCGCCGCGCCGGTCAGGCACCGTTCCGGGCCGGTCCCGCGCCGGTCCCGCGCCGGTCCCGCGCCGGTCAGGCACCGGACGGGCGGCGGCCGGGAAGGGCCCGCGCCGGTGCGTGGGGGAAAGCGTTTCGCGGGCAGCGGGGCCTGGCCCATAGGATTGGGCCAAAACCATCACACTCACCCCTGAGGATCGCTGCATGCCTGGCATCACGCGCGAGGAGGTCGCCCACCTCGCCCGGCTGGCGCGTCTGGAGCTGAAGGGCGAAGAGCTCGACCACTTCGCCGGACAGCTCGACGACATCATCGGCGCGGTCGCCCGCGTCTCCGAGGTCGCCGACCAAGACGTACCCCCGACCTCCCACCCGCTGCCGCTGACCAATGTCATGCGCCCGGACGAAGTCCGTCCGTCGCTCACCCCCGAGCAGGCGCTCTCCGGCGCCCCGGCACAGGAGCAGCAGCGTTTCAAGGTGCCGCAGATCCTGGGGGAGGACTAAACAGTCATGACGGAGAGCACCATCATCAAGCTCACCGCGGCCGAGATCGCCGCGAAGATCGCCTCCGGCGAGCTCACGGCCGTCGAGGTCGCCGAGGCGCACCTCGCCCGGATCGAGGCGGTGGACGAGAAGGTCAACGCCTTCCTGTACATCGACCGTGAGGGCGCCCTGGCCCAGGCCCGTGCCGTGGACGCCAAGCGCGCCGCGGGCGAGAAGCTCGGCCCGCTGGCCGGTGTGCCGCTCGCGCTGAAGGACATCTTCACCACCGAGGGCATCCCGACCACCGTCGGCTCCAAGATCCTCGAAGGCTGGATCCCGCCGTACGACGCGACCCTCACCAAGAGGCTGAAGGCCGCCGACGTCGTCATCCTCGGCAAGACCAACATGGACGAGTTCGCCATGGGGTCCTCGACCGAGAACAGCGCGTACGGCCCGACCGGCAACCCCTGGGACCTGACCCGTGTCCCCGGCGGCTCCGGCGGTGGCTCGTCCGCCGCCCTCGCCTCGTACCAGGCCCCGCTCGCCATCGGCACGGACACCGGCGGCTCCATCCGCCAGCCCGCCGCCGTCACCGGCACCGTCGGCGTCAAGCCGACCTACGGCGGCGTCTCCCGCTTCGGCATGGTGGCGTTCTCCTCGTCCCTCGACCAGGGCGGGCCCTGCGCCCGTACGGTCCTGGACGCGGCCCTGCTCCACGAGGTCATCGCCGGGCACGACCCGCTGGACTCGACCTCCATCGACGCGCCGGTCCCGCCGGTCGTCGAGGCTGCGCGGAGCGGCTCCGTCGCCGGGATGCGCGTCGGCGTGGTCAAGCAGTTCCGCGGCGAGGGCTACCAGGCCGGTGTGGTGCAGCGCTTCGACGAGTCCGTTGCACTGCTGAAGGAGCTGGGCGCCGAGATCGTCGAGCTGGACTGCCCGTCCTTCGACCTCGCGCTCTCGGCGTACTACCTGATCGCGCCGTCCGAGTGCTCCTCGAACCTCGCGCGCTTCGACGCCATGCGCTACGGCCTGCGCGTCGGCGACGACGGTACGAAGTCCGCCGAGGACGTCACCGCCCTCACCCGTGAGGCCGGGTTCGGCGACGAGGTCAAGCGCCGCATCATGCTCGGCACGTACGCCCTGTCGTCCGGCTACTACGACGCTTACTACGGCAGTGCCCAGAAGGTCCGCACGCTCATCAAGCAGGACTTCGAGAAGGCCTTCGAGCAGGTCGACGTGATCGTCTCCCCGACGACCCCGACCACCGCCTTCCCGATCGGCGAGCGCGCCGACGACCCGATGGCGATGTACCTCGCCGACCTGTGCACCATCCCGACCAACCTGGCCGGCAACGCGGCGATGTCGCTGCCCTGCGGCCTGGCCCCGGAGGACAACCTCCCGGTCGGTCTGCAGATCATCGCCCCCGCCATGAAGGACGACCGCCTCTACAAGGTGGGTGCCGCCGTCGAGGCCGCCTTCGTGGAAAAGTGGGGGCATCCGCTGCTGGAGGAGGCACCGTCACTGTGAGCACGCTGCAGAAGGCCAAGGGCTTCAAGAAGTCCAAGACCGGTACGTACCTGTCCATCGGCACCACCGCCTTCGGTGCGATCAGCGTCGTCAAGCAGGCCAAGAAGGCCCGCATGGAGCACGACACGCTCCGGCTGATCGACGCCGCCGTGTCCGCCGCCGCCATCGTGACCGGCATCGCGCTGCTCTACCGCGAGTTGAAGCGGCTGGGCGACGACGACGTCCTGCTCGGCTGAGAGGGAAAGTTTCACCGTGACTGTCACCACCGACCTGGTGTCGTACGAGGACGCCCTCGCGTCGTACGACCCCGTCATGGGTCTCGAGGTCCATGTCGAACTCGGCACCAGGACCAAGATGTTCTGCGGGTGCTCGACCGAGCTGGGCGCCGCGCCCAACTCGCAGACCTGCCCCACCTGCCTCGGCCTGCCCGGCTCGCTGCCGGTGATGAACGCCGTCGGCGTCGAGTCGGCCATCAAGATCGGTCTCGCGCTCCACTGCGAGATCGCCGAATGGTGCCGCTTCGCCCGGAAGAACTACTTCTATCCGGACATGCCGAAGAACTTCCAGACCTCGCAGTACGACGAGCCGATCGCCTACAACGGCTATCTGGACGTCCAGCTGGAGGACGGCGAGGTCTTCCGTGTGGAGATCGAGCGCGCCCACATGGAGGAGGACACCGGCAAGTCGACGCACGTCGGCGGCGCCACCGGCCGAATCCACGGTGCCCAGCACTCGCTGCTGGACTACAACCGCGCCGGCATCCCGCTCATCGAGATCGTCACCAAGCCGATCGTCGGCGCCGGTGAGCGTGCCCCCGAGGTCGCCAAGGCGTACGTCGCCGAGCTGCGCGAGCTCATCCGGGCCCTCGGTGTCTCCGAGGCCCGTATGGAGATGGGCCAGATGCGCTGCGACGTGAACCTGTCGCTGCGGCCGAACGGCACCGAGAAGTTCGGCACCCGCTCCGAGACGAAGAACGTCAACTCGCTGCGGTCGGTCGAGCGCGCGGTCCGCTTCGAGGTCATGCGCCACGCGGCGGTGCTCTCGTCGGGCGGCACGATCGTCCAGGAGACCCGCCACTTCCACGAGGAGGACGGCTCGACGACCTCCGGCCGGGTGAAGGAGGAGGCCGAGGACTACCGGTACTTCCCGGAGCCCGACCTCGTCCCGGTGGCCCCGTCCCGCCAGTGGGTCGCGGAGCTGAAGGCCCAGCTGCCCGAGCTGCCGCGCGTGCGCCGCAACCGCCTCCGCGAGGAGTGGGGGATCTCGGCGCACGACATGCAGGCGATCCTCAACGCGGCCGCGGTCGACCTGATCGTCGCCACGGTCGACGCGGGCGCCGACCCCGTGTCCGCGCGCAAGTGGTGGATGGGCGAGCTGGCCCGTAACGCCAACGAGTCGGGCGTCTCGCTCGACGCGCTGGCCATCACCCCGGAGCAGGTCGCCCGGGTGTCCGCCCTGGTCGCCGACGGCTCGCTCAACGACAAGCTGGCCCGTCAGGTCATCGAGGGTGTCCTCGCGGGCGAGGGCGACCCCGACACCGTCGTGGAGAAGCGCGGCCTGAAGGTCGTCTCGGACGAGGGCGCGCTCGGTGCGGCCGTCGACGAGGCGATCGCCGGCAACGCCGCCATCGCGGACAAGATCCGCGGCGGCAAGGTCGCGGCGGCCGGCGCGCTGGTCGGCGCGGTCATGAAGGCCACCCGCGGCCAGGCCGACGCGGCCCGCGTCAAGGAGCTGATCCTGGAGAAGCTCGGCGTGACCGAGGGCTGATCCGCAGCCGTACCCGTACCCGTACAGCGGTACGCGGCTGTACGGGCGTTGGGGCGGGGCACCGAGAGGTGTCCCGCCCCTCGGCTTTCCGGGTCCCCGACCCCGGGGCCCGGGTCCCGGCTCAGGACCTGGCGGCCTCGGTCGGCCGACCGTAGAGAACACGGTCGGTCAGCACACCGGCTGCGAGCGCGACACCGTACGGCCGGCCGATCGCGGGGAGCAGCGGCATCACCAGGCTCATCAGCCAGAAGCCCACCCCGCTCGGGCGATGGGTGTCAGTACGTCCGTATCCCCAGGCCCGGGAGCCACAGCTCGCCCCGGTCGTTGACCCCGACGTCCCGCGTCACCAGCTCGTCCGGCGAGACCGCACCCCGTGCCCGCAGCTCGGCGACGGTCAGCCGCGCGGCCGCGCCCGCCGAGCGCTCGTCCGCCTCCAGGAACGCCGACTGCCACCAGCCGCGGTCGCTCGTCTGCCAGCCGCGCTCCCGCATGAGCCGCTCGCGCTCCTGCCCCTGATCCGCGTCCCGGTCGTCGACGGCCACTCCCAGTCCTTCGTCCGGGCTGTACGAAACGACCAGATGGCGCCCCCAGTCCCGGCCGGACAGGATCGTGAATCCCGCCCAGTCGCCCGGCACCTGCACCGGGAGCTGCTCGACCCAGGCCGCGAGCATCAGTTCCAGGGCGGACTCCAGATGCTCCCAGCACCCCGCGAGCCGGGCAGCTGGGCGGGCCACCGGGCGCTCACCCGGCCCGCCCCGGTACAACTGCCAGCAGTACGGCAGGAGATCGAAGTCGTGCGGCTCGGCCGCCGACCAGGCGCCGCCCCATTCGAAGCTCCGGTACTCCTCGGCCTCGAGCGCCTCCGGCCGGTGGACCGAGAGCCGGGCGCCGAGCCGGTCCCCGGACAGCAGCACCAGCCGGCGGTCGTCGCGCCAGCGGATGCTGGGCCCCTGCACCGATCCCCCGTAGAGCGTCGGCTCGCCGATCCGGGCCACGATCGCGTCGTACACCTCGCGGAAGGCCTCGCGCCGCTCCACCGGCGGCGCCCCCGTCTCGTACGCCACGACCGCGACCGGTGGGCGGTCGAAGTGCCCCTCCGGGGCATCGTGCAGCTGCTCCGCGAGCCCGGCCGCTTCCGCGGGCGTCCTGACGGTGATGGTCTTCGATGCCCCCGTATTGGTCATGTGTCCATGCTGCCAGGTGACGCTGACAACGCTGCCATTTCCGGATCTTTGCACCCCTCGATCAGTGGCGCGATCTCGACTGGACTCCCCGGAGGTCCTCTTGGACGTTCATTCGGCTGTCGTCCATGGGTCTTTCCTCCGCCATCTGCTCTCACTAGCTTCCGGGCGGTAACGCGCGACTCAGGAGGATCACTTGGCCACGGACATCTCACGGCGACGGCTGTTCGCACTCGGCGGGGGCGCCCTCGGTGCCGCGGCGGCCGGGTCCCTGCTGCCGCCCTCCCTGCAGGCCGCGCTCGCCGCGGAGCCGCTGTCCGGCGGTCTGCGCGCGATCAAGCACGTGGTGATCCTGATGCAGGAGAACCGCTCCTTCGACCACTACTTCGGCACCCTGCGCGGTGTTCGTGGCTTCAGCGACCGCAACGCCGTCGAACTGCCCTCGGGCAAGGCGGTCTTCGAGCAGCCCGGCCCACTGCGCACCGTCCTGCCCTTCCCGGTGCGCGACGCCGCCGAGGCGCAGCAGAAGGACCTGCAGTACATAGGGGACCTCGACCACTCCTGGAGCGGCGGCGCCAAGGCCTGGCGCGACGGCTGGATGGACGGCTGGGTCTCGGCCAAGACCGCCGCGACCATGGCGTACTACGACCGCCGTGACATCCCGCTGCACTACGAGCTCGCGGACACGTTCACCATCTGCGACGCGTACCACTCCTCGATCCACACGTCGACGAGCCCCAACCGCAACCACCTGTGGAGCGGCTGGACCGGCTTCGAGGCCGACGGCAGCCGCGCCGTGACCAACGCCGCGTACGCCGAGGGCAGCCACCCCGGGTACGCATGGCCGACGTACGCCGAGCGCCTGGAGAAGGCCGGGCGCACCTGGAAGACGTACCAGGAGTGGGAGAACTTCACCGACAACAACATCGAGTTCTTCACCACCTTCAAGAAGATCGCGCGGAAGGCCCTCGCCAAGGCCGGCGACTTCACCTTCATGGAGGCCTTCTACGCGAAGGTCCGCGACACCTCCGACACCGCCGAGCGGGCCCGGCTGCTCGCGGCACTGGAGGAGGGCGTCGCCACGCTCACCGAGCAGGAGCGCTCGCTCTTCGAGCGCGGGCTGCGCCGCGGTGAGACCGGATCGCTCGCCGAGCAGTTCCGCGCGGACGTGGCGGCGGGCACGCTGCCCGAGGTGTCGTACCTGGTGCCGTCCGCGATCGACTCGGAGCACCCCGGCTCGTCCTCGCCGATCGCCTCCGCCACCCTCGTCTACAAGGTGCTGGACGCCCTCGGCTCGCACCCCGACGTCTGGCGGCACACCGTCGTACTGATCAACTACGACGAGAACGACGGCTTCTTCGACCACGTGCCGCCGCCGGTGCCGCCCGCCGACAACACGGAGGAGCGGTGGCAGGGCAAGCCCACCGGCCTCGGCATCCGCGTGCCGCTGCTCGTCGTCTCGCCGTGGACCGTCGGCGGCTACGTCTGCTCCGAGGTCTTCGACCACAGCTCGGTGATCCGCTTCCTGGAGAAGTGGACCGGAGTCGAGGAGCCCAACATCACCGCCTGGCGGCGTACCGTCACCGGCGATCTCACCTCGGCCTTCGACTTCCGGCGCGGCCGGCCGCTGCCCGACGTGGAGCAGCCCGGCGCGATCCCGGCGTTCACGGGCCGCTGGCGGCCGCAGCCGCCGCTGGTGCAGCACATGCCCGTGCAGGAGCCCGGCAGCCGGCCCGCGCGCCCGCTGCCGTACCAGCCGGACGCCTCGGCGCGGCTCGGCGACGGCAGGGTGACGGTCGCGCTCAGCAACACGGGGCGTGCGAGCGCGCACTTCGCGCTCTACCCGTACGCCGGTGAGTTCCCCGTACCGCAGCACAAGGACGTCAGGGGCACCGCACAGTGGAGCGTGCCGGCCGGGGAGGCGTACCGCTTCACCATCACCGGGCCGAACGGCTTCCGCCGTGAGTTCTCAGGCCGCGCCGCCGGCGCGGGCGCCGAGGTCACCTCGCGCATCGACCACCACGACCGCGATCTGCACCTCACGCTCCGGAACAAAGGCGACCGGGCCGTCACCTTCACTGTTCGCCCGCTCGGCTACGTCGACGACGAGGATCTGCGGGACTGGACCCGCGAGCTCACCGTGAAGCCCGGCCGCAGCCGCACCGTCGTCCACTCGGCGGCCGACGCACACGGCTGGTACGACATCGAGGTCACCGCGGACGGCGACACCGGCTTCCGCCGGCGCCTGATGGGCCACATCGAGAACGGACGCCCGAGCGTCTCCGGCTGACGCCCCGGGGTGCGCGGGAGCGGGATGTGAGCCCCCTGCTTCCGCGCGCCCCTGTGAGTATCGCCACGAACCGGGCAAAGGAACGCTAACGATCATTATCGCCTGACAGAGTGATTCCCTGCAGGTCATGTGTTCTTTGCGGGCAGTTCCCAGTAAAGACCCACGAACCATCAGGGGAGCTCGTCCGTTGGCAGCCATTGCCCGGTGGTGCATCAGGCACCGCCTTGTCGCCGTCCTGCTCTGGCTGCTCACCCTCGGTGGCGTCTCGGCCGCGGCGTCCTTCGCGGGCGCCGCGTACTCCAACGACTACGAGGTCCCCGGCACCGAATCGGGCCGGGCTGTCGCGCTCCTCGAGGACGCCTTCCACGGGCAGGGCGGCGCGAGCGACACCATCGTCTGGCACACGCCGCAGGGCACGGTCCGCGCCGCCGCCGTCAAGCAGCGCATGTCCCGCGCGCTCGACGAGATCGCCGGACTGGACGGGGTCGCCTCGGTCACGGGTCCGTACGAGGCCGATGCCGGGGCTGCAAAGAAAGCCAAGAAGGCGGGCAGCAACGGCAAAGCGGGTAAAGCGGATAAGAGTGGTCATCAGCGTGCCGCTCGCTCGTCCGACGCCGAGCAGATCAGCGAGGACGGGCGCACCGCCTACGCCACCGTCACGTTCGACAAGCAGGCCGACGACATCCCCGTGAAGCAGGCTCAGGCCGTCGTCGACACGGCCAAGGCCGCCGAGAACGACGGGCTCCAGGTCGAGCTCGGCGGCAGCGTCACCGCCCTGACGGAAGCGCCCTCCGCGCACATGGCCGAGATCGTCGGCGTGGCCGTCGCCGCCGTCGTCCTCTTCCTCGCCTTCGGATCGCTCGCCGCCAGCCTGCTGCCCATCGCCACCGCACTGGTCAGCGTCGGCACCGCGTACGCGGGCATCGTGCTGCTCGGCCACGCCATGGACGTCGCCGACTTCGCGCCGATGCTGGGTCTGCTGATCGGCCTCGGCGTCGGCATCGACTACGCCCTGTTCATCGTGACCCGGCACCGTAAGGGCCTCAGACGCGGACTGCCCGTCGCCGAGGCCGCCGAGAACGCCGTGGCGACCACCGGGCGAGCGGTCGTCTTCGCCGGAGCGACCGTCTGCATCGCACTCCTCGGCATGCTGGTCCTGCGCCTCTCCTTCCTCAACGGAGTGGCGATCGCCGCCTGTCTGACGGTCCTCCTCACCGTCGCCGCCTCCGTGACCCTGCTGCCCTCGCTGCTGTCCTTCATCGGGATGCGTGCACTGAGCCGCCCCGAGCGCCGCCGGCTCGCCAGACGCGGCCCCCGGCCCGAGCTCCCGACCGGCTTCGCAGCCCGCTGGTCCGTTTTCGTCGAGCGCCACCCGAAGCGGCTGGGCGCGCTCGCCGCCGTGGTGATGCTGGTGCTCGCGCTGCCGACGTTCTCGCTCCATCTCGGCACCTCCGACCAGGGCAACAACCCCGCGTCCAGCACCACCCGCAAGGCGTACGACCTGATCGCCGAGGGCTTCGGGCCCGGCGTCAACGGCCCGCTCACCCTCGTCGCCGAGCTCGACGGCGCAGACGACCGGCTGGCGCTGGAGGGGCTTCCCACCCTGCTCCGGGGCACCTCGGGCATCGCGTCCGTCGGGCCCGTCACCTACAACGGCAGCGCCGACACGGCCTTCCTCACCGTCGTACCGAAGACGTCGCCGCAGTCGCAGGAGACCAGCGAACTCGTCGACCGGCTCCGCACCGACGTCCTGCCCGCGGCCGAGAGCGGCACCTCCCTGGACGTCCATGTCGGCGGAGTGACGGCGAGCTACGACGACTTCGCCGGGATCATCGTCGGCAAGCTGCCGCTGTTCGTCGGCGTCGTGATCGCGCTCGGCTGTCTGCTGCTGCTCCTGGCCTTCCGTTCCCTCGGCATCCCGCTCAAGGCCGCCCTGATGAACGTGGCCGCCGTCGCCTCCGCCTTCGGCGTCGTCGTCGCCGTCTTCCAGTGGGGCTGGGGGAGCGAACTGCTCGGCCTGGGCAACGCCGGGCCGATCGAGCCCTTCCTGCCCGTGATCATGGTCTCGGTCCTCTTCGGGCTCTCCATGGACTACCAGGTCTTCCTCGTCAGCCGGATGTACGAGGAGTGGCTGGAGACCAAGGACAACCGGCGGGCCGTCCGGGTCGGCCTCGCCGAGACCAGCCGCGTGATCAACTCCGCGGCCGTCATCATGATCTCCGTCTTCCTCGCCTTCGTCCTCAGCGGCGACCGGGTCATCTCGATGTTCGGCATCGGGCTCGCCGCGGCCGTGACCCTGGACGCCTTCGTCCTTCGCACGCTCCTGGTGCCCGCGCTGATGCACCTGCTGGGCGGCGCCAACTGGTGGCTGCCCCGCTGGCTGGACCGGCGGCTGCCGCGGATCAGCATCGAAACTCCCGAGAACCGCACGCGTACCCATGCGAAGATCCCCGCAATGCGTGTGAACGAGGACAGTCCGCTCGCGCGGTAGCCGACACCACCGGGTCCCGCACCACCGTGAGTCCGACACCACTGTGAAGGAGAGGCATGTTTTCCATACCCCTCGGAGAAGGCGCTGAGCTGCAGCCCATCGGCCCTTGGCAGACCGAGGAGTTCCTGGCCCATGTCGAGCGGGCACGCGAGTACGCCGGACCCTGGGTGCCCTTCACGGTGACGGTCACCGACACCGAAACCGCCCGCTCCTTCCTCCAGAGCTACGCCGACAAGCAGGCCGCCGACACCGGCCGGCTCTGTGTGATCCGGCTCGACGGCACCATCGTCGGCGGTGTGCTCTTCCGGATCTTCGACACGAAGACCGAGTCCTGCGAGGTCGGCGTCTGGCTGGAGCCGTCCGCGGCCGGCCGTGGGCTGGTCAGCCGGGCCGTCGAGCACCTCATCGACTGGGCCGTGGACGAGCGCGGCATGCACCGCGTCGAATGGCTCGCCTCCTCCGCCAACCACCGCTCCATCGGCGTCGCCAAGCGGCTCGGCTTCACCCTCGACGGAGTCCTGCGCGAGAGCTTCCCCTGGCAGGGCATCCGCCACGACATGGAGGTCTGGTCCGTCCTCGCCCCCGAATGGCGCGAACGGCGCGCTGCGAAGGACCGTTCCTAAGGTTCGACGGGGGTGCCTTAGGACGGACCGTTGCACCGGCCCCCGCCGTCTAAGGCCCCCGGGCCGCGAAGATGCGGCACTCTCCCGATGTGGTCGCACCCCCTGGGAGACGAGAGTTGAGGCATCGCAGAACGCGAGGCTCGTACGAGCCGCCGACACCTCGTCACCAGGAGAACCGCATGTTCCACTACGAGATCCACAAGCTGAACCAGGCCGAGCTGATCCGCCGGGCCGACGAAGAGCGGCGGGCCCGCCAGGTGCGCCGGGCCCGCCGGTCCGCCCGCCGGTCCGCCCAGAACGACCCCGAGGGGCAGGTGAGTACGCGGAGCCGGTTCGAGCGGGCCGCCTGAGGCCCGTGCCATGACGGCCACCCCGACGACCGTCGTGCCGACGACCGGTGCCGTCACCACCCCGATAACAGGTGCCGCCGGTCCGGACGGTTGTGCGATGCTCGGCGACGTGGAGATCAGGTCCGTCAGCCCCGTCTTCGTCGGCCGCACCGGCGAACTGACCGCACTCACCGATGCGCTCGCCCGCGCCACCGCGGGCGAGCCGCAGGCGTTTCTCGTCGGCGGCGAGGCCGGGGTGGGCAAGACGCGGCTCATCGAGGAGTTCCGCGACGAGGCCTGCCGCAGGGAGGCCGTCTTCGCCATCGGAGGCTGCGTCGAGATCGGCGCCGACGGGCTGCCCTTCGCCCCCTTCTCCACCGCCCTGCGCAGCCTGCGCCGGCAGCTGCCGGACGAGTTCGCCGCTGCGGCCGCCGGGCGGGAGGAGGAACTCGCCAGGCTGCTCCCCGAGGTGGGCGATCCGTCGCGCCAACCGGGCAGGCACGACGAGGAGAGCATGGCCCGGCTCTTCGAACTCACTGTCCGCCTCCTGGAGCGCCTGGCCGCCGAACGCGCCGTCGTGGTCGTGCTGGAGGACCTGCACTGGGCCGACGCCTCCACCCGCCATCTCCTCGCCTACCTCTTCCGCACCCAGCGCCGCGGTCGGCTCGTCGTCATCGCCACCTACCGCGCCGACGACATCCACCGCCGGCACCCCCTGCGGCCCCTCCTCGCCGAACTCGACCGGCTGCGCACCGTCCAGCGCATCGAAGTACCCCGCTTCAGCCGCGACGAGGTCGCCCGTCAGATGGCCGGAATCCTCGCCGACGAGCCCGCCCCGTCCCTCGTCGACGACATCTTCGAACGCTCCGACGGCAACGCCTTCTTCGTCGAGGAACTCGCCGTCGCCGCGAACGACGGCTGCTCCTGCTCCGGACTGACCGACTCCCTGCGCGATCTCCTGCTCGTCCGCGTCGAAGGGCTGCCCGAGCACGCCCAGCGGGTCGCCAGGGTCGTCGCCGAAGGCGGCTCCACCGTCGAGTACCCGCTGCTGGCCGCCGTCGTCGGACTGGGCGAGGACGAGCTGATCGAGGCACTGCGCGCCGCCGTGGGGGCCAACATCCTGCTCGCCACCGCCGACGGGGACGGCTACCGCTTCCGCCACTCGCTGGTCCGCGAGGCCGTCAGCGACGATCTGCTCCCCGGCGAACGCTCCCGGCTCAACCGCCGCTACGCCGAGGCACTGGAAGCCGGCCCGGCGCTCGTCCCGGCCGACCAGCGCGCCGCCCGGCTCGCCAGCTACTGGTACCACGCCCACGACGCGGCCAAGGCCCTTCCGGCCGTCCTCCACGCCTCCGTCGAGGCCCGCCGCCGGCATGCCTACTCCGAGCAACTGAGGCTGCTGGAACGGGCGATGGAGCTGTGGGACACCGCCCCCGAGGACGTACGCGCCGGACTGCGGCCCGCCGACTACGCCGAGGTCTACCCTCCGTGCGGCTGCGACCCGGTCACCACCCCGTTGCGCTACCTCGACCTCATGGCCGAGGCGGCGGTCGCGGGCCGGCTGTGCGGCGAGCGGGAACGCGCCCTGAAGATCACCAAGCGGGCACTGCGGCTGCTGGAGGAGGAGAACGACGAGCTGCGCGCCGCCTGGTTCTGGGTCCAGCGCTCCCGGCTGATACAGAGCCAGGGCCGCGGCGACGGCTGGAAGGAACTCGCCACCGCGCAGGAGCTGATGCGCGGACTCCCGCCGTCCGAGGTGCACGCCGAAGTCCTCGCCGGCGTCGCCGGCTGGTCCATGCTGCACGAACCGGGGCCGGACGCCCTCGCCGCCGCCGAACGGGCCGTCGAGTACGCCCGCATGGTCGGTGCCCGTGAGATCGAGATGACCGCCCGGATCACCCTCGGCGGCCTGACGGTCGACGCGGGCGACATCGACGCCGGGCTCGCCGATCTGTACGAGGTCAAGGACCGCGTCGCCGAACTCGGCTTCGTCGCCCTGGTGGGCCGTAGCCATGTGAACCTCCCCTCCAGCCTCGAAGGCGTCGGCCGCTCCGGGGAAGCGGTCCGCATCCTCGAAGAAGGCCTCGTCCTGTCCAGGAAGTTCGGACTGCTGGACGTCGAAGCGTGGGTGTGGGGCAATCTGTCCGAATCGCTGTACGCACTCGGCCGCTGGGACGAGGCGGCGGAGGCCGCCGGGCAGGCCGAGCGGGTCGGGCAGAGCGCCAAGCCGCGCGGTGCCGGGGCCGGGCGGCTCGCCTATCTGGCGCTCGCCCGGGGCGACATGGCCGAGGCCGCCCTTCGGCTTGCCGCCGCCCAGGACCACTTCGGCACGCATGACCCGCAGCCGCAGCAGTCGATACCCCTCGCCCGCATCGCTGTCGGCGTCGCCGCGGGAGAGGGCCGCATACTCGACGCCCGCGCCGAACTGGACCGGGCCGTGGCCGCCGGCTTCCCGCCCGGCACCCAGCGCTACGCCTGGCCGCTGCTGCTCGCCGCCGCCACCGCCGAGGCCGACGCCCGCGGGCTGCCCGCCGCCGCGCAGGGCCGCGCCGAAGCCGTCGCCCGCATCCGGCGCGCCGCCAAGGCCCTCCCCACCCGCGCGCCGGTCTGGACCGCCTACGAGCAGTGGCTCCGCGCCGAACTCCTACGAGCCGAGGGCCGGGGCACCGCGGACACCTGGACCACGGTGCTGGACGCCTTCACCATGGTCGACCGTCCCTACGACGTGGCCCGCGTCCGTCACCGCACCGCCGAGGCGCTCCTGGCCGCGGGGGAGCGCGAACGCGCGGCCGAACTCCTGTACCAGGCGCATGAGACGGCCGAACACCTCGGCGCCCGCCCGCTCGCCGAAGCCGTCACCCAGCTCGCCCAGCGCGCCCGCCTTCGGCTACGGCTCACCGGGCCTGGCCCCGAGACCGTCCCGGCCCCTGCGCCCGCCCCGGCGGAGGACCTCGGGCTGACGCCACGGGAACAGGACGTGCTGCGCCTGGTCGCGGCGGGCCGCACCAACCGCCAGATCGCCGAAGAGCTCTACATCTCACCCAAGACCGCGAGCGTCCATGTCTCCAACATCCTGGCCAAGCTGGGCGTGACCGGCCGAGGCGAAGCAGCCGCCCTCGCCCACCGGCTCCGCCTCTTCCCCGCGACGGCTTGAACGCGCGGCGCGCCGCCGCCGAGCCGTTCCAGCGGTGCGGCTGCCCGGGCGGGGGCGGAGTCCCGCCCCGGCCCCGGCCAGGCCGATCAGGCCTGCGGTGCTTCGCGCCGCGTGCGTATGAGGACCTTCCCGGAGGCCAGGTCTATCTCACCGTGCCCCGGATCGCCGTCGCCGACATCCACCCGCGTCAGCTGCAGCCGGTTGCGCTCGTCCTCGGTGTGTTTGCGGCCGGGTGCGAAGAGCTCCTCGATCAGGTTGAACACGAGCCACCCACCTCTCACTTCACCTCGAGCCGCAGGATCCTGTCGTCCCCCGCCTCGGGTGTGCCCCTGGTGTCCGTCTCGCTGGTGACCAGCCAGACCGCGCCGCCGCCCGCCCCGCCGACCGGCAGGACCGTACGCAGTCGGCCGTACTCTCCCTGGAGGAACGCCTGGGGATCCGCGGAAGGTTCCGCACCGGCCAGCGGGATCCGCCACAGCCGCTCGCCCCTCAGGCCAGCCATCCATATCGAGCCCTTGGCGTAGGCGATTCCGCTCGGCGACGCGTCGTTCGTCCGCCACTGGGCCACCGGGTCCACAAAGCCGGACCCGCCGCCCTTGCCCTCGACCTCCGGCCAGCCGTAGTTCTTGCCGGGCTCGATGAGATTCAGCTCGTCCCAGGTGTCCTGCCCGAATTCGGCGGCCCACAGCCGCTTCTCGGAGTCCCAGGCGAGGCCCTGCACGTTGCGGTGCCCGTACGAATACACCACGGAGTCCGCCGACGGATTGCCGTGCACCGGCTGCCCGTCCGGGGTCATCCGGAGGATCTTGCCGCCCAGCGAATCCTTGTCCTGTGCGAGCCCTCTGTCGCCGGTCTCGCCCGTGCCCGCGTACAGCATCTTGTCCGGGCCGAACGCGATCCGGCCGCCGTTGTGGATGACCCCCTTCGGGATGCCCCGCAGGATCGTGTCGGGCGCGCCGAGCTGCTGCCCGGCCGGCTTCCTCTCGTCGTACAGCATGCGGGCGATGCGGTTGTCCGACTCCGTCGTGAAGTACGCGTACACCAGATGGTCCGAGGCGAACGACGGGGAGACGGCCAGACCCATCAAGCCGCCCTCACCGGCCGGTGCGACGCCCGGCACCGACCCGATCCCGGTCTTCCTGCCGGTGTCGACATCGATCCGCGTGATCGTGCCCTCGTCGCGCGACGACACCAGCAGATCGCCGTCGGGCAGGGCCGCCAGGCCCCACGGCGACTTCAGGTCCTCGGTCAGCGTGGCCGTCACCTTCACGGACCCCTTCGCCGGCGGGGCCTTCGCAGCGGGGCCGTCGGCCGTGGCGGACGGGGAGGCCGGGCTCGAAGGCGCGCCCTGGCGGCCACCCGCCTGGTCCGCTCCGCCGTCGGCCGAGCACCCGGCGGCGAGGAGCAGGGTGGCAGCGGCCAGCACGGCCGTCACAGCTGGACGTTGCACTGATCTTGTCCCTTCGCGGGTGAGCGGTCTGCGCGATCTCCGTGAGCCGCACGTCTACTGTTCATACACCGCAGCACCGCCCGAGGTTCCCGATCTCCGCACACGAACCCGAAGACGAGTACGACGAGGAGTGCGACGCACCGCGTACGACGGGTTCCTAGTCCCAGGATCTCCTGGCCGGCGGCAGTCCCGCGATCTCGGCGACATCCCGCACGGTCAGCTCGAGATCCGAGGCCGCCGCGTTCTCCACGGCCCAGCACTCCCGCTTGGCCCCCGGCACCGGCACCACGTGCCGTCCGCGCCCCAGTACCCAGGCCAGTGCCACCTGCGCCGGAGTCGTCCCGGGACCGTGCCGCTCCGCGACCCGCCGGAGCCCGGCCACCAGCGGCTGGTTCGCCGCCATCATCTCGGCGGTGAAGCGGGGATGCCGTGCCCGCAGATCATCCGGCTCGAAGCCCTCGCCAGGGGTGAGCGTTCCCGTCAGAAAGCCGTTGCCCAGCGGCATCGCGGCGAGGAAGCCCACCCCGCGCGCCTCGCACCACGGCAGCAGCTCCGACAGTGCCTCGGGCGACCACACCGACAGCTCCGCCTCCACCGCGCTGACCGGGAAGACCTGCTGCACCCGCTCCAACTGGCGGATCGTTCCTTCGTACGGCCCTCCCGTCCGCCCCCTCGGCGCCGCCGATCCCGCCGATCCCGCTGGTCCCGCACCCGGCCTCCGCGTCGCCCGCGCCCCCACCGCGCAGAACCCGAGCGCCCGCACCTTCCCCGCGGACACCAGCTCCGCCATGGCTCCCCACGTCTCCTCCACCGGAATCTCGGGATCCGCCCGGTGGAGCTGGTAGAGGTCGATCACATCGGTCCCGAGCCGCCGCAGCGACGCGTCGCACGCCCGCCGCACGTACCCCGGCCGTCCGTTGGCGACGATGTGCTGTTCGCCGACGAGCAGACCGACCTTCGTCGACACGAAAGCGTCGGCGCGCCGCTCCTTCAGCGCCCGGCCGAGCAGGAGCTCATTGGTGAACGGGCCGTACATGTCCGCCGTGTCGAGCAGATTCACACCGGCGTCGAGCGCCGCGTGCACCGTGCGCAGCGAGCGGTCACCGCGCTGTTGCGAGCTGGTGTACGCCCAGCTCATCGGCATGCAACCAAGGCCGATCGCGCCCACCTCGAGCGCCGCCGCACCGATTGTCCTGCGCTCCACCTGCTGGTACCCCTCCTCGTGCCGCCCCCAAAACTAACCTCTGGCTTCCGGCGCGCTTCGCATAGCCTCGTGACCATGACTGCAACGGACGTATGGCTTCCCGTCCCGGCCGACGAGATCGAAGGGCTCCCCTCTGCCGCCGACGCCGGGCTCAACTACCGCTACTGGGACGGCGGCCCGGACTATCCCGCCGACCCCGCCGACTGCGTCTTCTACGTCGTCCCGTACATGAAGGACATGGAGGTCGCGGTACGCCCGATGGCCGCGATGACGTCCGTAAGGGTCGTCCAGACCCTCTCGGCCGGTATCGACCATGTGCAGCCCGGCCTCCACTCGCTGCCCGCGGGCGTGCGCCTCTGCAACGCGAAGGGTGTCCACGAGGCGAGCACCGCCGAGCTGACCCTCGCCCTGATCCTGGCGTCCCTGCGGGGCATTCCCCACTTCGTGGAGGGCCAGCAGCGGGAGGAGTGGCGGGCCGGCTTCTACCCGGCGCTCGCCGACAAGTCGGTGCTCATCGTCGGGTACGGGTCGATCGGCGCTGCCATCGAGGACCGGCTCGTGCCCTTCGAGTGCGCGCGGGTGGCGCGCGTCGCGCGCTCGGCCCGCACCACAGAGCGCGGCGAGGTGCGCGCACTCACCGATCTCCCGGCGCTGCTCCCCGAGGCGGACGTGGTGATCCTCTCCACGCCGCTCACTACATCCACCCACCATCTGGTGGATGCGGGCTTCCTGGCCCGTATGAAGGACGGCGCCCTTCTGGTGAACGTCGCCCGCGGACCGGTCGTCGACACCAAGGCGCTGCTCACGGAGTTGGAGAGCGGCCGGATCACCGCCGCGCTCGACGTCACCGACCCCGAGCCGCTGCCCGCCGGGCACCCCCTCTGGCACGCTCCCGGCGTGCTGATCACTCCTCATGTCGGCGGCCCCACTTCGGCATTCATGCCGCGGGCCAAGCGCCTGCTGGCCGGACAGCTCACGCGGTTCGCGGCGGGAGAGCCTCTGCGCAACGTGGTCCTGACGACCGAGTAGCCGTCCACGTGTGCGCCGCCCTGTGGACGTCACATGCGAGAGGCCGGACACTCAATGGAGTCGTACGGATGCACCCGGTGTCGACGATACCCCAGGTCGTCACAGAGAGTAGATAAATCCTGTCCCTGAGTGACGGGACTGGTGTATCGTCCCGAGTTGGGGGCTGCGTCGCGTACTGACGACGCTGCGGAGCGATCAGACTTCGAGGGGGGCGACGGGCGATGCACGGCCAATGGACCAACCATCCGACGCGGCGAAGGTGCCGCCGACCAGTCCTGCGCGCGCCGAAGCGCGCCCTCAGGAGCGCCCCGAAGCGCCGCCTTCGCGAGCGAAGCAGGCTGAAAGCGCTGTCAGGGGCGGCGCGGTGAGTGCCCCGGGGGCCCTTCTCACCCGGCCGCCGGTCTCCGAGGGCGGTGCGGGCCTGCTGCCCCAGATCCTGCTCGCCGTCGCCAGCGGGGGCTACGCCGCAGGCGCCGCCGTCGGCTGGGGATCCGAGCAACTGGCACTGATCATGGGTGATTTCGGGCTCAGCTTCGCCGCCCTTCTCGCCTCCGTCTCGTGCTTCCTCTTCGCCCGCTCGCGGCACAGCCGGTTTCGGCCCGCCTGGATACTGTTCTCGGTCTCCTCCGCCATGGCCGCGTGCGGAAACGGGGTCTGGGGCTGGTACGAGGTCGTCCTCGGGCGGGCGGTGCCGAGCCCGTCCCTCGCCGATCTGTTCTTCCTGTGCTTCGCGCCACCGGCCATCGTCGGGCTGCTCGTCCTGGCCAAGCGGCCTGTCACCCGGGCCGGCTGGGTCTGCCTCGTGCTCGACTCGTGGCTGATCGGCGGCTCGCTGCTGACCCTCTCCTGGAGCCTCGCGCTCGCCCACACGGCGCACTCCCAGGGAGAGAGCGTGGCCGAAGCGGCGCTCTCGCTCGCCTATCCACTGCTGGACATCGTGCTCGTGAGCATGGTGCTCGCGCTGCACTTCAGGCGGTCGACCGCCAACCGGTCGGCGATCAACACCGCCATCGCGGCCCTCGCACTGACCGTTCTCTGCGACGCACTGTTCACCTCACCGCTGCTGCGGGAGCACTACCGCTCGGGTCAGCTGCTCGACGCCGGCTGGTTCGCCGGCTCGCTCCTCCTTGCGTACGCACCCTGGGGAGCGCGCCGACCGGAGACGAGCACCGCGCTGCCGCGCGGCCCGCGCCCCCCGAGCCATACGGCGTTCAGCCGCCCCGTCGCGGGCTCGCTCGCCGCTCTCACCCCGTATCTGGCGGCCGCGGTCTGCACGCTCGGGATCCTTTACAACGTCATCGAGGGCCGCAGGGTCGACCGGGTGGTGGTCTTCACCGGCTGCACGGTCGTGCTCGCCCTGGTCGTCCGGCAGGGCATCATGCTGCTCGACAACATCTCCCTCACCCATGAACTGGCGCAGAAGGAGAACCACTTCCGCTCCCTCGTACAGGGCTCCAGCGACGTCATCATGATCGCGGCACCCACCGGCATACTCCGCTACGTCAGCCCCGCCGCCGCCGGGGTGTACGGACGGGACGCGGACGAGCTCATCGGCTCCGAGCTGGCCTCGCTCATCCACCCCGAGGACATCGGGCGCGTCGTGCACGAAGTGCGCCGGTTTCTGGCCGCTCCTCCTTCGGAGGAGCCCACGACCCGTATCGAATGCCGCTTCAGGTCCGGCACCGGCCAGTGGCTGAACGTCGAGTCCACGGTCAACCGCCATCAGGGCGGTCTGATCTTCAACAGCCGGGACGTCACCGAACGCGTGCGCCTCCAGGCCCAGTTGCAGCACAACGCCGAGCACGATCCGCTCACCGACCTGCCCAACCGCGCGCTGTTCACCGAGCGGGTCCGCCAGGCCCTCAGCGGCCGCCGCGCCGGTGACGCCGGTACGGCCGTGCTCTTCATCGACCTGGACGGCTTCAAGGGGGTGAACGACCGCCTCGGCCACCAGGCCGGCGACGAGCTGCTGATCCAGGCCGCCCGCCGCCTCCAGGAGTCCGTGCGGGCGGGTGATACCGCGGCCCGGCTCGGCGGCGACGAGTTCGCCGCCCTCATCCTCGGCGACGGCAGCCGGGACCAGTCCGGCCGCGAGTACCAGGTGCACGAGATCGCCGACCGGCTGCGCCTCATGCTGTCGCAGCCGTATCGGGTGGAGGGCAACGAAGTGCGCGTCGCCGCGTCCATCGGCGTCGCCTTCGCCGAGCCCGGCATCAGCGCGGGCGATCTCCTGCGCAACGCTGACCTGGCCATGTACCGGGCCAAGGCGGGCGGCAAGGACCGCGTCGAGCTGTACGCGCCACAGATGCAGGCCGAGGTCGTGCGCCGCACGGAGCTGGCCACGCGGCTGCGTGCAGCACTCCACGACGGTGAGTTCGCCCTGCTCCACCAGCCGGTCGTGAACCTGGCCACCGGCCGGATCACCTCCGTCGCGGCCCAGGCCCGCTGGAAATCGGCTCAGGGCATCCTCTTCACGCCTGCCGAGTTCCTCCGGGTCGCCGAGGACAGCGACCGCACCGCCGAGCTCGGCCGCTGGCTGCTGGAGGAGGCCGTCGAGCAGGCCGCCGAGCGCAGCCGCCTCGGCCACGAGGTCCCGGTCTCCATCCGGCTCTCCGCCCGCAGGCTGCTGGACCGGTCCTTGCCCCTCGGCTCGATCGAGGCCCTGCTCACCCGCCACGGGCTGCCCTCGGGCGCCCTGGTGATCGAGCTCGCCGAGAGCGACCCCCGCATCTCCTTCGACGAGCTGGAGCAGCGCCTCGTCGCCCTGCGCAGACTCGGCGTACGGATCGCCCTGGACGGCTTCGGCAGCGGTTATGCCGCGATCACCGCGCTGCGCCGGCTCCCCGTCGACGTACTGAAACTCGACCGGGGCCTGATCGAGGGCGTCGTGGAATCCGCCAGGCTGCACAAGATCACCGCGGGTCTGCTGAGGATCGCCTGCGATCTCGGCATGCAGTCCGTGGCGGACGGCGTGGACGTGCCGGAGCAGGTGCTGGCCCTGCGGGCCATGGGGTGCAGCCATGGCCAGGGAACGGCATTCTCCGGACCACTGGACGAGCACCGGCTGCGCCGAGCCCTGGTGCGCGGTGAGTATCCGGTGCCCGGGGGAGCGGCCCTGCCGGTCCTCACCGGGGGCTCCCTGCCCGCACGCCGTTCCGCCCCCACCGGTCCCGAGCTCGTCGGACGTCCGCCAATGCGCTCAAATAATGAGACGCCCGTCCCACCCACTTGACAGTGGTAGTGCGCCGGGGGGAGGGTCAATGCCATGCGCACCCGAATTCTCGTACTTGGAAAGCGCGTCGGCTGAAGCAGGGCCCTGCACGGGCTCTGCAGACCGCACCGGCGCGCTCCCCTCGCTTGCCTCACGGCACGAGGGGTTTTTTGTTGCACTGGATCTTCCCAAACCCACGCAAAACCCCGCAGGAATCCCGCAGGAATCCCGCAGGAATCCCGCAGGAATCCCGCCAGAACCCCCGCCGAAAACCCCGCACGAACCCCAGCTTCGAGACCCGCACAAACCCTCAGCTTCGAGAAGAGAATGCCGATGACCGAGCAGGCCACCGGGGCCCACCATCCGCAGCCGCGGGCCCGCACCGGCGGACAGACCTCCGCCACCGTTGAGCACGTCACGGGCGCGCAGTCCCTCATCCGCTCTCTCGAGGAGGTCGGGGCCGAGACCGTGTTCGGCATCCCCGGCGGTGCCATCCTCCCCGCGTACGACCCGCTGATGGACTCGACCAAGGTCCGCCACATCCTGGTCCGCCATGAGCAGGGCGCGGGCCACGCCGCCACCGGCTACGCGCAGGCCACCGGCAAGGTCGGCGTGTGCATGGCCACTTCAGGACCGGGCGCCACCAACCTGGTCACGCCGATCGCCGACGCCCACATGGACTCCGTCCCGCTGGTCGCGATCACCGGCCAGGTGGCCAGCAGGGCCATCGGCACGGACGCCTTCCAGGAGGCGGACATCTGCGGCATCACCATGCCGATCACCAAGCACAACTTCCTGGTCACCAAGGCCGAGGACATCCCGAGGACGATCGCCGAGGCCTTCCACATCGCCTCCACCGGCCGTCCGGGACCGGTCCTCGTCGACATCGCCAAGGACGCCCTGCAGGCGCAGACCACCTTCCGCTGGCCGCCGCAGACCGACCTTCCCGGCTACCGGCCGGTCACCAAGCCGCACGCCAAGCAGATCCGCGAGGCGGCGAAACTGATCACGCAGGCCAAGCGCCCCGTCCTGTACGTCGGCGGCGGCGTCCTCAAGGCCGGTGCCACCGCCGAGCTGAAGGTCCTCGCGGAGCTCACCAACGCCCCCGTCACCACCACCCTGATGGCGCTGGGCGCGTTCCCCGACAGCCACCCGCTGCACGTGGGAATGCCGGGCATGCACGGTTCGGTCACCGCCGTCACCGCGCTGCAGAAGGCCGACCTGATCGTCGCCCTCGGCGCCCGCTTCGACGACCGCGTCACCGGAAAGCTGGACAGCTTCGCCCCGTACGCCAAGATCGTCCACGCCGACATCGACCCGGCCGAGATCGGCAAGAACCGGGCCGCGGACGTCCCGATCGTCGGTGACGCCCGCGAGGTGATCGCCGACCTGGTCCAGGCCGTCCAGGCCGAGCACAACGAGGGCAACACCGGCGACTACACCGCCTGGTGGAGCGATCTCAACCGCTGGCGCGAGACCTACCCGCTCGGCTACGAGACGCCGGAGGACGGCAGCCTCGCCCCGCAGCAGGTCATCCAGCGCATCGGCCAGCTCGCCCCGGAGGGCACCATCTATGCGGCCGGTGTCGGCCAGCACCAGATGTGGGCCGCCCACTTCATCGACTACGAGAAGCCGGCCACCTGGCTGAACTCCGGCGGCGCCGGGACCATGGGCTACGCCGTCCCGGCCGCCATGGGCGCCAAGGCCGGCATGCCCGACCGCACCGTCTGGGCGATCGACGGCGACGGCTGCTTCCAGATGACCAACCAGGAACTGGTCACCTGCGCCCTGAACGACATCCCGATCAAGGTCGCGATCATCAACAACGGAGCGCTGGGCATGGTCCGCCAGTGGCAGACCCTGTTCTACAACGAGCGGTACTCGAGCACCGTCCTGCACGCCGACGACACCGGCCACCACACCGCAGGCTCCCAGGTCGGCGCGAGCCAGGCGCCCCGCAAGGGCACCCGCGTCCCGGACTTCGTCAAGCTGTCCGAGGCCATGGGCTGTGTCGCCCTGCGCTGCGAGGACCCGGCCGATCTGGACAAGGTCATCGCCGAGGCCAACGCGATCAACGACCGCCCCGTCGTGATCGACTTCATCGTCCACGAGGACGCCATGGTGTGGCCGATGGTCGCCGCCGGCACCTCCAACGACGAGGTCATGGCCGCGCGCGGCGTCCGCCCCGACTTCGGCGACAACGAAGACGACTGAGCGAGCAGAGAGAGACACCACGACCATGTCCAAGCACACGCTCTCCGTCCTGGTGGAGAACACCCCGGGCATCCTGGCCAGGATCGCCGCCCTGTTCTCCCGCCGTGGCTTCAACATCGACTCGCTCGCCGTGGGCGTCACCGAGCACCCCGACATCTCCCGCATCACGATCGTGGTCAATGTCGAGGACCTGCCGCTCGAGCAGGTGACCAAGCAGCTCAACAAGCTGGTCAACGTGCTGAAGATCGTCGAGCTGGAGCCCAGCGCCGCGATCCAGCGCGAGCTCGTCCTCGTGAAGGTCCGCGCCGACAACGAGACCCGTTCCCAGATCGTCGAGATCGTCCAGCTCTTCCGCGCCAAGACCGTGGACGTCTCGCCCGAGGCCGTCACCATCGAGGCCACCGGATCGAGTGACAAGCTCGACGCCATGCTGAAGATGCTGGAGCAGTTCGGCATCAAGGAGCTGGTCCAGTCCGGCACGATCGCCATAGGGCGTGGCGCGCGGTCCATCACGGACCGCAGCCTCCGGGCCCTCGACCGCAGCGCATAGCGGCACGCCGCCCGGATACCGAGACCCTCGATCCCCCTCGTCCCTCCCCGCCGTACGGTGGGACGCAACACCAGTACACCCAAGGAGAAACCCAGTGGCCGAGCTGTTCTACGACGACGACGCCGACCTGTCCATCATCCAGGGCCGCAAGGTCGCGGTCATCGGTTACGGCAGCCAGGGCCACGCCCACGCGCTGTCGCTCCGTGACTCCGGTGTGGACGTCCGCGTCGGTCTGCACGAGGGGTCCAAGTCCAAGGCCAAGGCCGAGGAGCAGGGCCTGCGCGTGGTGACGCCGTCGGAGGCCGCCGCCGAGGCCGACGTCATCATGATCCTCATCCCGGACCCGATCCAGGCCCAGGTGTACGAGGAGTCCATCAAGAACAACCTGAAGGACGGCGACGCGCTGTTCTTCGCCCACGGCTTCAACATCCGCTTCGGCTTCATCAAGCCCCCGGCCGGTGTGGACGTCGCCCTGGTCGCCCCGAAGGGCCCGGGTCACCTGGTCCGCCGCCAGTACGAGGAGGGCCGCGGCGTCCCCGCGATCGCCGCTGTCGAGCAGGACGCGACCGGCAACGCCTTCGCCCTGGCCCTGTCCTACGCCAAGGCCATCGGCGGCACGCGCGCCGGTGTCATCAAGACGACCTTCACCGAGGAGACCGAGACCGACCTCTTCGGCGAGCAGGCCGTCCTCTGCGGCGGTGCCTCGGCGCTCGTCAAGGCGGGCTTCGAGACCCTGGTCGAGGCCGGCTACCAGCCGGAGATCGCGTACTTCGAGTGCCTCCACGAGCTGAAGCTGATCGTGGACCTCATGTACGAGGGCGGCCTGGAGAAGATGCGCTGGTCGGTCTCCGAGACCGCCGAGTGGGGCGACTACGTCACCGGGCCGCGCATCATCACGGACCAGACCAAGGCCGAGATGAAGAAGGTCCTCGCCGAGATCCAGGACGGCACGTTCGCCAAGAACTGGATGGACGAGTACCACGGCGGTCTGAAGAAGTACGACGAGTACAAGAAGCAGGACGAGAACCACCTGCTGGAGACCACCGGCAAGGAGCTGCGCAAGCTCATGAGCTGGGTCGACAACGAGGAGGCGTAGGCCTCTGTGCGGCGGGCCTTCCGAGGCCCGCCGCTTTCCGTTGGACAACCGGTCCAACCCCGGACGGGTGATCCTTCCGTCAAGGCGGAAAACCAGCCGTCCGACACCACTAGAGTGGTCAACACATACGCGTCAGGTCAGGCCCACAGCGTCGTGCGTCTTCCACGCGGCTAGCCCCCTCCACCGCCAGCGGCCGTCGGGACGGCCGTCCGCATTGGACCAGTGAGGACTCACGTGAGCACTGCGACCCGTAAACCCGTTGTACTCATTGCCGAAGAGCTGTCGCCCGCGACGGTGGACGCGCTCGGTCCGGACTTCGAGATCCGGCACTGCAACGGCGCGGACCGCGCCGAGCTGATTCCTGCCGTCGCCGACGTGGACGCGATCCTCGTCCGCTCCGCGACCAAGGTCGACGCCGAGGCCATCGCCGTCGCGAGCAGGCTGAAGGTCGTCGCCCGCGCCGGTGTCGGTCTGGACAACGTGGACGTCTCCGCCGCGACCAAGGCCGGCGTGATGGTCGTCAACGCCCCGACGTCCAACATCGTGACCGCCGCCGAGCTCGCCTGCGGTCTGATCGTCGCCACCGCGCGCAACATCCCGCAGGCCAACACCGCCCTGAAGAACGGCGAGTGGAAGCGCTCGAAGTACACGGGCGTGGAGCTCAGCGAGAAGATCCTCGGCGTCGTCGGACTCGGCCGCATCGGTGTGCTGGTCGCCCAGCGGATGTCCGCCTTCGGCATGAAGATCGTCGCGTACGACCCCTACGTACAGCCCGCGCGCGCCGCGCAGATGGGCGTCAAGCTGCTCACCCTCGACGAGCTCCTCGAGGTCTCGGACTTCATCACCGTCCACCTCCCCAAGACCCCCGAGACGCTCGGTCTGATCGGCGACGAGGCGCTGCACAAGGTCAAGCCGACCGTCCGCATCGTCAACGCCGCGCGCGGCGGGATCGTCGACGAGGAGGCGCTGTACTCGGCGCTCAAGGAGGGCCGGGTCGCGGGCGCGGGCCTCGATGTGTATGCGAAGGAGCCGTGCACGGACTCCCCGCTGTTCCAGTTCGACCAGGTCGTCTGCACCCCGCACCTCGGCGCGTCCACGGACGAGGCGCAGGAGAAGGCCGGTATCTCGGTCGCCAAGTCCGTGCGTCTCGCGCTCGCCGGTGAGCTGGTGCCGGACGCGGTCAACGTCCAGGGCGGTGTGATCGCCGAGGACGTCCGACCGGGTCTGCCGCTCGCCGAGAAGCTCGGCCGGATCTTCACCGCGCTGGCGGGCGAGGTCGCGGTCCGTCTCGATGTCGAGGTGTACGGCGAGATCACGCAGCACGATGTGAAGGTGCTCGAACTGTCCGCGCTGAAGGGCGTGTTCGAGGACGTGATCGACGAGACCGTGTCGTATGTGAACGCCCCGCTGTTCGCCCAGGAGCGCGGCGTCGAGGTCCGCCTCACCACCAGCTCGGAGTCCCCGGACCACCGCAATGTGGTGACCGTGCGCGGCACGCTCTCGGGCGGGGAGGAGGTCGCGGTCTCCGGCACGCTGGCCGGCCCCAAGCACCTCCAGAAGATCGTCGCCGTCGGTGACTACGACATCGATCTGGCGCTGGCCGACCACATGGTGGTGGCGCGCTACGAGGACCGTCCGGGTGTCGTCGGCACGGTCGGCCGGATTCTCGGCGAGGCCGGGCTGAACATCGCGGGGATGCAGGTCGCGCGGCAGGAGGAGGGCGGCGAGGCGCTGGTCGTGCTGACTGTCGACGACACCGTGCCGCAGTCCGTGCTGAACGAGATCGCCGAGGAGATCGGCGCGACGTCGGCCCGTTCGGTGAACCTGGTCGACTGAGCTGCCGGGTCCGACGGCTTCGGCTGAGCTGCCGGGCCCGACCGGTTCGGCTGATCTGCCCGGTCCTCCGCGACCTTTGATCCACGCATGATCCACGCATGATCCACGCACCCGGTCGTTGGACGCTCGTCTTACACAAGCGTCCAACGGCCGGGTGCGCTGCTTTCATGGGGCACCGCGAAGATCTGCTCGAGGGCGCCAAGCGCTGCCTGCTGGAGAAGGGCTACGGCCGGACGGCCGCACGCGACATCGTTGCCGCGTCCGGCACCGATCTGGCCTCCATCGGCTACCACTACGCTCCAAGGACACCCTGCTGCACCAGGCGTTCCTGGCGCTGACCGAAGAGTGGGGTGAGGCGGTCGGGCCCGCGCGAACCGAGAACACGGGCAGCGCGCCGACCGACCCGTACGCCCGCACCCTCCGTCATGATCGAAAGCAAGTGCACGATGACACTCGGCCCACTGTCCTCCGGCAATGACCTCGCCCCCCTCCCCTCGGTGGGACACGCCTCGGCCGCCGGCCCCGGATCCCCGGCGAGCCTCATGCGGCGCTGCGCCGCTGTCGCCGTCGATCTCCCCATCGCCGTCCTGGTGATCCTCGTACCGCTCGTCGGGCTCGACCGGATACTCGGAGGCCTTGACGTTCCCGACAGCGACGCACGCATGATCTGGCGCACAGCCGCCGCGGCGTGGGTGTTCGCGTTCCTCCTCCTCTACTCCCCGCTGAGTGTCTCCCGCTGGGGAGGCACGGTGGGCAAGCGAGTGCTGGGCCTGGAGGTGGTGCGCCTCGGTGACGGAGGACGCCTCGGGTACGGCGCGGCGGTGATTCGCCACCTCACCAACCTCGTGATCGTCGGCATTCCCGTGCTCTGCGTCGCCAACGTCTCGATGATCACTTTGAGCCCGAACGCCGGCGGCATCCAGGACAAGGCGGTCCGCAGCGCGGTGATCCGCAGGGCCTAGAGCCGTGCGGCCTTGAGGGCCATGTGGAGGAGCAGTCGGTCCTCGCCCTCGTCCAGGTCGAGTCCCGTCAGCTGCTCGACACGCGAAAGGCGGTAGTAGAGCGTCTGCCGGTGGATGCCGAGGGTCGAGGCCGCGCGGCCGGCCTGGCCCGCGCAGTCCAGGAACACCTCGGCCGTACGGGCCAGTTCGGCATGTGCCTGGGCGAGCAGCGGGCCGATCGCGGGGTCGGGGGAGGGAGCCTGCGGGAGCGCGGTCAGCAGCCGGTACGGGCCGATCGAGGCCCAGTCGGCCACCGGGCCCAGGCGCGGCTGGGCGATGGCCGCGCGCGCCGCGGATGCGGCCTCGCGCCAGGAGGTGCTGAGGTCGCCGATGCCCCGGCGGGGGAGGGCGATGCCCGCGACGGCGCCGCTGCCGGCGGTGCCGTTCAGCCGGTGCGCCGCGGTGACGGCGGGCGCGAGTACGTCGGCGGCCCGCAGCCGCACCAGCGCGGCCAGCGCATGACCGCCGCTGTCGCGAACCGGCTGAGCCGCCCCGGCGCCGGTCCCCGGCCCGTTCGGCCCCTGCCCTGGCCCCGGCGCCAGGACCGCGGCCACCCACTGCACCGTGCACAGCGCCGACGCCCCCGGGACCGTACGCACCGAAGGCGCGTCCCCCGACGGCCACGGAGCGACGCACACCACCCCGTGCAGGCCGTCCGCGGTTGGACCCAGGGCCGACTGGAGGGCGGCGACCGCCATGTCGTACTGCCAGCCACGCTCGGCCGTGAGCACGGCGCGGAACTCCCGCGACAGATCGGTGCCGGCCCGCTCCTCGTCCGCGAGAAGACCACCGATCCGCTCGGCCACCTCCATGGCCGCGGCCAGCTGGGCGTGCGTGGGTCCGGGCTCCGCGTCGAGGAGCCATACGTATCCGAGGACGATCCCGCGATGGCGGACCGGCAGGCAGATCCGGTCGCGGAAGACCCCGGCCTCCGGGGCGGCCGGGATCCGTACGGGACCGGTCGCGCGGGCGATGCCGAAGCCCTCGAACCAGGCGCGCACCGCAGGAGTGGACTTCCTGGTCAGGATCGAGCGCGTACGGACGGGGTCCATGGCGCTGTCGTCGTCACTGTCGTGCGCGCCGAAGGCGATGAGTTCGAAGTCCCGGTTCTCGAGGGTCGCCGGGGCGCCCAGCAGCCCCGAGATCTCGTCCACCAGTTCCTGGTAATCGCCCTTCACCCGGACATTCTCGCACCGGTCGGGCGCCTCTTCAGACAGATGTCTGAAGAGCTGGGCCCGGATGCGTGACAGCTGTCGATGGCCGAGCATCGGAGCGATATTTAGGTTTCACGGTGGTTCTCCGTGCCGTACCGGATCTGTTGCGCTTTGTTCTGCTTCGACCTGGCCCGGCCCCGTCCGTCTCCCCTTAGGAGGTGCCCCGTGCTGGGTCCCGTGATCCTCGCCGCGTCGCGCAGCGACAAGATGCGCCGTCTTGTGTCCGCCGCCCCCGTGACCAAGCCGGTGGTCAACCGCTTCATCCCCGGTGAGACCGTCGACCAGGTCGTCCCGATCGTCGCGGACCTGACCGCCAACGGCCTCGAGGTCACCCTGGACGTCGTGGGCGAGGACATCACCACCCGCGAGCAGGCCACCGCCGCACGGGACGCCTACCTGGAGCTGATCGACCGCCTCAAGGACCTCCGCCTGGGCACGAAGGCCGAGATGTCGGTGAAGCTGTCGATGTTCGGCCAGTCCCTCGAGGGCGGCCACGAGCTGGCGCTCGCGAACGTCCGCCCCGTCGTCGAAGCCGCTGCCGCGATCGGCACCACGGTCACCCTGGACGCGGAGGACCACACCACGCTCGACTCGATGTTCGCCATCCACGAGGAGCTCCGGAAGGACTTCCCGCAGACCGGCTGCGTGATCCAGGCGTATCTGTTCCGCACCGAGGACGACGCCCGCCGCCTCGCCGCCAACGGCAGCCGCGTCCGCATCGTGAAGGGCGCGTACAAGGAGCCCGCCTCCGTCGCGTACCAGGACAAGGGCGAGATCGACAAGGCGTACGTCCGCATCCTCAAGATCCTGATGGAGGGCGAGGGCTACCCGATGATCGGGTCCCACGACCCGCGACTCATCGCCGTCGCACAGGAGCTCGCGCGCCGGGCCGGGCGCAAACTGGATGAGTACGAGTTCCAGATGCTGTACGGCATCCGCAGCGACGAGCACCTCCGGCTGGCGGCCGAGGGCCACCGGATGCGCGTCTACACGGCGTACGGCACCGACTGGTACGGCTACTTCATGCGCCGCCTCGCCGAGAAGCCGGCCAACCTGCTGTTCTTCGTCCGGTCGATGATCACCAAGAACTGACCCCCAGGGCCCCAGGACTGAGCCCTCCCACCCCTCACAAAGGATCAAGGAACTCATGGACGCTGTGACCCAGGTCCCCGCCCCGGTCAACGAGCCGGTGCAGGGCTACGCTCCCGGTTCGCCCGAGCGTGCCCGCCTCGAGGCCAAGCTCAAGGAGCTGGCCGAGAACCCCATCGACCTGCCGATGACCATCAACGGTGTGAAGCGCATGGGCGGCGGCGAGCGCGTGAACGTCGTGCAGCCGCACAACCACCAGGCCGTGATCGGCACCTTCGCCGGCGCCACGCAGCAGGACGCGCAGGACGCGATCGACGCCGCCCTCGCCGCCGCCCCGGCGTGGCGCGCGATGTCGTTCGACGACCGCGCCGCGATCATCCTGCGCGCAGCCGAGCTGCTGGCCGGTCCCTGGCGCGAGACGCTGGCCGCCTCCACCATGCTGGGCCAGTCGAAGACCGCGCAGCAGGCCGAGATCGACACCCCGTGCGAGCTCGTCGACTTCTGGCGCTTCAACGTCGCCTACGCCCGCCAGATCCTGGCCGAGCAGCCGCCGGCCAACTCCCCGGGTGTGTGGAACCGCCTCGACCACCGCCCGCTGGAAGGCTTCGTCTACGCGATCACGCCGTTCAACTTCACGGCCATCGCGGGCAACCTGCCCACCGCCCCCGCCCTCATGGGCAACGTGGTGATCTGGAAGCCGTCCCCGACGCAGACCCACTCCGCCGTTCTGCTGATGCAGCTCCTGGAGGAGGCGGGCCTGCCCAAGGGCGTCATCAACCTGGTCACGGGTGACGGCATCGCCGTCTCCGAGGTCGCCCTGAACCACCCGATGCTTGCCGGTATCCACTTCACCGGCTCGACCAAGACCTTCCAGCACCTGTGGAAGACGGTCGGCAACAACATCGACAACTACCGCTCCTACCCGCGCATCGTCGGTGAGACGGGCGGCAAGGACTTCGTCGTCGCCCACCCGAGCGCCGACCGCGCCGTCCTGAAGACCGCGCTGACCCGTGGCTCCTTCGAGTTCCAGGGCCAGAAGTGCTCCGCGTCCTCGCGCGCGTACGTCCCGGCCTCCATCTGGAACTCGGGCTTCAAGGAGGAGTTCGCGGCCGAGGTCGACGGCATCAAGATGGGTGACGTCACCGACCTGACGAACTTCATCGGCGCCGTCATCGACGAGCGCGCCTTCGCCAAGAACAAGGCCGCGATCGACCGTGCGAAGGAGGACCCGAGCTGCACGATCGTCGCCGGCGGTACGTACGACGACTCGGTCGGCTACTTCGTCCGCCCGACGGTCATCGAGTGCACCGACCCCGAGAACGAGGTCTTCACGACCGAGTACTTCGGCCCGATCCTCGCGGTGCACGTGTACGAGGACGACCAGTACGAGGCCATGCTGGCGCAGATGGAGTCGGTGTCGGCGTACGCGCTGACCGGCTCGGTCATCTCCGGTGACCGCGCGGCGACCGCGTACACGATGGAGAAGCTGCGGTACGCCGCGGGCAACTTCTACATCAACGACAAGTCGACCGGCGCCGTCGTCGGCCAGCAGCCCTTCGGTGGCGGCCGCGCGTCCGGCACGAACGACAAGGCCGGCGCCCCGCAGAACCTGATGCGCTGGACGCTGACCCGCGCGATCAAGGAAACCCTGGTCCCGCCGACCGACTACGGCTACCCGCACATGGGCTGAGCCTGAGCGGCCCCCTGTGAACCCCGCCCCCCGCCGGTTACCCCAGACCGGCCGGGGGCGGCTCACATTCGGCGGGCTTACGCTGCTGGGAGGGGGTCGGCGAGGCGATCAGGAGGGACGACATGCCAGGTTCCACGACTCTCGGCGCCGGCCACGGGGTCGACGCGATCGATCATCTCGATGCCCAGCGGATGGCCTCCGTGATGAAGGAGATGCACCGTCTGCTGACCATGACCGGACCGAACAGAATCACGGATCCGCAGGTCGCGGCGTTGTGCGGGGGTGAGTCGCACCACCGGGACGAGTTCACGGACTGGGTGGGGCGGGTCGCCCGTGAGCTGGAGAAAGCCACGTCCTGAGGGCGTCGCCTCTGCGTCAGCGGTGCCCCCGGCCACACCGGCCGGGGGCACCGCTGTGTTCCGGACGGAGGGGACCCGGGACCCGGATTCGGGACCCGCATTCAACGTGGTGTTCCGCCGGAGGCGACAGCGGCGGCGCCCACTTCGCCGGCTCGGTCGCCCTCGGCATCCACTCCGGCAGCTCCGGCTGCACGGGGACGAACGGCTCCGCGATCCACCAGCCGGTGCGCGAGGCGCTGGCGGCGTACGGCGTCAACGTGTACTGACGGCGGCTGCACCGGCCTCCGGCTCGGTAGCTCTCGAGCAGTGAAGCGATCCGGGGTGCGTGCGCCTCCAGGGCGAAGTGGCCCGTCCGAGAGGATCTCGTCGTACGCGCTCCGGGCCGCGAGCACCGGCAAAGTGGCATCCGCTGGGCCTTTCGCAATGCCAACTCCCCTCCCGGGGGACGGTTTTCCGACATGGTGCGCCAACCGGGATCCGGTCCGGGTGCGGGGCCTGCGAGAGTGGCGCACATGACGGAGCGCATGACGGAGTCCTTGACCGAGCCCTTCACGGAACCCCTGCGCACGGCGCACACCTACCAGCTGTCGGAGACCGCTCTGGAGGGGATCCGGGCCCTGCTCGACACCGCCTTCGAAGGCGACTTCAGCGACGAGGACTGGAACCACGGCCTCGGCGGCATCCACGCCTTCGTCGGCGACCGCGACGGCCTCGCCGCCCACGGCAGCGTGATCATGCGCAGGGTGCTGCACGCCGGCCGCTCGTACCGCGTCGGTTACGTCGAGGGGGTCGCGGTCCGCGCCGACCGCCGTCGTCAGGGCCTGGGCGGCCGGGTGATGGCGGCGCTGGAGACGGTGATCGACGGAGCCTACGACCTCGGCGCCCTGTCCGCGTCGGACGACGGTGCGCAGTTGTACCGCGCACGTGGCTGGCAGTTGTGGCGGGGCCGTGTCGAGGCTCTGAGCACCGACGGCGTGGTGCACCTCCCGGACGAGGAGGACTCCACGTACCTCCGCCCGGCGGCAGGCCGGTCGCTTCCCGATCCGGCTGCCTCGGCGCTGCTCTTCGACTGGCGCGACGGCGACGTGCTCTGAGCGGGCCTTGTCCTTCGCAGCCTGTCCCTTGGAGCCCTCTCCCCCTCGCAGCCCTTGGCCAGGTCCCGCCTGGCGCCCTACGCCGGCCGCGCTGCACAGCAGGACACCGATGACGCCCCTGCGACGTAGCTAGTTCGATCGCGCCACCAGCATCTTCCCCGTGTTCTCGCCGCGCAGCATCCCCAGGAACGCCTCGACGATCCGCTCGAAGCCCTCCACCACCGTCACGTCCTGCCCGGTCCGCCCGCTCTGCAGATGCGGTACGAGGAAGTCCTCGAACTCCTCCTGCAGGTCCGCGTGGTGACGCACCAGCACGCCCTCCAGGCGCAGGCTCTTGTGGTTGATCTCGAAGAGATTGCGTGGCGCGGCCGGCGGCTCGTTGCTGTTGTACTGGGCCACGGCACCTACCCAGGCGATCCGCCCGAAGTCGCGCAGCGACGCGATCGCGCCCTGCAGGTGGTCCCCGCCCACGTTGTCGACATACGCGTCGATGCCGTCGGGCGCTGCCTTCGCCAGCAGCTCCTCGACCGGACCGTCGTGATAGTCGAAGGCCGCGTCGTATCCGACCTGCCCGGTCAGATACGCGACCTTCGCGGCGGAGCCCGCGCTGCCGACGACGCGGCCCGCGCCGAGCAGCCGGGCGATGCGTCCCGCCGCCGTGCCCACGCCGCCCGCGGCCGAGGAGACGAAGAGGTCCTCGCCCGGCGCGAGCCGCAGCGTGCGGGTGAGGGCCACGTAGGCGGTCAGACCGGTGCCGCCGAGGATGCTCAAGTGGGCCGAGAGCGGGACGCCTTCGTACGTACGGATCTTCCGCGTCCCGTACTCGCCGGGTGTCACCAGCGCATGCGTACGCCAGCCGTGCCGGTGGAAGACGAGGTCACCCTCCTTGAGCGCGGGGTCGCGCGAGTCGACGACGCGGCCGATGGAGCGGCCCTCCATGGGGGAGTTGAGGGTCCACAGCTCGTCGCTGTCCATTGCCCCGCGGTGGTAGGGGTCCACGGACCAGAGCAGGTTCTCGACCAGGGCGGTGCCCGGCCGGGGCTCCGGAACCGGACCCTCGACGAAGGCGAACTGGTCGGCGGCCGGGAAGCCGTCGGGCCGGGCGGTCTGCTGCACGGTGAGGGAGGTCTGCGTCGTCATGTGCAGGAACGTACGGAGGAATGCCGCAGCCGGGCAGTGGGTTGCGCCCATGGAACGGCCCTGTCCATGAACACCCCTCATACAACGAGGTGAGAGCCCCATGCCCGCGATGCCGGACCTCGAGATCGGCGAACTCCGCATCCTCGTCGCGGTCGAGCGCGAGCGCGGCTTCTCCGCCGCTGCCGCCGCCCTCGGCATGACCCAGTCCGCCGTCTCGCACTCGGTGCGGGGCAGCGAGCGCAAGCTCGGGGCCGTCCTCTTCGACCGGGGCCGCAGGGGCGCCACCCCCACCGCCGCCGGCACCCGGGCCGTCGCCCACGCCCGGCGCGTTCTGCGGCTGCTCGAAGTGATGCGGGCCGAAGTACGCGGCGCGGCGACGGACTCGGCCGCGATCGCGGGCCCGCTGCGGATCGCGGCCTTCCGCAGTGCGGCGCTGCATCTGCTGCCGACCGCCCTGGAGAGGCTCGCCACGCGGCACCCGGAGATCGTGCCGGAGGTACGGATCGTCAGGGAAGTGGGGCGCGGCACCGCCGGCGAGGTGATGGACGGGCGGGCGGATCTGGCCATCGCGACGATCGGTACGACATCTCCCGTACCGCCCGAGCTGGTCGGGGGAGTGCTGGTGGAGGAGACCTACGCGCTGGTGCACCCGGCAGGGCACGCGACGCCGCGCTCGCTGCCGCTGGTCGACTGGACGGAGAACTGCACCTCGTACACCCGCGATTGGTGGCAGCGGCAGGAGTGGCTGCCGCCGGCCACGGTCCGCACCGAGGACGACGGAGCGGTGCTCTCGCTCGTGAGCAGTGGTTTCGGAATGGCCGTCATGCCCCAGCTGTCCCTGATCGGAGCGCCGGACACCGTCGAGATCACTGATCTCGGACCGGAGCGTCCGACGCGTTCCGTCGGATACGTCACCACGCCCGAGCAGGCAGGGACGGTCGCCGTACGCGCGCTGATCCGCGAGCTCAGAGCGCTCTCACCAGCAGTTCTTCAAGATCGCGTCTCAGATAGTAGGAAGTCCGACTAATTGTGGAGACAGAGCGGCCCGGCTCCCTTAGCTTTGTAGGAGCCGAACGTCTCGCTCGATCCAGCGAATGGCGGTCATGAGCCGGTGCCCCGTGCAGGCAACCCCTGCGGCCCGTTGCTCCCCGCCCCTTCCGGCGCCTTCGATCGTTTTGATCTCAAGGAGTCGATCACCATGTCCGAGACGACCCTCCGCCGCCGCGTCCGCCACACGCCCCGCACGAGCGAGTCCGACCGCAAGAGCGCTGCCGCGAACGCCGCCGCTGCCCTGCAGCGAGCCCTCGACCGCAGGGACAACGGCGGCGAAACCGGTCACTGATTGAGTCGGCCACTGACCGGGCCGGCCGCGGCCGAACCGGTCACTGACCGCGCCTGACCTCGAAATAGTCGATGCGCTCGCCGCTCTCGGCGAGCGCGGAGACCTTCAGCTTCGCGCTCGCACCCGTCTCCGCCTCCACCGCGAGGAAGGAGAAGCCGGTGTACCGGACGCGCGACCACTCGACCGTGTCCGGGTCCGGCAGCCGCAGCTTCGTCCAGTGGAACGTCACGATGTGGTCGTGATCATGGACGTTTCCCTCGTAGCTGTCCTCCACCCCGAGCCCGAAGCCGTACAGGTCCGCGCCCGCGCCGCCCGCCGTGACGTACACGATGCCGTCCAGGGTCGGGTCGGTCGTCGCCCCGATGGGTACGGGCTTGCCGACCTCGCCGCCCTTGATGGCGTCCGTGCGCTCGTAGACGTGGTTGTGGCCGTTGATCACCAGGTCCACCTGGTGCTTGGTGAAGAGCGGCAGCCACGCGTCCCGCGGACCGCCGTCCGAGGCGTGCGTGGACGTGGAGTACATGCAGTGGTGGAAGAAAACCACCACGAAGTCGATCTCCGGGCGGGCGCGCAGCTCGCCCAGCCGCTTGTCCAGCCACGCCGTCTGCGTACCGCCCGTGTAGCCCTTGTTGGCGGGAATCTCGTACGAGACGTCGTTCGCGTCCAGCGCGACGACACCCACGTTGCCGTACACGAACGAGTAGATCCCCGGGGCGTTCCTGGCGTCCGGGCCGTTCGTGGGCAGTGACCAGCGCGCGGACTGGCCGCCGTAGCCGTTCGGCGAGTACCAGGCCTCCATGTCGTGGTTGCCCGTGGTGACCATCCACGGCACGCGCGAGGCGACACTCTCCGTCTGCGCCAGGAACTGGTCCCACACGCGTGCGTCGTACGTGTCGGACTCCTTGCCCTGCCCGCTGCTGTCGGCGTAGCAGATGTCGCCCGCGTGCAGATGGAATGCGGGGTTCTGACCGAGGATCAACTGGTCGTTGGCGAGGGCGTCATAGCTCACGCCCTGGTCGCCGAAGGCTGTGAAGACGAACCTCTCGGGCGCCGCCGGGGCCGTACGGAACGACCCGATCGTCGACATCCGGGAGGCGTCCGCCGGGTCGAAGCCGTCGTGGCCGACGCCGTAGTAGTACGTCGTGCCCGGCTTCAGTCCGTCGAGCCCGACGTGCAGGTAGTACTGGTCGACCGCGGGCAGCGTGCTCGAGAGCGAGGGCGTGTGCAGCGGACGCACCTCGGCCTCGATCTTCAGGCTCAGGTCCCACGGCTTCAGCCCGACCCGCAGATACGGACGCTGCACGGCGAGCGGCACCTGCCAGGAGACCCGCATCTGCGTCCTGGGGTCGGCGCCGAAGGCCAGATGGCGGCCGAACGGGGCGACGAGCGAGCCGTCGACCTGTGCCGTGGCGGGCGTCGCCACCAGCGTGGGGGAGGCCTCGGCGGCGGTCGCCCGCCCGGCCAGCAGCCCGCTGCCGGCGGCCACCAGACCGCCCGCGAGACCGCCGGTCAGCGCACCGCGCCGGGAGACCTTGGGGCGGGCATGCCGGGCGCGCAGATACTCGTGCTGCTCGGGCATGCTCATGCCACGCGCGAATTGGTCGGGGATCCCGACCCGTGGGGTGTCATCGGTCATGCGGGGCAACTTGCCAGTAACTTACGACCCCTCGCCAGACTCCGGATGAACGGAATTCAACGAAACCGAGGGCGTCCCCGGCGGTGGAGGGCATCCTCGCGGGTGAGAATCGCGTCCGCATGATGGACAGCGAATGTCAGGCGCTGGGACGCGGAGTACGGTGCCGGTATGTCTCGCAGCATCGATCTCGCAGTGATCCCCGGTGACGGCATCGGCCAGGAGGTCGTGGCCCAGGGCCTCAAGGTCCTCTCGGCCGTCCTTCCTGGGGATGTGAAGCTGGAGACCAAGGAGTACGACCTCGGCGCCAAGCGCTGGCACCGCACCGGAGAGACCCTTCCGGACGCGGAGCTCGACTCCCTCAAGAACCACGACGCGATCCTGCTCGGCGCGATCGGCGACCCGTCCGTGCCGTCCGGCGTCCTCGAGCGCGGGCTGCTGCTCAAGCTCCGCTTCGCCTTCGACCACTACGTGAACCTGCGCCCGTCGAAGCTCTTCCCCAACACCGCGACCCCGCTCGCCGGCCGCCCCGACATCGACTTCGTCGTCGTCCGCGAGGGCACCGAGGGCCCGTACACGGGCAACGGCGGCTCGCTGCGCACCGGTACGCCCGCCGAAGTCGCCACCGAGGTCAGCGTCAACACGGCGTACGGCGTCGAGCGTGTCGTCCGTGACGCGTACGAGCGGGCCAAGGCCCGCCCCCGCAAGAAGCTGACGCTGGTTCACAAGAACAACGTCCTCGTCTACGCGGGCCACATGTGGAAGAACATCTTCGACAGGGTCGGCCGGGAGTACCCCGAGGTCACCACCGACTATCTGCACGTCGACGCCGCGACGATCTTCTTCGTCACGCAGCCGGAGCGCTTCGACGTCATCGTCACCGACAACCTCTTCGGTGACATCCTCACCGACCTCGCCGCTGCCGTGACCGGTGGCATCGGCCTGGCCGCATCCGGCAACATCAACCCGACGGGCGACTTCCCGTCCATGTTCGAGCCCGTCCACGGCTCCGCGCCCGACATCGCGGGCCAGGGCAAGGCCGATCCGACGGCCACGATCCTGTCCGTCGCCCTCCTCCTGCGTCACCTCGGCCACGAGACCGAGGCCGGACGCATCGAGGAAGCCGTCGCCGCCGACCTGGCGGAGCGGGACGGCACCGCCCGTACCACGGACGAGATCGGCGACGCGCTCGCCGTACGAGTAGCGGGCTGACCCGTCGACTCTCGAAACCTCGAACCTCGAAACCTCGAAGCCGCCGGGTCGCATCAGCGCCCGGCGGCTTCTCCTGTGCGGCCCCGGGTGCCACCATCAAGCCATGGGCCGCAACTCACGCTGTTCTGCTCCGGCCCCCACGCGCTGCGATAATCGGACGTGGGGCCGCATCATGCGGGGAAGCTCGGACGTCCTGGTAGAGGCGTGAAAGCGGTCCGTCACATACAAACGGTGAAGGACAACGCAGACATGACGACGACCACGATCGAGCTCAAGCCCTCCTCGAACCCGCTGTCCGACGCGGAGCGCGAGGCGATCCTGGCCAACCCCGGATTCGGCCGCCACTTCACCGATCACATGGTGACGATCAAGTGGACGGAGGGGCGCGGCTGGCACGACGCCCAGCTCACTCCGTACGCGCCGCTGTCCATCGACCCGGCCAACATGACGCTGCACTACGCGCAGGAGATCTTCGAGGGGCTGAAGGCCTACCGCAGGCCCGACGGCTCGGTCGCCACCTTCCGGCCCGACGCCAACGCCAAGCGCTTCCAGATCTCGGCCCGGCGCCTGGCGATGCCCGAGCTGCCGGTCGAGACGTTCATCGCGGCCTGTGACGCGCTCGTTCAGCAGGACAAGGCATGGGTCCCGGCGCACGGCGGCGAGGCCTCGCTCTATCTGCGGCCCTTCATGATCGCGACCGAGGTCGGTCTCGGCGTGAAGCCGGCCAACGAGTACCTCTTCATCGTCATCGCGTCCCCCGCCGGGCCGTACTTCCCCGGTGGCGTCAAGCCCGTCTCCATCTGGCTCTCCGAGGACTACGTCCGCGCCGTCCCCGGCGGCATCGGCTTCGCCAAGACCGGCGGCAACTACGCCGCGTCCCTCCTCGCCCAGGCCGAGGCCGCTGCGAAGGGCTGCGAGCAGGTCGCGTACCTCGACGCCGTGGAGCACAAGTGGGTCGAGGAACTGGGCGGCATGAACCTGTACTTCGTGTACGGAAACAAGATCATCACGCCCGAGCTCACCGGCTCGCTCCTCGCGGGCATCACCCGTGACTCGCTGCTCAAGCTCGCCCGCGACCTCGGCTACGAGGCCGAGGAGGGCCGGGTCTCCATCGACGACTGGAAGCGCGACACCGAGAACGGCACGCTGCACGAGGTCTTCGCCTGTGGCACGGCCGCGGTCATCACGCCGATCGGCCAGGTCAAGTCCGCAGGCGCCGAATGGACCCAGGCGGACGGCGAGCCGGGCAAGGTCACGATGGAGCTGCGCAAGACACTGCTGGACATCCAGACGGGCGTCGCCGAGGACCCCCACGGCTGGATGCACGAGCTGGGCTAGGTCCTGTCCGGTCGATCAGGCCGGATCAGTGAGCGGGGTCTGGTGCCGTGCATCGCAAGGCGGAGGAGGAAATCGACGCGGAGCGTCGGTG